>DAXT01000019.1 GCA_002506535.1 Methanothrix harundinacea
TGTTGAGGGCGATGGGTATCCCCAGGGACATCCCGTTGTAGGTGTAGTAGAGCTCCACCTGGCCGTCGTGGGCGACGAAGGCCTCGGTGTAGTAGAGGGTCAGGGCCGGGACGTCCTCGGCGTAGAGGATCTGGGCCCGGTCGATGAGGTCGCGGCGGGCGTCCTCATTCATCTGCGTCACCTGCTCCTCGAGGAGGGCTACGAGCTCGGGGTTGGCGTCGTACCGCGCGCTGTTGAAGCTCTCCATCTCGATGGTGTTTCTTGCCAGGAAGTGGGGATCGCCGATGACACCGCCGTGGCCGCTGACCGCGAGGTCGAAGTCCCAGTCGGCGACCTTGGAGTCGACGGTCTTAGAGTCCATCGTCCGCAGGTCTACGTTGATCCCGGCAGCCTTCAGGTCCGCCTCGATCAATTCGCCGATCCTCTCTTCGGTTGTGGAGCCGCCCTTGACAAGGAGCTGGATCTTCCTGCCGTCATAGCCCATATCTCTGAGCAGCTCCTTCGCCTTTGCCGGGTCGTTGGGGTAGAAGCCGTCGATCTCGGGGTTGTACCAGTCGTTGTCAGAGGGTATGAACCCCGGGCTTCCCGCCAGGCCGTAGCCCCGGGCCGCTATATCCACCAGCTTCTCCCGGTCGATGGCGTAGGCGATCGCCTGCCGCAACCTCTTGTCCGAGAGGGGCTCCTTCTGGTGGTTTATCATCAGCTTGTAGTTCCACCAGTGGGAAGGGACCTCGACGATCACGAAGCTTTTCTCCAGCTGGCCGATCATCTCCGGCTCGATCCCGGCGGTGTTCACCCTCCCCTGGAGGAGCTCCGCCGCGGCGTTGGGGGCGGAGATCTTGACGAACCGAAGCTCGTTAACCTTCGGCTCACCGAGGTAATAGTCCTCGTAGGCGACGTACCTGTACGTCCCCTGGACCTTGTCGTAGTCCCCGGCCCTCAGGGTGTAGGGGCCGGTCCCTACGAGGGCGTCCTGTTCCCTGCGGTTGACAGGATCGGAGACCCCGGACCATACGTGCTCGGGCAAGATCGGAAGGGTCCCTGCCACCTGGTCAAGGAAGGGGGCGAAGGGAGCCGAGAGGGTCAGCTTCACCGTCAGGTCGTCGAGGGCCTCGGCCCCCTCGACTATCCCCGAATCGACCCACATGTAGGGGTGCTCCTTCGTGTACTCGACGGTGAAGACGACGTCATCGGCGGTGAAGGGCTCGCCGTCGTGCCAGGTGACCCCTTCCCTCAAGGAGAAGATGTAGACGTCGTCACCGACGAGCTCCCAGCTCTCGGCGAGGGCTGGAACGTACCCGGCGTCATCCTTCCAGATCAGGGTGTCGAAGAGGAAGCTCATCCGGGTGTACCCCGGCCCCCGGGCGTAGTGGGCGTAAGGAGAGGGGAAACCCCAGTCCCCGGTGGTGTCCGCCACGGTGTATACCGGGACCGATCCGCCGTCATCGGCAGCGGCGGGAAGGGCTGCCAAAAGCAGGACGAATAGCCCCGCCGCCAGCCCCAATATCTGCGAATATCTCATTATAAAATCCTCCATTCCTCATATGGGATTGTGTCTTACGAAATCTATAATTCGTCTTCTTATTTATGAACTTTTTCGTTTTAGAATATGGATAATGTGACTCTATATGGATTGTTTAATTATTCATGCCAAGTAGTTCTGATGAAGAGGAATTTTATAAGCATTTCTACTAATCTTATCACAAAAAGAAGGCTCAACGTCGCCGTCAAATATAACCCGACGAAATCCCGGATCCCGCATGAGGCGAATATCGATGTCTCGGGGCCGGGGGTGGTATCTGGGAGATCGGAGAGGTCGGGCCTTAGAAGTGATTTTTAAATACCATCGGATAAAGATCTAAGTTCCAGATATGTCGGATAGATGGCAGAAGTGCTGGGATGTCGCCCCGGAGATATACCTCCTCCTCAAAGAGAGCGAGAGCCTGGAGGCTGCAAGGGATGTCGTAGTCGGCTACCTCCAGTCCCTCGACTGGACCCGCCAGCGGGAGGCGGTGGAGATCGACCCATGGGACTACGTCCTCTTCAAAGAGGCTGTTGCGGGTCTTAAGAACCTCTTCTCCCCCCGAAACGAGAGGGCGGCGAAGACCTCGTCCCTGGAGTATCTCTGGCAGGCGGCGGTATCCGGAGACTCAAAGGTCGCCGACGGCTTCGTCGACGAGTTCTTCCACCTTTTCAAAGCGGTGAAGGTCCAGGCCGAGGTCTACCCCTCGATGCTGATGGAGGGGATAAAGGTCCCCGACTTCGAGATGTACGAAGGGCGGGAGGCGGCAGAGAAGCGGTCTCTCTACCTAGACGAGATGGGACGGAGGATGGACGCGCGCCTTGCCAGATATAGAAGCGGCCTCGACCCCGATATCGCCGGGGCGCGGGCCGGGAATAAGGCGAGGATCCTCTCGGTCCTGGGCGGGGACGAGGACGACTGGTCCGACTGGAGGTGGCAGTTTCGAAACGTCTTCAAGGACGCCGACGGTCTAGCCCTCATAAAAGAGATCATAAACCTCAGCCCCGAGCACGATGAGTCGATCGCCCTCGCCCTGGAGAAGGGTATCCCCTTCGGCGTCACCCCTCACTACCTCTCCCTGATGGATAAAAATCCGACGGACCTCGACTACGCCGTCAGGCAGCAGGTCTTCCCTCCCCTGAAGTACGTCCAGAAGATGATCTCCCATAGGGTCGACCGTAAGTGGGCCTTCGACTTCATGAGGGAGTACGATACATCCCCCGCAGACCTCGTCACCCGCCGCTACCCCCGGGTCGCCATCATAAAGCCCTACGACTCCTGCCCCCAGATCTGCGTCTACTGCCAGAGGAACTGGGAGATCACCGCCCCCTTCATGCCCTCGGCTATGGCGTCGACGGAGAAGATCGAGGCGGCCCTCGACTGGTACGCCGACCACGACCAGATGATGGACGTCCTCGTCACCGGCGGCGACCCCCTGGTGATGGCCGACGACCGGATCGATAAGATCCTCGGCCGCCTCGCCGGGATCGACCACATCGTCAGCATCAGGATAGCCACCAGAACCCCCATCACCGTCCCCCAGAGGATCACAGAGGAGCTCTGCGAGATCTTCGGCTCTTACCACGACCTGGGCAGAAGGAGCCTATCGGTCGTCACCCACTTCATGCACCCCCGGGAGGTGACGGCAGATACCCTGGAGGCGATCAGGAGGATCAGGTTCCTGGGGATGGACGTCTACAACCAGCAGGTATTCACCTTCGCCAACAGCCGGCGGTTTGAGACGGCGGCGCTGCGGATAGTCCTGAAGAAGATCGGGGTCGACCCCTACTACACCTTCAACATGAAGGGGAAGAGTGAGATGGAGGAGTACGCCGTCCCCATCGCCCGGATCCTCCAGGAGCAAAAAGAGGAGGCGCGGCTCCTGCCGGGGATATTCAGGACCGACGAGCCGGTCTTCAACGTCCCCTTCCTGGGAAAAGACCACCTGCGGGCCTGGCAGAACCACGAGATCATAGGAATCCAGCCCGACGGCCGCCGAACCTACCGTTTCCTCCCCTGGGAGAAGAACATAGTCCAGGTGAAGCCCTACATCTACGACGACGTCAGCATAAGCGGCTACCTCGATAGGCTGGCGGAGAGGGGCGAGGACCCGGAGGATTATAGCAGCATATGGTACTACTATTGATCGTCCGCGGAGAATCCGTCCTTTTCTCGGAGGATCAGATCCTTCGTCCCGTCTATCCCTCCTCCACTACCACCGTCACCCTCGCATCCGCCTCTCCGGCGGCGTTGGCGGCCGCGAGGGTGTAGACCGTCGTCTCCTCCGGAAGGACGGCGACCCTCCCCTCCCGGGCGACCGCGCCGATACCGGGGTCGATGGTGATTCTGTCGGCGAGGCTGACCCCCGAGACCTTCCAGGTGAGGGTCGAGCCCTCACCGGGGATGACGGCTGCGGGGCTCGCCTCGAAGAGATCGATCCTGGGGGGCGCGTTGCCATAATCCTCCCCCGGACCGGGCATCAGATCGAGGTGGTAGAGGGCGAAGAGGAGGCCGCTGAAGACGGCGGCCATGACGGCGACCCCGAAGAGGAAGCGCTTCCAGTATCCTGCTCCGCCGGCCTTCTTATCCCGGCGTCCTTTCTCCGCCCTTCCATCTCCCCTTATCTCAGAACCCATATCGATCCGCCCACTTATGATACCCAACCGCGCTCTTCACGACCCCCTCTCCTTCTGCCGGCGATCCCGCCTTCCCCTCTCCATGATCAGATCTCACCCCGCCGACCTCAGCCCCGGCCGAGGTGGCTCAAAAGCTCCCGCAAGCCCAAGGTGTTGAGGACGTCTCCCCGTTCAAGCCAGCCGCGCCTCGCGGTCTTGACCCCGTACTCCATCGCCGAAAGGCCGCAGGTGCTGTGGGCGTCGGTGTTTATGGCGAGCTTCACCCCCAGCTCTTTGGCCCGCCTCGACCACCGGGCGTTGAGGTCGAGCCTGCTGGGGTGGGCGTTGATCTCCATCGCCGTCCCAGTCCTAGCCGCCGCCTCCAGGACCCTTTCCAGGTCCACCTCGTACGCCTCCCTCTCCCCGATCTTCCTTCCGGTGGGGTGGCCGATGATGTCGACGTGCTCGCTCTCCATCGCCGATATGATACGGTTCGTCATCTCCCTCTCCCGCTGGTTATAGCCGGAATGGACCGAGGCGACGACGACGTCGCACTCCTCCAGGATCCCGTCGGGATAGTCGAGCCTCCCGTCGGCCCTGATCTCCACCTCTGTGCCCACCAGGATCGAGAACCCCTCCACCTTGTCGTTGAGGCCGGCGATCAGCTCCATCTTCTCAAATAGCCGTTCGGCTGCGAGGCCGTTGGCGATGGCAAGGCCGTGAGAGTGGTCGCAGAAGGCCAGATACTCGTAGCCGAGGCCCTGGGCTGTCGAGACCATCTCCTCCATGGTGTGGAGGCCGTCGGACCAGTCGGTGTGGACGTGAAGGTCCCCCCTGATATCCGAGACCTCCACGAGGCGGGGGAGCCGTCCGGAGAGGGCCGCCTCCACCTCGCCCCCGTCCTCCCGGATCTCGGGGGGGATCCACTCCATCCCCAGGTGGCGGTAGAGGTCCTCCTCCCGGTCGAAGAAGAGATCTTTGCCGTCGGCGAGCCTCGTCAGGGAGTACTCGGAGAGGGAGTACCCCTTCGAGAGGGCGACGGAGCGGAGCTTGACGTTATGCTCCTTGGAGCCTGTAAAGTACTGGATCACCGTCCCGAAGGACCGGTGGTCGACGATCCGCAGGTCGACCTGGACCGTCTCGTCGACGATCACCGACGCCTTCGTCGGCCCCTTCATCAGTACCTCCTCGACCCGGGGCAGCTCAACGAAGGCCCTTATCGCCGCCTGCGGGGATGACGAAGTCGCCAGGATGTCGACGTCGCCGACCGTCTCCATCCCCCGGCGCAGCGACCCCGCCAGGGTGAGGTTCTCGATCCCCGCCACCTTCTGAAGGCTTCTGAGGATCTCTTCGGCGATGGGGAGGGCGACCCCCAGGGGGATCCTATCGGACCGCTTCTTCCACCGCTCTATCGACCGGAGGATGTTCTTCTCGGAGGTGGGGCCCATCCGGGGTAGCCTCCTGACCCTGTGCTCCTTCGCCGCCGCCTCCAGCTCGGAGACCGTCGATACCCCCAGCTTCTGGTGGAGCATCGATACGGTCTTGGGGCCGAGCCCCGATATCGAGAGGAGCTCCCCCATCCCCGGGGGGGTCTCCCGGAAGAGCCGCTCGCGGCTCTCGATCTTTCCCGTCTTCAGATATTCTTCGATCTTGGCAGCGATCGCCTTTCCCACCCCGGGGATCGACTCCAGACCGCCCCGGCGGGAGACCTCCACCAGGTCCGTCTTCATCGACTCCACGGACCTAGCAGCCCTCCGGTAGGCTACGACCTTGAAGCCGTTCTCCCCCTGAAGCTCCAGGAGATCTCCCATCTCCCGGAGGAGGCGCGCCACCTCGTCGTTCTTCACGGAAAATTAGTTCGTGAACGATCTTATAAATAGCTCGGTCCCAAACTTTGAGTCTCGCCCCAAAGGACGAGGATCTCGATCTTGCGTCGTCCATATGACGAGACCTCTCCCCTCTGATCGTCTACGAAACGAGATCCTCGATGTGGGTCATCTCCCCGATTTCGGTGAGGCCGCTTATCGACTCGGTCTCCAAACCGATCCCATGGCTCAATGCAGCGGCGACGATATTGGTCCCTCCTACGAGGGACAATCCGACGTGATCCCGCTCCACCGAGACGCCGAGAACGTTCATGTTCGGCTCCCCCAGGTCCAGGACCCCGGAGAACCCCGCCTCGGCGAGGAGCTCGAGCTTCTCCTCTATCCTCTCGGCCGCCAGCATCGGAGCCTCCTGGAGGTTTCCCAGGATCCTGCCGCTTCCTGTCCTCATCATCTCCAGGACCGATGTCAGCTCCTGGCTGATGAGGACGTCTATCGGATCGATCGTCGTCGCCCAGTACATCAGCATGTCCGTAAACCGGACCGGCTCGCGGTCGATGACCTCGATCACCCCTCCGCCCTTGGGCCTCACGGGAACTTTCGCCTTGAGCAGGACGCCGCTGACGGTGATGCTGCAGGCGGAGTATATCTTGGCCCGGCTCCCCAGGGTCTCCACCTTCAGGTAGGGGCTGACGGCCAGGCCGCTCTCCATGACGTCCCGAAATATCCGCAGGGTGGCGTCCAGCATCTTCAGGTCCACCAGGGTGGTGTTGGTGATGATATCGCCCTCCATCCTCAGGGGGTCGAAGGTCACCTGGTGCATCAGGTTCTCTATCCTGGATAGGGAGAAGGCCAGAGGTCTCAAATCCGCCACCCCGTCTCTTCTGCCGTCTCTTTTGACCCATCATCCTGGTAAAGCCGCTGCACAGGGTCCGTCATGGCGCCCATCCCTTAAATACTGTGGAGATGGGACGGGAAAGCCGTCTTATATCACCTCTTACATATTTGGCCAAGATGTTGCGCCAGAGGTTTGTCCTCGATACCACCGCCCTCACCGACTCCCTCGCCTGGGAGGAGGGGGGTTGCACCAACATTTGCGAAGGGATGAACTCCATCCTCGACTCCATAGCCGAGGCGAGGCTCCACCTCGGGATCAGCTGCTACGTCCCCTACCCCTCCGTCTACAACGAGATCAGGGATTTCGTCAACCACAACGACTGCGACGAGGCGGTTCTCATCAAGGTCGACACCTGGCTCGTCAAGATGACCCCGGACAGATACGAGGTGAAGATACCCTCCAAGGTCTTCTACGAGTACGTCTACTACATGAGGAGCAGGATAAACAAGGGTATGAACGTCGCCGAGGGGGCGATATGGGAGGCGGTGGGAAGGTGCGTCGCCATGAGCGCGGAGGAGGGGGACCTCTCGGCGAAGAAGGACGAGATCGAGAGGGAGGTCGTCGGAGGGATAGTGAGAAAGTTCCGGGAGAAGTACAGAAACGCCCTCCGTTACGGGATCCTCGACAGCGGACCCGACATAGACATCCTCCTCCTGGCAAAGGAGTTGAACGCCGCGGTCATCTCCCAGGATATGGGGATCCAGAAGTGGGCGGAGCAGCTGGGCCTGCGTTACCTGGAGGCGAGGACCTTCCCCGTCATGATCGCCGAGTACCTCAGCCGGGCGAGGGCGATCCAGAAGAGCAACGGCCTGCCCCTTTACGTCCCCCTATCAAGGGAGGACGATACCATCTGACGGCACCCGTGGCGGCCGTCATCTCATGAATCGCGGGCCCGGGATCGGCAGGGCAGGGCCAGAGGGTTCCAGAGGCCCCGGGGTTCAGGGGCCGAGGAGCCGCTCCAGGAGCCATTCCGGCTCGAACTTCACCAGGTCCGGATAGTTCTGGCCGACCCCCAGGAAGAGGACCGGCTTGCCGGTGATGTGAGATATGGATATGGCGGCGCCCCCTTTGGCGTCGGCGTCGGTCTTGGTGAGGATCGTCCCGTCTATCGGGACCGCCTCGTTGAAGAGCCTCGCCCTCTCGACGGCGTCGTTTCCCGCTATCGCCTCGTCGACGAATATCAGAAGGTCGGGCTTTACGACCCTCACGATCTTCTTCATCTGGTCCATCAGGTTGACGTTGGTGTGAAGCCTCCCGGCGGTGTCCGCGAGGACGACGTCCTTGTGGTGGGCCCGGGCGTACTCCACGGCGTCGAAGATGACGGCGGCGGGATCTTTGCCGTCCTTGTGCTTGACGAGCTTCATCTCCAGATTCTTGGCGTGGACCTCGATCTGCTCCACCGCCCCGGCCCGAAAGGTGTCCCCGGCGGCGAGGACGACGGAGTATCCCTGATCTTTGAGGTACCTCGCCACCTTCGCGATGGAGGTGGTCTTGCCGGTCCCGTTCACCCCGACGAAGACGATCTTCACCGGCTTATCCGCCTCTTTTATGAAGAGGTCGACGTCGAACCGGTTCTCCGATAGGACTTTGTTGAGGGCGGACCGGAGCGCCTCCTCGACGATCTCGCCGGTGTCGGCCCGGATCTTCTTCTTCTTGCCCACCAGATCGTCCTTTACGGATCCTACTATCGTCTCGGCGACGGGGAGGGCGACGTCGCTCTCCAGGAGCGCCATCTCCAGATCCCAGAGGGGTCCTTTGAGGTCTTTCTCGTCGAGGACGACCTCCTGCTCAAAGATTAGGGATCTGGCCCTGGATGTGAAGGACTGCTTCGTCTTCGCCTCATTATTTCCAGATATGGGGCGATCCACCACCGTTTCGCAGACGCCGGCCGTTGCTTCCTTCTCTCCTGCGGCGGCCTTCCCCTCCTGCCCCTCGGCCTGAGCCTCCCCCTTCTCCTGGATCTTGGCGGAGACGGCTTCTTTGAACCCCTTCAGCCTCTCCTTGAACCTGTTGAACAACTCTTTCGCACCTACTCAGAAAACTGCCTCTCGTACTGGGCCGCGATCGACTGGATCTTCCCCATCTCCTCTTCGATCTTCGAGAGGGTCTGGCTGAGCTTCCCCGAGGCCTCCAGAAGCTGAGCCTTCCTGGCGTTGAGAGAGGCCTTCGCTTCTTGCGTGCTCTTCTCGATGCTAGCTCCAGCGCCGACGCCGACCACAACCCTCTCCTTTGCGGCGAGCTTTGCGTGGATGAAGGAGTCCTGGCCGATGGGCACCAGCATATCCTGGCCCTCCTCGGCGGTCTCCATCGCCTCTACGGCCTTGATCGCCTTCTCGCACCCCTCTAAAGAGAGCTGGAAGAGCCCCAGCTGCCTGACGATGGCGTCTGCCTCGGCCTGACGCTGCTGATAAACCATCAAGAGTCTCCTGACCTCCTCCTCGCTGGGAGCAGCCGGAGACTCAGCCAAGAGCCTTCACCTCTTCTATCTTCACCAGGTTTCTCTTTACCCCCTGCTCGCTTCCCAGGAGGGAGTATGCCTTCTCCGTGGCGTTCTTCTCGTTGTTGCTCTCAATGATCTTGGAGAAGGACTGCCAGTCTCTTTTTACCTTGAACTTTCCTCTCACCTCAAAATCGACCATAAGACTACCCCATAAAACCCAACGTATCTTCGATGCGGCCCAGTTCAGGACCTGTCGTATCGTCTCCTGCGACGTACCCGTTGCTGTTGGCCAGTACCCCCGACCCCACCAGGGGCGATCCGAAGTTGACCGTCCCCACGTCCACGGGGAGGCCGAAGAGGTCTTCGAGCTCCGCGAGCTCCGCCTCCGAGAGCCTCGGATGGGCGAGAACCCCCCGGTTGGTGACGGCGGAGGTCATGCCGACGGTCTTCAGCCCCCCGATCGTCCCCCGTCTTACGTCCACCCCCAGGATCTTGCTTATGCTCTCGCAGGCCCGGTCTGAGAGCCCCGGATGGATCATGGCGGCGGTGTCGTTGGCGAGGATGACGTTTCCGGCCGCGCTAATCTTTCCCGGAAGCCTCGCCGCCTTGCCGAAGGAAGAGAGCCTCGCCAGGTCCTCGTCGCCGGCGTGAGGCGTGAGAATGAAGCCGCGGCTGTTGCCGCATATTAGAGACCCCACCACTGAGCTTGACGCCACCGATATCTTGACGGGGGAGATCCCAAGCCACCTCTCCAAGGTAGCCATCGCCTCCGGGGCCGTCTCGGGGGGGACGAGGACCGCCTCTTCGGTGCAGCAGGCGAAGACCCCCAGTAGGGAGCTTCCAGCTATCTTGAGCCGCTTATCTGATCCGTTCGCCTGCAAACTCAGCCTCAACCCCGCCGTCGTCGAACTTCGCCGCCTTCACCCGGACCCTGGCCGGAGGCTTCTCTGCCCCCCTCGCCCAGATCGCCTCGTTGAGGGCGGTGCCTATCTTCACATCTTCGATGGAGGTCTTCATATGTTTTGCCAGATATTTTTTGACCTCGTAGACCGCCCTCTTGCTCCTCTTCCATCGAGGGGCCGTCTTCACTTCCCTGAGCGGTATCGTATAAACTCTCTCTGTCTCCGCCATCTATGATTCCTCACTCTATGTTGCTCCGTCTCCAGTGGCGCCTCTTGGGGTGGGTCACCACTTTTCGCATCGTCTTCATGATCACCCAGCCGGGGACCCGCCTGTTCTGGCTGAAGGCCTTGGCATGTCTGATCTTCTTTCCTTTGGTTCTCTTGCTCAAATCCTCTTCCTCCTGGTCACTCTGGTATGCATGTGATTTTTTGGAAATATCCTGGCATGGGCCTGCGGTCCGCATCTCTCCTCCAGCGCCATCCTCAGCCCCACCTCGAAGTCGGAGGCGGGGAAGAGCTCGCTTGGACGCGTCTCGAAGTCCATGTGACGGGCGGCCAGGGCGTTTATCGCCCTGGACCCGTATCCCGCGAGGGGCCTTATGTAATGGACCCCCATCCTGTCCTCGAGGCTTTTGACCCTCTCCGGGGTCATCATGGGAACCCTATCCTCCCTCTTGGTCCCGTCGGCGAGATACTCCCAGTCCTGAGAGAGGATCTCAAGGGCTTGGCCGTGGAGGCGGTTTATCCCGTCCCTCGGGTATCCCGCGGATAGGAGCATCCCGATCGCCTCCTCAAGGAGCTCGTCCTCGAAGACGATCGTCCTGTGGGGATGGTCAAGGACCAATGCGGCCTGCCTGGCGGCTTTATCCGTTTTAAAGCCATCGAAGGCGAAGGTCACAAGCTCCACATCGAAGAACGGTTCCAGAAGAATCGAGGCCAGGGCGCTGTCCTTGCCGCCGCTGAAGAGAACTACGACCTTCATCGCCTGGTGATGTTGATATCCCTCTTCTTCGGCGTGATCTGTTTGAGTATGGCTTTGAGCTGCTCGTCTGTAATGGCGCTCTGGAGCCGGCCGCTCTGGGCGAGGACCACCAGCTGGGATTCGATCTGAGATGCGAACTCCGGGCGGGCCATCCTTATGCTGCTGAGCCTCTCCCTCGCCTCGGGGGTGAGGATCGTCCTCAGTATCGCCTGCTTTCGGGCCTCCATCTCCTGCTGGATCTGCTCCTGCTGAGACCTCTGGGCGGAGTAGACCGCGGAGTCCGCCTGCTGCCTCTGCAGCTCCTCCATCCTCTTGCGCTTCAGCTCTGCCAGCTCGTCGTCCATCTCCATGGATCAATACCTCTCGAGCTCCGGGACCGACTTCTGTACCTCTATTTTGACCTGATGAGATATGTTGTCCAAGAAAGATTGGCCTGCAGGGGTCAGCTGCCGTCCTGCCTTCATCTTCTTAACGTACCCCGCCTTCTCCAGCTGCTGGAGGGCCACCCTGAGGACCGACCCGCTCCCCTTGGCGAACTTGGCGGTGGCGCACTTTCCTCGATGTTTTCCGCCGTAGTAGGACCGGAGCCTCGATACGCCGACGGGCCCGTCGATGTAGAGGCGGCGGAGCACCGATGCGCACCTGGTGTACCACCAGTTGGGGTCTACGGGCGGCATCTCTCTGTTTACCCCGGTCTTCACGTACGCCGACCACTCGGGCGGCTCTATCTTCCCGCTGCTCCTCAGCTCTTCAGCCACGGCGTCAATGAGGTGGTTGGGAGGGACGTCATAAACGGTAGTCAAATCATTCAATCCTCCGATGCCGGATAACCGACGAATCAGAGTCCTTAAACTCCGTCAAGTATAAATGCTTTATCCGGATCTGTCCGCCGCCGATCTCTCCGATGGGAACGAATCAAGACCCGAAAGATCGGTCTTCGACCCTTCGCCCCCCACGGACCTGCGGCGTTTCCGGGATGGAGGGACCCCCCTCCACCCTAAAGGAGCTCTCCGCCCTTCTCTGCGAGCCCCAGGATGTTCAAAAGGCCTATGAGGTTCTCCTTGGAGAGGCTCCCGTCAGATACCTTCTTCAGTATATCCTTGGCGTTGAAGGCGACGCCGAGGCCAGCGTTCTGGATCATGAGGCAGTCGTTGGCCCCGTCCCCTACGGCCACGATGCTGTCGGGGCTGATCCCCTCGAGCCGGGCGAGGTCGTTGACGATCCTCCCCTTGGCGGCTCCGTCGATGATCTCCCCCTCGACCTCTCCGGTGAGGACCCCATCCTTTATCTCCAGGACGTTGGCGAAGGTGTAGTCGAAGCCGAGCCTCACTTTGAGGATGTCGGTGAAGTAGGTGAAGCCGCCGCTGATCAGGGCGGTCTTATAGCCCACCTCCTTCAGATGGTGGATCAGCTCTTCGGACCCAGGAGTGAGCTGGATGTTCTTTGCGATCTCCTCCAGGGCCTCCATGGGGGTCCCCTTGAGGAGGCGGACCCGGCTCCTGAGGGCATCGACGAAGTCCAGCTCGCCGTTCATCGCCCGCTTTGTTATCTCCTCCACCTCCCGGTCGACCCCCGCAAACGATGCCATCTGGTTTATCGTCTCGAAGTCGACGATCGTCGAGTCCATGTCGAAGACTATCAGCCGCTTCTCCTTTCTGGACTTGTCCATCTCCTGGATGACGACGTCGAGGCCGAGCTTCTCGCACTCTCTCTTCAGCTCCTCTCTCCTCACCTCAACATCGGCGGTGCCGAAGTCCATGACGAACTCTATCGATATCAGCTCGCCCCTCGCGGTGACGAGAGCCTTCTCGATGTGGATCTCCATCTCAGCGGCGATGGTGGCGACGTCGTAGATTATCCCCTCCCTGTCCCTGGCGAGGATCGTCACCACCTGGAGGTTCTTTCCCCCCTTCCGCCTCCCCCGGTATTGATCTATGGGGAGAAAGCTGACCTCGACTCCGAGATCTGCCGCCCTTCTCTGGAGGGCGGCTTCAAGCTGCGCCGGTGTCGCGTTGGCCTTTGCGAAGTCCGCGACCATCGACATCACCAGATGGCCCTGGAGTATCCTCTGGTCGAGGTCGACGATGTTGACCTTCATCTTCGCCGGAGCCTCCAGAAGGTCGCGCATCATACCCGGCCTGTCCTTTCCCAGGACCGAGATCACCCAGAGGTCGAAGTCGCAAGCAAGTTCCGTCATCGATCCATCTCTCTCATCTGACCCTGGTGGTGATAGCATCCGAGCCTAAATACTTTTTTCAGCGCTGGCGGGAGGGGCGGCCTTCTCGGGGTCGGTGCCTTCGATCTGCCGGTCTCTCTGATCCTGAAGACGACCCTCTTATCCATAAGGGTTAATAGGATTCGAGATCCAGGCGAGAGCTGGAACAGGTGGGATAGGCCGCCGTTCACTCTCATAAGAGGCGCGAGGTCGATTTTGATGGATCGAGGCGGTCGTCATGAGGCTATGGCCATTCTCGCGGCCTTCTTCATCAGCCTGCTGTTGAGGCTCATTCCGGCGAAGAACGCCATAGTCGACGGGGCCGTCCTCTTCTACGGATACGACTCCTTCTACCATATCCGCCGGATCCATTATACCGCCGAGAACTTTCCCTCTCCCCTCTGGTTCGACTCGTACCTCAACCATCCCCAGGGGCTCGATCTCCTCTGGCCCCCCCTCTTCGACCAGGTCGTGGCGGGGGCGGCCCTCCTCTTCGGAGGGGGCGCACCGGCCGTCGAGATGGCAGGAGCCTTGGCGCCGCCCGTCCTGGGGGCTCTTGCGATCCCGGTACTTTACCTCCTGGCCAAGAAGCTCTTCGGGGTCCGGGTGGCGATCCTATCGGCGTTCCTCCTGGCCGTCGATCCAAAGCATATCGGCAGAACCCATTTCGGATTTACAGATCACGACGCCCTGGAGTCGCTTCTGATCCTGGGAGCGCTCCTACTCCTGGCCTATGCCCTCACCGAGAGGGATAGACGGGTCTGGTTTGGGGCCGCCGCCGGGGTTTTTTTGGCGGCCGTCGGCTATACCTGGCTCGGGGCGCCGATCTACATGGGGATGATCCTGATCTATGCGACGGTCCAGGCGGCCTTTGATCTCCGGGATGGTGGCACCCCGGCGGAGACGGTGGTCCCCCTGGCCGCCGCCTTCGGGGCGGCTCTCCTCCTCCACCTCCCTTTCCGGGAAGAGGCGTGGCTCCATCCGTCCTTCCTCGGATCCCTGGGGGCGCTGGCGGCGCTGGCGTTCATATACCTCCTATACCGCCTATTCGAGGCGAAGACTGCAAGCTGGCTCTTCTTCGTCCCGGCGGTGGCCGTCTGCGTCTACATCGCCGCGATCCTCGGCCACAGCTGCGGGATGATTCGGGGGGCCGGGTCTCTCTTCTGGGAGGGGATAGGCTACTTCTTCTTCGGCGGGGTCGCCGGAGGCGGCATATTGGAGGCGACTGCGATCTACAAGCTCATCGATCTCGTCTCCCTCCCCGCCCTCGGCCTCGCCTTCTCCGCCCTGGGGCTCTGTATTGTGATCCGGCTTCTGTGGAGCGCCCCCATCCCGAGAGATCGTCTCCTCTTCCTCGTCTGGACCGTCTTCTCCCTTGGTCTATTGATCCCTCAGGTCCGGTTCATCTACCTCTTCTCGTTATCTTCGTCCGTCTTGATCGCCCTTTTATTCTACTCCGTCTCTGACCGGATCGAAGGGTCCAAGAGGTTGAGGCGATCGTCAAAGACCCCCCTCTCTATCGCCTTTCTGGCGGTCCTCCTCCTCCCCAGCCTCGCAGGAGTTGTGACGATCTCCGGGGATAGGCCGGAGATCTCAGGGGACTGGGCAGAGACCCTCGAATGGCTTTCGGAGAATACCCCCGAGACGGCAGGGTTCCTGAGGCCGGATCGGCCCGCAGAGTATGGAGTTCTCAGCTGGTGGGATTACGGCAACTGGATCCTCCTCCAGTCGAGAAGGCCGGTGGTGGCCAACAACTTCCAGGCCGGGGCACAGGACGCTGCCAGGTTCTTCCTCTCCGAGACCGAGGACGAGGCGATCGCCGTAGCCGAGGCGAGGGACGTCCGATACGTCATCACCGACTATAAGATCGTCTACACCAAGCTTCCGGCGATCCCCCCCTGGATCGGCGAAGATCCCGATAGCTACATCGTAATATCCACAGATCCCGATATCGTCACCTTCGAGCACACCAAGAGGTTTCTATCGACGACCCTCGCCAGGCTTCACCTCTTCGACTCCTCGGACTTGGGCTCCTTCCGCCTCGTCTTCGAGTCGAAGGCGACAAAGGGGTTCGGGTATCCGACGAAGGAGGTGAAGGTCTTCGAGCGGGTCGCCGGCGCCAGGATATCGGGGACGACCCCTTACGAGAGGCCGATGGGGGTGATCCTGGAGATGACCTCAAACCAGGGCAGGAGGTTCCATTACTATAACTCAGCTATGCCGGTGGACGGCCGCTACGAGATCACCGTCCCCTATTCGACGGACGGGGGGGGGCAGATCCGTTCCGTCGGTCCCTACCTGGTGGGGCCTGTGGAGGATTTCGCCGGAGGGGACTATCGGATCGTCGATCTGACGGAGGAGGACGTCCTCTCCGGGAGGGGCGTCGAGGTGAACTTCTGACCCGAAGAGGGGTCGGGGGAAAGGAGGGTCCGTTTCGGATCAGAGGAGGAGCTGGCAGCAGGTCTTGATGCAGATTCCGGGAACTACAGCCCTCCCCTCCCGGTCCAGAGCCCTGATGACATCCCAGTTCTCCGTCCCCGGCTGCAGCCAGAAGGTATCAAACCCGATCTCTTTTGCCTCATCGGCTAGGCCGGCGACCGCCTCGGGACGCCTGAAGACGTCGACGATCTCGATCTTCTCGGGTACCTCCCGAAGGGAACCCAGGACCCTCTCCCCCAGGATCTCCTCCCCCCGGTGCTCGGGGTTGATCAGGTAGATCTTGAAGCCGTACCTCTTGACCACCTCCGATACAAAGTAGCTCGGACGGTGCGGGTCCGGGGATATCCCTACGACGGCGACGGTTCTGCTCTTCTTCAGAAGATCCCTGAGGCCTTCGTGGTCTTCTATTATGGTCAAGGCCCGTCACCCCGGCGGGGATATGCTTCAGATCTCCCATGCTCCTCCCCATCCTCCTCCCCATGCTCCTCACCGGAGCCGATCCCTTCGATCCCCGCCCCCATCATCTCTTCATCGACGAGCCGGAGGTTCTCGGCGTAGGTCGATGCCATCGGTCCCCCGGCCCCCTGGAGGGCGACGGATATCTCGACCGCCCTCTCGAAGGAGGCCCTCGCTCCGGAGAGGTCTCCCATCTCCCAGAGGACGAAGGCGAGGTTGTTGGAGGCGGTGGCCAACATCGGGTCGCTGAGGCCTGGGGAGGCCTCGCATATCTCGATCGCCCTCTCGAAGCAGCCTCTCGCCCCGGCGAGGTCTCCCATCTCCCGGAGGACGCCGCCGAGGTTGTTGACGTCGGCGGCGAGGTTGGGGTGATGGGGGCCGAAGGCCCTCTCGTCGATATCGATCGCCCTCTCAAAAGAGGCCTTCGCCTCCTGTAGCTCCCCCATCTCCTGGAGGACGAGCCCGAGGTTGTTGACGTTTGTAGCGACGTTGGGATGGTGGTGGCCCCGGGCGGCCTCTTCGATAGAAAGGGCCCTCTCGAAGGAGCCTCTCGCCCCCGGGAGGTCCCCCTCGTCCCAGAGGACGAGCCCGAGGTTGTTGAGGTATGCTGCGACCACAGGATGGTCGGGGCCGTACGCCCCCTCGCCTATCGAGAGCGCCCTCTCAAAGGAGCCTCTCGCCCCCGCCGAGTCGCCGGAGTCCCGGAGGGCGAGCCCCATATTGTTGACGACGACGGCGACGTTGGGGTGGTGGGGGCCCCAGGCCCTCTCGGCAATATCCAGAGATCTCTCAAAGGAGGCGATAGCCCCCGAAAGGTCCCCCGAGGCGTAGAGGGCGAGCCCCCGGCGGTTCAGCTCCGCCGCCTGCGCAGGATCGGCATCGACGGGGGATGGATCGAACGCCGCGGCCGTCTGGAGGGCGAGAAACGCGAAGATGGCCGTGATCGAAAGGGGAGAGAGGAGTCTACGTATCATTGAATCAGATCCAATTTATACCTTGGTTTCGATATAAAATTTTCGGCGAGGATCTCCTGGACCGCCCCACCGGGCGTCCCCTCTCCCGGCGGAGAGATCTTCATCCTCGAAGAGTCCTCAGAGCCCCGCCGGCCTCTTCCCACCGCCCCGGGTCCCGAAGGCGTAGTACCGGCTCTGGTCGATGAGGTCGGCGAGGGCGTCCTCCGTCGCCCCCTCACCCCCCCACCTCTGGGGGCCCAGGATCGTGGCGATCTCCTCCAGGGTCGGGGTCTCGGCCTCACACTCGGATATGATCCGGGCGATGAGGGCGATGAGGGGGTCGGCGGAGGCGCCGGTGGTGAGGAGGATGAGGAGGACTTCCCCGTGGGTGAGGTGGTACTCCTTCGCCATCTTCGAGAGGGCGGTGAGGGCCGAGACGGAGATCGCCCGAACCCGACCCTCCTCGTCCCCCAGAGCTACCGCATCCTCGATCCGGAGGATCTCGGAATCGAGGGCGACGAGAAGGCCGATGGTGCTCGTCCCATCCTCTTGCTCCTGTTCCTCCTCCTCCTCCCCCTCTTCCTTTTCTTCCTCTTCTTCCTCCCCCTCTTCCTTCTCTTGCTTCTCTTCCTCCTTTTCCCCCACCTCTTCCATGCCGCCGGTCAGGTCCGCCCCCAGCCCGGCTGCAGCCTTCCGATCCGGTCCACCGCAGCCGGTTGCGGCTGCCTCAGCCTCAGCCGCCGGAGGGGCCGGGGATATTTGAGGGAGACCCTCGATCCTCTCGACTATCGCGGCCAGGTCCGCCGCCTCCCCCTCGCCGATGATCTCCAGGAGAAAGCTCACCCCCGAGGGGGAGGACCAGCGCCCGCCCTCCCCGAACCCCACATCAAAGCCGAGGGGAAGGCCGAGGCTGACGACGAGGTCCTCCAGGGCGGATCGGAGCTCCTGCCCCTTTCCCTTCAGGGCCGAGGCGAGAAGCTCCCTGACGGCGTCGGGGTCCTTCGCCGTCTGGAGGAGGAATCTGCGGAACCTCTCCCTTGACCCCTCCTCCGAGAGGTCGCCGGCGAGGGCGAGGATCTGGTCGAGATCGATCTTCATCGGTGGAGGTTATCGAGGCGGGTTTAGATATAGCTATCCGCGAGCCGCCAGGATGAAATCCACTCGCCTGAAATCGGGATAGATAAAACCCGCCTCTCGATCACCCATCTTCAGCATATCTGGCGGCGACGTTTACATTCACGGCTATATCTGCCTCACCACCGTCCCGCTGATCGCAAGGAAGAAGAGGATCGAGAAGAGCGCCCCAAGGACCCTCTCGAAGGAGAGTACTCCTCGGGATGAACTGGTATTGAAGCTATAAAAAGATTCACAGTTCATGATATCAATTCCGGTTTTTATTCGGTATCTGGTGGGGGGGAGGAATCCATAATTCGCCATCAATCGAGGAGAGCATCCGAAGCTCTTCAAAAGAGCGCCAAATTAAATACCGGATCTGATCCTTAATACAGCTAAAAGAGGTACCAATATGAGAAGAAAATTGAGCGGAAAGAGCAGAAGAATTTTCACAACGCTGGTCGCATCTCTTGCGATCCTCCTCGCGGCGCCCGGGTCGGTCCTCGCCGGAGGGGCGGAGCCGGACGACTCCGCCGCCGGGGCGACGGCCCTCGGGACTGTGGGGGCCGAAGGAGAGACGGTCTCTCATGCTTCAAACCTCGGATATCCAGGCGACATCGACTGGTTCAGCTTCAGCGTCGAGGATCCAGCCGGCGAGATCGTCGTCTTCTCCGACCCGACGAAGAAGCTGCGCCTCGTCGTCTACGATGAAAAGCTGGAGTACATCGACTCCGCCGTCGGCCTCCTCTTTCTGAAGGCAGAGGCCGGCGACTACTTCCTCCGGGTCGATTCCCTCGATCTGGAGGTGGGAGACTACTCCATCGCCCTCGGAAGCGTCATCGAGGCGGAGCCCAACGACTGCATCGCCGACGGAAACGACCTGGGGCTCCTGGCCGAGATGACCGTCGTCTCCGGATCCATCGAGCCGATGGGCGACACCGACTATTTCCTCTTTGAGGTCGGTCCGCAGATGGAGGGGTACGCCACCATAACCGCCGTCGCGACGCCTGGGATCGAGGACGACTTTGATGACGGCGATCTTTACAGCCTCTGGGAGGTTGAAGAGACGATCTCCCTCGTCCTCTATGCCTTCGATGAAGAGGAGGGATACCGGCCGATCGACCACGCCGACGGCGATATCGAGGCGGACCTCAAAGCCGGCAGATACGCCCTCCGGGCGGAGTCCGAAAGCCTGGAGCCGATCTCAGGATACATCCTCGCCATATCCTTCCCCGACATCGAATGCGACGATGAGCCGAACGACTCCCCCGAGGAGGCCCTGGATATCGGCGTCCTGACCTCAGGGGTCGAGTTGACCATATCCGGCTGCATACTTCCCGGAGGCGACGTCGACTACTACGCCGTCGTCGTCGAGGAGCCCCTGGATCTGGTCATCGAGACCTCCGGCAGCGGAGACGGCGACTCGATCCTCAGCCTCTACGATGGCCAGAAAGAGGAGATCGCAAGAGACGACGACGGCGGGGAGGGGACCTGGTCCAGGATCGCTGAGCTGCTGGAGCCGGGTACCTACTATCTCAAGGTCGAGGCCTACGGAGGAGGCACCTTCATCTACGATCTCTCGGTGGCGCAAGCTTAAGGCGAGTCCAGAGAGCCGGAAGGAAGCTGAATATCCGAAGATGGAAGGATAGTACGGAAGAGGGATGCGGCGAAGAAGGCCGTAACGCTCTGAAGCCGTCGGCCGAGGGGGGGCGGACCGCGCCCATAATTTCCGCCGCCCTCCGCCCCCCTTTTGTTCCCCCCCGTCTCTCCCTCCGGCCCCCACCTTTTTTTCCGCCTCATCCTCACCAGAAGACCATCACACCGAAGGCGACGGAGAGCATGATCAGGTTTCGAAGCCCTGTGGAGCAGATCACAAGCTGCGTCCCTATCCGCGGGCCGAAGATCCCGGCGTGGGAGGGGATCAGCCACCTGGCGGCCCAGGCGGCGCTGGTGATGACGTTTCCGATCATCAGGGTTACGACGACCTCCTTGCTTGAGAGCTCCCCCGCCGCCAGAAGGCCGCCGGCGACGGTGTAGGCGGCGATGTACCCCCCGAACTGGGCGGCTATGATCCCGAGCCCCGCCGCCGGGATGGGGAGGTATCCTCTGATCCCGCTGAGGTGGAGGGCGAGGAGGTCGAAGGCCCCGACCTGGATGAGGACCGATACCAGGAACATGATCGCCGTCGTCATCTTGACGACCCTCACCACCTTGGGCCTCGCGGCCCGCCAGCTCCTCTTCAGCGCCACTTTCATCGGCGGCCGATCCCCCCTTCCGGCCCCGGACCTGCGACGGACGGAGGCGAGGGAGGCGGGGGCTTCTCGGGTCCTCTCTCCTGCGGCCTGCTCCGGGGCCTCCCTCGGATCCTCCCCTGCGGCTACCCTCAAATCATCTCCTGCAGCTTCCCCTAAATCCTCTCCTGCGGCTTCCCCTGAATCCTCTCCTGCGGCTTCCCCCGAATCCTCTCCTGCGGCTTCCCCCGAATCCTCTCCTGGTGAGCTTCTCCTATCTCCGTCCAGGAGGCGGCGGCCCGCCACCATCACCACGGCGGTCTTCAGGAGC
The DNA here is from genome assembly GCA_002506535.1 of Methanothrix harundinacea. Taxonomy (GTDB): domain Archaea; phylum Halobacteriota; class Methanosarcinia; order Methanotrichales; family Methanotrichaceae; genus Methanocrinis; species Methanocrinis harundinacea_B. Next base: position 20,921 of record DAXT01000019.1, read on the forward strand.
CCCACCAGCATCAGAAGGCCGAAGTAGACGAGGCCGGTGAATCCCAGGAGGGGTATCAGGACCGGGAGGAGGGACCTCCAGTGCATGGTGGTGGCGGGGAAGGAGTTGACGAGGGAGGCGACGAAGAGCTCCCTCTTTTCGATGATCCGGTCTCTATAGAAGCCGGCGAGCATCGAGTTCGCGGACGCCGCCGAGAAGAAGGCCATCATGAAGCTCGCCCCTGCGGCGTCGCTGAGGTGAGAGAACCTGGTTATGGGCCTAGCGATGAAGGCGATCCTCTCGGCCGCGTCGTAGACCATGATCAGCTCCGCCAGGACGAGGCCCAGGACTATCGGCGGCAGGGACTTGGAGAGGATGGCGAAGGATGTGGCTGTCGATTCGATGAGGATCCCCGTGATATCCGTCATTGTGCTCCATCATCGACGGGACCAATTATAAGTAATACGGATGAATCGACGATTCATAACCTCTCTCCGGGGGATCGGGATGATGGGGATGGGCAGGTCTCCAAAAGAAATTAGTAACCATAGCCCCCCTCCCGTCACCATGAAAGAGAAGTGGCTCATGGCCATCGGGGGCTCCTGGGATGAGATCAAGCCGCGGATCACCACCGCCCTCGAGTCCGGGTTCGACTGCGTTGTGGTAAGGCAGGAAGACGTCGAGCGGGTCAGAAGGCTCGGGGATATAAAGGTGGCGTCCTTCGGAAACGAGCGGGGCGAGGAGGACATCCTGATAATAGGCCGCGGCGGCGAAGGGAACGGCTCGGCGCCCCTGCCGGAGGACTTCGGCTCGTCCCTGGACATAAGCCTCGCCAGGGCGGCGGAGGGAACGGTGGCCGGCTACGTCGAGATCAGGGGGAAGAGGTACGAGGAGTTCGCGGTGGAGCTGGGAAAGAACGTCGATTACCTCGTTGTCGTCGGCAAAGACTGGAAGGTGATCCCCCTGGAGAATATGATCGCAGGCCTCCAGGGCGAGGAGGTCAAGATCATCAGCGGGGTCAAGACCGCCGAGGAGGCGGAGGTGGACCTTGCGACCCTGGAGAAGGGGGCCGACGGGGTCCTCCTCGATACCTCGGACCTCTCGGAGATAAAGAAGGTCCAGAAGGCGGTCGAGAAGGCGGGGATGGCGAGGCTCGACCTCGTCCCCGCAGAGATCACCCTCGTCAGGCCCGTCGGTATGGGGGACCGGGTCTGCGTCGATACCTGCACCATGATGCGCCCCGGAGAGGGGATGCTCATCGGCTCCCAGTCGAAGGCCGCCTTCCTCGTCCAGAGCGAGTCGGAGGAGAGCTCTTACGTCGCTGCCCGACCCTTCCGGGTGAACGCCGGGGCGGTCCACGCCTACGTCAAGGTCGGGGAGAAGACCCGCTACCTCTCGGAGCTCCAGGCCGGCGACGAGGTGACCATAGTCGACAAAGATGGCGGGACGGCGACGGCCATCGTCGGGAGGGTGAAGATAGAGAAGCGGCCTCTCATGCTCATCGAGGCCGAGGCCGCCGGGGAGAAGATCTCCACCCTCCTGCAGAACGCAGAGACGATCAAGCTGGTGGGGGAGGACGGCGGCGCAAAGTCGGTGACGGACCTGGCGGCCGGGGACAGGGTTCTCGTCCACATCGAGGGTAAGGCCCGCCACTTCGGGATGGAGATAGAGGAGAGCATCCTCGAGAGATGATCTCTTAAGAACTTCAAAGGCGGTATCGATATGGTCAAGACGGCAGAGCCGGAGTTGGACTGCGGAGGAGAGAAGAGGTCGGTGGGCAGAAGGAGCGATAGGAGCCTCCTCTTCGACGGCCTGAAGATCGAGGCCCCAGCGGTGGTGGCGGTCCTGAGGGGACCTGCGGCCGAGCGGGACGCCTCGGCGGCGGAGGGGCTCGGGGCAGACCTGGTTGAGGTGAGGCTCGACCTCGTCCCCGGCGACCCTATTGGGGTGATCAGAAAGGTCCGGGAGGCTACGCAACTTCCCATCATCGCCACCAACAGGATGGCCGAGGAGGGGGGGGCCTTCCGGGGCGGTGAGAGCGAGAGGATAAAGATCCTGGCGGAGGCCTCGGCCTGGGCGGACCTGGTGGACGTGGAGCTTCAGGCAGAGGGTCGGGACCGTCTCATCGATATGGTGGGAAGGCCCCTGATAATCTCCTACCACGACTTCGAAGGGATGCCCAGCCTCGAAGGGACGAGGTCGATGGTGGCGGAGATCTTCGATGCCGGAGCCGATATCGCCAAGCTCGCCCTCACCCCCGCCACCCTGGAAGACTGCCTCGGCCTGCTGAAGCTCGTCCTGGAGACAGAGCGCCCCCTCTCTTTGATGGGGATGGGGGATCTGGGAAAGCACCTGCGGGCCGTCGCCCCGGTATACGGCTCGGTCCTCACCTACGGCCACATGGGGACGGCTACAGCCCCCGGCCAGATCCCTGTTAAGGCTCTGAAAGAGCTCCTCGACGCCCTCTTGGCCGAAGGCCGTTGATACATCCCCACCAACCGGCTCCTCCGACAGGTCGGTCCTTCCTTTTTACTTACGCAGAGGCGTAGATGAGATCTCAAATCCCATCCAACCCTCTTACCCTTTAATGTAAAATATTTGCCCGAAATATGATCCTGGTTCTCACCAGTACATCAAGAATTTATCTCTCTATTTTGTAAAATGATTGTTATGAATCAGATCTTCTCTCTCCTATCCATGATAAAAAATCTGTCAATTCTTTGTAAGATGATTTGTATCGATTTTCACTTTCATCGATATGTAAAGCCTTTTTCATCCTTTTGACTGGAAATATAAGAAGGATTTATATGACACTTATCCCACAAGGTTTATATCAAGCAATTAACCCACTATAGCGCGCGGATATTATCAGAGAGAGGTGAGATGATGGATAAGATGGAAGGCAGCTTTGCCGTCGAGGACATGCAGAATGTCCAGATCAACATCGGCGCGATAGTCAAGGAGGTGGAGGAGTGGGACCAACCGATGGGCCCCTTCCCCTATCCGAGCATCGCGACGCTCCGGGACTGGGACTTCAAGATAATGAACCGGTACAAGGTATTCTATTCTCCGATCTGCGATCGGTGTACCCTATGTACCTACGGCCCCTGCGACCTGACAGGAAACAAGAGGGGGGCCTGCGGAATAGACCAGGCCGCACAGCAGGGGAGGATCGTCCTCATAGCGGTCCTCATGGGATGCACCGCTCACGCCGCCCACGGCCGCCACCTCTACCACTGGTGCCTGGACAAGTTCGGGGACCTCCCCTTCAAGATGGGCGACGAGATCCTCGTCGACGCGCCCCTGACCAGGACGATCGCCGGTATCAAGCCCAAGACCCTCAAGGACTTCGGCCCCGTCCTCGGCTACGTCGAGGAGCAGGTATCCCAGCTTCTGGCATGCACCCACACCGGCCAGGAAGGGAGCTACCTTGACTTCGAGTCGAAGGCGCTCCACGCCGGGATGCTCGACTCCCTCGGCAAAGAGGTCTCAGACCTGATCCAGATCGTCGCCTACGACATGCCCCGGGGCGACGAGGACGCTCCCCTGGTGGAGTGCGGGATGGGGACCCTCGACAAGAACAAGGCGATCCTGATCACCTACGGCCACAACCTGGCGGGCTCAGCGGAGGCTATGTTCTACACCGAGGACAACAACCTCTGGGACAAGGTGGACATCGGCGGCGTCTGCTGCACCGCCATCGACAACACTCGAATCTGCGAGGGGATCGGCCACCCCGACAAGGAGTTCAACGACAAGTACAGGATGGTCGGGGCGAAAGCGAAGATCGCCGGCGCCATCGGCTGGTGGCGGAAGATGGTCCGGGGAGACTGCATGGACTGCATCATGGTCGACGAACAATGTGTCTGGACCGACGCCATCGTTGATGCCGAAAAGTACAAGGTCCCCCTCATCGCCACCAACGAGAAGATCATGCTGGGCCTGCCAGACAGGACGAACGATCCCGTCGACGAGATCGTCGACGACCTGGTGAACTTCAGGATGCCGGGCGTCGTAGTCCTCGACCCGGTAAAGGCCGGAGAGGTCGGCGTCAAGACGGCGATCGCCGTCAAGCCGAAGCGGGCCGAGATAAGGGAGGCGGACCCCTTCTTATCCGAGGAGGATTTCAAGAAGTACGCCGAGTCCTGCACCTACTGCCACTCCTGCCAGTTCGTCTGTCCCCCCCACATCAAGATAGGGGACGTCGTCCGGGCCGCCGCCGAGGGGAACTACGAGCCCCTGAGCACCACCTACGAGATATGCGTCGGCTGCCGCAGGTGCGAACAGGTCTGTCCCCAGGACATACCGATCCTCAGCCTCTACGCCTACGCCAACAGGGACTACATCAGAAACCAGAAGTTCAAGATGAGGGCAGGGCGTGGTCCCGTCAAGGACACCGAGATCAGGCGTGTAGGTGCGCCCCTGGTTCTGGGGACGATCCCCGGGGTCATCGCCATCATCGGATGCGGCAACTACCCGAACGGCACCAAAGAGTGCTACGACATAGCCCGGGAGTTCGTTGACAGAGGCTTCATCGTGGCGGCTACCGGCTGCATGGCCATGGACATGTCCCTCTATACCGACGCGGAAGGCAAGACGATCTGGGAGCAGTTCCCCGGCGGCTTCGACGGCCGGAACATCTGCAACATAGGTAGCTGTGTCGCCAACGCTCACCTCCACGGGGCCGGCATCAAGGTTGCCACCATCTTCGCCGGCAGAAACGAGCGGGCAAACTACGACGACATCGCCGACTACATCCTCTCCAAGGTGGGAGCCTGCGGCGTCGCCTGGGGAGCCTACTCTCAGAAGGCCGCCTCCATCGCCACCGGCTTCAACAGGCTTGGGGTACCTGCCGTCGTCCAGTCCCACAGCGTCATGTACCGCCGTGCGTTCCTGGGAAGGACCGACAAGAGGGAGGACTGGGAGATCATCGACGCGAGGGACGGCTCGAAGGTCTACTGCGAGCCGGCGCCGGAGCATATGCTCTACGTCGCCGAGTCCGTAGAAGAATGCATGTTGATGATGGCGAAGCTCTGCATCCGGCCCAGCGACAACAACTCTGGCCGCATGATCAAGCTGACCCACTACTGCGACATCAGCATGAAGTACTTCGGCTGCATGCCTCCAGACTGGCCGATATACGTCCGCCACGCCTCCGACCTCCCCCTCAAGTGGAAGGAGGATATGATGAAGGAGCTGGAGTCGAAGTACGGCTGGGAGATCGACTGGAAGAGGAAGGCGATCCTGAGCGGACCGATCCGCAAGTCCGACGTAAGCTTCGACCCGACAAACATCGAGAGGAAGATCAGGGTGAAGAAGTGAGGAGGCGGTAAAAATGGCAGTAGACACCACCAAGAACCCAGTTCCCTTCGAGATGGCCCAGATCCCTGGGCCCGAGATGGCGAAGGCCTACAATACCGCGGTAATAGGCGCCATCCTCAAGAAGGCGAAGAGGCCCCTCCTCGTGGTAGGGGCCGAGCTCTTCGAGGACCCTGTGATGTTCGATAAAGCGATCGAGATCGGCAAGACGGGTGTGCCGATAGCGGCGACCGCCCACTCCATCAAGGGGTTCGTCGAGAGGGGTTACACCGAGAACGTCACCATGATCGGGCTTCATCCCCTGACCAACTACCTGCGGTTCAAGGACTGGCAGGGGCTCGACGGCAAAGGCCAGTACGACGTGGTGATCTTCACGGGTATCTTCTACAAGTTCGCCAGCGCCATGTTCTCAGCGCTGAAGAACTTCAATCGGGATATCAAGAGGGTCTCCATCGACCGGTACTACCACGTCAACGCCGACATGACCTTCGGAAACCTAGCCTTCAACCCCGACCAGTACCACGAGGCCGTCGACGAGGTAATCGCCAAATTGAAGGCATGAAACCCCCCTCCCATCCCCTTTTATTTTGGGGATGACGATCCCCGTGGGTCGCCTGCGGAGGGGAAACATCAAAATTAGGATGATCGAGCTCGCGAAACCCGGATAAACCGGGTTTGAGCTCTGTATGGCAGCGGAGGAGGGCGAAGATGGGCGGGGTCAGGGCCGGCGGTCTCGCCGGAAGATCTCGCGCCCGAGCCTCGGCTCGAAGTGGCCTGAAATGATGGACCGATGATATGGAGGGTGGTGGCTTGACCTCCTTCGCCCTCTGGTTTAAGCGAGCGCACTATGGACGGGCCACGCTGATGGGTGAAGGATCTCCTGACCTCCTTCGCCCCCTCTCCGACTACCATGCATCTTTGAGAGATGAGATTTCGCGGGGATTCATCTGTCGGCTCTATTTTGTCCTTCGACGAAGAATTTATAGTATCTCTGTATTGAGGGTGTAGGAGGTCGCTGGAATGTCAAATAAACTGTCACTTAAGCTGAAGAAGAAGGATCCTGTTGCAGCAGCAGCCCCCGCCACAGCAGCAGCGGCACCGGCTGGCGGGGCCGGCGGGATCAAGCTGATCCTAAAGGACGCCAAGGTTACCATCGAGAAGGTGACGCTCGCCAAGTGAGCGTCCACCACTCTCATTTCGTTTCGCATCCATGCCACCCCTTTCTTAGCGGCCTTTTTTTCCGTTCTGCAAAATTATTCGATCATCAAAATGACCAGAAGGGAACGTTTAAGTATTAGTTTCTCAGGTTAATCTCAAATGAAAAGGATGGTCGGATGGAGTCGGTAGTGGTTTAAGAAAAGGAGGAAATGAGATGGCAGATTTCTACACCCTTGGTCTCACATATTGGAGAGTGATCGCCCTTACCGTTCTGGTATTGGGTGTTTGGATTTACGGCCTCTACTTCATGTTCAAGAAGTGGGGGATGGGGTCCACCGGTTATCAAGATGAGCTGCGACACAGCTTCTGGCTTTTTATAGCGACATGGATTCATCAGGCCTTCAAAGACGGCGTCTGGGTATTCGTAAAGACCCTCGTCCTCGACATCCTCCTCCTGAGAAGGACCCTCAGGCGGAGCCCAGTTAGGTGGGTCATGCATATGACCATATTCTACGGATTTATCACCCTCGCCGCCCTCTCCGGCTTCGGTCTGCTCCTGGACACCATCATCCACTTCAACATCCTCGGCTACGCCCACCAGGCGGAAGTGATATTTGACATGATGGCGCTGCCCTTCGACATATTCGGCTATATGCTCCTCCTCGGGTCGACGATAGGGGTCGGCAGGAGGATCATCCTCCGGGAGGTCAGAGCCCGGACATCGGCTTACGATGCCGTTCTCCTCGGCGGAGTATTTCTGATCACCATCACCGGATTCTATGCGCAGTGGATGCGCGGCAACTCCTTCCTCGTCGGAGACGCCTTCGCGTACCCGATATATGCGCCCCACTTCGCCCTGGTCCACACCATACTGGCGCTGGCCCTCTTCGCCATAATCCTTCCCTGGAGCAAGTACCAGCATTTGATAGCCGCACCGATGACGATTCTCGCAAACAGAGGAGGCGAATAAGATGGCAGATGCAGGAAAAGAGAAGAAGCCCCTCGTATCAGGTTACCTCATGTCCACCCAGTTCATGGAGCTGGACGGTTGCACCCGGTGTCAGGAGTGCATGAAGTGGTGTCCCACTTTCGACGTGAGGCAGGACAGACCCGGGATCACCCCCATGTACAAGATCGCCAAGTTCAGGGAGCTTTTGGGAAGCCAGGACGGCCTGCGGGCGAAGCTCTTCGGGTCCAAGCCCCTCAACGAGGACGAGATCAACATCTGGAAAGACGACACCTACATGTGCACCACCTGCGGTGTCTGCGGTACCGTTTGCGAGTCCGGGATAAACACCGTGGAGCTGTGGGAGGCGATGAGGCCCAACCTGGTGGCGAGAGGAAACGGCCCCTACGGCAAGCAGTCCTTCTTCCCCGGCCTCCTCGGCAAAGACAGAAACCCCTTCCAGGCGAAGCAGTCCGAGAGGCTCTGCTGGGTACCCGAGGATGCGACGGTCCTGGAGTCTGAGAAGATCGCATACTTCGCAGGCTGCACCGCCGCCTACCGGCAGCAGGCCCTGGGTGTCGCCACAGTCCGGCTGATGAACTCCCTCGACATACCTTTCTGCATGCTCGGGGAGGACGAGTGGTGCTGCGCCTCGGCTCTCATCAGGACAGGGCAGAGGCCCGTAATGAGGGATCACGCCGTCCACAACGTCGACGCCCTCAAGGAGAGGGGGGTTGAGACCGTCCTCTTCGCCTGTGCCGGCTGCCTCAGGGCGGCGACGATCGACTGGCCCCGGTGGTATGAGGGTTACATACCCTACAAGACGATGCCCCTCTCCGCCTACCTGAGGGAGAAGGTCAGGAGCGGCGATGTAGATTGGAAGAGGCCCCTGGACTTCAAGGTCACCTACCACGACCCCTGCCACAACGGAAGACACCTGATGCACGTCAAGGGGAGGGACTGGTCTTTCGAGGCCCCCAGGGATATTCTCAAGTCCATACCCGGAGTCCAGTTCCAGGACATGACGAGGTCGAGGGAGTTTCAGAGGTGCTGCGGCGCCGGCGGCGGCGTCAAGGCCGGGATCCCTGACCTCGCCCTCGACTGTGCCAAGGCGAGGCTCGATGATGCGGATCTGATCGCCGCCGACATAATCGCCAGCACCTGTCCCTTCTGCAGGAGAAACATAATGGACGGGAGGGCCGCCCTGACGGAGAAGTCCGACGTCAAGATCGTAGACGTGGTGGAGATGATGGCTGCGGCCATGGGCCTGGACACCACCATCCCCGACAACCCCTATATGCAGTACCAGGAGCAGGACGTCATAGTCTGCGAGGAGGTCTGCGAGATCGAGACGATCGAGAGGAAGGCTGAGGGTAAAGACCTGGTGGGAGAGGCCCACTGAACTCTTGGGATGAGGGCCTGGGGGGTCTTTCAGACCCCATGGCCTTCTCTTCTGCTTCTCTTTTGCCTCTCTTTTTCTCTCTATTGTTCCATCTTGCCGGTCCGTTCTATCGATCGCCTCTCAGAACGGTTCTCCCTTTCGGACGGTCTCACATCACGGGCCGTGCGTATATCGTATCTCTCGTATAGCTGATGACCTGGATCTGCCTCCTCTTCGGCGCCTCCTCCACCGGAGCTGGCAGCGTCAGCTCCTCGAAGTCGGAGATCCCTCCCGAGACGGTCGGAACGAAGACGAAGGAGACGGGCTTTTGGGCCGCTGGCTGGTAGCTGGAGATATCAGGGCTCGTCATCGTCGCCGAGAACCTCCCGCTCCAACCGCGCCCTCTCTCGTCGGAGGAGACGATCGTCCCCGCCAGATCTCCCGGCTCCTGGATGATCCCGGTGATCACGGCTACGGTAAGGGGCTGGCGTATCAGGAGGATCTCCGCCTCGAACCGCCCCTCCTGGAAGCTCCCCGATACCATCCCGTTCCAGGGTTCGGCCTCTCCTCCGGTGGCAGCTCCCGAGAGGATCGTCCCCATCTGGAGGATCGCCGCCGTGAACTCCTCCATGACGAGAGGATCGCCGAAGATCAGATCTTCCTCGCACCGGAAGGTCCACAGCCCCGTCAGGTCGCTGGCGTCACCGGCGGCCACGGGTCCTGCCATCGTCGCAAGATAGACCAGAGCAGCCAGGATGAGAAGGTCCTCTTTATCGGTTCTTCTTCGCATCTTTATGATCATCAGATCCGCATTATGGGGCTATGATCTATTAAAGGCGACGGAAAGGGTAAATTAAAAAAAGGTCGTAAGGGAGGGCGGGGCTTTCATGACCACCATAAGGGACCCGGTCCACGGATACGTCGATCTCGACGACCTCGCCATCGACCTCGCCGACACCAGGGAGATGCAGAGGCTGAGGTGGATAAAGCAGCTCGGCCTTGCGAACCTAGTCTACCCCGGCGCCAACCACACCCGCTTTGAGCATAGTCTGGGAGCCTACCACCTCTCCGGCATCCTCGCCCACCGGATCGGCCTCGATGAGGAGGATGGGACAGAGATCCAGGTCGCAGCCCTCCTCCATGACGTCGGCCACGGCCCCTTCTCCCACGTCACCGAAGGGGTCCTTTCGACCTTCCTCCGGGAGGGGCACGAGAAGGTAGGGGGGAGGCTGAGGAGGGGCGAGCTGGCGGAGGTTCTGGCCGACCACGGCATAGACCCCCGCCGGATTCAGAGGCTGATCCTGGGAGAGACCCCCCTGGGAGAGGTCGTCAGCGGCGAGGTGGACGTCGACAGGATGGACTACCTCATCAGGGACGCCCACTACACCGGAGTAGCCTATGGGGTGATAGATCACCAGAGGCTGATGGAGACGATGGCAATGAGGGACGGCCACCTCGTCCTCGAGGAGGGGGGGGTCCACGCCGCCGAGTCTCTCCTGGTATCGAGGCTTCTCATGTACCCCACCGTCTACTTCCACCACGTATCCCGGATCGCCCAGAAGATGCTGGGGATGGGGGTGAGGATCATGGTGGAGGAGGGGGCCGATCCCCGGAAGATCAGGGATATGGACGACCTGGAGCTGACGGCGGCCATGACGGAGGCGGGCGGCTACCCTGGGGAGATCATCGGCAGGATCAAGGGCCGGCGGCTCTTCAAGAGGGCGGTCTACGTCGGAAGGGACCGGCTCGATTCGCCGGGGCTCGTCGACCGGGGGCGGGAGGGGAGAATCGCCGAGGAGATAGCTGAGATAGCCGGGATAGATCCGCTCTATGTCCTCGTCGATAACCCCCCCCTTCCCGGGATCGCCGAGGGGAACGTCACCATAGCGGGGCGAGACGGCGAGATGAGACCCCTGCGGGAGGTCTCTCCCCTCGTCACCATCATGGAGAAGGCTCACCATGCGGCCTGGAGGCTTGGGGTCTACACCACCGAAGAGAACCGGGATCGGGTGAAGAAGGCGGCGGTCGGCCTCCTGAACATCGGTCGTAACCCCCTCCAGCATACCTTCGAGGACCTCTGAGCCGTCGGCGGCGGATAACCTTTAAGTCGGCCCGGAGCCGAGGGGATAGAGATGGTCGCCGTTGACAATAACTTGATAGTAAAGACCGTTCAGTCGATGAACCAGCACCTTCCGGGCAAGAGGAAGAAGCTCACCGAGCTTCTCAAAGAGGAGAAGCCCGGGGTGAGGGGGAAGGACAACGCCTTCTACATCATGGACAGAAAGGAGCTGGACCTCATATCCGAATCCGTACCCCGGTATCTCTGGGACCGGCTCCGGCTTCCGATCCTGATAGAGATGGCTCCCCAGTACGGGTCCGGCTCGGCCCGGGTCCAGGGGGAGGCCGAATGCATCCTGGTGAGAAAGCTCCTCAAGATCGACCGGGGCGACCGGAAGATGGTGATCGTCTACATGCCGGAGATAAGGGAGCTGAGGCGGAGCCTCCCCACCACCAGCCAGTACGCCTTCGTCACGTCACTGAGATGAGGTCGCTTCAATTTTATAGGATGCCGTGAGATATAGGCTTTGAGGTGTTTTGTCATGGCAGAAAAAGGACTGACCGAAGCGGTGAGGCTCTTTGAGGAGAAGATGGCTCAGGGCAAGTACAGTGAGGCGGCGAAGATCAAGGAGGACCATTCCATACCTGCAGATATGCTCCAGAACTCTGTCGAGAAGGAGTACCTGAGGCTCCTCAAACTGGGGGAGCACTCGATCGCAGCCGACCTCGCGAGAGATTACGCCCTCCCCGGAGATCTCGCCAAAGCCGCCGCAGAACGGTCTTTTCGCAGGAAGGTCGACCACGAGCATTACAAGGCGGCGGCAGAGTACGCCAAGAAGTTCGACCTACCCCCGGAGATGACGAGGGAGGCGGCGGTCCAGGCCTATAATAAGAGCATCGACTACGGCCTGCCCAAGAACGCCGCCGAGATCGCCATCCAGTTCGACCTCCCCGAGGATATGAGGATCGCAGCTGCTGAGAAGGCCTTTATGGCGTTCTTCGATTCAGGCCTCTACAACAAGGCCCTGAAGGTCGCCCAGAAGTACGGCCTCTCCGAGGATCTCGTCCGGGAGGCGCAGACGAAGGCGAGAGGACGGGGCTGATCCATGGAGAAGCTCCTCCTATCCGTCGGCGGCTCCGACTCCTCCGGAGGAGCCGGGATCCAGGCCGACATCAAGACCTTCGCCGCCCTCGGCTTTCACGGGGCATCCGCCATAACCGCCGTGACAGCCCAGAACACCCTGGGGGTCGTCGAGGTCTATCCCCTCCCCCCCGGGGCGGTGGCGGCCCAGATGAAGGCGGTAGCTTCTGATTCTGAGATAGCCGCCGCCAAGACCGGGATGCTCTTCTCAGCTGAGATAGTCTCGAAGGTCGCAGATTTCTTTGAGGCGGAGGGTACGCCTCTGGTGGTGGACCCGGTGATGGAGGCGGAGGCCGGGGGCCGGCTGCTTGAGACCCGGGCCCTCGAGCTGGTTCGTAAAAGGCTCATCCCCCTCGCTCGGGTCGTCACCCCCAACATCTTCGAGGCGGAAACGATCACCAGAATAGAGGTGTCGGACGAGAGGAGCGCTATCGAGGCCGGATCTGCCATCATCGATCTGGGGGCGCAGGCCGCCGTCGTCACCGGCGGCCACCTTCAGGGAGACGACATTCTGGTGACGGCAGAGGGCCATCTCGTCATAAGGGGCAGGAGGGTGGCGGGGGGAAACCACGGGGTCGGATGCACGTACTCCGCCGCTCTGGCCGCCTTCCTGGCCCGAGGCTGGTCCATCGAGAGGGCTGCCGCGGCCGCAAATAAGTTTGCGGCATCCTCCGTCAGCAGGAGCATCGACGTCGGAAGGGGCCCATCGCCCGTCAACCCCATCGGCGAAGCCCTGGAGAGGGCCGAGAGGTTCGACGTTCTGATGGAGGTGGAGCGGGGGGTAGAGATCCTCCTGGAGGAGCCTGCGTTCTTACAGCTGATACCGGAGGTGGGGTCCAACATCGGGATGGCGATATCAAAAGCCTCGGGTACCGAGGACGTCGCCGCCGTCGAAGGGCGGCTGGTTAGGTCGGGCTCTCGTGCGAAAGCCTGCGGATCTGTACGATTCGGGGCCAGCGGCCACGTCGCCAGGGTCATCCTATCGTCGATCAGCTGCGATCCCGAGGCTAGAAGCGGGATGAACATAAGGTTCGGGGAAGACGTCCTCGCTGCCGTCCGAACCCTCGGTTTATCCGCATCCCATTTCAGCCGGGAGGAGGAGCCTTCCGCCTCCAAGACGATGAGCTGGGGGACGCAGGAGGCTATACGCCTCTTCAAGGAGGGGCAATCAGCCGGGTTGAGCCCTTCGGGGAGGCTCGAATCCGTCCCTGCGGTGATCTGGGACCGGGGGGGTCCGGGGAAGGAGCCGATGGTGAGGCTTCTGGGGCGTTCGGCCAGCGGGGTCGCGAAGGTGGCCGTCGAGATCGCGAGGAGACTCTCGGCCGGACAGGAACCTATAAATTGATGTTTGCTGCTCTAACATTGCGGTTCTTTATTTGGAGTGTCCTACATGGGAAGCGTAAAGCCAAACTATATTAAGAATTTTGCAGATGACCTGATGAAGGCCTACCAGGGGTTCTTCAACAACGATTTCGAGCATAACAAGGAGATGGTCTCTCAGTATACCGATATCAAGAACAAGACCATAAGAAACCGGGTTGCGGGCTACATCACCCGCAAGGTCCAGATCAAAGGGGAGTAGGGTGGATGTTTGAAGGTGTGCTTCCAGCCATCATAACGCCCTTCAAAGAGGACGGAGAGCTGGACGAGGAGGGCTTCAGGGAGAATATCGCTTTTTTTTGCGAGGCGAAGGTCAGCGGCATAGTTCCCTGCGGCACCACCGGCGAGTCTGCCACCCTCTCCTTCGAGGAGCATAAGAGGGTTGTAGAGATCGCCGTCGACTCTTCGAAGGTGCTGGTGCTGGCGGGCACCGGCTCCAACAACACTAGAGAGGCGGTGGATCTCACTAAGCACGCCGAGGACGCGGGAGCCGACGCTGCCCTGCTTATAACCCCCTACTACAACAGGCCCAACGACCGGGGGATGATCGCCCACTTCAGGGCGGTGGCGGATGCCTGCGACCTCCCCCTGATCCTCTACAACGTCCCCTCAAGGACCGGGATCAACCTCAAGCCCGAGCTGGTGGCGGAGCTGGCCAAGATCGAGAACGTCGCCGGGATCAAAGAGGCGAGCGGGAACCTATCCCAGGTCTCGAAGATCATCGAGCTGACCCAGGACGAGGATTTTGTTGTCCTCTCCGGGGACGACACCCTCACCCTGCCGATAATGGCCCTTGGCGGGAGGGGGGTAATATCGGTGGTGGCAGACGTAGCTCCCAGGAAGATGGTGGCGATGGTGGAGGCGATGCTGAAGGGAGACCTCGCGACGGCGAGGAGGATTCATTACTCGCTATCCCCTCTCGCCGACGCCCTATTCCTGGAGACAAACCCCATCCCCGTCAAGGCCGCCACCCGGATGATGGGGCTCGCCGCAGGCCCCCTGAGGCTCCCTCTCGCGCCGATATCCGAGAAGAACGAGAAGAGGGTCAAAGAGGTCGTAGACCTTCTGGGCGAGTTCAGATGACCTTAAAGATAGCATTAGCCGGGGCCAAAGGAAGGATGGGCCAGCTGATCACCGACGAGATCTATCGGTTCGAGGATCTGAAGCTTGTAGCAGCCTTCGACCTTCTGGGCGTAGGAGGGACCCTGGGCGGGGGGGTCGAAGTCTCAGATCCATCGGATATGGCGAGGGTGTTGGATATATCGGAAGCCCAGGTCCTCATCGACTTCACCGTTCCCGCCGCCACCGTCGAGAACGTCCTGAAGGCTGCGGACCAGGGCGTCAACCTGGTGGTGGGAACCACCGGCTTCACCGAAGATCAGAGGAGGGAGATGGCCGCGGCGATAGAAGGAAGAGTCTCCGCCGTCATCTCGCCGAACTACAGCGTCGGGGTCAACCTCTTCTGGAGGCTGATCGATGAAGCTGCTAGATCCCTCTCCGGCTACGACATCGAGGTTATAGAGGCCCACCACAGAAACAAGATGGACGCCCCCAGCGGGACGGCCTCGGAGGCGGTGAAGGTCCTGGCGAGGGCGATCGGCAGGGACGAAGTCGTCCACGGGAGGATGGGCTTTGGCCTGCGGGGTGACGAGATAGGGGTCCACGCCGTCAGGGCCGGAGACATCGTCGGAGACCACACCGTCCTCTTCGCAGGACCCGGCGAGAGGCTGGAGATAAAGCATCAGGCCCACAGCAGAAAGGCCTTCGCCAGCGGAGCCGTCAGGGCGGCCAGGTGGGTCGTCTCCGCCCCGAGGGGGATATACACCATGGCCGACGTCCTGGGCCAGAGATGACGATTCTTCGGATGGAACGGCGCCATTTTAGATATGTACAGGCTGGATCTGGAAGATAATAGCCTCTCTTTTGAGGGAAGGAGGCACGAGCCCCTCTCCCTCGAATGCAACTTTGTTGGGTTCTGCTCCCAGTGCGAGGGGGACCTATCATCGATAGCCTACTACCGGATCTGCGGCAGCTGGGCCGTCGCCGCCCGCTGCCGGGGGTGCGGGAAGCTCTTCGTTCTGCGGTTTGACCGGTCCTGGTCTATCGAGGAGGAGTCGGAGCTTGGGGCGGGCCTCTGTGAAGGATCCTCTTTCGAGCCTCCCAGGGCGTCGAGGCTCAACGACCTCTCCCGGGAGGAGCTGGAGGCGGTCTTCACCCCCGCAGAGCTGAGGGATATGGAGCGGTGCGAGAGGGGCGAAGCCTACACCCGCCAGAACCTCTACCGTGCCAGGGCCAAGTACGATAAGTTCGAGCGGCTCTTCGGGGTGAGGATCGATATCTGAAGAGGAAAGGCTGCCCGTCGGCCCTTCTAGGACGAAAGAGGTGATAGCCACCATCGGACCTCTCTGCTGGGAGATCGATATCTCGTCTTCATCGAGGCCGTTCGAGGTTTCGGGGATGAGCGCCGAAGAGAAGATCGGCGAGATGCACTCGACTCATTCTGCAGTAGAAGGTAGCGATAAAAAGCTGTTTTCGGTCCATGAGGTTTGAACTGCCTTGATTTTATCGAATACCTCGCAGCTCTGTTGCGAGGTGCGCTTTTTGACTCTACAATTGCCTTCCAATCACTGCGAGGGAATAAGTGGGGGATATGGTGTTTAACGATACTTTTTGGATAAATCTATAATAAACTGTCATTGATAATGACATCTAATCAGGCATGTATGAACCTTTTTCAAAGATGCTCTCCTTCTTTATAAGCCCCGAAGAACTGTTTACCAGGACCCTCTGGAACAATACCCTCTCCATTACATCCTCTGCGATATCGCTTGGGAGGTCGTATTCTGTCGTCAGGGTCTCAATCCAGAGCTCTTTATCATCGCCTTCGTGTACACTTAATCGTATTTCATTCGCGTAAATGTCGATCAATTTTTCACGTCGCCAGACGCTTTGTGGGTGACACCTAGTAATCGTGTTATGATATGTGATATGAGATCCCGTTCTGAAGGTGGTGGTCTTGACGTCGGCGATAAATCTGGTAAGGATACTCTGATGGCAGTTGGGGCACTCGATCTCTAGAAGGGGCGTTCGATATCACCTCTGATCCATTTTAATTATATACGCTTTAGAGGATTTCGATTAACCTCCGGCCGGGCACCCACCTTTAAATACTCTTTAAATAAGAACGGCGCTAATTTCGGGATTTTTAGAAATCCTCTTTAGTGATGGTTATGGCCATATATATCCACCACGATGTGAATAGTATCTATATAGGTCAATACTACATATACCCTTCTATAACCGGTTTTTTTGAGATAAACATGGGGTTTATACACATTTTACAGACAAACCATTTTTTTTTGTAATAGTTATCTTATGCACGTTTTGCAAACCGAGAAAATATATATGCTATTA
>DAXT01000005.1 GCA_002506535.1 Methanothrix harundinacea
CTGGGGATACCCATCGCCCTCAACAAGCTCTCCTTCGTTGGAGTCTGAGAAGGTCCTGGTCTTCAGGCACCGTTCAGAGCGGGCGGGGTGGCGGGCGGCTGATGCCGCGTGAGGAGGCTGCGGCCCCCCCCTACCGCCCATCTTTTTCCGTCGATCACCCATGGCCGTCGTCCAACACCCTCGCCGCCCGGAAGCTAGGGGCGGGGCGTGGGGGCTGATCGAAGGGCGCAGGATCTCGAAAGGGCTTCGGACCGCCGGGGGTGGGCGGCGGGAGCAGAAAAGAGCGGTAAAAGCTGCAAAAGCGGCAAGCGCGCCATCAGCTCACATATAGATCGGGACGTCCCACCTGTCCTTGCCGTCCTTGGGGGCGTTCTTCTTCGACCAGGCAGGATAGACGAGGACGTTGCCGTATTCGTCCTCTTCCCGGATGAGTTCTTCCTTCTTCTCCTCTTCGGACATGGAGGCGGCCTCGCAGGATCTCTCCCCCACTCCGGCGACCTTGGGCCCCGCCGGAGAGGGTATCTTGAAGGCCCTTTAAGCGGATTCAAAGAACTTAAGGGTTGCCCTGTACCTGAAGGCGGACGCGTCTACGGCGCCGGGCGGGGGGCGCGACGCCTCGGATCGCCATAAAGCCAGCGAGGGTCCCCGGATCTATGATCTATAGCTCAAGAAAAGGACGACGTACTCCATCTCCGCTATGCTCGCGAAGTGCATGGCTCCACCAGCAATTCGGTGGAATGATGTCATCAGGCTTCAGGCTTTTGCAGCCATGAGACGAAGTTCCACGACTTAATGAAACGCCGATTTGAACTGCGATAAATTCATTGCTACGGAATAATTGCGAGAGATCACTGGATATATGTGTCTGACTTTAGATAGAATACATGAAAAATAAATGAAGATTCTTGATGGAAAGAAATATCTATTTTGGAATTATCGGATAGCATCAACGAATTAGATCTAGTAAGATCAGAAAGCAAATCCTATAGTATTTCATTCAATAGTTATATAATGAATAAATAATTTTTATTATTATAAAATTAGCGCATCCGGAACAGTTATATCTCATAATCACGTCTAGCATTATTGCCGCGTTTTAGCAAGTTTGTTGCTGTATAATAGGAGTTGATAAGGAATGAAAAGGCGAGACCGAGTTCAAATAATAATTTCGATTTTAAATACCTGTACTAGAGGGGCGAACAAGACGAAGATCGTCTACGCAGCTAATCTGAACTTCAGGAGTGTTAAACCGTATCTAAATCTTCTAGAAGATAGAGGCCTTATTACAACAATAAGTAATAACAATAATAAAAATAATAATATTAATAATATATATATATATATAAAACGACTCCAAAAGGCGAAGAGTTGGTGAATAAACTCGCCTGCTTAGACGAAGTGCTGGAATATGATAAGATATAATCCAAAAATCTAATCCAAAAATCCAAATCATCAATCTAGCCTAAGGCCTTAGATATTAGATATCCCGAAGGAAATAGCCAATGCCTTTTAGCGTCTGGGGATAGATAAGGAAAAATCTTTTGCCGAGTCTCCCGATTAGGGTCCAGCGGAAGATCCCGTTGCGTCGCTGCTGGAGTAGCAGAGATCTTCGCAGAGGATCGGGTCCTGATCGTATCCGTCGTGCTCAAACTCCCAGTTCGGCGGCTGCCAGATACCGCATCTCGTCGGTCCGCATTCATCCTCGACGGCCCCGACGTCGATGACGCAGGTGGCATAGACAGGCTGGACGACAGGCCCGTCGACGGACCGTGCGTCCACCTCGACGGAGTTGGTGAACCTTCCGTCGCCGGGGGCGAGGGCGGAAAACTCCACCGTCACCGTCTCGCCAGGATCGATCTCGATGAAGTTCCAGACGACCACGCCGTCCTCATAAGATGCGAAGGGTACCGCCGATTCGAGGAGGTCCATCCCTGCGGGGAGCCGGTCGGTCACCGTCGCCGCCCTGGTGGCGTCATCGTGGTTGGACAGATCGATACTGTAACGGACGACCCTGGGGTTCGCAGGATCGATCTTGGCGGTCTTGGCCACCGATACGGGCTCGTCGAGGCAGCATGTGAGCCAGTTCTTCTCGAGGGCCGAGAAGTTCGCGGCGCATACCCATTTATCGCCGCCGTCGTAGCCGCCGCAGACCTCGACTCTGTTGACGAGCTCCTCGGGGTAGCGCTTGGTGACGTCCAGTTTCAGGACGATCTCCGATACGCCGCCGACGGTTAGAGCGGGGATCGTCCAGTTGGCGCTCGTCTCCGTGATCTCGTCGGGCCGGACCGACGAGGGCTCGATGAATATCGCCCCTGGCGGGAAGAGGTCTTTGACGAGGACCGGCGTGAGGGATCTGTCGCCGTCGTTCTCGATCGTGATGTTGTAGACGGCCACCTTCCTCTTCTTCACCGCTCCTTCGAGATGGGGTTCACCGTAACCCCACGGGAGGATCTCCTCGTAGACGTCGTCGAGGGTCTTGGTGACGTTGAGGTGGGGCCTGTTGTACTTCGAGACCCCGGTGAAGAGGACCCGCCTCTGGATCGAGTAGTCGCCCTCGTACTGATCGTCGAAGTCCACCTCGGGCCTGCTCCTGCTCTGGCTCCTGTCCAGGATCGCCCTGAACCTCGCCTGGCCGGAGAACTCCGCCTCCGTCTCCATATCGTTCAGGCCTCTTGCCACAGTCTCCTTGTCGAGCCTGGTGATGGAGGTGTACTCCTCGCCGATGAAGCTCGTCTTCGGGGTTGTCGAGCGCATCCCCTCCTTCCACTTCATCGACGAGTTGATGTAGACATCGTCGGTCAGCCTCTGGCTGATCGGGGAGTATACGAGGCTGATATCTTTGGCTATGTAGTTGGTAGAGGTCTTGATCAGCTCCTCGGAGTCGTATGTCCCGGCGCCCGACTCGTAGGTCCTCTGGGCCGAGCCGACCCTCTTATCGATGATGACGAGACCCTGACCTGCAGCCGCCTTCTCGGAGGAGACGGACTTCCCGTACTCATCGATCCGCTCCAGAACCCGGAAGCTTCCGACATAGTCCTCCCTCCCCTCAAAGATAGGCGTCGTCTGTTGTGGAGAGGTGTTCGTCGGCATCTTGAGGAACCCTATGTGGCCCCGGCCGTCGAAGTCGCTGTCGACCTCCATTACCGACTGGTTCTCGTCGAGGAAGATTCGCGACTCGCGGTCGAGGCGGACAGCGTCGTGGTACGTCTCGGTCATGGTGGTGCCGGTCACATAGTTCTTGGCCCGGGACTTCTTAACCCATGCAGAGTCGTATGTTACGGTCCTGTTGTTGTAGAGGGTCAGAGTCGTCGGCTTGTAGGTTGCAGATAAGTCCTCCTCCCATTCGATCGACTTGTTCTCGGTGTAGATAGTCACCCGCTCTTCGACGTCGAAGCCGCCGCTGCCATACTGTCTCGTCGATAGCTCTGTTCCGAGCTCCCGGCCGACGGTGACGGTGACGCAGGCCGATATGGGCTTCTCGTTCCAGTCGGAGGTGGCGTAGGCGCAGTTCTTGATGAGATACTCTTTGAAGTTCGTGCTGTAGTCGTTGGCGACTTTTACGAACCCTTCACCAGACACCCTCTGCTCCATACCGAACTCGAAGTCCTGCCTCTCGGGAACTCTGACCTTGATGATGACCGTCCTGCACTCGCCTGGGGGTATGATGTCGAAGCGCCATTTGCCGTCGGGGTCGGGGGCGGGAGAGACCGAGAGGATCTCGACAGGCCTGCTGAAGACGTCCCAGACGGTGACGTTGGCGACGTCGGTCCCACCGTTGTTACAGACGGTGATGGTGTAGTTCACCTCCTCGCCGCCCTTCACGGAGAGCTTGTCCGCCTCCTTGGTTATGGTGAGGTTGCGGGGGTCGTTATAGAAGTCCAGAGTCGTGTTCTCGCCTGGATTCAACGTGATGTTATGGTAACAGCCGTCGACGGGATCTATTGGGGTCCATCCATCTTGCCGGACTTCGCAGACGGTATATTCGTCGTCGAGGGAAAGGCCGCAAAACTCGTAATGGCCTTTGGCGTCAGTCCACTTCTCGTCGAGTTTTCCAGTATCGTTGGAGAGGACGATCAACCAATCGGCGATGCCATCACCAGTCCACGTGTCGATCTTGTAGCCCTCTATACAGAAGAGCGGGTTGGGCAGAACCGTTACTGTTATATCCCAAATTGCCTCGCACCCGACGATTTCGGGGATTAAGAATACAGATATCGTGAATTCTGTAGGTGAGACCACATCAGGTGCCGTCCAGATAATAGTATCTTTAGAAGTATTAGTATCGTTAGTATCTTCATCAATTTCCTCGAAACAGCCAAAGGGCACATTCCATTCGAAATTATAATTTCCATCATAACAAATAGCCGTACAAGTGTATTGGTTTCCAGCAATAGCATATATCTTTTCGTTTACAGTAGTTGAATCATTTGCTTCACATAGTAGGCACACGAGCAGAGAAGATAATAACGCCAACAATGTGAGTCCCAGAGTTTTCTTCACCATCATTTAATCCAACCACTCAAATAATTATATATTGATTATCAGGGAAATAAAAAGCATTGAAGCAAGATGCTTCAATGCTAACACTATGTTATTCATGGGTCATCGGTTTTCTATCCGATTTCAAGACTGACTTGCTTTAGTCTCTTTGACGAAGCCAGTATCACCGGACTTGCTACTGAGGTCCATGATGCCTGAATCTGTGCTTATTCGATGACGATGGCTATGAAAACGATAGACCTCCAGTTGGCTTGGCGTATACCGTTATGGTGATGGTGCAGATCACATTGTTGCCGGTCACTGTGGTATAGACTTTTATCGTATATGTGCCAGGAGCCAAAGCGTTCAATCTTGCAACTGTCATCGGCGTTCCGGGGGCCGGTTCCGCATCAATTGCGTATGTATAGGTGAACAGTGGACTTTCCCCAGTGGGCAAATTAGCGTCGGTTGCATGTCCCTCGCAGAAATCAGTCATGTCGGGACATGGCGGATTAAAGACTTTCCACTCGACGCACAGAAGTATGATGCAGCCATCCCAATAGCCAGCTTGCCGATCTGTAGTCGTTGTGATTGTCACCCTAACCGCCATAACTTTGCCGCACTGATCCAGATTTGGCGTTACGCAAATTTTATGGTCATTGACTACGGTTACTATACCGGGTAACTGAGCAGGCGTTTTCCATCCTTGGCCCTCTATATAGACCATCCACTGATATGCCCAAGTATCTCCCGATGGCGGTGTTGGTGCTTCTACACATATCGGGGATCCAACTGGTTTGTCGCCTAAATCCCATTGCTGCGTTAAGCCCGGCAAGTCAGAACATGGACATGCAGACGCGCCGCCCATGAAAGCCACTACTACCATCAAACTGATGGATAGCAATATTTTTTTCATGCTCACAGTTTATCCCTCCTTAATTTGATTAGAGATCAATGTCTTCTCCTTAATTAAAAATTTATTGAACTTTTGTTTCTGAATTATACATCTATGTAATCATACTAATCTAGGATACTAATTTTTAGCAAGGATCTTTGGCCCATAATTTAACATCTAAGTCTGGTTACTAATTTCAGATACTGATTTTTAGCAAGTTGATTTGGAGTAATTTTACATCTAAGTAATCATACTGATTTTGGATACTAATTTTTATTAAGTATCTTAGGCGCGTAATATACATCCGTTAAGCCTAAATATTAAGGATGTGCTTAAAAGCACTAAGCTGTGAGAAAGGTGCGAGAACAGAGTTATATATTTTCGCGGTTCATATTAGCCTACCGTAATTGGAGGAGCCAAGATGAGAAAATGGGAGTACCTGATTGTAGCGCTCTGCATCGCCTGTATGTTTGCAGGTGGACTAAATGTATCGGCGCAATCCTCGAAAAAGCCTACCTTTGTTAATTTTATGTGGGATCTGGATTTGCCCGCGAATGTATCATCCGAAGAATTGGAGAACGCCAAAGCTCAGATCGCTGATGTCGGAAACCTCATGAATTTGAACAACGCCAGGTGGAATCTATTTCTTACGCAAGGAGCCATGGAGCAAACAAGGCTGCTCCTGGCACAATTGGCTTTAGACCCTCTTCTTGAGATAGGGATATCTGGTAGTCATCTGGATGAAAAGCTGAGCGCAAAATCTTACTCGGAGCAACTATCGATCTTGGAAAAATCGATGTACTATGCTAAAGGTGTAGGGATTTGCGACGTTAATGAAGTCCAAGCACGTGGATTTCTTCCACAGTCTTTCGACCAAAATGAGGACACTTATAAGGCAATCGACGAGGTGGGATTGGATTATGATGCTGGATTCCAGGCGGGGATCCTGTATGCTCCTGGGCATGACGAGGATGTTTGGCCGTATAGAGTTGAGGGTCACGAGTTTTACGCAGTGCCGATAAGCACATATATGCTTTCTGGAGAGCTGGTCCCTCTCAGTGATCGTTATGCTAAAGATAATGGCATAAGTCCATCTGAGTGGAAAGATATGCTGGTGGGAAAATTCGATGAAATCTCGGGCGAGGATGAGCCCATGGTTATAAGCTTGAGCTCGTCTATATCTGGCTCTGGAGAATATGCGGAAGCGCTCAATGAGTTCATAGACTATGCTTCGTCGAATAACGCCGAATTCGTTTCATCCAGCGATCTGGTTGAGATGTCCCGCACAGGAATCCATGAGCTTTCCGAGGAATTGTTGGCAGCCAAAGCAGCTTTTGCTGCTCAAAAAGCTGAAGAGGCCCAAGCAGATACATCATCGGATTGCCCAGAATGCGATGATAAGAATAACGGAACCTCCTTGGGAACTGAGGTCGTTTTGGAATTGTAAGAGTCGGGTTTTATCATGAGGATGAGAGGGCAGAGCTCAAAGTTGCCTTGCCGTCAGGTCGGGTATGAAAGCCGTGCCCTCTTATGCAAATTCAATTTTTTTTATTTTTTTTAAAATGAATACCCCGCAGCTTGCAGCGGGGTGCGCTGTTTGACTAATCGAGATTGATACACCCGGCGGCGCCGAAAGTCCCCGCAGGCAGAGAGCCGCCGCCCATCGGCCGGAACCGCAAGGTATCCGCCCGCCCGGTCGGCGCCGGCCTCGGGGTCGGCTGGGATCGGCCGCCCGGGGTCGGCGAGGGCGAGGAGGCGAGGGAGGGGCTGGCCGCCGATCTAGAAGGACGCCTTGCCGGAGAATCGCATTCTGAGATGGCTGGATTTCGCTCTGACGTCTTAGAGACGATAGAATCTCCGGATGTCATCTTCAAGGGCGGATCGGGCGAGCTTCTTGCGACCAGGATGGTGCAAATCGATAAATACCTCGTCGTGGTTTATAAAGAGGTGAGCAATGAGGATGGCTTTTTGATTACGGCATTCCTCAACAGAAAACAAAATCAGCTTGAAAGGAGATCGAAGATATGGGAGCGGCAGAAGTAGAGAAGATCTCTGAACTGGTGCCCCATTTTCTGGGCATCCCTCACAAAAGGATCTGGGTCGATTACGATGAAGAAGCAGACGTCCTTTACGTCAGCTTCAAAAAGCCGAGTCACGCCGACGACTCTGAGCTTACCGAGGACGACGTCATAGTCAGACGCGAAAAGGGCGAAGTGGTGGGGATGACCTTCCTCAATGCATCTAAGAGGGGCAGTGTCGTAAAGAGCCGGGCCTGAGCCGTTGGGATCTATTCAGTGGCAATCGGCCCAGCGGCGCGAGACTCTCCAAAAAAACCTCAGTGCAGCTTCCATCACCCCCGCCCCCGGACCCACCTCCGCGGATCGAGCGCCCCCCGCCACCTGGCGACGACGTCGCGGCCGAGGATGAAGCCTCCTATCCAGAAGGACGCCTCCCCGGATACGACAAGAAGGGATGAGAGGGCGACCTTTTCCGATGTGGATAGGGGCGCCGATGGGACGAAGAGGAGGCAGCCGTAGAGGAGGCAGGATAGGATAACGAGGAATAAGCCGAGCCTCCGCCGCCAGCCGCCGCCTCTTAGAAAGCCGGCCAGGCCGTCTTCTGGCGGGGCAGGCGCCGCCGACGGGCTGCCGGGTCCGTCCCCCGACGTTTCCGGTCCGCTCGAAGCCGTCGTCATGTAATCAACCTTGGAGGCCCCCGGATCGATACCGTCAGATCGATACCGTCACCTCATCTCCCGCAGGGATGAGAGGGCACGATCGACCCGCCCTCGGATCTCTGCGACCAGAAGCTCGTTCTCCTCGATTTTCCTTCTCCGGTCGGCGGTCTCGGCGAAGATGGCGGAGATCTGCTCGTACCCCTCCTTCTTGGCCTGGGAGGCGAAGAAGTTGTACCGGTTTCTCGCCTGGGATTCTCCCGCAAAGGCGGTGAGGATGTTCTTCTCGGTCTGGGTTCCTTTCAAGCTCTTCATATTCGTACGCTCCGAGGGTAGCTTCAACTTTGGGATTAATAAAAATCTCGGAAGGTGGAGTGGGGGATAAACCTCATCCCTTCCCGGATGCATAGCTTGGGAGAGAGCGAGTCATATGTGATCTTGAACCCCCATGAAATGTCGGGGGAAAAAATAAGCAAGTCGCCCTCCGCTTCCAGAAGAAGGCGACCGGATCGGGGCGTCCCCTTATCTACGGCAGCATCCGACGGCCCACTTGCACCACCATTTGCAGTTGCAGGTGCAACAGGCAGCCTTTGCCACGAAACAGCCGCCACATCTCACAGCCAGACATCCGAGGTATGCGGACCAACCGGTCTTGGGACAGGTGACAAGAGCGTTGACGCATGGCGATGCGCACTTCTTCAGCTCCTGCAGCATACAGGATCCCCAGCTATTTGTCTCGACCATTTCAAGCCTAGCGGCCATCGCGCCGGTGGTCGTATCCCGTATGCTGGTTTGCACAGCCTGGTATTCTATCACTCTGTCGAAGTTGCCGCAAGGAGCTACCAGGTTAAAGGTGTAATCCTCTTTGCAGCCGTCCTCCGTCTCCAGTCTGACCCTGACCAACGCTCCCAGATCTCTTCTGTCAGCGCTGATGTAATCCTGGACCTCAAGGGTCATGGTCTGCTGTACGATTTCTCCATCGTCCATCATCACCCGGTAGGTCTCGACTATTCCGAAGAAGTTTTCGTCTCCTGTCAGCGGTTCGAAGCCCCTTTCCATGAGGTTATCGCTGGCCAACCTCATCAGGCTGTCCGCTTCCTTCAAGTTGGCGAAATCCTCGGATACCGCCGAACGGCTTAGAATCTCTGAGCTTACCAGGCTCATCTCGGTATCTGGCAAGACTTCAGTTTCGTCCAATACCTCCGGTTCCGGCACGGCCTCTGGAGGAGCTAGGGAGATATCCATAGACTCGTTCTCCTGGCCAGCTGCGGTCATGATCACTGTTGCGACGATGGTCAAAAATACCAGTAAAGTCACGGCGTTCAGTTTCATCTCTACAACCTCCGAACTGTCATCTCTTATTACAGAGATAAATACTTTTCCAGGATTGCAAGTATTTATTATAATTTATTTTATAATAATATATAAAGTTAATAGGCTTATTTCGTCAATTGAGATTAAAGACAAAATCATCTACGCCCTGGTCGAGCTGGAGTGCCTTTTCGACCTCGCTCGCCTTAAGAACGGGCTGGAGAACGCCGTAAACAGGCGGTTTTTCCTCCTGACTTACAATTCGCTTCATCCCCGACTGATAGATCGAATTCTGGCCCATGCAGGTCAAAATAATATATACAGATCATGTCGAGGACCGTCCTGAATGGATCGAAGTAATTCTGGAAAGCCAGCCTCGTATCGCTTAACCGAGTACCCGAATCTCAACGCAGAATAATCGAGAGATTAAGGCCGAGTTCAACGTCCTGGTAGGACGGACGAGGATGGATGCCGCGTAGCTTCTGTCCCCTCCCTCCCCGGATGCCATACCCAGGCGAAGGGCCTCGATGAGCTCATCAGGCGGACGAAGGAGGCGATTGAGTTCTACCTCGAAGCCGTCCAACAGAACGAACCGGCGGATTAGATCTCCTCTGAAGTCCTTCACGATTAATTAAGACATTTTTATACCAACACCGATAAATATCATCTCATCCAATATTTATTCCAGCCAAAAGCCCTTGAGCTCTCGATTTTCGCGGGGGCTTTTCGATTCGATCAGACTTTTGGAGGCGGCTCGCCTTGGCTCTAGATCCGGAAGATAAAAGCTCAGAATTTATGGAGTTGAAGAAGCGTTGGCCTAAGAAGTTCTGGCCCGAGATCGCCATCTTCGAGCGGATCCACCCAGGGGACCGGATCTTCGTCGGGACCGGCTGTGGCGAGCCCCAGCACCTCGTCGGAGCCCTGAAGAGGTACGTCGAGCGGAGGCCCAACTCCCTCATGGGCGCCGAGATGATCCACGTCTGGACCCTGGGGATTGCTCCTTGCGCCGAGGAGCAGTTCCGGGAGAACTTCCGGCTCAACTCCTTCTTCGTCGGCTCCCGCAGCAGGGAGGCGATCAACCGGGGGGACGCCGACTACACTCCCATATTCCTCTCAGAGGTCCCGGACCTATTCCGCCAGGGAGCGATCCCCATCGACGTCGCCCTCGTCCAGACCTCGCCCCCCGACCGCCACGGCCTCATGAGCCTGGGGATCTCCGTCGACATCGTCAAAGCGGCGGTGGAAGCTGCTGCCATAGTCGTCGCCCAGATAAACCCCAGGATGCCCCGGATCCCCGGCGACGGCTTCGTCTCCGTCGAGGACGTCGACCATCTCGTCTACTGCGACGAGCCCCTCCTGGAGTACCACGACCCCGTCCCCGGCGATATCGCCCGGAGGATCGGAGGCTACGTCGCCCGGATCGTCGAGGACGGCTCCACCATCCAGGTCGGCTACGGCTCCGTCCCCAACGCCGTCCTCGCCAGCCTCGGCGACAAAAAGCACCTTGGGGTCCATACCGAGCTCTTCACCGACGGCCTGGCGGATCTGATGAAGTCAGGGGTCGTCGACAACACCAGAAAGACGATCGACCGGGGCAAGGCCGTCGCCTCCTTCTCCATGGGGACCGCCGCTACCTATGAATTCCTGGACAATAACCCCCTCGTCGAGTTCAGGTCGATAGACTACACCAACAGCCCTCTTGTGATCGCCAGGAACAGGAGGATGACGGCGATAAATAGCTGCATCGAGATCGACCTCTCGGGTCAGGCGACGGCCGAGTCCCTGGGGGGCGTCCACTACAGCGGCATCGGCGGCCAGGCCGACTTCATGAGGGGCTCGGTTCTCTCGCCAGGCGGAAGGTCGATCCTCGCTTTGCCTTCAACTGCCGACGGCGGGAGAGCTTCGAGGATCGTCCCCACCCTCAAGCCCGGTTCCGGCGTCACCCTCGGCCGGGGGGACGTCCACTACGTGGTCACCGAGCACGGTATCGCCTACCTCCACGCCAAAAACCTCCGGGAGAGGGCGATGGACCTCATCGCCATCTCCCACCCCGACCACAGAACCTGGCTAGTCGAGGAGGCGAAGAGGCTGGGGCTGATATACGCCGATCAGGCCTACGTCCCCGGCGAGGCCGGGATCTACCCTGAGGGGCTCGAGATCCGGCGGACGACGAAGACGGGCCTTTCGATCCTCCTGCGCCCCGTCAAGATCACCGACGAATCGCTCCTGAAGGATTTCTTCCACGCCCTCTCCGACGAAAGCCTCTACAGCAGGTTCATGACGGCGAAAAAAGAGCTCTCCCACCGGTGGCTCCAGGAGTACGCCGTCGTCGACTATTCTAAGAAGATGGTGATCCTGGCGGTGGTGGAAGAAGGTAAGGCCGGACGGGAGGAGGTCGTCGGGATGGGCCAGTACAGCCTCCTGGGCGAGTCGATGACCGCCGAGGTCGCCTACGTGGTGAGGGACGACTTCCAGAGAAAAGGGGTGGGTAGAGAGCTTCTCGCCCGCCTCACCGTCCTCGCCAAGAGGCAGGGGCTTCTCGGGTTCGTCGCCGAGGTCTTATCCACCAACGCGCCGATCTTCAGGATGTTCCAGAGGATGGGCTTCGTTCTGGAGAAGGTCTGGGAGGAGGACGGGGTCTGCGAGATGAGGGCAAGCTTCGACGATCCTGCCGGGAAGGTCGGGATCGATGGGCCAGGCCAGGGTTGAGGGGCGGCCCCTTTTTTTAAAAAAAGTGGCCGCACCGGTCTTCTTCGCCGGGGCGGCCGGTCTTGAAGGCTCACGAGGCTGATGGCCCGAGAGGCTCGCCCTTGGCCGTTACGATCCTAATCTCCCCGGCCACCCTCTCAGCTTATCGAGGACCGCCTCCTCCTGCTGGAGGTCGACGTCCCCTATCTCCTTCATCTCCACTTCGAAGTAGTTGCCGAAGAGCTCGAAGAGGTTTCGATAGGGCTGCGATACCGTCAGGGGGGAGGAAGTCCTCTCCCATCTGCCTAGCTCGATGGGCCTGGGGACGAGGATGCCTACCTCTTCGGTGACCGACGGCTCCACCGGCCCGTCCATCTCCAGGGCCTCCCTCTCGTCAGCGATCCAGTTCTTCAGAAGGTCTGCGTACCTGGAAAGCAGTATCGCTTTTCTGATGCCGTCGTTATCGTAGAAGTCACCTTCCGCTTCGGGGAAGATCACCGTCGCCTCGTCGCCGTCGAAGGTCCCGTTCCGGTCCGTATAGCTGACGGCCAGGGTCAGCTCACCGTCATTGGATACCTCTTCCAGCTTGAGGAGGATGATCCCGCCCTTTACCATCCCCTCCTCGGCCCTGGAGGGGAAGAGGGTATTGACCTTCATGATCTCGCCCGTCGCCTCGTCCGCCTCCGGCGACCCGTAGACCTTCTCTATCCTGTAGCCTGGAGCATCGAGCCGGAGGAGGAGGTCGAAGACGAGGGGGGTCACCATGAACTCGAACTCCTCGTCCATCCTCTCAGAAAACTCCGCCGCCGAGTGGACCGAATAGTAGTTGGCACCCCGGACCGCAGATATACTCTCCACCAGCTCCGTGTTGAAGTCGAGCCCCACCCCGATGATGGTGGTGTAGATCCCCTTCCGGGCGTTATCCTGGAGGATGCCGGATAGCCCCCCCTCTTCCGTCTCCCCCAGGTTCGGCATCGCGTCGGTGATGAAGATGATCCTGTTCTCCCGCTGCGACGGATCGATCTCGGCGTATCTTCCAAAGGACGCCGTCCCCTTCTTCATCCCCGCCTCCATATTCGTCCCGCCGTATTCCTCGATCTCCAGGATCGCCTCTTTCACGGCGTCGAGGTCCTTATCCTCCACCTTCGTCAGCGGCTCGACGACGTAAGCCTCGTCGCTGAAGACGACGAGGCCGAAGCGGTCGTCACCTTCGAGGTGGCCCAAAATCTCCACCACCGCCTCGTCTGCGATCTCCATCTTAGTCTTTCCCGAGCTGTCATCCTCGTGGATATCGATCCTTTCTGCGAACTGGTCGTAGTAGTAGCTGCTGAAGGGGCTTCCCATCGACCCGGAGTAGTCGAGGACGACGACCAGGTTCAGCTTCTTTCTAGAGAAGTCGGCGACGCCGGAGTTGAGGCCGACGGATAGATAGCGCTGCAGCTCGCCGGATATGGGGTCCCTCGATACGGCGGCGCTGTAAGAGGGGCAGAAGAGCTTCTGGCACTCTTCCAACTGGCCGGTATCGAAGCGGTAGTCGTAGAAGAGCCCTTCGTAGGTGACGTCCGTCGGGAGGGGCATGAAGCCCTCCTTTATATTCTCCCGGAAGTTCTCCACGTCCTTGGCTCCCCCGACGGCGAAGCCTATGGAGGGGCTGGCGGTCGGGGCCGGGACGAGGCTGTACATCACCGGAGCGCCTAACCCAGACCCCGTGGGGCTTAGAGACTTGCCGATCCCCGGCCCTCCCATCATCGCCTCCTCGGCGACCCATCCCTCTGTCACCTCGAACCTGACGGTCTCGCTCTTGGACCCGTCCAGGGTGAACCAGACCTCGTAATCCCCGACCCACTCGGCCTGGTACCAGCCGCTATAGAGGCGGCCCGCCTCTACATCTCCCGAAGTGAGGAGGTGGGCCGTCCCCGTGGGGTACCGGCAGAAGAGCTGGAGATCTCCCCCCCCCAGAAGGGGCCATCATCACCCTCGCCCAGGCGCCCATGGGGATCTCCAGGGCGGTCTTCCTCTCCATCCCGCTGATGTCAGAGATCCATATCCCTTCAGCCTCCCCAACAGCCCCCTCCATGGAGATCTCCTCGGGCGAGGCGGGCGGTTCAAAGCTGTACCATTCTCCTCCTCCGGCGCCATCGTCTCCCCAGGGCAGGTCCGTCCCGAAGGCTCCGACGGTGGAGGTGATGACCGCAGCCACCAGAAATGATAAAATATATATCCTCTTCATAAAATCCATCTCCTTCAAACTTCGACCACCTCGTAGATCGCTCCGTCCACGACGACGATCACCCTCTCGCCCAGGGCGAAGTAGCCGCCGAGGCGGGGGCGATCCGAGATGAGGTCGAAGTACTCGTCAGATAGGAACCGGACCTTCACCGTCTCCATCTCCGTCCCTTCGAAGGCGGTATCGATCCAGGTCCCGTTTCGAAGGACGAAGGTCTTGGGCCCCACCTCTCTTATGACCTCTCCGGCAGCCACCTTCGCGGAGACGGAAGCCTTCGATCCCGTCGTCGAATAGAGGGCAGACGGGACTCTATGAGGAACTTCTGCCGCTGCCATCTCTCCCTGGAAGGCGGCCTTCTCGACCGCCGAAGGGCCGTACGACGCAGCGGCAGAATCCGCCTCCATATCCCTCCGGAATTTCTGGGAGACCGCATCCCTCCCGGAGCCGGAAAATATGTCCTCCTCATCGATCAAAAAGGAGGTGTAAGGGGTGATGATACCGTAGCGGATGCTCAGGGTTACGATGGCGTCGACGAGCTCATCCTCCTCGCCGTGGAGCCTGATCTTCCTCAGATAGCTTCCGATGGCCCTCGTCGCCCATAGCCGGGGGATGAAATCCGCCCCGCCCGCCTCGGCGAAGTATACCCCCGGGCTTTCTATGGAGACGATCCTCTCGTTGAAGGTCCCCGAGAGGGTGATCTTCGTCTCGCCTCCGGTCCGATATCTCCCCACCAGGACCAGCTGCGACCCGGCGAAGAGGTCCGGCGTACTCTCCGGGTAGATCCGGTCCGTCTCCGCAGACCCGAAATCGATGACGACGTCCGAGAGGACCGGGCTTTTGATCTTGGCATAGAATGCAGATACCGTCTCGTCTATCCTCTGGCCGGGGCGGACGTAGGCGCTGGCCCCGCCGTGGTCGGTGGAGAGCTGGTCGAGGAGGTCGGTATCGACGTCATCCCCCACCCCGAAGGTGAAGATCCGCAGGCCGTCGGGGGCCGTCTCATCGACGTTCTGGAGGATCTTCCCGGCGTCTTCCACCCCCACGGTGGCGAGGCCGTCGGTCAGGAATATCATCGTTGCAGGCCTCTGCGGGTCGGCCATCGCCGCCGCCTCCAGGAGAGCTCTGTTGATGTTGGTCCCTCCTAGAGCCGATAGGCCTCTCACAAACTCGATCCCCTCTCCCCTCTTCGAGGCGGGTTCAAGACCCCGGCTGAAGGTCTGCAGCCCCGAGCTGAAGGCGACGACGTTGAACCTGTCGGTTGGGTTGAGGCCGTCGAGGATCCGGATCGCCGCCTCCTTCGCCTCGTCGATCTTCTCCCCCTCCATGCTCCCCGAGACGTCCAGGACCAGGATCAGGTCTCTTGCGACGATATCTCCGGCCTCCACCTCCACCTTCGGGGCGGCAAGAAGCATAAAAAAGCCGTCCTCCCCCGGCTCTTTGTAGCTCAAGATGCTGATCCCCACGTCCTCGGGGCTGACGGAATAATATAGCTCAAAGTCCCGGTCCGGGAGGACGTCCTCATCCTCGAAGCTCGCGAAGGCTGAACGGTCCCCTTCCCTTTCGACGAAGACCGGGTGGCTTGGGGAGTAGACCGCCCTGATGGGAACCTGTGACCGGAGATCCACCGTCATCACCACCTCCTCCAGGGGCTTTGACGAGAACCTCTCGGTGCTGAGGGGGTAGACGTAATGGACGAGGCCGTTATCCATCGGCAGAACCTGGCTGTACTCCAGCTCTATCCTCCTCTCCTCACCGGAAGGTATCGGAAAGACCCTCGCCTTCAGAGCCTTTCGATCAACGTACTCCAGGAGGGCTGGATCCCGGGTCCTCCTGACGATATCGGTGTAGATCTTTCGGGCCTCGTCCGCCTCCAGGATCTCGCCCCTGACGGGCTCGCCGTCGGCCCAGAGGACGAAGTCGGTGACCGCCGCCTCTTCGGGCAGGGGAAAGATGTACGTCCCCTCGGCGGTCCAGGTGAGATCGTTGAAGAACGCCTGATCGACCCTGGTGGTGGCCACCTGATCGTATATCGTTACGTCGACGTGATGATACCTGATGGCCAGGGCCTCGTCGAGCTTCAATGCCGGCCGGTCCGGCGGCGGATCTAAGATGACGATCCCGTCTCCTCCGGCGATGGCGGTCAGGAAGATCGATCCCGCCATCAGCATCAATAGAAGATAGCAATTCTTCGTCGTCTCCATCCCCCATTCGATTTAGGTCTCCTCGGATAAGGGCTGCAGCTTCATGACCCATTACAGCTTCTTCTCCGGATGCTAAAAGTATTGCGCTCATGCTGAAAAATTCGTAGATCGAACTCGTTTGGGAGATCGAATTCTATTGGGAGGATGAATTCATCTCAGACGATCGATCCGTTTAAAGGGCATCGTTAACCGATAGGACGGCCTCCCTTCAAGCTGTGCTCCAAAGATGAAATGATTAAATATAAGCAGATCGTGGAGACCCGGAAGTTCTGGCGGGCCGGCGATATGGGAGGCCGGCCCACCGCTCCAGATCGACCAAGCCGCGGTCTTCAAATGAAAGGGCCTTTAATGAAAGGGCGTTTTACGGCTATCCCCATTCCGGAGAGGATGATATTATGGAAAGGAGAGACATGGAAAGGAGAGACGGAGATATAGCCGAGCTGATCCTGCGGGCAAAGGAAGCGATCCCCTCAAAGCCGAAAGGAACCGACCCCATCTTCGACCAGATGAGGGGGGTGGACTGGCCGATAAACTGTACAGTGGGCCCAGGGCTTGAAGGTGCGATAGCCTGCAAGAGCCGGGTCGGCTTCGTCAACGGATCGGAAGGGTCCCTCATCTACCGCGGCTACGACATCTTCGACCTATCCGCCCACTCCACCTTCGAGGAGGTCTCCTACCTCCTCCTTTACGGCGAGCTCCCAACGGAGAGGAAGCTCGCCTCCTTCTCCAACCGCCTCAGTGAATTCCGGTTCCTCCCCAACACCCTGAGGATGATGATGGGCGCTCCCCTGGAATGGATGAATCCCATGGCGGCCCTCAGGACGGGGACGAACTTCATGCACCAGAGGCAGACCTGGCGGGATAGCGATGGCGGCAGGCCGTCCTTCGAAGACGCCATCGCCTCCGACGAGGACTCGATCCCCATGGAGACGAGGCCGACAGGAGAGAAACGCGCCATCTACGAGTTCCAGAGGCGCCACCTAAGACGGCCCCAGGATGCGAGGCCTGCCACCGACGACGCCGAGTCCATGGATAGCTGCATCCATCTCATCGCAGGGATGGCGACCCTGGCAGCGGCTATCGGCCGCCTTCGTGCGGGCCGTCTTCCCATCGAGCCGGACCCCGAGCTCGGCCATGCCGCAAACCTCCTCTACATGATGACGGGCCGACGGCCCACCCCCCTGGAGGAGAGGGTGATGGACGTCGCATTGATCCTCCACGCCGACCACGGGATGAACGCCAGCACCTTTGCCTGCCTGGTGGTGGCATCGACGATGTCAGACATCTACTTCTCCGTCGACGCGGGGATCGGCGCCCTGAACGGCCCCCTCCACGGAGGAGCAAACGAGGAGGTGACGAGGGTCCTGCGGGAGATCGGCTCTCCGGACCGGGTCCCGGCCTGGTACAGGGAGGCGAGGGAGGCAGGCCGGAAGATCCCCGGCTTCGGCCACCGGGTCTACAAGACCTACGACCCCCGGGCCCGGGTCCTCGCCCCCCTGGCGGGGATGATGGCGGGGTCAAACCCCGATGGTGCCAGGATGTATTCGACGGCGAAGAGGCTCGAGGAGGCGGTCGTCTCTGACCTGGGGGCGGAGAAGAGGATCTTTCCCAACGTCGACTTCTACTCCGGGATCGTCTACAACGCCATGGGGGTCCCCGAGGACCTCTATACCGTCTTATTCGCCGTCAGCCGGGTCGCCGGCTGGACCGCCCGGGTGATGGAGTACCTCGAGAACAACCGGATATTCAGGCCCCGGTCCCTCTACATAGGCGACTTCGACCGGGAGTACGTCCCGATGGAGAACCGATAGAAGTAAATGCCAAGGCTCCACCGCTGCGGAGACTTCCTGCAGAAAAAAAGTTGATGAGAGCGTTGAAAACGCTCCCATTCCATCCTTTACCTGAAAAGGTCCATGAATCCGAAGAACTCCTCCGGACCGGCTCCGCCTATCACGACGTCTCCGCTGGCGACCGCCTCTTCAGGGTCGAGCTTGCCCAGGACCAGGTTCTTCATCGTCAGCGAGTCGGTGACGACGGTAAACTTCGGATCTTCGGCAACCCCCTCCTGAACCTCTACGATCCCTTTGCGGACGTATATGGCATATTCTGCGGATTCTGAATCGTCCGAGAGGTCGAGGCCGACGGCGTATTCTTGGTCCAGGGCCTTGGTGGCGTTTAGGCTCACCGCCATGATCCTGAATATCGTCTCCATCGGCATGTAGACGATGATATTCTCGTCCATGAGGCTGAAGCCCAACTCGAGGGGTATCCTGATCTGGCCCGTCTCTTCGAGGTACTCGGAGAGGAGGTAGTTTCTCACCTGGGCGTTCTTGGTCTCCTCGGCCAGGTATAACATCGCCGAGTTCTTAACCTCCCGGGCCCCGGCGTTCTCGGGATCGAGGAGGAGGACGTAGTCGGAGAAGATCATCGCCCATTTCATATCACCTTCATCGAGAGACGACTTCGCTTTTTCTGCAAGCCCGTCGACGCCGCCGGCGAGGTATGCCATCTTCTCAGCCTCTTCACGGGGAGTGGATGGGAATATGTCTCTGCTCTTCCCGGTGAACCATCCCATGTACTGCTGGAATATCTGGAAGACGTCCCGATCCATCTCGCCGAAGTACTCCTGCAGATTGGGATCCTCGGCGAGGTGGGGTGGCAGCTCGATGACCTCAATGATCTCGCCGGGGGTCAGCCCCTGGTTCATGGAGCGGACCGTCTGGTCGTGGACGTACTGGAGGGCGTCTCGGGCGTTGGTGAGGGTCTGGCTGATGTTTTCGGCGCCGACGATCGGCCCTCCTCCGCTGTGGATCAGGACCATATATTCGGCGTTCAGGGTCCTCATATCATCAATGCTCGCGATGTAGTTCAATGGATCACGGTGTGAAGCTCCCCGGAGGGTGTTGATGGCGGGGAAGGACTTGTAGAAGATCCCTATCTGGACGATCACCTTCTTATCCGGCAGCCAGACGTAGTTTATATCGGTCGTCTCGGCTGGGGCGTGGACTATGGTCAGGTTCACCCCGGCTATGTTCGTCTCCAGTTCGTCCCCGACGGTCAGGGTGGGGGGGAGGTATCCCGAAGGACCTGGTACGGAGAAGGGGAAGATGCCCCCATTAACAAAGTAACCCGGATCTCTTTGGTAAGGAATACCTGCATATTTTACCGCTCGATATACTTTGATGGGAAAGATCTGGCCCATCAGCTCCTTCGGTCCGAAGAGGTGCTCCTCAAAGGTCTCGTGAGCGATGATCTCCGGGGAGCCGTTCCCCGCAAAGACCGAAGCTCCGTTGATGTGGCAGTCGTGATGGTGGGTGTAGATGATCGCCTCGACGGGCTTTCGTGAGAATATGTCGTTGAGATGCTCGTTGTAAGCCGCTTTGACCATCTCTGCGGAGGTCGTGCTCTCGCCGGGATCGATGACGATGAGCCCGTCGGTCCCCTCTATCAGGACCGGGTTTGCGCGACCGTAGCCGACGGCGACGTAAACCCCATCCGTCACATTGTATACGGTGGGTGGAAACCATCCCGCGTTGAGGGCGACGAGATCGGGGTTTGCGCCCACCGCCTCAGGCTCGAAGGCCGATGCAGACGATAACCAGAAGAGTAAAAATAAAATTATCGCCTTGGAAAATCTTCCTGATTCCATGTTCTTCCTCTTTTCGTTTATTTATCGCCTTATCAAATGGCCTCATTTTTACCCCGATAGGTGCTAATTTCAGCTTTTGGACGATAGGATGCTCTATTCTGCGGATCTTCAGGGCCACTTAATAAGGCGTCGGTTCTAATATGAGGAAACCTTTGATAAATACTTGGTGACCCATCTCCTTTCGGACGCGGGCTGGAGCTCAAGGGGCATCTTCGTCGAATCTTAGATCAAAGGGGGATGCCCCTCCAGGAGAAGAAGGGGCTATAGAGGAGGATCGTATATCGCTACATGAGCATCTATAACCCGTTTAAGATGAGGGGGGGGTGTTCGGACTCCTGCCTTATAAAGGAAGAATAACCTCAAACCGGACACGGTATTCTTAAGTATTTTCCCAGACAAATATGGTCTATGTGGGTTTAGCGATAGAAGGCCAGAATCATGGAGTGGGTTTGATGCTTGAAATTGACGGATCAAAAGGAGTCCAGGCCGGAAGCTCCGGCAAGATAGTTGGACCAGGGGAGCTCTTCAAAATAGGCAGATCGTTGACGATCGTCTTCCTCCTCTTCGCCATGGTAGCCCTCTCCTCCGCCCAGGTCGGATACGAGCCCGGCGAGAGGGCGGCTGAGAGGCTCTTCGAGCTCGGCCTTGGCGGCCCCTGGATAATAAGCGAGAGGCATCCGGAGATGTACGCCCCTGAAGTGCCTACGTGGCCTTCGGCATCAGAGTTCTCGATATACTCTGAGTACTTCACCATGACACCCCCAGCCGGGATGGAGGTCGAGAGGCACTTTGCGTCAGGGACGCCGAATATCTTCGCCACCGGTCCCGGGGGCGAGCCGATCGCCGCCGCATATTATCAGACCTATTTCCCCGGATCAAACAGCCTCTGGATCCTCGGCGCCAGGAGCTGGACGGGTTATGCCGTCGTCCCTCAAGGGGCGTATCTCAGGCTTCTCGCCCATTCTCCGGCCGGGGGGCGGGCTTCCCTCTACGAGATAACTCCGGCCGAGAGGATGGTGCAGAAGTGGCTTATGCTCTACTCCGGCTACAGCGTTCTCACCTTCCGGGCTGAAGAGGCGGGCAGGTACATCCTCCTCTTCTCCGTCGGAGATGAGATCAGCAACGCTGTGATCGTCGACGTGAGGCGGGGAAGTTGGCCCGTCTCCCCTCCCGCGCCCGGGCCCCAGCCGCCGTGGAGCTGGATATCCCAGGGCCGCTTTCAGTTCGGCGAGCTCTGAGGTCTCCAACTTCGTCTGAGCGGACGGCTCCTCCGAAAGGAGCCTGCGGCTGGGGCTGAGACGTCCTCCAACCAGCCGCCAGCTCCGGTGGATGGGATAGCCTCGGCGTCGCGCCCTTTGGGAGAAAGAGATGAAGCAAAAAGATGAAAAAAGCCGACCTCCGGGGGAGGGGGCCTCCTCCCCATCGCGCCTCAGATGAACCGCGGCCTCTCCGAGAGCTTCACCGGCAGGGCAAGCCTCTTCCACGGCTTGCCCGCCGTCTCCGATCCGATCCGTGCCTTCAGCTCTTCTGCGGTCATCTCGACTTTGTGGGGCTTCCTCGGCTCCGACTCTGCTCTTACGGTGACGGCGAGCTTGCCAGACTCCACCTCATCGTCGCCGATGACGACGACGTAAGGTATCCACTCCCTTCCGGCGTCTCTGATCTTTTTGCCGACGGTCTCGTCCCGGTCGTCGACGTCGGTCCTGAAGCCTATCGCCCCGGCGACCTCCTCGGCCCTGGCGAGGTGGCGTTCTGCCACCGGGATCACCCTCACCTGGGTCGGCGATATCCAGGTCGCCAGCATCGGAACCTTCCCCTCGACGGAGACCCTGTGGGCCTTCTCCAGGAGGGCAAACATAAGCCTCTCGATGGCGCCGGATGGCGAGCAGTGGAGGATCACCGGCCGCCGGAGGGCGCCGGCAGCGTCGGCGTAGTCTATCTCGTAACGGTCGGCGTTCTCGACGTCGATCTGGACCGTCGAGAGGGCGGAGGCCTTGTCGAGGGCGTCGACGAAGTTGAACTCGAACTTGAGGACGAAGTAGAAGAACCGCTCCTCCCACATCTCGATGAGGACCGGCTTATTTACGATCCTGACGAGCCCCTCTATAAACTCCCGGTTCTCTTCGTAGAACTCCCGGGTGAACCTGATCGCCACCTCGTAGTCGGAGAGGTCGAGGCCCGCCTCCGCCAGGACCGATATGGAGGTCTCGTACTGAGTCTCAAACTCCCTCGTCGCTTCCGCCATGTCGGCGCAGAGGGTGTGCATATCCGGCATGGTGAAGGCCCGCAGCCGCCGGAGGCCCACCAGCTCGCCCCTCTGCTCCCGGCGGAAGGAGTAACGGGTCATCTCTATCATCTTGAGGGGGAGGGACCGGTAGGAGAGGGTCATGTCGTGGCTCATGAGGAACTGGCCGAAGCAGGCAGCAAACCGCAAGAAAAAGCTCCTCTTCTCCGCCTCGATGGAGTACTGCCTCGCCGGGAAACGATCGAGGTACTTTTTGAGGGTGGGGTGGTTCATGTCGTACATGATGGGGGTCTCCACCTCCATCGCCCCCATATCTGCGGCCCTCTCCAGGACGTAAGACTCCAGGAGCGATTTGACTAGCCTCCCCTTGGGGTAGTACCTCATATTCCCCGAGTCGGAGCCCGGCTCGTAGTCGACCAATTCCAGGCGTCTCATCAGCTCGACGTGGGGAGGGACGGACTCCACAGCCCTGCTCTTGGAGATCTCGTAGTTGACGAACTTTCGCAGGTTCTCATGGCCCTTGAAGTCGAACTTCTCCGGCTCTGCCATGAGGCCGTCGGGGGTCATGATCCTCCAGATGGATACCGCCTTCGCCTCGGCCTTGAGCGCCTCCGAGACGACCTCCTCTTTCTCCGTCGGCGTTACGGCTTCGATACATCTCCCAGCAGCACCGGCAGACGATGCGGCGGCGTCAGAGGATGCGGCCTTACCGACCCTTATGGACCGGGAGAGCTCCGAGAGGGGATGGCCCTTGCAGCTGAGCCTGAAGGCCTTGTACCAGCCGAAGGGGGCCCTCGCCACCTCGTACTCCTCCCGGAGCGCCTCGTTCAGCCCCCGGAGGACCTCGACGGCGGCGGCGGGGGAAGAGAGGCTGGAGCTGAGGTGGGCGTAGGGGTAGAGCATGATCCTTTTGGTCTTCACCTGCTCCGCTACGGAGGCGATCTCTTTTGCTCCTGCGGCGACGACCGCAGAAACGTCATCCTCGTCGATCTTCTCGACGGCGATGAAGGCGCATAGAGCCTCCTCCATCCGTCCTTGCTTCTCCGCCTCTCCTACTTCCTCGGCGACGGGAGTGCGCCTCTTCGCCTCAAACTCGATGTAATCAGAGTGGATCAAGAGCAACTGCAAATAAGACCACCTTCGTTATAGCCAGCTACAAAAGAGGCCTCCTAATTCAACCTTTCGACAGGTTCTGGAGAC
This sequence comes from Methanothrix harundinacea, assembly GCA_002506535.1. Lineage (GTDB taxonomy): Archaea > Halobacteriota > Methanosarcinia > Methanotrichales > Methanotrichaceae > Methanocrinis > Methanocrinis harundinacea_B. The sequence continues at coordinate 23,570 of DAXT01000005.1, forward strand.
GCCCGGGGTACCTGCAGATATTTTGACATTGTATCTGAGAAGGGAAGCCTCATGATCAAACCAAAATGGAAAAAAACAGAGGTGGGAGCCACCCCGCGAGGGTGCGGGGTGGTTCTTTCTTCGAAGGCTCAGATGCAGGGTAGCCAGTCGACCCGGACAGGGCTGCAGGTGTCGTTGCCCCAGAGCTGGATGAACTTCTCTATGGAGAAGACACCCGTCAGGTCCTCAACGGAGCGGCCGTACTCGTCGTGTCTTCCCTTGGTGTTCACCGCGGGGTCCTTGGAGAGCCATCCGAGGTGAGCGACACCGATGACGTTGGAGTTGAAGTTAGCTTCAAGGGCACCGGTACAGCAGCCACACCTCAGTTCCTTTCTATTGGGAGCATCAGTAGTGAACCATTCCTCGCAGCAGTCCCGTCTCGTCTTCACCTCTGTGTTCTTCTGGAGGTGCTCGGCGTGGGTGTACATCTCGACGACTACGGCTCCTATGTAGTAGTTCTGGACGCAGAGCTTCTCGATCCACTTCTGGTCGTAGGTGCCGGTCTGGTAGCTGACAGGCATATACTCAAACTCGGCCTCCTTGGTGAAGTTGATGTAGTCCTCGCAGCCTATGGGGTATATAAAGCCGTTACTCTGGAGTTCCCCGAAAGCAACGATCAAAGGGCATTCGGGACCGTAGGGGTCCCTCTGGGCCTCGATCTCGGTCCTCTGGGTGATGACGTTCCCGCTTCCTGACTCCTTCTCGACGAGCTTGTTTCCTTGCAGGCCCGGCTGGGTCTGGATTATGATCTCGACGTTCTTGTAGCCGACCCCTTTGATGTTCGCCTTCTCGTACATGTAGTTGGCAGCGGTCGAGATGCCGACCAGGGCCATAGCGAGGACTAAAAGTACCGCTATTTCTCTCCTCGTAAAATCCCTCCAATTGACCTTTTACTAATTTGATATAAATATGTTTACAATTTTCAATTCTTCAATTCTGGCAGATCATAGGGACTATTCGGAATAAGTTGGGGGTTTCAAGCTCTTCAATGGCTCCTCATATCTGTTGCTTGGAATTTATAAGTTAAAAATATATAAATTGATCTTATCTGGAAATGCGCGCCGAACGGTTCGCAATGACAGGGACGATTTCCTGACGCAAAAGGAGAAGAACCGATAGCATCAACCGACATAATTCCAAAATCATTTCCAAACGAATCCGATCGACGATAACCTTGCGCGACGGCTATAGAGATCTCCTCATGATGATCGCCCCCTCGCCGTCGGGGTAGTAGTTCTTGGCGGTGGTATAGATCTCAAAGCCCAGGTCGATGTAGAGGCTCTGAGCCCTCTTGTTCGCGGCCCGGACCTCCAGGATCACCTCCATCACCCCGAGCCTCCGGAAGATCTCGAGGAGCTCCTTCAACAGCCTTCCGCCTACGCCCCGCCCCCGGTCCCCGGACCGGACCGCGAGCCAGAATACCCTCCCCTCCATCGGAGTCTGACGAAACCCCAGGACCATCCCGGCGATCTCGCCGTCCTTCTCCGCCACCAGGAATGTGGTGGGGTAGTTCTCGTAGAAGTAGGTGAGGAGGTAAGGGTCGTGGCCGCCTCCGGCCTCGGAGTCGAGGGCCACCGCCTCGGAGAAGTCGCGGGGCTCAAACCTCCTGATACTGATGTTCCCCTTCGGGGCTCCCCCGGCGTCCATGACGGTCATCTCGGCGACCCCCTCCATCGGCCTCAAGATAAAAATAGCTTATCGATGGGGAAGTTTTTATCCCATCCGGTTCTGATGGAGTCGGCGACTCCTCCAGCAGATGCGGCCGCCTCGCAGGGGCTTTGTTCTCGGTCGAGGGAGGAGGCTTTGGATGGGATTTTGATTGTGGGTTACCCAGAGAGAGGATCGATGATATGAACCGAAGAACGGGTATCGGGCTTTTCGCGATCACGGCCCTCTTCATCCTCCAGGGAGCGGCCGGCGTATCCCAGGGGTTGGGGATCGACGGGTTCCAGGGGACGACCTACATCCTCGAGAAGTCCGAGGCGGAGGTGATAATTCCCGCCAACGGAACCAGCTTCAACCTCACCCTCGCCTACAAGTCGGAGATCCGCCTCTTCGATTCCCTGGGCAATGAAGTTCCCGTCGAGACGTCTGTCCAATTCTGGAGAGGATCTCATCAGTACCATATCGTCTCTCATCGCCCCGTCAAAGGCCATCTCAACTATGTCCATCCCATCTCGGAACAGAGGTTTGTAGCCCCCGTCGAGGCGGGGGAGTCTGTGAGGGTCGTCCTCCCGAAGGGGTACGCCACCGGAGACCGGATCCTGGGGAAGGCGAGGCCGGAGCCCGACGATCTGAAGAGCCTCGAAGGGAGGACCGCTCTCATCTGGACGGACCTGCAGAAGAGGACCTTCATCGACGTCAATTTCTACCGAGAAGACGCTCCCAGGGCCTTCAGGCTCTTTCTCCTCCTCCTCGCCTTCATCGCCGGGGTTATCGTCCTGGAGCACAATATGAGCATCAAGCATCTTCGATCCTTCAGGGAGGACGCCGAGATCGAGCGTGACGAATTGGGGCGTCCCAGGAGAGATGATGACGAGAAGAATCGCAGCGATGCAGGCCGCTCCAGGGGAGATGATGACGAGAAGAATCGTGACGATGCAGGCGGCTCCAGGAGAGATGATGACGAGAAGGATCGTGACGAGAAAGGCCGGATCTGAGCCGGACCCAGGTCAGGTCTAAGTAGGGGCTCGTAAATTCGCAAGATCATTATGGTGCCCAAAGAGATCGCAAAGCGGATCTATCTGGTGGGGGGCTCTGGGGTATCCCATCCTGCCGACTGCTGCGTCTACCTCGTCGACGCCGGGGAGGAGCTCGTCCTGATAGACTCGGGGGCGGGCCCCGGTGCCGGAGCGATCCTGGCAAACGTCGAGGCCCTCGGCCTCGATTCCTCCAGGATCGGCCACCTCGTCGCCACCCACTGCCACATCGACCACATTGGGGGGATATCCCGGATAAGAGAGGCGAGCGGCTGCAGGGTGATAGCCCACCGGGGAGACCGGGACGGGATCGAAGTCGGCGACCCGAGGCTCACCGCCGCAGACCTCTACGGGATCGAGTACTGGCCCGAGAAGATAGATACGGTCCTGGAAGGGGACGAGACAGCGATGAAGCTCGGCGACCTGGAATTTCACTTCATCGCCGCCCCCGGCCATACCCCGGGAAGCATCGCCGTTTATATTGATATGGAAGAGGGGAGGGTCCTCTTCGGCCAGGACGTCCACGGTCCCTTCAGCGACAGCTGGGGTTCCGACATCGACCGGTGGAGGAGGTCGATGGAGAAGCTCCTGGACCTGGAGGCTGACCTCCTCTGCGAGGGGCACGCCGGGGTCTTCAGGGGCGGAGAGGTGAGGGGTTACATCGAGGCCCAGCTGCTTAGGTACAGCCGGGCCTAGGGGTCATATTTCGCCGATAATCTCCATTTTTCGCCCGCAGACAAGAACAAAAGAGATAACGCAGTCACCACTCAGGGGTCGGCCCTGAAGGTCGCAACCTCTCCCTCGTCGGCGGAGATCTCGACATCAAGGAACTTTTTGGCGGTCCAGATGTTCGTCGAGGCGTGGCTCGACGCGACGGGGGCGGTGTACGACCCTCCCGCCAGGGCCAGGTAGGGTACTAGCTGATCCGATAGATGGCTATCTACCGCCGCCTTCGACCCGAGTTCAGCCACCATCTCCTCTGCGGCAACGGCCCCCACCCTCTCCGCCGCAAGCCCCCGCTCCCCCAGGGCGCTAGCCCCTTTCCAACCCGACCAGAGGGTGATCCCGCTCCCGGTGGAGGAAAGCTCCACCGTTTCGCAAGAGATCTGGGCATCGTACCCCGCCCGCTCCAGCAGATCGAGGGCGGACTCCGCCTGCCTGCGGGCTACGTGCTCCGGTAGGTTTGAAGAATGGGAGACCCCCTCGACGGTGCCGGATTCCGAAGGAGATAGGTCCGCCCTCACAAGCTTCCCCGGGACCGTCTTCAAAACGGCGACCCCTCCGCCCCTGGGGTGATAGCCTCGCCTCTCGCAGGATAGGGTCGACCGGACGGCGAACTCGGCGAAGGCTGGAAGGGCGACCCGCGAGAGGTAATCGATCGTCGGAGACCATCTGACGTCGGTCCCCCCCCGGACGGTGAGGGTCGATGGTGAGTCGGCGAAGACGAGGGGGAGGAGGAGGCACTGGATGAGGAGGGTGACGCTCCCCGCGGTTCCTATGTCGACCTGGTAATCGCCCCCCCGGAGGTCGGAGGGCCGGAATATTATCTCGGACGACCCCGGCTTAACCCCCTCGATCTTTGCGTCGGCGACCCTGGCCAGAGCCTTTATCGCCGTGGCGTGCTGGGGCGAGAGGCCAGGCTTGGGCCTATTCTCCCTGATCCTCTTTATCCGTACGGGGTCGCCGGTGACCGCCGAGAGGGCGACGGCGGTCCTGACGATCTGGCCTCCCCCCTCGCCGAAGGACCCATCTATCTCTATCATCCGACCGCAGCTGTGAACTCCTCTTCGAACTCCTCAGAGATCCCGGCTATCCTGGAGGCCGCCGCCTTCATGAGGACGACGGGATCGACATCTTTCGTCCTGAGCCGGAATATGGGGTTTGTCATCATGGGAAACTTGGCGTCATAGGTGGCGAGGAGGACCCTATCGTCCTCGAGCAGCTCCGTCCTGAGGAGGTTCAGGAGGGTGTGGCTCTCCCCCTCAAACTCCAGGTGGAGCTCGTCATCGGTCTTCTTGAGGATCTTGACGTTCATCTTATCACCCCTGTTCCGAAGTCAGGGCTGAGCTTCCGGGATTCGACCTGCTGGCATTCAGGACAGACGAGCCTCTTGCCGTCGAGGCGCAGGGGTGTGGCGCACCTTCCGCAGTAGGCCTTGACTACCCCGAGATCGTCGTCGACTATCGATAGGCCGATGGTGGGGGTATCGTCGATTATCTTCGCCTTGACGATGTCCCTCAGGCCGAATACCTGGCGGATATCCTTGACGTAGGAGTTCATGACCCTGGATATGTGGATCAGCGCCTCTGTGTTGTGGATCGGCCTTTCCTCGCACCCCCTCTTGAAGCCGAGCCTGAGGATGGCGAGGCTATCCTTCAGGTCTGTGATCTGGCCGACTACCACGTCTCCGTTCTTCAGCTTCACCGGGGCGTTGGTCCGAGGATGGACCTTCGCCGACCTGTCCTTGGAGTCGAACTCCGTCACTCCCGTAGTTGTAGCGCGGAGAAACTCCCCTCTGACGTAGGTGCCTTCGCCGGGGATGAACTCCTCTGCAGCCCCGACGACGTCACCTGGAATTACAAAATTTGATGCCATCTCGTAGTCACCTGCAAAATATTCGATATAGCTCCACCTCTAAAACCTGAAGATCTCTGGTGTGAAATTTGAAGGACCTCTTCAGGGGAAAGGCGATCTTCTTGACCTCTTCGACCTTACAGGGTTCGACGAACCTTCTAATGAACCCTTCGCTTCCGCAGTTGTGGATCGAGTAGATCACATCGGCTACCTCCACCGCCTTTCTCAAGAAGGCCCGATCGCCGAAGCTTCCTTTCTGGGCTCCGAAGGGAGGGTTCATCACCACCGTCGAGACGCTCTTTAAACCGATCGTCGCCACGTCCCCCCGGACGAACTGAGTATCGGCGCCGACGCGGCGGGCGTTCTCTCTTGCGATCCGTATCGCCGATGGGTCGATCTCCACCCCCACCGCCCTCGCCCCCAGGAGGGAGGCCCCTATGGCGAGGACCCCGGTTCCAGAGCCAAGGTCGCAGACCGTCCCCTCCAGGTCCCCCCGCAGGAGGGCAGAATAGAGGAGCTGTGAGGCGACCGGAGCCGGGGTCGAGTACTGTTCAAGCCTGGGGTCCGGGGAGGCGAACCCGTCCAGCCTTTCCAGGATCATCTCGAGGTTTCGTTTCTTCATGGTCAGGGGAGCTCATCTGGGACGGCGCAAAGGAGCCGCCCCTAAAAAGGTCGTTTTGAACGCTTATCTCTCCGGGATCTTGGGGCCGGACCTATATGAAGTAGTGGGTCAGGTCGATGAGGAGGTAGAGGACGACCAGGGCGGCGAATAGCCTCAGAGACCTCCAGGCGATGAACTTCAGGACGGAACCGGAAGACCACCTCTCCAGCCGGGCCGTCTTGAACTCGGACCTCCTGGAGACGAGGCAGCCCAGATCCGAGGCGAATTTCGATATGCTCTTGCGGGCGGACCTGCGGCGTGCAGGGAGGACGGGCAGATCTGTGCAGCTCGGACCCATAGACGCCTCGCCGGGGATGAGGTTGGGGTTGGGGGGATGGGGGGCGTCGATGAGGGGGGCAGGTCCCGTTTCGACATCGTTTTGGGCTCTTGGTCTATCGCCTTCCACTCCATCCCCTTCGGGATACGCCAGAGATTCGGCGGACCGGACGGACCCTCCGGGGGACGTTCCCGGATCCGAGAGGAGGACCTCGTCTATGGGGCGGATCATCGGAGGTCTCGCTGCCGCCCGCCTCTCCCGGAACTTCTCATACTCTTTCACCAGATCCCGGGGCTCACTGAGCCTCGGTTCCCCCGGGGCGGCGGGGGCGGTCTGCCTATCCGCCTCGACGGTGGTTCTGATCTTAGCCTTTCCCAGGGGCCTCTCCTCGATCAGGTTCATAGACTCGTTCCAGCTCCTTACGACCTCGAGCTGGGCAGCCTCTGTCATGGCCGTCCGGGTGAGGACCCTGCCCATGAGGAGGAGGACGCTCTGGCAGGTCTTGAGGAGGGGGGCGTCTTCCCCCTTCCCGCCTCCCGAGATCTCCTGGAGCCTCTCGATCATCAGGCGGGCCTCTCTGATCTGGAAGGGGCTTATCATTCCGAGGTCGGGAGCCGCGAGCTCGAAGGACCGTTCTGCCCGCTTGAGATATGCCATCGTCTCTGAGAGGTCTCCAGCGGATTCTCCCTTAAGCTTCGTCGAGATGAACCTGCCCAGGGTCTTGAAGGCGGGCAGGAGGTGTCCGCAGGCCTCTTTTGAGCTGCGGCTGGCTGACCCGATCTGGAGGATGGCCTGGGTGAAGTGTTCGGTGGCGTCGGAGACGACGTCGTTGAGCTTCCATGGCTCGTCCTTTGTGAGGGTTAGCCGCCACGTCTCCTTCATCCCCATCATCGACCGCCGGAGGGCCTCGACGGAGGGGGTCTGCGGCCCATCCTCGGATGTTGAGAGGGCGCAGTTGAGGGCTGCTATCCCCTCTTCCGCCAGCTTCACACCCTTCTGAGCGTCTGTCTCCATCTCCAGAATCACAAAGGCGGAGGCGAACCTGGCGATGCCTTCCTCCGTCACCAGTCCGGGAAGCCCCACCCCTTCCGTCCTGGCAACCTCGGCGTAGCATTCAGCAGCCCCTCTGTAGCTGACGGACGCCTCATGGAGAAGATCGGCGGCGCTGCTACTATCCTCCTTCTCCCCGGCGATCTGGCGGAGAGCTTGCTGGTGGAGGTCGTGTCCCTCCATCGACCTCGCGGCAGCCAGCCATGATACGGCGTTGGCGCGGACAGGTTGCATTCTCTTTCTGATGAGATCGAGGCTCGTCTCCAGATGGTCGGCGGCCTCGCTGATATCGCCCTTCTCCATGTAGAGCCGCCCGAGGTTGGAGAGGACGACTCCAGCGTTGTGCTCCTGGCCGATCCCCTCGAAGATCTCCATGCTCTTGTGGTAGTAGCCGATCGCTTCCTCCCATCTCTTCAATTCGGCGTTGACCCGCCCCATCCGGTTCAAGAGCCAGGCGACCTGCCTCTGATCCCCCAGCCCCTCAAAATCCGCCAGGCTCTTCTCGTAATGCTGGAGGGCGAGGTCGTACTCCCCGGTCTCGGCATAGACCCTCCCGAGGCTTCCGGTCATCTGGGCGACGCCGAAGTCGTCATCGAGGCTCCTGAAGATCTCGAGGCTCTTTCTGCAGCTGTCGATCGCCTTATCGTACTCCCGGCTGGTCCTGTAGGAAGACCCCATGTTTCCGAGAACCTGGGCGAGGGACCCGACGTCCCCCAGGGTCGAGAACCCCTCTTCCGCCCGCTCGTAGTAGTGGAGGGCCCGGCCGAGGTATCCCTGCCGGGCGTGGACCTGGCCGAGGTTGTTCAGGAGGACGGATCTGACATGCGGATCTCCCGTGATGGATAGCGCCTTGTTGTAACATCTCGCGGCGATGCCAAGATGCCCCGCCAGCCTGCAGATGTCCCCCAGCCTCTTGATGTCGTAAATGTCGGAGAGGCAGTTCATCAGCCTGACGCAGATATCCTCGTCGATCTGCCCGTCTTCGAAGCTCTCCAGGAGGGCGGCGACGAGATCGGCGCAATCGCCACTTATCGATTTAGGATCAATGGGGCGGGAGAACCCGCCTCTCATGTAAGACTCAAATATCTCCTGGAGGACTACGAGCTGATCCATCGGGTATGAATCGACTTTTATCTTTAAGTAGTTTCTGAGAGAATAGCATGCTGCAGATACATCAATCTGATTCAGTCGAGCCGGATTAAGGGGATGAACCATGGGAGAAAGGGGGGTGTACAGTCGGGACGGGTTCTCATAGTATCTCGGGGCAGATATGTCGGGGAAGAAGACCGCCGTCTTCCTGGAGGTCTTCCGTGGAGGGGCCCACCGGGGGCGGGGCGGAGAAAAATTTATATTGTCTTTGATATATATGATCTGCTGATGATTATGATGACAAAGCTCATCCTCATCATCTCGGCCCTGGCCATGGCGGCGTCAGGGGACCAGAGGCCGATGGACGGGGAGGAGATGGGTTCAGATCTGCTGCCCCAGAGCAGCGGCGAAGGGGTTCTTTTGGAGGAGATTATTATCATGGAAGAGCTGGAATACAGGGGCGGGGTGGCGAAAGGGTACGTCATACCCATAGGACCCGCAAATATCGTCTTTGCGGTGGGAACGACGGGTATGGTCGGCTGCGGCGCCTTCGACGTAGTCGCTCTGGAGAGGTTCGGCTATCCTGCAGCGAGGGTCAGGCCGACGGGGAGCGGCTCCATCGAGAGCCTAGAGGACCTCCTGGAGGGAGAGGTGAAGGACGCCAACGGACCGGCCGCCGCCCTCGGGGTCGAGGTCGGTATGAGGGGGAGAGAGGCCCTGGACCTCCTCTGATCCCGGATACATTTCGAGAAGAGGTGAGATCCATGATCCCCCTGGATGATATCAGGAAGGCGGCGGCGATCCTGGACGGGAGGGTCATCCGGACGCCCCTCGTCCGATCTGCCACCTTCTCGCGGATGGCGGGGGCGGATGTCTATCTGAAGCTAGAGTGCTTCCAGACGGGGGGCTCCTTCAAGGTGAGGGGGGCGACCTACAAGCTCATTCTGAGGCGAGGGGAGATCGGTCCCGGAGGGGTAGTAGCCGCATCGGCGGGAAACCACGCCCAGGGGGTTGCCCTGGCCGCAGAGGCCGCCGCCGTCCCCGCCACCATAGTGATGCCGGTATGGGCTTCGATAGGAAAGCAGGAGGCGACGAGAAGCTACGGAGCGGAGGTGATCCTGGCGGGAGATAGCCTCGCCGAGAGCATATCCATCGCGAAAGATATGGCCGAAGACGGCAGGGCCTTCATCCACCCTTACGACGACCCGGATATAATGGCCGGACAGGGGACGATCGGCCTTGAGATCCTGGAGGACCTCTGTGACCCGGACGTCGTCGTCGTCCCCGTAGGCGGAGGCGGCCTCGTCGGCGGGATAGCCTCAGCGATAAAGGCGGTGAGGCCGCAGACTAAGATCGTCGGTGTCCAGGCCGCCGCCTGCCCCTCGGCGCTCCAATCCCTCCGGGAGGGGAGGAGGGTTGCCGTCGAGGCGAGGAGGTCGATAGCCGACGGTATCTCGGTGAAGCAGATCGGCGAGGCGAACTACCCCATAATCCGGGATCTTCTCGATGAGGTCGTCCTGGTGGAGGAAGAGGAGATCGCGCGAGCGGTCCTGGCCCTCCTGGAGAGGAAGAAGGTCCTGGCGGAGGGGGCGGGGGCTGCGCCCCTGGCCGCCCTTTTGAATTCGAAGTTCGAGGTGCCAAAAGAGGGCAAAGTCGTCCTCGTCGTCAGCGGCGGAAACCTCGACCCTCCCCTCCTGGAGAGGGTCATAAGGCAGGGGCTACTTAAGAACGGCAGGATAATGCGGTTTTCTGCCTGCATCGACGACGTTCCCGGCTCCCTCTCCCGCCTCCTGGGCCTTGTGGCGGAGAGGGGTGGAAACGTCCTCTCGATCCATCATTCCAGGGGCGGCAGAGGCCTATCCCTCTTCAAGACGAGGGTGGAGGTGGAGGTGGAGACCCGGTCCTTCGACCAGATCGAGGATATCGCAGAGGCTCTGAAGGCGAGAGGATACGAGATCAAATTGAGGAGCTGATCTCCTGCCGGCCCCGATCCCGGGGTGGGGTCCCGCCTTCTCCCAGACCCGCCTTCTCCCAGAATCTCAACCCATCTTCCGGAGATCTTCAGTCCGATGCTATCGCCTCCACGGGATCGAGGTTCGACGCCCTGTAAGCCGGGTATAACCCTGCCAGGAAGTTGAGGGCTAGGGCGAAGAGGATCGAGTAGACGACGAGCTGTGGCCGCAGGGTGAAGGTGAGGGGGATGCCGCCGAAGCCTGCAGGTCCGAAGGCGGCGATCAGCCTTCCGGCTGCGAGGCCTACGGCAGATCCCAGGAGGCCGCCGGGGAGAGCGAGGAGGAGGTTCTCCAGGAGGAATATCCTCAAGATCGACCTTCTATCCGCCCCCATCGCCATCATTATTCCTATCTCCCGGGTCCTTCTGCTGACGATCATTATGGTGGTGTTGGCTATGACGAAGGCAGATATGGCGAGGATCATGGAGTAGAAGATGAGGTTTATCCTCGACTGGGTCCCCACGAACCTCGCGATCTCCCGGCTGTACTCCTCCCAGGAGCTCGTCTCGAGGTTGAGGATGTATCCCAGATCCACCGCCGCCTCAGGGGCGTCCTCGAAGTCCGAGAGCCGCACGCCGATCTCGGAGACGACGTCCCCTTCACCCACCAGATCCTGAGCTGTCCTCAGGGGCAGATATACAAGGGTCCAATCCTTTACAGTCCCCTTTTCCACGAGCCCCGCCACCCTCAGCCTCACCGTCCTCTCCTTCAGGACGAGGTCGAAGCCGTCGCCGGGCCTGATATCCAGCGATTCGGCGAGCTTCACCCCCAGGAAGGCCGGGCTCCTCCCGTACCTCAGATCCGAGAAATCTCCCGCCAGGATCGATGCCTGGACTTTCATGAGGAGTTCTTCGGAAGCGGGGTCGACGCCGATGAACTCCACCCCCTCGACGTTATCTCGGTATCGAGCCGCCCCCTGGCCGACGAGCCTCGGGGATACGGCTACGACCCCGGGGTAATCCCAGATTCGAGCAGCAGTCGTCCTGTAGAGGTGGAGATAATCCTCCCCTTCCTTCGGCTCGATGAGGAGGTGGGGGTTTTTCTCGATCGTCCCCGCCACGATCTCGGTTCGGACCCCCTCGGTGAGGCCAAAGGACATTATGATCACCCCGACGGCGACCCCCACCGAGATCAGGGTGAAGGCGGTCCCTCTCCTGTTGGAGATGATGTGCCTCGCCGCCACCCCCGTCTCAAACCCCAGGGTGATACACCTGCAGGCGAGGATCTCCTCGATGAAGGTCGGCCTCCAGCCCTTCCGCCTCATCTTTTCTCCCTCAGCCCCCTTGAGCGCCTCGACGGGGTCGAGCTTCGAGGCCCGATAGGCGGGGTAAGCCCCCGCCAGAAGGCTGAGGACGACGGCTAAAAGGACGTAGACGGGGAAGTTGCTGGGGTCTATCACCAGGGGTATGGAGCTGAGCTCCTGCCCCCCGGCGGTCGTCTCGAACCTGAAGCTTCCAAGGGCGAGGATACCGAGTAGCCCCAGGACGGATCCCAGAAGGCCCCCCAAGAGGCCGAGGACCCCGGACTCGAAGATGAAGATCCTGAGGAGGTGGGATCTGTCGGCTCCCAGGGCGAGGAGCATCCCCATCTCCCGGACCTTCTCCAGGACGAGCATGTTCATGATGGCGGCGATGCCGAAGGCGGCGATGATCATGACAAAGAAGATGGATAGGGACCTCCAGAAACCCCCGACGTTGATAGAGCGTACGATCTCGGGGTTATTCTCCTGCCAGGGGGCGGCGTTGTAGCCGAGACCTTCGACGGCGGCCGCTACCCGTTCGGCATCGTTTATATCAGAGAGCCGCAGCTCCACGGAGTTTATGAAGTCCCCCTCGTCGAGGAAATCCCTCGCCGTCCTAAGAGAGACGTAGGCGACGGTCTCGTCGAGGGGGGTTCCCGTATCGAAGATCCCCACCACCCGCAGGTCTGTTCCCCTCGCTCGGGGGAAGGATGCGTCGATGCGGTCCCCGACCTTCAGGCCGAGCCTCTCGGCGAGGCGGGTCCCGATGACCGCCTTCTTGCCGTCCTGGATATCGAAGAAGTCGCCCTCCACCATCGATTTGCTGATCTTGTAGATGGCGTCCTCGTCGGCGGGATCGACCCCCCGAAGGAGGGCGTTTCTCCTCTTCTCCTTGAAGGAGATCGTCGCCTCCGCCGATAGGGTCGCCGAGGCAGAGCTGACCCCCTCGATGGCGCCGACCCTCTCCAGGAGACCCCGGTAGAGGTGGATCTGCTTCTCCCCCTCCGCCGGGGAGATCCGGACGTGGGGGAGCTTCTCTTCCACGATCTCGGTGAGGAGCTCCTGGGTCCCGTTGCCCAGGGATGTGAATACGAGGGATATGGATACGGCCAAGGCTACCGCCGTCACCGACAGGAGCGTCTGGCGCCTGCGGGATATTACGTGCCTTATGGCGACGAATAGCTCGAAGCTGCCGTTTTTAGGAGACAAGGCAGAAGAGATCTTGGCCCTCCAGGTTTATAGCCGTTGTCGCCTGGGAGATGAATTTGGAGAGACGAGGCGGAGGATGTCGATAATCCCGGATAGGCCGGTCTGGAAAAGGGGCCGGTCCGGCGCGGTCCTTGCGGCGCTGGCCTCACCTGCAGGCGCCGGACCGCCCCGCCCGGAGGGGCTAAAGGTGATATATACCCTGAGTCAACCGATGTCACGGTTAAATCCCCGAGGAGGGAGCCAGTTGAAGGATTATCTCACGCTAGACGATTTCCCCCTAGATAACCAGAGGATCCTGGTCCGGGTCGACGTCAACTCCCCCATGGACCCGGACGGCAAAATCCTCGACGACAAGAGGTTCCGCGGCCACCTGCCGACTTTGCGCGACCTGGAGGACGCCAGGGTCGTCCTGATGGCCCATCAGAGCCGCGCGGGAAAGAAGGACTTCACCACCCTGGAGGCCCACGCCAAAAGGTTCACCCAGCTCTTCCGCCGCGAGGTCACCTACATCGACGACATCTTCGGGACCCGGGCCCGGGAGTCGATCAGGGCGATGAAGCCCGGCGATGTCATCCTCCTGGAGAACACCCGCTTCTACTCCGAGGAGAATATCAGCCGCCCCGCCGAGGATCACGCGAAAAGCCACATGGTCCGAGGCCTCGCCCCGTTATTCGACCTCTTCGTAAACGACGCCTTCGCCGTCTCCCACCGGTCCCACCTATCCGTCGTCGGCTTCACCGAGGTCCTCCCCAGCGCCGCCGGCAGGCTGATGGAGAAGGAGATCGAGGCCCTGGACATGGGGGTCCGGGGAAACGAGCACCCTTCTATATTCGTCCTCGGCGGGACGAAGGCCGACGACTCCATCAAGGTGATCGCCAACGTCTTCAACAGGGGGGGAGTCGACCAGGTCCTGGTCACCGGGGTCGTCGCCACCGTCTTCCAGATGGCCTTGGGGCTCGACGTCGGAGAGAGGAACCGGGATTTTGTTGCGGGGCTCGACTACTCCGAGCTGGTGGACGTCGCCAGAGATCTCATCGATAAAAACCCCGGAAAGATCGTCATCCCCAAAGACGTCGCCCTCGACCAGGACGGCGAGAGGCTCGACTTCGCCATGGGGAGGGTCCCGCCAGATCTCCAGATCGCCGACATAGGCCTCGAGACGATCGTCGAATTTTCCAAGAAGATCCGGGAGGCGAAGATCGTCGTCCTCAACGGGACCGCCGGGATCTTCGAGAAGGAGAAGTTCGCCCTGGGAACCTCTGAGATCCTGAAGGCCTCCACCGAGGCGGGCTTCTCCATCGCCGGCGGAGGCCACACCACCGCGGCGATAGAGCAGCTGGGGCTCGAGCCGAAGTTCTCCCACGTCAGCACCGGCGGCGGGGCCTCCATAAGCTACCTCTCCGGCGACCTCCTCCCCGGTATCGAGGCGCTGAAAAAGGCGGCCCAGAGATTTAGAGCCTAATTTTAGAGCCTAATGTATCATCGGGAATAGGGCGCAATCGATCATCGGGAGGCGGCCGGTCTCTCTCTCGACGGGGATCAGAGGGAAAGATCGGCCCGCAGCGACCTCTTTTCCTTCAGCGCCTCCACCACCCTTCTCCTGCACTCCTTGAGGAGATCCTCCAGCGGCCCCGCCGCCTCCAGGGCGGCGGCGCCCCGGTGGCCGCCCCCATCCCCGCCGCGTCCCCTCGCCACCTCCCCCATGATCGCGGCGAGGTCGAGGCCGGCCAGGACGGCGTCCCTCCTGGCGCGGCCGCTGACCCTGGAGACGTCGCCATGGCCGCCGCCGACGAGGGCGACGTCGGCCCCGATCTCGACGAGGGTCATCGCCGACGACCCCTCGAAGGCCCCCACTTCCGAGGAGACGACGACCCAGTCGTCGGTCCACTCGATCTGGGCCCTGGAGGCGGCCCGCAGGGCAGCGATCCTCCTGGATCTCTCCGTCGGGACCCTCGATAGGACCTCCAGAGCCTCGGCGTACTCGAGCTTTGTCCTCTCCAGGATCTCGGCCACCGTCCGAAACGAGGATGCTCCAGAGTGCTTGAACCTGCCGGTATCGGTTATTATCCCCACGACGAGGCCCAGGGCCGCCTCTCTCGTCGGGAGGATATCGCTCCTCTTCAGGATCTCCCATACGATCTCGGCGGTGGAGTCGGCGGGCCTCTGGATGTAGAAGAGAGCGGATTCGATCAGGTCCCTATCTCGATGGTGGTCGACGACGGCGTAATCTCTGAGGTTGAAGCCGCCGATCTGTTGCCCCACGGCGGTGTCTACCACCACCACCAGGTCATACCCCTGGGGGGATGGGTCTATCTCGATATCCGCCCCCATCGCCGATCGAAGGCTCGCTGCCGTCCTGCTCACCCCTTCCACAGCCCCGATATCGCCGCCGAAGGCCTCCCGGAGGGCGAAGGCGGACCCCACGGCGTCGGGGTCGGCGTTCCTGTGGCAGAGGTATAGGACCCGATTGTGTCCGCGGATCAGGTCCCTGAAATCCTCCTCTCGAATCTCCATCCAGGAGCCCTCTCCTCCTGATGATAGAAAAAAGTTCTTTCTTCGTATCCCATGCCGGCAAGAAGAAACCACTCGAAAGCCTTTTCCCGTCAGCATGTCCTACTAGCCGCTTACGTTGACTCCAGACGGGAGGCTCGTGAGGAGGGATTCGATGCAGATCTTCATCACCGGGGCTGGAGAGGTGGGCTTTCACCTGGCAAGAGAGCTCTGCGGCGCCTTCGACGTCACCGTAATCGACCAGAGCAGCAAAGCCTGCGACCGTCTGGAGGGGGTCGATGCCAAGGTACTCCAGGGGAACGCCGCCGACGCCCAGCTCCTGATGGAAGCCGGGGTACAGGACGCGGATATCGTCGTCGCAGTCACCGGAAACGACGAGGTGAACATCATCACCTGCATCACCGCCAGCCATCTGGGAGTCGAGAGGACCATCGCCAGGGTCAGCAACCCCGATTACATCGACCAGCCGATGAAAGATCGAAAACAGATCGGCATCGGCCTCATGATCTGTCCGGAGCTGGTGATGGCAGAGAGGATCGTAACAGACCTGTACTTCCCCTCCATCATCGAACGCAGGAGGCTCGCGGGAGGAAAAGGGGAGCTGATAGAGCTGGCCGTCGAAGAGGGGACCCGTCTTCTGGGGCCGATCGCGAACCTCGACCTTCCTGAGAACTGCAAGCCTGCCGCCATCAAGAGGGGCGAAGAGATCCTCATCCCAAAGAAGGAAGACCCCATCAAGCCGGGGGACCGGCTGATATTGACCTGTGACGCGAGGTCCATACCAAAGCTCCGCAGGCTCGTCCACGAGGAGACGGCATCCCACAAGGTGATGATAGTCGGAGGAGGCGTCGTCGGATTTTACCTCGCCAAGTGGCTGGAGAAGATGGACTTCGATCTGAAGCTGGTGGAGATCGATACCGAACGGTGCCAGGAGCTGGCCGAGGAGCTCCCTGATACCCTGATCCTCAACGGTGACGGAACCGATATATCCCTGATAAAGGGCGAGAACGTAGGGTCGATGGACGCCGTCTTCTCCGTCACAGGTTTCGACGAGAAGAACCTCTTATGCTCACTTCTGGCCAAACAGCTGGGTGCCGATAAGATCGTCGCCAGGGTCGACAGGAGCGATTACATCGACCTCTTCGAGATGGTGGGGGTTGACCACGCCATAAGCCCGGGGAGGGTTACCGTCGAGGCGGTCCTCCGGCTGATAAAGGGAGGAGACGAGATGATCGTCACGGGAAAGGACGAAGCTGAGGTCCTGGAGTTCCGGGCCGAGAAGGGGGCGAAGATCCTCGGCAAAAACGCCGCCGATAAGATGCCGAAGGGGGCGATCCTCGGCATGATCATGCGCGCAAATCAGCCCATCATCCCAGCCTCCGATACGGAGGTCAAGGACGGAGACCGGGTCTATATACTCTCTCTTCCCCGGGCGCTCTCGAAGGTAGAGTCCCTCTTCTCCGTCGAAAAAGCCCCCTGACCTCCGGGGAGATCTGATCCGCCACCGTCGTCGGCCGAGCCTCTCAATATCTTCGCCCTGTATCTCGCGGCCGAGAGGTCCGAGACGAGGGCCCCTTCGAGATCTCTATTTCTGAGGACCGCTGCTGGATGGAAGGTGACGAGGAAAAGGTCAGAGAAGAGCTGCCCCCGGAGGTTCGTGACCCCCTCGACCCCGAGGACCGCCTTCGTCGCAGCGTTCCCCATGAGGATCACCACCTTGGGCCCGACGATCTCAATCTGGGATTCGAGGTAAGGGCGGCACACCTCCACCTCTTCCTTCTTAGGCCTCCTGTTATCCGGAGGGCGGCATTTAACGACGTTGGTGATGAAAACCTCGGCCCGGTCGATCCCCGCCTCCTTCAGGGCCCGGTCCAGGACAGATCCCGCCCTTCCGACGAAGGGCAGTCCCGCCTGGTCCTCGTCTTTCCCCGGAGCCTCGCCGACGAGGAGGAGGCCGGCCCGGCCCGGACCCTCCCCCGGGACCGTCTTCGTCCTTCCCCCGGCCAAGGGACACCTATAGCAGGTCTTTATCTCTTCTTCGAGGGATATGAGCTCCTGCGACCTTTCAGGAAGCCTCCTTTTCTCTTTTGAGCTTCGATCTTTATTCATGCAAGCACCCCTGGGGAACGAAACCTACTTATTCATTTAAGCCAGAAACGGACCTCCAAGGTGGTTATAATGGTTGAATGGACAGGAAGCCTCAGAAAGTTCGACGACTTGTGGTACACCATCGAGAGGATTGTCTACGGAAAGGGGCAGCTTTCCGGGTTCACCTCCGAAGAGATCTTCGAGAACCTCCGGGACAAATCCTTCTTCAAGAGCCCCGAGGATCTCCACAAGTTCCTGATCGAGAACGACAAAAAGTACAGGCTCAGGGCCCTGGAGACCGGCGGCTGGGAGCGGTTCTGGTAGGGTCATTTCTCACAGAAGAATATATTTTTGCCGTCGGTGCCCAGCTGCGAGAACTTCCCCGTGGCCAGGATCTTGTAGCTGTACTTGAGGGGGGCCACCCTGGTCCCAGGCCCCACCACCGTCTCAGGCGGGAGGACGACGTTCTCTCCCGCCACCGGTATCCTCCCCGGCCTCCAGCAGGGCTGGTCGGCGTCCAGGACGCATTTCGTCCCTATGGTGGAGTGCCTCCCAACGATCGCTCTATTCAGGACCGAACCCCTCTTTATGTTGGCGAAGCTCATGACCATGCTGTTTCTTATCACCGAATCCCTCTCTATGAGGCTCGTATGGCCGATGTGAGAGTTCTCGATGACGGACCCCTTCTCTATGTTGCAGTTTCGACCTATGAAGACGTTCCCGCGAAGCTCTATATCGCCGGAGTCCAGATGCTTTTTGATCCTCTTGAGGGTGTGAGGGTTGACCCACTGGCCGTGACGGTACTCGTTTCTGAAGGCGTAATGCTCCACCTTTCCGCTGAGAAAGTCCATCGCTGCCTGCAGGAGCCTTTCTGGGGTGCCTATATCGATCCAGTATCCCTTTACAGGATAGCCGTATACCGGATATCCGTGCTCTGTCAGGTACGGTATGAGGTCGCCGCCTATGTCCCGGGCCGAGTCGCCCATCTTGGCGAGGACGTCCCGGACCTTGGGAGAGAATAAGTAGAAGGCGGTATTGATCATCCTGGACGGCTCCTTTCCCGGGGCGGGCTTCTCCACGAAGCCGTTGATCCTGAGGTCTGCGTCGATATCGGCGACCCCGTACGGGGATATCTCCTCTCCTGCCGGGAGCTCTTTGAGGGCCACCGTCAGGACCGCGCCCTTTCTCTTGTGAAAATCGATGAAATCTCGAAGGTTGATGTCGATGACGTTGTCCCCCGAGACGACGAGCATATCCTCATCGACGTCGAAGTAGCTGGCGCAGTACCTCAGAGAGTCGGCGCTCCCCCGGTCGTCGTACTGGGGCTGGTAGGCGAACTCCTCGATCTCGCTGATCCCGAGCCTCTTGAAGAAACCCTCTCCCGCCTTGAAGTAGTTGTTGAGGGGGAGGGTGTTCTCGGCCCCCTTGGACCCGAGGATGAAGCGTCTGCACCCCTGGTTCGCCAGAACTCTGAAGAGGGTTGCGATGATGGCGGTGTCGCAGAGGTCTACCAGGGGCTTGGGCTGGTCGAGGGTGAGGGGATAAAGCCGTGTGCCTCCTCCGCCTACGGTGGCGATCACCGGTGGAAAGATCACGATATAATCTCCCTCAGTAGCCGCGCCTGATCTTGATCAATATCCGGGTCACCATGAAGACGATCAGGAATATCAAGACGTAGAAGACTATCTCCTGGGTTGTCATATCTCCCCCTCTGATCTTGAAGTTTATATTTTTAATGGGCAGGGTGGGGTCGATGGGGTGGGGCGGCCAGATATGTTAATTATGGATGAGGACCAGGATAATGGGGATCGATTGATCTGAGGGATGAGTATAATGACCGACCGTAGAGAGGCTATAGAGAGGGCGAAGGCTCATTTTGAGAAGCTCCTCGCGGAGCAGATGGACCGGGTGGAGGAGATGAAGGCCGGGGGGGACTGGATCGATTACTCCACGATAGATAAGATGGTCATCGGCGTGGTGGGGGGTGACGGGATAGGCCCATTCATAACCGCCGAGGCCAAGAGGGTTCTCGAATACGTTCTGAAGGACGAGATCGATTCAGGCAAGGTCGAGATCAGAGACGTCGGCGGGCTATCCATAGAGGAGAGGGCGAGGGCGATGAAGGCCTTGCCCGACGGGGTGATCGATGAGCTGAAAGAGTGTCACGCCATCCTCAAGGGGCCTTTGACGACTCCCAAGAAGGGGGACCCCTGGCCGAACCTCGAGTCCGCCAACGTCGCCATGCGCCGGGAGCTGGACCTCTTCGCCAACGTCCGCCCCGTCAAGGTCCCGAAGGAGGGTATCGACTGGATATTCTTCAGGGAGAATACCGAGGGGGCGTACATCCTCGGGTCCAAGGGGCTCAACCTCACCGAGGATATCGCCTTCGACTTCACCGTCACCACGTCCCAGGGGGCGGAGAGGATCGTCAGGCTCGCTTTCGACCACGCGAAAAAGAACGGCATCAACAGGGTTACCGCCGTCACCAAGGCTAACGTCATCAAGACCAGCGACGGCAAGTTCCTGGAGGTGGCAAGGGAGGTGGCGAAAGGGTATCCCGGGATCGAGCTTGACGAGTGGTTCATCGACATCATGGCCGCGAAGCTCGTCGACCCGAAGCGAAGGACCCAATTTCGGGTCGTCGTCCTCCCGAACCTCTACGGCGACATCATCACCGACGAGGCCGCCGAGTTTCAGGGAGGCGTCGGGACGGCGGGGTCCGCCAACATCGGCAAGAGGTATGCCATGTTCGAGGCGATCCACGGCTCGGCCCCGAGGATGGTGGAGGAGGGACGGGCCCAGTACGCCGACCCCTCCAGCATGATGAGGGCGTCGGTGATGCTCCTCGGCCACATAGGCTTCGCAGAAGAGGCTAAGAGGCTCGAGATGGCCCTGGACATCTGCAGCCAGCACGAGAAGAAGGTAGTCCTGACGGGAAGGTCCGACGGCGCTACGGGGGGAGAGTTCGCCGACTACGTCATGGAGACCCTCCAGGACCCGGATCTGGAGGCGAGGTGGAAGGGATACCAGTAAGGGAGAAGCTGTAGCTGGGACTCAAGAAGGCTGAAGGGGCCCGGCCCCTCCCGCCGGGCCATCATTTCGAAAGGGCAATCAATTTCAATTATAAAAGACAAATATCCGACCGTGGATAATCTGGCAGAAGCTTTCCTGAAACTGGATCGAAAGGAGATCGCCCTCCTCAAGGCGATCGAGAGGGGGATGCGCCACTCTGAGTGGGTCCCCATCGAGGACCTCCTGGCCAAATCCCGCCTCTCCCCCAAGGGGACGAGCACGGGCCTCTCGAAGCTCGTCTCAAAGAAGCTCGTCTTCAAGACGACGGAGCCCTACGAGGGCTACCAGATAGGCTTCGCTGCCTACGACCTCATCGCCCTCTCTGAACTTGTCGCCCGGGACGTCATCCTCTCCTTGGGCGACCTCCTCGGGGTCGGGAAGGAGTCGGTCGTCTTCGAGGCCCTGGGCAGGGCCCCCGCCAGGGGGGCGGCGGGGTCTGAAAAGGTCGCTTCAGACGAAGAGCGGCGCAAGAGCCACCTCGCCGAGGATAGGGGGGAGGCCAGAGGCCAAGATGGCGGCCGAGAGGGCGGCGAACCGGCCGGGGCGATGGAGGATCTGGGGGATCTCATCCCCCTGGCGATCAAGTTCCACCGCCAGGGGACGACGAGCTTCAAGCACGTCAGGAGGGCGCGAAGCCACCTTGTCGACCAGCCCCGGTGCGCCTGGATCCACGCCGCAAGGCTCGGGGCGGCAAGAGAGTACAGGACCCTCAAAGCCCTTTACCCTGCGGTCTCGGTCCCGCAGCCCGTCGCCCTCAGCTTCCACGCCGTGGTGATGGAGCATACCGGCGGCGCAGAGCTGTACAAGCTCGACCTCGAAAACCCCGAAGAGTGCCTGGAGATCATCCTCGAAGAGGTTGCAGCCGCCTGGAAGAGGGGGATCGTCCACGCCGACCTCAGCCCCTATAACGTCCTGGTCCGGGATGATGGAGAGATCGTCATCATCGACTGGCCCCAGGCGGTCTCGCGGACCGAACCCCAATCCTCCGAGCTCCTGGAAAGGGACATCAAGAACGTCCTCGACCACTTCGGTCGGAAGTATCGCCTCGATTTTGAGCCGGAAGAGGCCCTGGCCTGCATCCTCGGTGAAGAGAAGAAGAGATAGGACGGGAGAGATAGACGGGGATGGGGGGCAGATCAAGGATCTGGATAAGGTATCCTGGGACGCAAGTCGGATATGGAGCCAGAGAATGGACCAGAGACGGATCGGGGGTTGAAGGCAGAAGGAGAACGGGGCGTGTGAGGTGATCCCATCACTGGATTGATCTACGGGGTCGATATCGCCAGCGGTTCGCCCAAGAGCAAGAGAGCTCCCAGCTACGCCCTCTTCATCCTGGCAGAGGATGGAGTTGAGCGTCACCCGATGGTCACAAGGCAGAAGCTCTTGAGGATGATCAGGCAACGGGCCCCTGATATGGTGGCGGTGGACAACGTCCACGAGCTCGCCGCCGAGAGGTCCGACCTCGTCCGGCTCCTGAGGCAGATGCCGCCGAAGACGAGGCTCGTCCAGGTGACGGGAGGCGAGAGGGCCGAGCCCCTGGCCAGGATCGCCCGGCGCCACGGTATAGCCTTCGATCGGCTCGATCCCATGGACGAGGCCGAGGCCTGCGCCCGCCTCGCCTCCCTGGGAGTGGGGAGCATCGTCTCGGCCTTCGAGGACCAGACCTGGATCAAGGTCAGCCGCAAAAGGTCTCCGGGGCGGGGGGGCTGGTCTCAGAAGAGGTACACCCGCAAGATCCACGGGTCGGTGAAGGCCCTATCCCGGGAGGTGGAGGAGCGGCTTCGAGAGGCGGGACACCGTTTCAGCGGAAGGCATGTAGAGGGGATCGGCGGCTACATCAGAAGCGAGTTCGTGGTGGAGGCGGAGAGGAGGAACGTGCACATCCGCTCGGGCCTTCGGGGGGACGCCCAGATCAGGGTGGAAGGGGTGGAGCGGGACCGGCTCAGCTTCGAGCCCCTCCGCCGCAGAAGGGGCTACATCATAGCCGGGATAGATCCGGGGACGACAACCGGGATCGCCGCCCTCAACCTGAGGGGGGAGCTCGTCGACCTCGTCAGCGCCAGGGCGCTATCCCCTCCAGGTGTCATAGAGTGGCTCTCCGATCGGGGAAAGCCCCTGGTGGTGGCTACAGATGTATATCCCACCCCCGAGGCGGTGGAGAAGGTGAAGCGGTCCTTCTCCGCCGTCCTCTACTCCCCCGGAGGCGATATCCCCTCCGAGGAGAAGATCGCAATCGCTCGGGAGTACGGCTACAGAAACGACCACGAGCGCGACGCCCTCGCGGCGGCCGCCAGCGCCTTCAAGAAGTACAAGAACAAGTTCCAGCAGGTAGAGAAGAAGTGCCCCGCGGAACTCGACCCCGAAGAGGTGAAGGCCCTGGTGGTCCGGGGGCTCTCGATAGAACAGGCGATATCCGGGATGACGCCGCCGCCTCCGGCGGAGGAGCCGGCGCCGGAGAGGGAAGTGGAGGCGAAGATAGACTCGCAGATGGCGGCCTTCATCGCCGAGAACAGGCGGCAGGCCGACCAGATCCGGCGTCAGAAGGAGTATCTTGAGGAGCTGAAGGTGCAGCTGGCGGCAGGGGAAGAGTCGCGCAGGAAGCTCGAAGAGAAGATCGAGAGGCTGAAAGATAGGTCCAGGCGAGAGATCAAAAGAGATCTCGAGATCAGGATCAGGGAGAAGGAGATCGAGAGGCTCCGGGGTCTCCTCCGGCAGGAGAGGAAGATGAATCGAAGGCTCAAGTCGAGGCTCAAGAGGGAGAGGAGGGCCGAGGAGCTGGAGGAGAAGGCGGTGGGAAGGCCCGTCAAGGAGGTCGCCTCCTTCTCCAAAGAGGCCCTCGTCGAGGCTTCTTCCCGGCTAGATATCGCGAGGGGGGATGTCATCTTCTTAAAAGATGCCACCGGCGGCGGCCCCTCCGCCGCAGACCTCCTCATAGCCATGGAGGTGGAGGCGGTGATCGCCGGGACGGATATGGACGCCAAAGTCGAGGGCCTCCTGATGGACGGGGGCGTCCCCGTCCTCTCCCGCCGGGAGGTGCCGGTGAGACTGGTGGCCGGCATCGGACTTATCGACCCCCGGGATCTGGAGGAGGCGGTGGCCGGGTGGGCAGATCGGAGGCGGGCGAGGGTGGCAAGGCTTAAGGCCGAGTGGCTGGAGGGGATGATCCGGGATTACAGGGCCGAGAGGAGGAAGGACGAGCAGCAGAGGAGGAAGGCCGCCGAAGGCTGAGGGGAAGGTCCTCCCCAGAAGCGAGGGGAGCGTTTTTAAAGATTACATATCATCACAGCCTTCCAACCATGCTCTCCGATGAGATATTGAGGTTGAAGGAGGAGAAGAACGCCGTCATCCTCGCCCACAACTACCAGCCCGCTGAGGTCCAGGACGTCGCCGACCTTCTGGGAGACTCCCTGGAGCTCTCCCGGGCCGCCACCAGGGAAGAGGCGGATCTGATCGTCTTCTGCGGCGTCGACTTCATGGCCCAGACGGCGGCGATCCTCTCCCCCGATAAGAGGGTGATCCTCCCCGAGGCCGGGGCCTGCTGCCCCATGGCCCAGATGATAACGGCCCGGGATCTCAAGAGGTTCAGGGAAGATGATCCCCAAGCCGCCATCGTCTGCTACGTCAACTCCTCCGCCGAGGTGAAGGCGGAGAGCGACATCTGTTGCACCTCCGCCAACGGGATCGAGGTCGTCGCCTCCCTCGCGGAGGACCGGGTCCTCTTCGTCCCCGATAGAAACCTCGGAAGGTACGTAGCCAGGTTCACAGATAAGGAGATCATCCCCTGGGACGGCTACTGCTACGTCCACGACCGGTACACCGTCGAGGACGTCCGCCGGGCCAAGGCGCTCCACCCCGGAGCCGAGCTCCTCGTCCATCCCGAGTGCAGGCCCGAGGTGATCGACCTCGCCGACGGCGTCTACAGCACCTCGGGGATCGCTAGACGGGCGAAGGAGAGCCCCGCTCGAAAGTTCATCATCGGGACGGAGGTGGGAATGAACCACAGGCTCTTTCGGGAGAACCCGGGAAAGGAGTTTTATCCCTTGAGCGAGGGGGCGGTCTGCGCCGACATGAAGAAGACTACCCTGGAGAAGGTCCTCTCGGCCCTCCTGACCCTGGAGCCGAGGGTCGTCGTCCCCGAAAAGATCGCGGACCGGGCGCGAACCGCCATCGAGAGGATGCTGGCCGTCTAGAGATGGGCACCCTCGGGACCAAAACTATTATAGGAGCGGACGGTCATCCAGGTTAATCGCTTCCCCCTTTAATTGGAACCCCTGGTTGAGGGGGTCCTGTAAAAGAGGCGTGAGCAAAGAGAGGTGATCTCCATCATCCGATATATCAACGCCCATCAGCTCCGGTATCCTCTGATGGCGGCGAGCGTTCTTTTGCTCTTGGCGGCCGTATATAGCGATGCGAACAGGTTGGCGATAGAGCCCCTGGTAGAGATCGCAGCGATGATCCTCATCATCACCACCGCCGCTGCCTGGCGGAGGTGAGTTCCAAGCTCCCGGCAGAGTTAATCTATCTCTTCACTCGACCTTTCGATAACGCCGCCCTCCATCATCAGTGGGGTCCCTGCGGCATCTCCTCTCTTTTGCCTTCTTACCCTCCCGATCCCCCTCCTCCTCCAGAGGCTCCTCGAGGGAGTCGCAAAGCTCAGCTTCGCAGATATCCGGCATCTCCTGCCATTTCATCGTCTTGCAGTATTCTTCCTCTATCCCGCCACCCCTCCAGGAGGCGGGCCAGATCCCTCGCCATCCCGGCCGCCTCCCCGATCCGGTCTTCGGTCGCCAGACCCCGGGGCCGGACCTCCGCCTCGAGCCAGGGGGCAAGATCGGAGAAGAAGCGCGAGAGCCTCCCGGAGGCGAGGGCCTCGGCTAGGCCCAGGGGGTCGAGGACGCATTCGGCCGCCACCTCGCCCGTCTGCGACCAGCGGCCTCTGGACCCCAGGGCGTCGCCTGCGGGGCCGCCGTAGGCGAGGGTCAGGTGCCAAGAGACCGTACCCATCGGATCGCGATCGACCCTGAAGGGGACGGGGTCTTCGCGGTCGATCCTCTCGCACTCCAAACCGGCGGGTCCGGCCCGGACGACCTCCACGAGGAGGAGGCCTCCGATCCCGTCGGCCCATCTTCTAATCGCCTCATCGAGGGCGAGGATCTCCTCAAAGGTCTGACGGGGTCCCCCGGCACCATCGATAAGCTTCGCCTCTCCCGACCCGTCCATCTCCCTCAGATCTCCTGCAGCCTTCCAAGGACCGTCCCTCGGAGATAAAGGTATCTTGAAGGATGGGTAGCGGGGATGCTGGATGGTCCCGCAGGGATCTCGTAAGAAGTTCTGGGGGCGGCGCTAGGTGGGGGCTAAAGGGTTGGGGAGAGAAGGCCACCGCAAAGCCTATTATCGTCGAGAATATCTCCGGCCATCTATGGCAAATCTCAACGTGGCGATCGTCGGCCCCCCGGGGTATGCAAAGGAGGTCGGCAAGAAGGGGACCTCCACCGACATCACCTTCTACAACCTCAAACGGGGCGAGAGCACCGTCACCATCGTCGAGCCGACCCGGTATCCGGAGAGGCTCGCTCCCCTCTTCTTCGCGGCCTGCCTCGCCGGAAAGGCGGTCGTCGTCGTAGACGAGATCGACGCCTCCTTCGGCGAGTCGGTCATCATGCTCCAGGCTCTCGCGATAAAAGAGGGGTACATGATCCTTCGTAACTACATCGACCGGAGCCGGATAGCGCCTATAATAAAAGGGACGGTCCTGGAGGGGTACGAAGAGATCGAAGACGACCCCATCGCCCTCCGGGAGAGGCTTCTTTGCGAGGCGGACCGGATCGCCGACGAGCCCCCCTCCCCCGAGGAGAAGGGAGGCGCGATCCCCATCGACCACTTCTTCAACGTCCGGGGGATCGGGACGGTCGTCCTCGGGACCGTCGCCGGAGGGGTCGTAAGAAAACACGAAACGGTGAAGGTCCTCCCCGGCGAGAGGACCGCCCTGGTCAGGTCTATCCAGAAGCACGACGACGACTTCGACTGGGCCCGGGCCGGGGACAGGGCGGGGATCGCCCTCAAGAACATCGAGGCCGAGGAGCTGGACCGGGGCGACGTCCTGTCCAGCGACGGATCCCTCAAATCGGAATCGAGTATATCGGCCAGGGCCGAGCTGATCCGCTACTGGCCTGCTCCCTTGAAGGAGGGGATGGTTCTGCATATAGGCCACTGGATGCAGTTTCTCCCCGGGAGGGTCGCCTCCGTCGAGGCCGGCGACGACTGGAGGAGGCCGCTTCTCAATCTGGAGCTGGAGAAGCCCCTCGTCTACCAGCCCGGCGATCGGGCCGTCATCTGCCAGCTGGAGGGGAGCAAGCTACGGATCGCCGGGACGGTGGTCCTCCCCTGAGACCTCTCTCGCCTTTTGCCCCTTTTAGATCTCGATAGAGGCCCTTCGGCTCGCCTCACTCCACCAGGACGGCGGTCCCGGAGGCGGAGACCATCAGCATCCCGCCGTTCTGCCCCAGGGTCTCGTAGTCGAGGTCGACGCTGAGGACGGCGTTGGCGCCGAGCCTCTTTGCCTCCTCCTCCATCTCGGAGAGGGCGATCTCCTTCGCCCGCCGCAGCTCCTTCTCGTAGGCCCCCGACCTTCCGCCGACGATGTCCCTGATCCCGGCGAAGATGTCTTTGAAGATGTTGGCGCCGAGGATCGCCTCGCCGCTTACGATCCCGAAGTACTTCACTATGCGTCTTCCTTCAACGGTGGGTGTCGTCGATATCAACATGGTCTCACTTCCGAAGCTAGAAACTATCTTTATCTTAGTTTATCTGTCGATGGATATTTGTGTTTTTTAATGCTTATTTAGCTTGCGACCGGTAAAAATCCCAGAATGAGATTGCATAATAGGATATTAACACTTTTAAAAGATAATATTTATTATAGGTCGAACATCAACTCGGGAAGTTTTGATAACCGTAACTATTAAATATCATTAATTAGTAACACTGTATAAGGAGGTCTGTAATGAAAGACAAAGTTTTCACGCCTGGAGAGTTAACAGACGAAATAGTTGCTCTATTGCTAAAAGAGTCAGAGCAATTGGATAAAGATTTTTTGGCTGAAGTTGTTACCAAAGGGCCTGTGGTATCTAAAGGATTTCCTCAGCAAAGTAGAATACTTGTAAGGAATCCCAATAAGAACCATATTGTATCTGTTAAAATCTCGGTTCCTTTTCCATTCCAGCAAATTGAGCTAGACCATGTTGATCCAACTGGTGGAGTTACATATACTTCTTTCTCTGTTATATTCTTAACATTTAGGCAAATTTATAGTGATCCGATGCTGATTGTCCAAAATCTGTCTACGATGGCGAGTTTGCGTGTATTCATAGTGGACTATAGCGAAAATAGTCAGTCATATAAGTTTATTATTGGACCTCAAGAATCAGGACAGATTTGGTTAGATAAAAACGACCAAGCCATCGTTATACCAAGTCATTATGGGGATAAATAATTTTGCCCCATATTTTGATACAGTTTTTTTTTCGCATGAGAAAGTAAAATAAATTGTACCCTAGGATAATATGTCGGAAAATAGTGTGCCATATATTCGCATATCGAATAATACCAATTATTCGTTATCTATAGTTTATTTTTATGCAGACCCATCGTTAGGACAGAAGTATTTCATAAAAAGTTTCAATATGGAATCAGATACAATAGATCCGGGAAGGCATATTGACATAAAGTACCCTTGTTCGATGACATGGCTCCGTTTTGAACAATTGCCTCTTGATACTATACAAATTCTAGAGATAACCAATTACATATCCTTTTGTGATGTTCTTATTTTCTTATATTTGGCCAATGGATGTAAATTTGCACCAATTTATCAGCCTCTTCTGAAACCCAATCAGACGTGCAAATATCCCATTAGAGGAAGAGATTATCTCGTTTTAATTCCAATCGCAAGTCCATCTCCAATAAGCTCGCTTGATTCCCATACATCTCTATCACCTTCCGTCTCAGGACCACATGTTCCGCGTTGGTCACGTCCCCAGCCTGGAACACATCTTCCACATGTTCCAAAATAACTTGCTGGATATGATCCACAACAAAATTTTGGTTGTGGATCACAAATTGGTTGGCATGTTTTGTATGTCTTTTAGCTTATGAATTAAAAAAAACTGAGATATATAAGCCCCAAGAAAATTTGGATCGAGTTAGTAGCTGGTGAATCTAGTTCTGCCGGATCCCCTCCTGCCAGCGCAGCAGCCTCTCCTGGACGACGAAGCGGAAGGTCCGATCGATGAAAAGGCCCAGGAGGCCCAGGACGATCATGTAGAGGAATACCATCTCCATCATGTGGAGGGAGTAGTATTCCCAGAGCCGGTACCCCAGGCCGCTTCGCGTCGACGCCCCGAACATCTCGGCGGCGACGATGCACATCCATGCGATCCCCATGGCGATCCTGATGCCGGCTGCTATCGACGGCAGCGCCGAGGGAAAGGCGACGTACCTTAGGAGGTCGCGGTTCCTGGTGGCCCCCAGGACCATCGCCGACTCGACATAGATCCGGGGAACGCTTCTAAAGCCTACGTAGGAGTTGATCAGTATCGGAAAGACCGCCCCTACGAAGACGATGAACCCCGCCGCCTGGGGGGTGAGGCCGAACCAGATGATGGCGAAGGGGATCCAGGCGAGGGGCGGGATCGGCCTTATCAGCTCCACTATCGGGTCGAAGATCCTGTCGGCGATCCTCGACCATCCCATCGCCATCCCGACGGGGAGGGCTATGAGGAGCCCCGCCGTCATGCCTATGGCGAAGTGGATGAGGCTCACCCGGAGATCGACCCAGAGGATCGTCTCCCACTGGATGAAGAGGGCGCTTATCACCGAGGTGAAGGCGGGAAGCTTCAGGGGGTTTGCGATGATCATCGCCAAGATCTGCCATACAACTACCAGGCCGGCAACCGAAAGGACGGTTACGGCGTGCTCTCTCGCCCCTTCCCATCCCCGTTCGAAAGGATTCAAGCCCCTCTTCACCCCCCCGATTATCCCGTCACCCTGTCGTAGAAGCTCGTATCGAAGAGGTCCTCTTCGGTCAGCTGTCTGTTGCCGGTGTAGCCCAGCTCGTAGTTGATCCGCGCATACTCCATCACCGAGGGGATCGTTATATGAGGATCGCTGATCCACGCCCCGTCCCAGTGCTCGATGGAGTGTCTCACCATCGCCAGGTCCTGACCGGTCTTGGCAGAGTAGATCTCGGCGGCTCTATCGGGGTTCTCGTTGATGTATTCCGTCGCCTTGATGTGGATCTTTATGATCTCCTCCGCCAGATCGGGCTGATCTCTCAAGAGCTTCCCGCTTATCACCAGGGAGCAGCATGCGTGGTTCGGCCACATATCCCCGGAGGCGACGACGGATCTGCCGTTTCCGGCGAGCTCGATGATGGAGGGGGCCGGGGTCGGAAGGAAGCAGCAGTCGATCCTCTTCGCGGAGATCGCCGTTACGGCGTCCCCGGGTCCCATCGACTTTATGTCGATCTCTTCGGGGCTTATGCCGTTATCCTGGAGCCACTTCTTCAGGACAGTATCCTGGATCGAGCCGGGGGGGAAGGTTCCGAGGGAGAGCCCCCTGAGGGAATCTGGCCCAGAATAGGAGACCTCGGGCCTCACCATCAGGTTTGAGCCGTTGCTATTGACCCCGGCCACGATCTTGGCGTCGAGCCCCTGGGCTATTGCGCTGATGGGGGGTGCCGCTCCGACGTAGGCTACGTCCAGATGTCCGCCGAGCATCGCCTGCATCTCAGGAGGTCCCGAGGGGAACTCGAAGGCCTCGACCTTCTCTATCCCGAAGGGCGAAAGGTCCGCGAGCCACCATCCCTCCTCCATCGCGACCATCGCAGCCACCTGGTGGGTGCTGGGCTGGTAGCCGATGCGAAGGGTGGTGATCTTCTCCTCATCGGTTCCGATGCAGCCAAGGGCGATCACCGCCGCCAGGGCGACGGCGAAGGCTGCTATAAGAAGATCTCTCCTCAACTATCATCACCACCCGGAGAAATATGGGGTGAATATAAATCGTTTTCCGGCCAGCGGTTCATATAAACCCAAAAGTACTAATAATTCAAAGATATTCTACAATAGGATGACATATGCCGAGAGGTTGATGAGGGCGGCCTTCATCTCCGACGAGAAGCTCCGCGAATCGATGAAGGAGGTCCTCTCGGAGCTGGGGATGAGCGCCAGGGAGTTCAGCGGGATCTCGGCGATACCCCAATCGACCCTTTACAAGATCATGTCCGGCCACCGGGAGCCGAATATAACGACCCTCCGGCAGATCGTCAGGACGATAAAGGAGATCGAAGGCGCAGAGACGGGGTTCATAGCCGTCATCGCCGCAAGGCCGGTCCTCGACGCGATCAAGGAGAAGAGGATGAAGGTGGGTGAGAGGCTCCTGGTCCTGCGGGAGTACTCGGCTACCAACATCGAGGAGGCGATCGTCGCCGCCGTCCGGGCCGAGAGGGACGGGGCCGCCGCCCTCGTCTGCGCTCCCATCGTCAGCCCGACGGTGGAGAAGCTCCTCTCGATACCCGTCGCCACCATAATCCCGAGGGAGAGCCTAATCCGGGCGATCGAGGTTGCGGCGAGGAAGATCGAGTGAGCTCGATATGGCGGCGTGGGCGTAAACATCTCGAAAGGCTTTTATCGGGAGGGAGGCGAGTACTCTCCATAAAGGGCAATAGTGGGGTTTGTTTATGAGAACGGTTATCATTCTGTCCATATTGGCGCTTCTGGCTGCCGGGACCGCCGCCTCCGGCGCAGAACCGGTTAGCGTCGGCGGAGATTTCGGAATGTCGTGGCTTAAGAACCTGCCGTACCAGCCCGCCGCCAGCGACGACGGCGACGGCCTCTGGAGCTGGGGGGGCGTCCCCAAGGGAAGGGAGGTCGTAAACGACACGTTGGAGCTCGCCGATGTCGAAGCCAACAATACCGGATTGTCCGGTCTCACATGGCTCGGACAGGAGTCCTTCGGGCCTCCTGCGCAGATAACGTATCCGAAGACTCCCACGGACTTCATGTATCCCTTCTACTCCGACGATCCGTGGATCCTGGCCCAGCACTACGGAAGAGTGGTGAGGACGAACCTGGACGATCTTCCAAATAGCATCCGCGATACGATAAGACCATATGAACAATATTTCTGAACAAGACGTCAAATGACCATTGAGAGGATCGATCTCGAGGACCTCCTCCCGAGGCTGAAGGAGGTCCACCCCGACCTATCCCTAATCTCTGCGAGGGATGTGGTCGTCGCCGACTGGGTGAGGCTGAAGTGCAGGTACGGCTGCAAAGCCTACGGAAAGCACCTGGGGTGTCCCCCCTACTCCCCGACCCCTGATGAGACGAGAAAGGTCCTATCGGAGTACTCCGTCGGGGTCGTCGCCAGGTTCGAGGCGGTCCCGGACCGGGACGTTCCCCCTCAGCGACTCCACCACCACCTCTGGGGGTCGATAAACATCGTCCACGAGACGGTATTCCAGCTGGAGAGGCGGGCCTTCCTCGCCGGCTGCTACAAGGCCTTCGGCTTCAACGCCCTCCCCTGCACCTTCTGCGCCACCTGCATCCCCGAGGAGAAGGAGAGGGTCGACCCTTTCGACGCCCGCAACTGCAGGCAGAAGGAGAAGGTGAGGCCGTCGATGGAGGCCTGCGGCATAGACGTCTTCAAGACCCTGGAGAGGGCGGGCTACGACCTATCGGTCCTCGACTCCTATTCGGAAGGGTTCGCCCTATTCGGGCTGGTTTTGTTAGATTGAGGCTATTAGAGCCTCCCAAAAGATCTGCCGCCTTTCCATAGATATGCCCTCTTTCTATCCTACTTGCTAACTCATCATCTCTTAGATATGGCGGCAAGTAGGCGGGTGGGGTCGATGAGACCGCGGGGCTCTCCGGCGCCAAACCAGTTTCCGCCCCGGTATAGATCCGAGGGCTCGGGGCGGGAGCTGTACATCTCCAGGTGGAGCATCGAGACATTCCCCTCTTCCTGTAGCCTTCTGATGTAGGCAGGAGAATCGTCATCGATCT
This sequence comes from Methanothrix harundinacea, assembly GCA_002506535.1. Taxonomy (GTDB): domain Archaea; phylum Halobacteriota; class Methanosarcinia; order Methanotrichales; family Methanotrichaceae; genus Methanocrinis; species Methanocrinis harundinacea_B. Next base: position 56,153 of record DAXT01000005.1, read on the forward strand.
TCTCCGGATCGAGGACCGATCCCACCCTCCCGAGCCTCTGCCCGGATCTGACCCGTTCGCCTACTCTAACCTCCACCGTCTCCAGCTCCGCATACTTGACGAACCGGCCGCCGTCTTCTTCGACGATGACGTAGAAGGTCTCCTTCCAGTAGGGTACGACCTCTCCCTCGGTGAAGGTCCCCACCTCAAGAACAAGGCCGTCGTCGATGGAGACGACCTTCGAGCCGACGGGCGCGTAAAGGTCGACGCCACAGTGGCGCCGGTCGGACCGGTCCTCCATGAAGGATCCGGGTTTCCCCTTTTCAGGGACCGTCCTCCTGAGGTCGCCGGGGATGGGCCAGACACCCTTCATCTTCCCCGGGGCGGGGGGCCTCCCCTTCAAAGATGCTCCCTCAGCTCTGATATCGATTCGAGGATGAGGTCAGGGATGACGCTGGAGCGGTCGAGTAGGTCTTCCCTGTACTTTCCGGTCCTGACGAGGATCCCCATCATCCCCAGGTTCTTAGCGCCGCCGACGTCGGTGTTTATGTCGTCGCCGATCATCGCCGTCTCTTGCGCCGACGCGCCCATCCCGGCGAGGGCGATCTCGAAGAAATCGCTGGACGGCTTTCCCACCACCTCGGCGACGGCCCCGGTGGCGTACTCCAGGGCGGCGACGAAGGGGCCTGCCGAGAGGCATAGGCCGTCGGCCCCCATCCAGTACCTGTCCTTCTCCAGGGCTATGATCCTCGCCCCCTCCATCACCAGCCGAAAAGCCCTGTTAAGCCGGTCGTATGTGAAGCCGTCTTCGGCGTCCCCCACCACCACGTAATCCGCATCCTCCCCGGCTATGGATATTCCCGCCTCCTCGAACTCCCCCTGCAGGTCGGGGGTTGTGATGAGAAAGCACCTCTTATCCCCCTCCGACCCGATCCTCCCGGCAGCGGCGACCCCCGGGGTGAATATCCGATCTATGGATATCTCAAACCCCATATCTCCCAGGAACTTGGCGAGGCTCCTCCTGGACTTCGAGGTGGTATTGGAGACGAACCGATATCGGTATCCCATCTCTTCCAGCATCGCCACCGTCTCTTTCGCCCCCTCTACCGGGGTCTTATCCACGTAGAGGACCCCGTCGAGGTCGATGAGAAAGGCCTTTGCTCCGATCGTTCCAGCACCTCCTTTACAGACGGATCGGGAGGATCTATTACGTCTTAAATCTACCCGGCCGATCTCTCGATCGGCGCTAGATCATCGGCCTATCGACGATCTAGCCGGTTTCAACGATCGTCTCCTGACGGAGGAGATGAGAACGATCCTGAGGGAGGGGATGGAACGGGGACGAAGGTCACCTATGGAGGAATCACCTGTGGAGGAGCTATCTGGAATATGCCATCGTCTCCGGGGTGGAGAAGGGGTCCCCCATATTCGGGATGGTGTAGTCGAAGCTGATGGGGATCTCGAAGGACGGCTCCGGGGTTATCGACGATCATAGGACCCATCTGAAGGGAGCATCTGGGCTCTTGGACGACTGGAAGGATCCTATCGATCGAAGCGGAGAGAACTGATCGGCCTCAGGTCATCGACATGAGCTCAAGACGGATCCTCTCGGAGTCTTCCGCTCCCGCCTCCGCCTCGGTCTTTGCGGACTGATCCTGATCATCCGGGATGTACGCGAGGAAGAGCTTGCGCCTCTTGCCCTGGGTGAGCTTGACGTGAGATGGGTCCATATCGACGGCCCGCTTCATCACGCTTATCACCGTCGTCTTGTTCAGGCCGAGCATCTCCACAAGCTCGCTGGTGGTGTATCTTCCAGGCCTCTCCTTCAAGAGGTCGATGAGGTTGGCCGTATGTTTGTCCATGGCGTATCCTTCGCTCGCCTTCGGTTCCCGGCCGGGGGACGATCTAGTATGTCTCGTCTTCATCTGGCTCTTGAGATCTGCAACCTCTTTTGAGAGGTGATCCACCTGGTCGATGAGCCGTCCCAGAAGATCGACGTTCTGTTGCTTCGTGCTCAGCATTCCGGAGATATTCTCAACGGCCATGATGAGGCCGATCATCGCCTGCCTCTCCTGCAGTTCCCCCTCGCTTTCAGCCACTTTCTTCTTGTAAACTTCTAAAAGTTCTTCAAACATTATTCCGCGCTCCTCATTTAAATATAAGCGCTCCATCCGGCATCTCATCCCACCCTCTTGAGGCACCGAAAAGGCCGTTACGTCTTGTGATCTAGATCCCAGTATAAATAGTTTATCTTAAAAATTGGATCGTGAGCTTCTCCCCCGGGGCCATGAGCGGCAATCTTATCAATCTTTGAGATTATTGCCGGTCATCGACCTTCTGCCGGTTTGTCGCTGCCGATATCGTCAATGAAATCGGCGTGCGAAAGGTGGAGAACCGGAAAAGATCATGACGCAGAAGAACCGCCGACCTTCTCCCTCAACAGGGCCGGAAGCTTTCCGATCTCGTCGATCACCTCGTCGGCGGCATCGAGAAGCTCCCTACCCGGCCTTGTATCCTGCTGGACCGTCAGGACCCCCAGGTCAGCAGCCTCCAGGGCGTACCGATCGTTGAGGCCGTCCCCCACCATGACGACGGTCCTGTACTCGTCCTTGAGGCTCGTGACGATCTTCTCCTTTTGTCGCGGCTTTGACGCCGGATATATCCGCTCCTCCCTTATCCCCCTCCACCTGGTGAGGCATGAAAGGCTCCTTCTGCTGTCTCCGGAGGCGACATAGATATCAGCCCCCATCTCCTCCATCTCCTCCAGGACCGCCGCGAGATCCGGAAAGGGCCTCCCTCCGGTGCTGATGGCATACGCCACCTCCCCCACCTCCACATCGACTATCAGCCCCGAAGTGCAGTAGAAACCCGGACAGCGGGAAAAGACCGCCGCCAGCGTCTCCTGGAGGGCCGCCATCTTCACCTCTGAGCTAGAGAGGATGGAACGGGCTTCATCCTCGAAGACCGGGGTGCTGGAGCAGCTTATCACGACGTTCTTCTCCCTCCCCCGGAAGAAATCTGCGAGGGTCGTCTCGCCAGGGGTCTTCATCACCTCCTCCGGATCGAGGTGGGGTATCAGGAGGGCTCTTCCTCCCTTCTCCATGATGAGCTCCGAGGTGACGATCCCCTCCAGCAGGACGTCTCTGGAGAGGTCTTTTGCGACCCGGTACATCTCCAGCATCGTTCCGGCGACGTCGAATATCACCGCGAGATTCCCCGACATCGGATATGGGGTTGAATAGAGATGGAGATCAACCTATCGGTGGAATAGATATGAATAGCTGCGGGGTATCAGATATGGCAGAACGAGATCTATGGAGAGTCCTTCATGAAGAAGTATCGGGCCGTAATTCATCTCGCAGAGATCGATAGGGCGAGCCTCGCCCTGAATAACGTGGCCAACCTCATCTCTGACCTGGGGGAGGACGAGACGGAGGTGGAGGTAGTCGCCAACTCCGAGGGGGTGAGGGCGCTCCTCGGAGCCGGACCCTTCGCCGGGAGGATCGGCGAGCTGGCGGAGAGGGGGACGAGGTTCGTCGTCTGCGCGAGAAGCCTCGCCGCCCTGGGGATTAACAGGGAGGAGTTCGTCGACGGCGTCGAGGTCGTCCCCAGCGGGACCGGAGAGCTGGTGAAGAGACAGACCGAAGGCTGGGCTTACGTCAGACCTTAGACGGCGACCGGCGATAGAAGGATACCGTCTATAAGGGGCGGAGGCTTTCGCAGATCGCCTCTTGAATCGTCCTCTGGCTCTCCTCGGGGGTCCTGACGGTGTTGACGAGGTAGACGGGGACCCGGGAGAAGAGGGATACGAAGAAGCCGGACCGAAGCCTCCCTTTTCGTTTGCTCTTCACCAGGAGGTGGGGGTTATAGTAGCCGTTCTCCTCCAGGATCGCCAGCGCCTCCTGCGGATCCAGCCTCCTCTTCAAAGCCTCATCCCCGGGGTCCCGCTTCAGGATGACGACCCCGGCGAGGGTGGTGAGGGGGAGGATCCGGCCTTTTCCGATGGCGAGGCGGAGGTCGACGACCCCCCTCCCCTCGTCGTCGAACTCGGCCTTCTCGACGAGCCCCGAGAACTCCTTCCAGATCTCCGAGAGCTCCGCCCTGATGTAGAAGTTCTTCTCCGATCCGTAGGCGAGGACGTCGTCGCCGTAGATCCGGGCGAAGAACCAGTCGTCGGAGACGACCCGGGTCTCGGGCCTCCTCAGGAGGCCGTAGGTGTGGGTCGTCTTCCCCGCCCCCGACCCACCCAGGAGACATATCCCCCGCCCCAACAGGTCGAGGCATGCGCCATGGACGGAGTAGATCCCGTGCTGGTCCTCCAGGACGTCTCCCGCGGCGCTGAGGGCGAGGGACTTGATCCATCCGTAGTAGCCGACGTTGACGAGGAAGGCGGTCCTGGACCGGGGATCGTAGGAGATCTCGTCGGCGCCCAGATCAGGGTCGCAGACGACGTAGAGCCGGGCGTGGGACCTGATGGAAGAGGAGATGAAGTAGAAGTTCTCCATCCAGCGGTCCCTCACCTGCGCCGATCCGGTGAGGAGCTTGATGCAGCAGCCGTAGATCTCTGACTTCACCTCGTACCTGACGTCGCCGGCGTACCGTTCCGCCATGGCATCCCTCTCCTCCATCGATATGATCTTCACCGAGTAGCCCATCTCTTCACCTCGGACTCATTTATTTTATACTGAATATATATACTTATGGTCGGACGGCTTCGTCCTTCTCCCTGATCTCGACCCTCCTTATCTTGCCGCTGATCGTCTTGGGGAGGGCCTTGACGAACTCTATGATCCGGGGGTACTTGTAGGGGGCGGTCACCTTCTTGACGTGGTTCTGCAGTTCGGTCTTCAGGTCGTCGGAGGGTTTGTAGCCAGAGGTGAGGACGACCGTCGCCTTCACCGCCTGTCCCCTCAGGGGGTCTGCGACTCCCGTGACGGCGCATTCCATCACCGCCGGATGGGATATGAGGGCGTTCTCCACCTCGAAGGGGCCTACCCGGTAGCCGGAGCTCTTGATCATGTCGTCGGTCCTCCCGACGAACCAGAGGTAGCCGTCCCCGTCCATCCAGGCGGTGTCCCCGGTGTGGTAGTAGTCGTCGTGCCAGGTATTTCTCATCCTCTCGGGGTCGAGGTGGTAGTCGATGAAGAGGCCGGGGGGCTTTCCCCCGTCGGTTCTGATGACGATCTCTCCCTCCTCGCCGACGTCGCAGACCCGATCGTCTCTGTCGACCAGGACTATGTCGTAGCCGGGCGACGGCTTTCCCATGGACCCGGGCCTCGGGTCCATGCCTGGGAAGTTGGCTACCGCCACCACCGTCTCCGTCTGGCCGTACCCCTCCATCAGCCGCAGGCCCGTCGCCTCGAAGAAGAGGTTGTAGACGGTGGGGTTGAGGGGCTCTCCGGCGGTGACGGCGTACTTGAGGGAAGAGAAGTCGTACTTCGACATATCCCCCTTGATCATGAACCGATAAATCGTCGGCGGGGCGCAGAAGGTGGTGACGCCGAACTTGGTTGCCATCTCCATCATCTGGCCGGCGTCGAACCGGTCGTAGTCGTAGGCGAAGACCGCGGAGCCCGCGATCCACTGGCCGTAGATCTGCCCCCAGACGCACTTCGCCCAGCCGGTGTCGGCGACGGTGTAGTGGAGGCCGTCCTCGACGACGTTCTGCCAGAACTGCGCCGTCAGGATGTGGCCGAGGGGGTATGTGTGGTCGTGCTTCACCATCTTGGGGTTGCCGGTCGTCCCGGAGGTGAAGTAGGCGAGGAGGATGTCGGAGTTCTCCGTCGCCCCGGCGCCGACGGGCCTCTCGAAATCGGGCGAGGAGTTTTCGATCTCCTCCCTGAAGTTCAGCCACTCATCCCTCTCCACCTCCCCGACGAAGGCCCTGACGGGGACATCTCCATCGATCATTCTGCAGGCTGCGTCGATCTCGTCGGGGACGCCGTCCTCCTCGATGGAGACGATCATCTTCAATTTTGCCTTATCTATCCGGTATGCGATATCCTTCGCCCTCAGCATGTGGGTCGCCGGGATCGCCACGGCGCCGATCTTGTGGAGTCCCACCATCGCTATCCAGAAGTCGTACCTCCCTTTGAGGGTGAGCATGACACAGTCCCCCTTTCCCACCCCGTGACGTCCGAAAAAGTTGGCGGCCCTGTTGCTCTTCTCCAGGAGGTCCCCGAAGGTGATGACCAGTTCGTCCCCCCGGTCGTTACACCAGACAAGAGCCCTCTTATACGGGACCTCTTTTGCATAGACGTCCACGACGTCGAAGGCGAAGTTGAAGCTCTCAGGGACTGTTATCTTCAAATTCTCTTTAAAATCTTCATAAGACTTGAATTCGGTTCCCGATACGAACCTCGAGGATAAAGACGACATTTGTGACCATCCTGGCGCGGGACCGGCCGCGATAACAGGCGGTTTATCCGGCATCGAGCCCCCCCTTCGCCTCCCGGTAAGATGGGGCTTTGATATAAATGATTAATCCCGAGTCTGATGAGAAATCCGTTCACCAACACCTTTTTAGACGGCAGGACCGATACCTTCAGCCGTGCTCCTCGGCGTCCTCTTCTCCGGCGGGAAGGACTCGGTCTACGCATGCAGAAGGGCGATGGAGACGGGCACCGTCTCCTGCCTGATAACCGTCGTATCCGAGAACCCCGATAGCTACATGTTCCACACCCCCAACGTCGCCTGGGCGAATCTAATCGCAGAGGCGGTCGGCATCCCCCAGCTCACCTGGCCGACTTTGGGGGAGGAGGAGGAGGAGCTCGCCGACCTCTCCGACGCCATCGCCGCCGCCGTCGATCTATACGGGATCGAGGGGGTGGTGACGGGGGCGATAGAGTCGGTCTACCAGGCGGTCCGGGTCCAGAGGATATGCAGAGATCTGGACCTCTGGTGCTATAACCCCCTCTGGCAGATCGACCAGCTGGAGTACCTCCGCCTCCTCGTATCGGAGGGGTTTGAGGTGATCATCACCGGGGTCTTCGCCTACCCCCTCGACGAGGCGTGGGTCGGCGCCAGGATCGACTCTCGCTTGATCGGAGAGCTCGAAGCCCTCCGGGACCGGTACGCCATCAACCCCTCGGGAGAGGGCGGCGAGATCGAGACCTTCGTCCTCGATGGGCCCATCTTTAAAAAGAGGATCGAGATTTTGCGGGCAGAGAAGACCTACGAGAACTACCGGGGGCGCTTCCTCATCGAGGAGGCGAGGCTGGTCGACAAATGATCCTCGTCGTCGACCTCTGCTCTTCGCCCGGCTCTCTATCGAAGTACGAGTTCGTCGATCCCATCGCCGGCATTCTGAGGCGGGCCGGGTCTATTTATGAGGTCGTCCACTTCACCGATCTATCAAACGACCCGATCGAGGGAGCGGACCGGATCATCCTCTGCGGCACCGCCCTGAAGGACGACCTATACGCCCGGAGGATCGAACTATTCTCCTGGATCAAAGATCTCGATAAGCCCCTCCTCGGGATCTGCGCCGGGATGCAGGTCATATCCCGCGTATTCGGCGGCGAGATCGTCCCCCGGCCGAAGATCGGCCTCAACGGTATCGATATCGTGAAGGAGACCGACCTCCTCGGCCCTCCCCGGCGGATCGAGGGCTACCACCTCCATAACTCCGGGGTCACCCTGCCTCCGGGCTTCGAGATCGTGGCGGGTCGGCCCGGAGAGGTGGAGGCCTTCAAACACTCTGAGAGGCCGATATACGGGATCATATTCCACCCCGAGGTGAGGAACCGGTGGATCGTGGAGAGGTTCGTATCCATCAGGTGACCTTCCCAGGATCGATCCACCAGGATGGGCTCACGAAGAAATTCGACGGATCATCCGGATTCTGACCAATTTTTATTTAACAACGCAGGGCGGTCTCCATCAACCATGAGACTCCTCCTCTTCGACCCCACCTCTGGCGCCTCCGGCGACATGATCATGGCATCCCTCCTGGACCTGGGGGCAGACCCCGACGCCGTCAGAGCCGCCGTCGAATCCGTCGGCTGCGGCCTTGAGATATCGAGGGAAGAGAGGCACCACATCTCCTCCACCAGGGTCAGGATCCATGCCGGCGGGAAGAGGTACAGGACCCTCTCGGAGGCGAGGTCGATCCTGGCTGCGGCAGCCCTCGCCCCTCAGGCCCTCGACCGGGCGGTGAAGATCATGGAGATCCTCGCCTCCGCGGAGGGGAGGGTCCACGGCGTCTCGGGAGAGGAGGCGCGGTTCCACGAGATCGGGGCGATGGACGCCCTCGCCGACATCGCCGGATCCTCAGCCGCCCTTTCGAGCCTCGCCGCCGATAAAGTCATGGTCCTGCCGATATCTGTCGGCTCGGGGACCGTCGTCGCCGCCCACGGCCGCCTCCCCGTACCGGCCCCGGCGACCCTGGAGGTCCTTTCGGCGTCTGGCCTCCTCTGGAGGGGCGGGCCTGTCGAGGGGGAGCTATTGACCCCCACGGGGGCGGCGATCCTGGCGGGGTTCGCTGACGAGACCGCCGCCGAATATCCCCTGATCCGGGCCGGGGCCACAGGCTACGGAGCCGGAACGAAGGATTTGGCGATCCCAAACCTCCTGCGGACCGTCGTCGGGGAGATGGCGGCGCCGAAGGGCTCTGGCGGGGGCCACCCTCAACCCCATCCCCACCACGACCGGGTCGTCCAGCTGGAGACGAACGTCGACGACGTCACCGGTGAGGTCCTGGGTAGCCTTTTAGAGATTCTGATGGAGGAGGGGGCCCTCGACGTCGCCATCGTCCCGGCTCTGATGAAGAAGGGAAGGCCGGCAAGCCTAGTCAAAGTTTTGGCGAGGAAGGAGGAGGCGGAGCGGCTCGCCCGGATCGTGATGAAGGAGACGGGAAGCCTCGGGGTCAGGGTCTTTCCTTCCCTCCACCGGTTCGTCGCCGAGAGGGAGGAGAGGGAGGTGGGCTTCGAGATAGAAGGTCGGCCTTTCACGGTCCGGGTGAAGGTTAGCCTCCTCGGGGGAGAAGTCCTCCAGATCAAGGCCGAGCACGACGACTGCCGGCGGATCGCCTCGGAGAGCGGCCTTCCCCTGAGGGAGGTGGCGAGAAGGGCGGAGGAGGCTGCATGGAGAGAGGTGGCTTCATGGAGGGAGGAGGCGGCCTGGAGTGAGGTGGGCTGACCGATCCCCGGTCCCGACCCCGTCATCCCGCCCGCATCAATATCCTGACCTCTCCCGTATTGTTATACCCTTCCGGTGGATGGGAGAATCAAAAGTTATTACGACCTTTCCATCTAATCGCAAGGTTCTTCTATCTATAGGGGGTCAACCCATCCGGTGCATGTTTCATGACTTCTGATGCCTCCAGAGAGCTCTTCGAGGCGGCCAAGAGGCTGATGCCGGGGGGCGTCAGCAGCCCCGTCCGGGCGATATCCCCTTACCCCTTCTACGTCGCCAGGGCCGAGGGACCCTTCCTCTGGACGGTGGACGGCCAAAAGCTGATCGACTACTGCCTCGCCTACGGCCCCATGATCCTGGGCCACAGACACCCCACCGTCATGAACAGGGTCATAGAGCAGCTGCAGCAAGGCTGGCTCTACGGGACCCCGTCGGAGCTGGAGGTCGACCTGGCAAAAAGGATCGTCGGCCATTATCCGAGCATCGATATGCTCAGGTTCGTCAACACCGGAACCGAGGCTACGATGGCAGCCCTGAGGATAGCCCGGGGGTACACCGGCAAAGAGAGGATCGTCAAGGTAGAGGGAGGGTTTCACGGCGCCCACGACTCCGTCCTGGTGAAGGCAGGCTCCGGCGCCACGACCCTGGGGACCCCCGACTCCCTGGGCGTCCCGAAGGATACTGCCAAAAACACCCTCCAGATCCCCTACAATGACCTTTCGGCGATCGAATCTCTCCTCGACGGCTTCGACGGGGAGGTGGCGGCGGTGATCATGGAGCCGGTCCTGGGGAACATCGGACCGATCCTCCCCGAGGAGGGGTACCTGGAGGGGGTCCGGCGGCTGACGGAGGATCACGGGGTCCTTCTCATATTCGACGAAGTGATCACCGGCTTCCGGTTGAGCCTCGGCGGAGCCCAGGCCTTCTACGGCGTCGTCCCCGACATGACGACCCTGGGAAAGGTCATCGGCGGAGGCTTCCCCATCGGGGTCGTCGGCGGGAGGCGCGACCTCTTGGAGACCGTCGCCCCCAGCGGCGGGGTCTACCAGGCGGGGACCTTCAACGGCAGCCCGGTATCATTAGCCGCCGGGATGGCGACCCTGGACGTCCTGGAAGAGGGGCGGGTCCTCGATAGGCTCAACTCCGTCGGCGACGGCCTGAGGGCGGCGCTCTCGGATATCGTCGAAGACCTGGAGCTGGGCTATTCGGTGGTGGGGATCGCCTCGATCTTCAAGATCTTCTTCGGCGATCATCCAAGAAACTACGTCGAGGCTCTCCGGTGCGACAAGGCCGGATACTTCGCCTTCTTCCGGCGGATGCTGGAGTCAGGTGTATTTCTCCCCCCCAGCCAGTTTGAGACGAACTTCTTATCCGCCGCCCACACCGACGACGTCATCAACGAAACTCTGGAGGCCTACAAGTTAAACCTGAGAAGCTGACGATGGGAAGCCGCGGAAGCCCGCTGGCCCTGCGGCAGACGAGGACCGCCATATCCCTCCTGGAGGCGAGGGGGATCGAGACGAGCCTAACGATCGTCAAGACGAAAGGAGACCAGGTCCAGGACGTCCCCCTCCACATGGTATCGGGGAGGGGGCTCTTCGTCAAGGAGATCGACGACCGTATGGCTGCAGGCGAGATCGACGTAGCCGTCCACAGCATGAAGGACCTTCCCTCCAAGAGGCCCCCTGGGCTCGTCATAGCTGCCGTCCTTCCTCGAGACTCCCCCTTCGACGTCCTGGTAAGCGGCGACGGCGTCACCATCGACGAGCTGGAGGAGGGGGCGGTCGTCGGGACCTGCAGCATGAGGCGCTCTTCGCAGCTGCGACGGGCGAGGCCGGACCTGGTCATCGAGTCCCTCCGGGGCAACCTGGAGACGAGGCTTCGTAAGCTCGACGAGGGGAGGTACAGGGCGATAGTCCTCGCCGAGGCGGGGATAGAGAGGATGGGATACCGTCCCCGATACACCGTCCTCGACCCCGAGAGGTTCCTTCCTTCGGCGAACCAGGGGGCGATCGCCGTGGTGACGACCAGGGGCAGAGCCGAGGAGGCGGTCGGCGAGATCGACCACCTCCCCACCAGGAGGGAGACGGAGGTGGAGCGGGTGATCCTGGAGGCGATCGGCGGCTCCTGCGTCGTCCCTATGGCAGCCTTTGCGAGGCTAGATGGGGGCGAAATCTTCGTCGAGGCGGAGGTATTGTCCCTGGACGGGTCGAGGTTCGTCCGGGTGGACGGGAGGGTCCCGGCGGAGGACCACATAAATGGGGCGACGGATCTGAGCCGGAGGCTGGTGGAGATGGGGGGACGCGATCTTGCAGAAGAGGCGGTGAGGAACGTTGGAAAGGTATGAAGGCGGGAAGGTCTGGCTGGTCGGCGCCGGCCCTGGCGATCCGCAGCTCGTGACCCTGAAGGCCAAGAGGTTGATGGAGGGGGCGCAGGTCGTCTTATTCGACAGGCTCCTCTCTTCCGAGATCCTGGGTTGGGCGCCGGAGGAGGCGGAAATGATCGACGTCGGAAAGCTTCCCGGCCGCCACAAGCTCTCCCAGGAGGAGATAAACGATCTTCTGGTGGAGAAGGCAAGGGAAGGGAAGGTCGTCGTCAGACTGAAGGGGGGCGACCCCTTCGTCTTCGGCAGGGGTGGCGAAGAGGGGCTCGCCCTCGCCGCTGCGGGCATACCCTTCGAGGTCGTCCCCGGGGTGACGTCGGCGATATCGGTCCCCGCGGGGGCGGGGATCCCCGTCACCCACCGGGGCGTCGCCACCGCCTTCACCGTCGTCACAGGCCACGAGGAGCCGGGAAAGGACAAAGAGCTCGACTGGGAGGCCCTGGCCCGGGTCGGTGGAACCCTCGTCGTCCTGATGGGGGTATCGAGGCTCTCCGAGAACGTCTCGGCGCTCCTGCGGGGCGGAAGATCTCCGGATACACCGGCCGCCCTCATCGAGAGGGGGTGGAGCCCCGAAGAGAGGCTCGTCGTCGCAAGCCTCGGCGAGATCGTCGATAGGGCGAAGGAGGAGGATGTGGAGTCCCCCGCCATCCTGGTGGTGGGGGATGTGGTCGGCCTATCCGAGAGGCTGAGGCTCCCCACCATCGCCATCCTGAGGCCTGACAACCGGTCCGACGAGTCGGAGAAGATCGCCCGGAAGATGGGTTTTAAGCCGATCCTCGCCCCCTCCATAGCCTTTTTGGAGCTACCCCTCCCTTGCGACCTCCCCGAGAGGATAAAACGGGCCGATTGCGTCGTCTTCACCAGCGCCACCGGAGCCGAGATCGCCCTCCGGGACCCTGGCCTCGCCGATCTTCTCAGGGGGTCGGTCCTGGCCACCATCGGCCCCCGGACAGAGGAGGCGCTCCTGGAGAGGGGTCTATCCGTCGCCGTCGTCCCCGAGAGCTACAGCTCCCGGGGGCTCGCCCTCGCCCTGGCGCCGAAGTTTAAGAAAGTCCTCCTCCTCAGGAGCGCCAAAGGAAGCCCGGAGCTGGTGGAGATCCTGGAGGCGGCGGCGGTCGAGGTCGACGAGATCCACCTCTACGACATCGCCCCCTCCGAAGACCTGAGGCTTGACTGGCTGATCCAGCGGGGAAGGCCCGACATCTACGCCTTCACCAGCGGCTCCACGGCCAAGAACCTCCTCGCGAGGGCAAGAAAGCTGGGATGCGAGGAAGACCTCCGGGATAAGCTCGCAGGAGCGACGGTCGCCGCCATCGGTCCCCCCACCAAAGCGGAGCTTGAGCGTCTTGGGGTCCGGGTCGACCGCGTCCCCGAGAGGTTCACCTTCGAAGGGATGCTGGAAGAGATCAGGAGGAGAAGATGATAATATTCTCGAAGATCCTCGCCGACCACGGGACGGTCTGGGACGCCATCAGGGCGGCAGAAGAGGTGGGAGAGCCGATATCCGCCGACATTATAAGGTTCTCGGGGGAGAAGAAGCCCGTGGTGATGTGGAATATAACCCGCCACTGTAACCTCAATTGTGACCACTGCTACATAGACGCGACGGCCGCCGCCGCCGAGGAACTCACCCTCGAAGAGGGGATAAGGCTCATCGACGACCTCGCCGACCTTAAAATCCCTATCCTGATCCTCACCGGAGGCGAGCCGCTCCTCAGCCGAAACTTCTACGCCTACGCCTTCCACGCGAAGGAGGTGGGCCTTAGGACGGTGATATCGACTAACGGGACCCTCATAACCCCGGAGGTGGCAAGGCTCCTCGCGGAGGCTAAGATCAGGTACGTCGGGGTCAGCCTCGACTCCTGCAGGCGGGAGGTCCACGATCGCTTCAGGGGTGTGGAGGGCGCCCACGAGAGGGCCCTGGCGGGGCTCGTCAACGCCCGGGATGCCGGCCTCAAGACAGGCCTGAGGGTGACCCTCACTCGGGATAACTGGCACGAGGTCCCCGCCCTCCTGGAGCTCGCCCTGGAGATGGAGATCCCCCGGTTCTGCCTCTACCACCTCGTCCCCGTGGGGAGAGGCGCCGGGATATCGGACCGGGACGTCACCGCCGAGGAGAGGAGGTCGGTCATCAGGTTCCTGGCGGAGGCTGCCGTCGAGCTGAAGGACCGGGAGATCGAGATCCTCTCCACCGACTCCCCCATGGACGGTGCGTACCTCCTTGAGATGCTGAAAGACGATCCGGAGAGGCGAGAGCGGGCAAGAAAGCTCCTCAAAAGCTCCGGGGGTTGCACCGCCGGGGTGAAGGTCGCAAATATCAACCACCGTGGAGACGTCCATCCCTGCCACTTCATGCCCGAGGTCGTCGTCGGGAACGTCCGGGAGAGGTCCTTCCGGGATATCTGGATCGACGGCCCAACCCCTGAGCTTCTGGAGCTGAGGGATATCAGGTCTCACCTGTTGGGGGCCTGCGCCGACTGCGAGTACCTGGACGTCTGCGGCGGATGCCGGCAGAAGGCGAGGTACTACTGCGGTGACGTCCTGGGAGAGGACCCTACGTGTGTCGTAAAGGACCTCTTGGGGAGATGAGCCGGAGGGTCCGCCCTCAAGGGCCCACTGCGACATAACTCTTTTTTTTCCGTCTACTGTCTGTCGCCGGCGGCGCGTAGGCGAGAGAACTTTGCCACCTTCAGGGCTTTTTAGATGAAACGGGGCTGCCAGAGATCTCAAAATCGTGGAGGTGGGGAGACGGTATCGGAAAGTTTAATAAACGAGTACAGCCGAATTACCGGCAGGAGTGATTCAAATGCCGGAAGAGAAGAAGAAGCAGAAGAAGGAAGAGGAAGAGACCGCAAAGGTTGACCCCATAAAGCCCAGCGAGAAGAGGGGCGGCAGAAAGAGGCTCCTCGACGGCTGCGTATAATCGGGATGAACACGGCGGCCCGCTCCGGCGGCCGCTATCCTTCGCTTTTATCGATTCATTCAGGCTTCTGGCGTCGCCTCCGGGGGCGGCGTTGGGATGATCTTTCTTTCGTCGTCTATGGCGATGATATCCCTCTCGTCGAACGGTGGCAAGGCGTCATCCGAGGATATGGATCGCCGATTATTCTTCGACCTCTCCGACCTAAAGGTTTAATGTAGATGGCAGAAGAGATCTGACCCGTGGCCATACAGCTCCTAAACGACATCATCGTCATCTTCCTCATATCGATCGTCGCCATCTTCGTCGGCCACCGGCTGAAGGTCCCGGTAGTCGTCGGCTTTCTCGCCACGGGGATTCTCGCCGGGCCCCACGGCCTGCAGCTGATCCATGAGGTGGAGCAGATCGAGGTCCTCGCCGAGATCGGGGTCGTCCTCCTCCTCTTCGCCATCGGGATCGAGTTCTCCTTCGAGAAGCTCTCCCGGATCAAGAGGCCAGCCCTGGTGGGGGGGCCCCTCCAGGTCGCCGTAACCTTTATAGTCACGACCTTCATCGGCATCGAGATCGGCCTTCATCTTAACGAAGCGATCTTCGCCGGGTTTCTCGTCTCCCTCAGCAGCACCGCCGTAGTCCTGAAGATCATGCAGGATAGAGACGAGGTCGACACTCCCCACGGCGGCAATACCCTGGGGATTCTGATCTTTCAGGATATCGTCGTCGTCCCCATGATGCTCCTGACCCCCATCCTCGCAGCCCAGAACTCCGAGAGCCTGGGGATGCCGCTCCTCCTCATGCTGGCGAAGGGCGTCGGGATAATCGTCCTTGTTATAGTGGCGGCGAAGCTCTTCGTCCCCGCCCTCCTCTACCAGGTCGTCCGCCGCAGGTCGAGCGAGCTCTTCCTCCTTACGGTCGTCCTCATCTGCCTCTCCGTCGCCTGGATCTCCTTCACCGCTGGCCTCTCCCTCGCCCTGGGCGCTTTTTTGGCGGGGCTTATCATCTCCGAGTCGGAGTACAGCTACCAGGCCCTGGGGAACATCCTCCCCTTCAGGGACGTATTCACCAGCTTCTTCTTCGTCTCCATCGGGATGCTCCTGGACGTCGGATTTTTTTTGGAGAGGGCTGATCTCCTTGTAGCGGTGGCCCTGGGAGTTCTGATCCTGAAGGCGGTCGTAGCCGGGTCCGTATCCGTCCTCCTAGGCTACCCCATCAGGACCGGGGTCCTGGTGGGGCTCGCCCTCGCCCAGATCGGGGAGTTCTCCTTCATCCTCTCCAAGACGGGGCTCGACTCGGGGATCATAAGCCAGTTCGAGTACCAGATCTTCCTCGCGGTCTCGGTGATGACGATGGCCGCAACCCCTTTCGTCATCTCAGGATCCCCGAAGGCCGCCGACCTCCTCTGCCGCCTCCCCCTCCCCGAGAGGCTGAAGACCGGCCTTCCCTTCGCCGCCATCCCGGAGAAGAGGGAGAACCACCTCGTCATCGTCGGCTACGGCTTCGTCGGTAGGACTCTGGCGAGGGCCGCCCGGGTCGGAGATCTCTCCTACATGGTCCTGGAGATGAACCCGGAGAAGGTGAGGGGGGAGAGGGCGAACGGCGAGCCGATCCATTACGGCGACGCCACCCAGGAGATAGTCCTGCGGCACGCCGACGTCGATAAGGCGAGGGTCGTCGTCGTAGCCGTATCCGACGAGATGGCGACCCGCAGGATCGTCGAGCTGGCGAGGAGGATCAACCCAAAGGTCTACATCATGGCGAGGGTCCGCCATCTCGCCGAGGCGGCTCCCCTCTACGACCTGGGGGCGGACGAGGTCGTCCCCGAGGAGTTCGAGACCTCGGTGGGGATCTTCTCCCGGGTCCTCGCCAAGTACCTGGTTCCTCGTAACGAGATCGAGAAGATGATCGTCGAGGTCCGGTCACTGGGCTACGACATGTTCAGGAACGCCGAGATCGAGCCCTCCAAGATCTCGGACCTGAGGCGGTACCTCCCCAACGTCGAGGTCGTCACCGTTAAGGTCGAGGAGAGGGCCCCGGCCTGCGGCAAGACCCTCGCCGATCTAGCCCTCAGAAAGACCCTGGGGGTGAACGTCATCGGGATCATCAGGGAGTCGGGGAACGTCTTGAACCCTCATAGCGATACCGAGATCGCCGGCGGAGACGTCCTCCTGGTCCTGGGGACCAGCGAGCAGATCGCCAGGTCCAGATACCTCTTCAGAGACCCCGTCAGGTACCCCAGGGCCGGGGCGGGGGCTTTGCGGCCTGGAGATGAAGCCGCCTGCGGTGAAGGCGATATCGGATCCCAGGATGCCGGGGGGGTTGAGGAAGGATCCTCCCGGAAGGAAGGCTGAGGCCCTGATCCCCGGTCCTCGGCGGATCTGCGGACGGTCTGGTCCCTTCGTCCAAAAGCTAGATATAATAATGATGACAGATTATGTTATGTCAGGGAGATCTCCTCCGGGGATTAAAAATAGATTTGCAGGATGCCGCCTGCCCGTTGCCCGCTTCGAAAGTCCCCGGATCAGATCTTCCCCTGAATTCGATAGACGAAAAACATAAGGGCAGCTTTGAGCCGGAGGGCGCGAAAGTCCTCCGGCCTCCCTCCAACTATTCTCTACCATCCGCTCCTTCCATCTCTTTCACTCGTTGCTTCCATCTCTTTCATCTGCTCCTTTCATCTCTTCCATTCGTTCCTTTCATCTCTTCCATCCGGTCCTTCCATCTCTTTTCAGATCCGGAAAGCCAGTGGAGAAAGCTATAAAATATAAGAGAGCCCTCATTAAGCTGGAGGATTAAAAATGAAAGAAGAAGTATTCTTCGGCGAAGGGATGGCTGGTGTCAAGAAAGATTACCCCGACCTCTACGAGGCGATCGTCGGCCTCAACGAGGCGGCGTACACAGGAAAGGTCATCGACTACCGGACCCAGAAGCTGATCGCTATAGGGATCGCCGCAGCGTCCGCCGACGAGAGGGCGACGAAGAAGCAGATGATGAGCGCCAAAAAGGAGTTCGACGTAACAAAGGACGAGATCGTCGACGTCCTGAGGGTCGTCCTCCTCACCTCGGGGATGCCCCCCTTCACCAAGGCGATGAAGATTCTGTATGAGCTGAAGTAGGGGCGTTCGGCTGGAGGGCCGGTCAGGGACCGTCAGGATCGGCCCTTCACAGAGTTTTCGTCTCCATCTCCTTCTCCCTCATCTCTTTCTCCAGCCTCTTGACCGTATCTCTAAGCTGTATAGCCCTCTCGAAGTCCAGGGCGTCAGCCGCCTCCCTCATCTGGGCCTCCAGCTCTATCACCACGTTCGGGATATCCGACTTCGGGATGTGCCTCGTCTCGGTGATCTCGACCTCCTTCTCCCGGATCGGCTTTATTATCGTCTTGGGGACGATGCCGTGCTCCTGGTTATACCTCATCTGGAGGGCCCGCCTCTCCTCGGTCTTTCTTACCGCCCCCCGGACCGAGTCGGTCAGTCGATCGGCGTAGAGGACGACCCGGGAGTTGGCGTTCCGCGACGCCCTGCCGATCGTCTGGATGAGACTCCTCTCGTCCCTGAGGAAACCCTCCTTGTCGGCGTCCAGAATCCCAATGAACCCCACCTCGGGGATGTCGAGCCCCTCCCGGAGGAGGTTGATTCCCACCAGGACGTCGAACTTTCCGAGGCGCAGTTCGCGGATGATCTCGGTCCTCTCGATCGTCTCGATCTCGGAGTGGAGGTAGCGGGCCCGTATCCCGTTCTTTGCGAGGTAGTCCGTCAGCTCTTCTGCGAGCTTCTTGGTCAGGGTCGTCACCAGGGCACGATCCCCGATCTCGACGACTTTCTCTATCTCGAGCATCACGTCCCGGACCTGCCCCTCGGCGGGTCGGACCTCGACCTCAGGGTCGAGGAGGCCCGTCGGCCGGATGATCTGATCGACCACCTGGCTGGACCTCTCCAGCTCGTAGGGGCCGGGGGTCGCCGAGACGAATATCACCCTCTTCATGAAACGCTCGAACTCCTCGAACCGAAGGGGCCGGTTGTCGTAGGCGCTTGCAAGCCTAAAACCGTAGTCGACGAGGCTCTTCTTCCTGGACCGATCCCCCTTGTACATCGCCCGGAGCTGGGGGATCGTCTGGTGGCTCTCATCGATGACGAGGAGGAAGTCGTCGGGGAAATAGTCCAGGAGGCAGTAGGGCGGCTCGCCGGCCTTGCGGCCGTCGAAGTGGCGGGAGTAGTTCTCGATACCCTTGCAGCTTCCCGTCTCTTCGATCATCTCGAGGTCGTAGAGCGTCCTCTGCCGCAATCGGTGGGCCTCCAGCATATCGAGCTCCTGCAGCCTCTCCTCCAGCTCCTCCTGGATCGATAGAATCGCCCCCTTCTGCTCCTCCTCGGGGATGACGTAGTGACGGGCGGGGTAGACGTAGAAGTACCTCATGTCCTCGCGGAGGGCGCCGGTCTGCCGGTCGATCTCCGATATCCTCTCCACCTCGTCGCCGAATAGTTCAATCCTCACGATCTCGTCGAAGTAGCCGGGGACGAGGTCGATCGTCTCCCCCTTGGCCCGGAACCGCCCGGGAATAAGCTCGAAGTCATTTCTCTCGTACTGGATCGCTACGAGCCTCTCGAGGATCTCCCTTCGGGATATTTGGTCGCCGACCTTCAGCTCAAAGCCCATCTTCATGAAGTTCTCGGGGTTTCCAAGGCCGTAGATGCAGGAGACGGAGGCGACGACGATGACGTCCTGCCGCGACAGGAGAGAGGCGGTCGCCGCCAGGCGCATCTGCTCGATCTTGGGGTTGATGGAGGAGTCTTTTTCGATGTACTGGTCTTTAGCCGGGATGTAGGACTCGGGCTGGTAGTAGTCGTAGTAGGAGACGAAGTACTCGACCCGGTTCTCGGGGAAGAACTCCCTAAATTCGTTGTAGAGCTGGGCAGCGAGGGTCTTGTTATGGGCGATGACGAGGGTAGGCTTCTTGACGGCGTCGATGACCTTGGCTACGGTGTAGGTCTTCCCCGAGCCGGTGACTCCGAGGAGGGTCTGGAGCCGGTGGCCGGAGGCCAGCCCAGAGACGAGCTTATCGATAGCCCCGGGCTGGGAGCCCTTCGGCTCGAATTCGGAGGCGATGGCGAACTGGGGATCCGGGGAGGGATCAGGGGGATGGGTCGATCTCATCATGGAAATGCACTTTATCAGAATTGTTCGAGGGGATGCCTGAGAAGAAGGAAGGATCACCCTCGGTTCCTTCACCCCTTCTTCAAATCATCCAGGTACTCCAGGGTCCTCTTCTTCATCTCCCGGGCTTCATTGCCGGTGGGGTCGAGGAGGATCGCCCGGTCGAAGGACTCCACCGCCTCCTCGTACCTCTCCAGGCCCAGAAGGGCGATACCCCTCACCATCCAGCCGGGGACGAAGTCGGGCATCTCCTCGACCAGCTCCTCGGCGAGGTCAACGACGTCGTCGTACCTCTTCAGCTTCGAGAGGGGTCCGAGCTTGTTGAACTTGTAGCTAGCCTCGTCGGGTTCGAGCTCCAGGAGGAAGTCGAGGAAATCGATCGTAGCCTGGTAGTCCCCCCGGTCGTATATCGCCCCCGCCAGGTCGTTCCACTCCTCGGGGTCTCTGAGGGCCGGGGCCTGGCTGACGCCCTGACGATACGCCTCCATCGCCTCCTCGATCCGGTAGAGGTTTCGCAGGGTCATAACCTTCGATATCCAGCCCCGGACGTGGTCGGGCTTCGCCTCGATGGCTTTATCGAAGAACTCCAGCGCCCCCTCATCGTCGTTCTTGAGGGAGGATATCCCCCCGAGGAGGTCCAGGAGCTCGGGATCGTCGGGACGGAGGTCGACGGCCCTCTCGGCGCAGGACTGCCCCTCGTCGAGCCTTCCTGCCCCCAGGTACGCCACCGCCAGCTTGTACCACGCCTCGACGTCGGAGGGGTCTATATCGACGAAGCCCTTGAAGAACTCCACCGCCTCTTCGAACCTGTCCGTATGCATCAGGAAGATGCCATCTTCAAACCTCTTCTCTGCCATCTTTTATGCGCCTCCTGGGACGAGATCTCCGGCCACTGGGGGCCGGCCTCTTGATAGTCTATAGCCCCTATCTGTCTATCGGCCTGATTGGTCAATCAGGCTGATCGGTAAATCGACCTGTCCGGTCAAATAGACAGATCGGTCCATCGGCCTTCAGCTTCAAACACCCCGGATCTGGCTCCATATTATAAAAGCCTCCTTCATAGCCGGATCGTTCCATCGGCCGTCAATAGGTCGATCAGGATGGAGCCGGACCATCTATCGCCTCCGCCACCACCCAGGCGGAGGCGTCGAGGACGACCCCCTCGCCGAAGACGGCGTCGCCAGACGACGCCCCCTCCCTCGGCCGCATTGCCCTCTTCTTCACCACCTCCATCGGCAGCTCAGGGAAGGGCTCCGATAGGGATCGATGCTCTCGGACGATCCCCTCGATCTCGCCCTCGTCGACGAGGCCGATCCGGTCGATCAGCTCCACCTGCCTCTGGAACCTCTCGATCGCCTCTTTCGGGAGGTTCTCGATGAAGGGGATCGCCCCCCTGGAGCCTATGATCCTCCCGTCTGCGTCGATCCCGTTCTTGTGGAGGGCGATGATGGAGTCGCCGGGAAGGTGCCCCTTCGACTCATCGCCGCAGATGAGGAGGAACCGGATGTTGGTGTTGGAGATGAGGTTGGCGACGACCTTCTCCACCCCCAGGTTCTCCGTCTTGCAGGGGCCCCAGATCGCCGAACCCTTTGCCATAAGGTGGCTTGCGAGGGTCACCACCGCGATCCTTGAATCGGGATCGCCGAGGCTATAATCCCCCCTCAGGGGAGGCCAGCTCCCGGGATCGCGGCGCCGAAGATCCCCCCCCTTATCGCCATCATCTGAAATGGCGGAACGTTTCCCGGTCATCAACCCCTCTATCGAGTTGATAGTTTAAATCCTTTAAACCGCCTGGATCCCGGCGAAGGGCAGGGCGATCTCATCTACCAGAAGCTTATATACCAAAACGGCGGAGATGGAGATTAATTGGGAAAGTCTGTAAAGGCCGACCATGCGGCATACGTCGAATAGACGAGAGAGAATAGATAAACCGGCAAAGAGGATGGTGTAAACTGGAAGATGGCATCTTACGAGGATAGGATTCTCAAGGCGATAAGGGATTCTGAGGTCGGCCTCACCACCGTCGACGTTGCAAAGCAGGCTGGGGTGAGCAAGACCACCGCCATAAAGTACCTCTCAGTCCTGAAATCAGAAGGCAAATGCCAGTTTGCAGAGGTCGGCCCCTCCAAGCTCTGGAGGTCGGCCTATGGCAACGATGGAGCTTTGTCCGCGGAATATCTCGAATCTTGCGAGGCGGACGAGGCAGCCGCTAGGAGCTGCGAGGCCGTTGAAGGGGCTCCCCTAAATCTATCGATAGTCGCCCAGCTTGAGGAGCTCTCAGACGACGTCACCATCTCGATGTCCTTCAGGGTAAAACCTGAGAAGGTGGAGACTATCATGAACCTTTTGAAGAGGTCCTCACAATAGATCGGTTTGCCGCAGAGATCCCAGCGGGGCGGGATCTTAACCATCGAAAATTAGACTTATATATGATACGTGTTAACAACTGACGCGGGAGATCATCGATGCAAGAGATGCGGATACCGTCGGAGATCCATAAATTCTTCCAGGCGGAAGAGGGGCAGTCGCTCCTCATCAAGGGGATGCCGGGAACCGGAAAGACTACGCTAGCCCTGGAGATAATGAGCTGCGTCTGCCAGAGGATGAACGGCATGTACATCTCAACCCGGGTCAATCCCTTGCGGATCTACTCCATCTTCTCATGGATCGAAGAGATCATCCCTAAGAGCAACTTCATCAACGCCACCCAGAAGATGCTTCTCGAGAGCCTCAAGAACATCGGCCAGGAGGGATCGAACTACGAGGTAGTCCTCGATTTCTTCAAGACGTTTTTCGATCAGGCCGAAGATATGGACGATCCCATGATCGTCATCGACAGCTGGGACGCCATCATAAACTACACAGCCCAGATACTCGGCGACGCTCAGCACAGCCTTGAGCAGAGCATCTGCGAGTTCGCCCGGGATATGGGGATCCATCTGATATTCGTCAGCGAGTCGGCGGACCTGCTCCCCCTGGACTACATCGTCGACGGCGTCGTGACCCTGAAGAACATCAGGATGGCGGGCCACGCCACCGGGAACGGGCGCCAAGAAGGGATGATGACCAGGTACTCCCGGGAGATCGAGCTGGAGAAATTGAGGTCCGTAGAGATAAAGCAGAAGATCTACACCTGCACCCTCCACGAGGGAAGGTTTCGCTACTTTGAGCCGTCCATCGAAAATTTGAGCCCCAAGATCAGCATAGTCAGCGACGGTGACCGGATCTCCGACCCCGGGGACGGCCGCATCTCCACCGGGATCGCCGACTTCGACAGGATCACAGGAGGGCTGAAGCTCGGTTCCTGCAACGTCCTGGAGATCGATCAGGGGGTCGGCAAAAGGTATTATCAGATCCTGACAGCCCTCGCCTCCAACTCCGTAAAGAACGGGAGAGCTGTCCACATCGTTCCGTCCATCGGCTACCAGCTCACCCCAAGAGACGTCTTCGTCCCCTCCAACGTGATGGTCCTGGAGCCGGAGAGCGATCGAGACCGCTGGTACGAGATGCTATTCAAGAACTGGGACCAGTTGAGGGAGAGGACCGGAAGGCCGATATTGAACGTCATGGGCCTCGACTCCATGGAGTTCGCCTTCGGCTACGAGAGGATGCTCAACGCCACCAGCCGGATGTTCCAGAGATGGAAGGAGACGAGCGATGTCAACGTGGTGGTGGTGAAATCCGGCCAGAAGAGCATCAGGATGACCTCTCACATAGCCGACACCTATTTCGTCATCAAGGAGCTGAATGGAGGGCTCTGCGTCTACGGCCTCGTTCCCAGGACGGAGCCCCACTATATGGTCTGGGACGAGAAGAGCAACATACGACTGGTCCCAATAGTCTGAACCTTGATGATCCGGAACGGATCATACCCAGCGGTAGCCGTCGGTCATGATCTCCTTCTTCCAGATGGGAGCCCTCGTCTTTATCTCCTCCAGAATATGTATGCACCCTTGAAACGCCTCGCCCCTGGAGGCTGCGGTGCACGCTATTACGACGATATCGTCACCCACCGAGAGGTTTGCGACCCTGTGGATCACCTCGACGGATTTGAGATGGAACCGCTCCGTCGCCTCGTCCCGGATCTTCTCCAGCTCAGGGAGAGCCACCTCCCGGTAGGTCTCCACCTCCATCCCGACGATCCCGTCGTCCCTGACCGTCCCCAGGAATACCACCAGGGCACCGGCATCGGGCCGCTTCGCTTCTGCCACCACCTCTTCGATGGAGAAATCTTCTTCTCTTATATCGATCAGAGCTCAAGCCTCCGGATTCAGCCTCGAGATGAGAGGGGCATCCCTCATCTCTTCGCCCTCAGCTTCTTGATCTCATCTCCCCCCTCCATCCTCATGACGTAGGTCCCGTAGCAGGGCTTTGTATAGGGGATTATCACATCATCCCCCTCGACGCCGACGAAAAGCGGCGGGACCCCGATGAGGAAGGTGTCGAAGATCCTGTAGCCGGGGGGGACCTCGATAACCTCTTTAAATTTATTTCTTATGTACTCTCTCGCCTCTTTGAAAGAGCACTGGGATAGGAGGATTTCGTACTTCATCTCATCGATACAGCTCAATCGATCACCTCATCTATCAGCTTCTTGAGGGGCGTTGGGTTGTGGACCGCTTTCGCCACCAGCTTTCTGCAGTCGAACTCCACCGTCTCGGCCAGATCTTCGGCGCCCCTCCCGAATATGAGAAGGAAGAGCTTCGCCTTTGAGATGTAGCTGACCGTCCCGGCGTAGGTCACCCCGGCGTCGCTGTGGGCGAAGGCAAAGCAGAGGTCGAAGTCGGTCTTCCCCTCCGAGATGGAGGCGATACAACGGTCGATGTTCATAGTCTCGCCGAGGTAGTGCCCCTCGGGATCGGCGAGCTTCGCGAGCTTGAGGGCGGCGCCGGTTCCCGCCACCACCACATCGTCCCCCCTCCTCCTCAGCCTGAAGGATAGGTATAGGGCGATGCTTGTCTGGACCGGAACCTCAGGGCAGCCCAGGAGAATGAGGACCCTCCTCCCGGATCTCGCCGTCGGCGCCACTTCACCAGAACTTTCCATGACATACCATCGGCGGAAAGCCTACTTAAATCTCTCTTCTGGGAGAGACGGTACCACCCTCTCCGGGATGGCGGTGGGGGGCCGGGCATCGAAGTCTGGGATGGCTGCCGATTTTTAAGAGGAGTTCTGGAGAAAATTTATCGATGGCGGCCCCGGTGATGACGGCTTCCTCCGCCGGCCGATCCTCGTCAGCGAAGAGCCACCCTATGGCGAGCGCAGGCGAGATATCCGCGGACGGGAAGGGAGAGCCGCCTGCGAGGTCTCTCGCCATTCCAGAGCTCCAAAGTCCTCGGACATCCTATCATTTTCCCATTCTATTCAGGCTTCTAGCCGCCTACAACCGCCGGGAAGAGGGCCACCTCGTCCCCCTCCAGAAGGCGGGTCTCGGGACCCTTAATGGAGAGGAAGTGCCTCCCGTTGACCATGACGTTGACGTCCTCTCTGATATGGCCGGAGGAGTCGAAGATTTGATCTCTCAGGTCGGAGGACCTCGATGCCAGGTTTTCCAACAGGTCGGAGACGGTGGAGCCGGCGGGAAGGTCGACCTCCACCTTCTCCCCCAGAGGGTTGCGGAACCTGCCGAAGGGCTTCAGCGTTATCATGGGATATCTCCAGCCTTCTCTTTTAATAGCTCCATATCAACAGCTATCTTTTTTATCCGCTTCAGAGCCAGGACGGCGTCCTCCCTCTTGAGATCTCTCCTCTCAGAAGCAAGAAACCTCCTGAACCCCTCTTCGTCCGCCTTATCAAGCCCCGTCGCCTCCTCCAGGATCCGGTCGTAGCTCCTCTTTGGGAAGTACAGTGACGATGCCGCCTCGAGGATCAACGCCGCGGCCTCATCATCGATATATCCTCCCTTCTCGGCGGCAAGAACGTTATCCCTGATGTTGACCAGGGGCTCGGATAGCGGTCCGTAGCTGATGGGATCGAAGATGAGGGCGACCTCGTCGTCGGAGATGAGGATCCCGTCCCGGTAGAGGCGGAATATCTCCCCCACACCCTCCATCCCGAAGGGGAGGAGTTCCGCTGCTCTGAGAGCTCCCATGCTGGAGGCGCCGACGACGTAGACCCCCATCTCCAGGACGGCGAGGACCTCCTTGTGGCCGACGGCGCTATCCTGGAAGAAGACCCCGTCGATGATCCCGATGATCCGGGCCCCCTCCTCCGCCGCCCTGAAGACGTCCCCCCTCCGCGCGGGGGGCCTGTAGTCGGCGGCGAGGACCGCCTCCGCCCCGGCTCTATCGAGGCTCGGCCCGAGAAAGACGACGATGTCTTTTGACCTCATCTCTCCACCTGTGACCCCTCCGGTCCGGGTCCACGGCGCTCATCTCAAGGCCCGGGACTATAACCCTCACCACGGGGACGCCGATCTCCTCCCGGGTGAGGTCGACGACTATCGCCTGTTCCATCCCCGCCTCTCTGAGGCGTTTCAGCATCAGGCGGATGTCGTCGAGGAAGTCCTCGCTGTCCTGGGACCTGATCTCGGAGAACTGCTCGGTCCGGGAGTCGACGAACCAGTGTCTGTTCAGCCTCTTGGTCCTCTCGTAGCCGATCTCTCTTCTGAAGTCAGCCGTCGTCGTATCCTCCCTCGCCCCGTGGATCTGGGTCAGCCTCGACTGGGCGACCTCAGTAAGGGCCCGCAGGACGGCGACCTCGGCGGAGGTGTGGGTTCCCATCCCGATGGTGAGGAGGGCGGGGTCCTTCAGCCTCAGGTCGTCGGAGGCGGCGGCGATGGTGGGGATGCCGACGTCGCTGGTGATATCTTTTATCCTCACCTCCACCTCGGCCCGGGCGAACTTCTCAAGGAGCTCTGCCGCCAGGCCGTCTTCGATCCCGCTGACCAGGGGGCCGGTATCCTTCACCGCCTCGACCAGAGACCAGGCGTCCCTCTCTATCACCTCGGAGAGGCCGTGGAAGACCGCCTCCTCCAGGACGTTCCCCGAGGCGAGGCCGTTGGTATTCGTCCGGAAGAGCTGGGGGTACTCCTTGGGGAGGGGGTGGAAGACTCCGCTCGCCGGGACCATCACCTCTTCATCTCTCATCAGGTCGTAGCCGGTGACCCACGGGATCGCCATCTGCGGGTCTGCCTCCTGGGGGATGGCCAGAGACCTCGGGTCGACGGCCACCGTCTCTGCCTTCAGCTTCGAGAAGGTCTCGACCAAGAGCTTCCGGTCATGGACCTCGGCGGAGTACCGCTCTATCCCCTCCATCATCGCCGAGACCCGCGCCTCGGCGGGGGTCGCACCCTTGCCGTTGTAGACGGAGATCGCCCCCTTATCCGCCGAGGGCCTGATGCTTGAGAAGACAGGGATACCTATCCGGTCGAGGTTGGTGATGTCAGCTACCCTTGTAATCCCCGCAATCTCCATCTTGGGCGCTATCCTTTCGAGGGTCTCCTCCGGGGAGAAGGCCCGATGAGTGTCGGTCTTGTACTTTTTTATGCATGACCTGAGGATCATCCGGCATCAACTCTTACGGTTGAGGAAGTCGGGCGTTTTTTATCGGTTTGCTTCTGCATCATCATTCGAATTCTATCATCCATTCTTCGCGGGGGCGACCCCCGGCCTGGTGGAGGTCGTCTCTCTGCCCCTAAATACGTATCGGGTTTGGACGGCCGCAGATGGGGGAGCGGCAGAGCCCTCCTTCAGATCGAGGCGAGATAGATCCAGTAGACGAGCAGGTTTAGAGCCGTCAGGGGGGCTCCCACCTTGATGAAGTCGGTGAAGGTGACGACGACGCCCCTCCTCTCGCCGTTCTGGACGATGATGACGTTGGAGGCGGCCCCGATGATCGTGAGGTTTCCGGCGATGGTGGACCCGGCGGCGAGGGCCATCATCCCCAGGATGGAACCGTCGAAGGCGGAGAGGAGGGGGAGGTATAGGGCGACGAAGGGGACGTTGGATATGAACTGGCTGATGAGGGTGGACGTCGCGAGGATGACGGGAACGGAGGTCGGATCGAGGCCCGAGCCGTTGAGAGCCCCCTGGAAGAAGCCTGCGTCCCAGACGCTCTCCATCAGAACAAACATCGAGGCGAAGAAGGCGAGGGTCCGCCAGTCGACCTTCATCGCCAGCTCCATCCTGCGGGGGCTCAAGAGGAGGATGGGAAGGGCGGATAGGAGGGCGATCTCCGTCAGGCCGAAGGGGGAGGGAAAGCCGAGGGAGACGGAGACGATCTTGAAGCTGATGAGGGCCACCACCATGACCAGGGACGCCTTCGAGAGCCGGGCGAGGTCTTTATCCCTGACGGGGTCGTCGGCGTGGTTTAGGACCCGGTGACCGAACTCCTCTTTATAAAAGATCCTCAATATACCGAAGGCTATGAGGAGGTTTATCGCCGTCGGGAGGGCAAGGTATCGGAAGAAGGTGACGAAGGGGTTTGGGACGCCCCCGCCAAGGGCGATGAGGAGGTTCTGGGGGTTTCCTATGGGGCTTGCGACCGACCCTATCGTCACCCCGAAGGCGAGGGAGAGGAGGAGGAGCTTCGGGGATATCTCGTACTTTCTCGCGAAGTGGAGGAGAAGGGGGGTCCCGACTATGGCGAGGGTGTCGTTCATCAGCATCGCCGAGAGAAGCCCGGTCCCGAAGAGGACCGCCAGGACGAGCTCGTCGACGGACCGGGCCCTCCTGAAGATCCTCCCCGCGAGGCTTGCGAGGTAGCCGCTCTCCTCCAGGGCGACCCCTACGACGAACATCCCGAAGAGAAAGAGCATCACGTCCATGTTGACCGCCCTGGCGGCATCGTCCGGGGATATGGAGCCG
Source organism: Methanothrix harundinacea (assembly GCA_002506535.1). Lineage (GTDB taxonomy): Archaea > Halobacteriota > Methanosarcinia > Methanotrichales > Methanotrichaceae > Methanocrinis > Methanocrinis harundinacea_B. Next base: position 84,522 of record DAXT01000005.1, read on the forward strand.
GCGACGAGGACGGCGATCCCCCCAGCCATCATGATCTGCCAGATCATGATACCTGTCCTGAAGAGCTGCCGGGCGGCGATGGCGGCCAGGACCGCCGCCAGTACCAGGAGGGAGAAATTTTCGGGGGAAAAGATCTGCGATAAGGGTGGAATCTCGAACATGGGGTCTCGGGGCTCTCGGTAGGCTATGTCATCATGGTTGCGTAATTAATGGAAAGATATGTACTTCGACCTTCGAATCTCATGGAGGCCGAGATATCCTCGCCTCCACCTCCCGCAGCTGCACCTCCAGCTTCTTCTGGCCGATGGCGTTGGTGAGGTCGCCCCGGGTCCTCTCCAGGAGGGAGCGGGCGACGTCCCCCTTCCGCCGCAGGCCCTTGGTTATAGCGTCGGGGTAGTCGAAGGACATCAGAAGGTGGTAGATCTCCTCCATCGCCTCGAGGTGGACCTCCCCCTCCTCGGGCCTGCCCTGCCTGATGAGGTCGAGGACGTGACGCCTCAGCTCCCCGACGGCGTCGCCCAGCCCCGCCAGGTAGCCCGTCATCTCGACTCCCACCTCTCCGGGGGTCGGCATCCTCTCCTCGGTGATGAGGGAGAAGACGATCCTCGCCTCGGCGTACTCCTGCTCGGCGCCGTCGATAAATCCGGCGTATCTCAGGTCCGGGTGGCCGTTCAGGATCACCATGATATCGGCCAGGGCCTCCCCCGCCCGCCGGGTGAGGTCGCGGGCCCTATCGATCTCGCCCCGGTGGACCGACCTTATGGCCGCCCCCGACCTTCTGACGACGACCCGCGTCAGGGCGAGGGCCTCCTCCCGGGCCCGGTCCTTCGCCTCGAAGTGGGCGGATATATCCTCGGCGAGGTCTTCGAGAGATGGGATCATCCCGGTGCCTCCAGAAAGGCCTTCAGGTTCCTCATGGACTGGGCCCCCTGGACGAGGGTCCGCGCCTCGGTGACGAGCCTCCCATCGTACCCCTCCAGGGCCTTGGCCACCTTGACCCAGTTGACGTTTCCGCCCTTGACGGGGAGGTGCTCGTCTCTAGCCCCCTTGTTGTCGTGGATGTGGACGTGGATCATCTCACCCCTAAGAGCGAAGAACTCCTCGACGTTGCCGTTGGTGTTGGCGTGGCCTACGTCGAAGACGAACCCCAGGTTCTCCCTGCCGACGGTCTCGATCATCCCTCTTATCTCTTCGGGGGTTCTGCCCAGCATCGACTCGATATTCAGCATATTCTCGACGGCTATCCTCATGCCGAAATCGGCGGCGTAGTCGCATATCGTCGAGAGGCCGAGGATGTTCTGCTCCCAGGCCCGGTCGGGCATCTGTTTGCCCAGCGGCGATAGGTATCCGGGATGGACGACGGCGAGGGGACAGAACTCTGAGGCGAGGCTGATGCACTCCTTCATCTGACGGACCGTCTCCTCCCAGATAGGCTGGTTCATGCTGGCGAGGTTGAGGTCAGAGTAGGGGAGATGGACGGTGATGACGAGGCTCGTCGTCTCGACGATCTCCTTCGCCAGGGGGAAGGTCTCGACCGAGAGCCTCTGCCTTCCCTCGTTGACGATCTCCCAGCCGGAGTAGCCGAGCTCTTCCAGCTGGTACGCCCAGTCGAAGGGCCGATCGACGAGGGCGCTCGAGGAGAAGCTAAACATGATCCTCCAGGTCGATCTCCTCCACGGGCCTTCCATCGACGGTCCTGGGGGCGAGCCAGTCGACGAGGAGCTCCGGCCCCCGGATCTCGACGTGGATCGAGCCGAGGGGCTCTTCCTCGGGGGGAAAGCTTATCCTGCCCACAGTTGCCGCCTGCTTGTTCAGCCTGAACTGGAGGGCGTCTCCGACCCTTCCGGCGAGGAATACAGACCTGGCGGTGTCCAGGATCCTCTGCTCCCTCAAGAGGCGGTGAAAGGTCGATAGCGCCTCCGTCCCCCCTCGACCCTCAATCCTGGTCTCCGTCGCCTCCAGGACGATCCCGGGAAAGATGACCTCCAGGGCTCCTGCCACCTTCTCAGGGCTTTCTGTGGGCCTCAGGGGTGAGATGACTGTCAGATCGATCATAATCTGCCTCAGACGCTGCTCGTCCTGAACCGCAGGATCGCGGCGATCCCGCCGAAGGCCCGGTAGAGCTGGGACCCCTCCTCGAACTCGGTGGATATGATCTCGACGGAGCTACCGCTCTCCTCCGCCATCCGGGATAGGTCGGCTATGATGTCCACCTCCTCGGCGATCTCGAGCTGTGACCCGCACTTCGTACAGTTTTCGGGGGGCGGGCTGCTGGGCGACCTTGTGGCATCCTCGGAAAAGTCGCACCCAGGGTTGGTGCATCTGATCTTGGCCCTGGTCTTCCGGAGATCCTCGGATAGGAGGAGGGTCTCCACCGACCCCATGATCAGGTTCTCCCGGACCTCCTTCTCTCCGTAAGAGGCGAGCCCCTTCTCGCTGACCAGCTCCTTCATGAACCTCCTCATGAGGAGCTTCTCCTGGGTCAGCTCCAGGTCCAGGAGCCTATCCTGGGCGGCGTCCACCAGCTCGTAGAGCCCCGACTCGTCGGTGTAGGTGACGTCGAGGGCTTCCAGGACCTTCTGCTGGAGCTCGTGGTGGAGGAACTCGCCGTCCACGAACTCCTCTTTCGTCGGAGACGGCCCTCCTATGAGGATCCCCTCCAGGTCCTTTCGGTCTATCTGGAGGAACGCCTCGGTGGCGCTCTCTCCTATCCTCTTGTAGAAGTCGTGGATCGCGATCAGCCTCAGCTGCTGGAACCTCCTGCTGCTCTGACCCCCCTTCCTCTGCTTTCCTGGGACCGAAGAGGTGAGGTGCTTTATGGCCTCCACCTGCTTTCCCTTCAGAACCCCGATCGTCGCCTCCCTCCTGTCTAAAACGATCAGACCGAAGGTCTTCTTATCGGCGAGCATATCCTCAAGAGGGTTGAGGAAGAAGGAGGAGTCGCAGTGGTAGCGGTATGTGACTATCGGATCTGGAGGCTCCAGAACCATGCTGTACATATCAGTCTTGTTCCCGCCGACGTCGACGGCCCCGACGAAGATGGCGACGCCGTTGGGTGGGGCCTTTGGGATCAGCCGCAGTCTCGCCATCACCGACTCGAGGGCGCTCTGGACGTTGGTCCGGGTGAGCTTCGATTTGATGTTCGCGGCCTGGCCGTGCTCGTCCCGCAGCTGTGCCGTGACATCGGATACCTGCTTGTCGGGGGGGATGTAAAGAGAGATCAGCTCAGTACCCCTTCCGCTCTTGCTCCTCAGGTCTTCCAGGAGCCGTTTGAATTCGTACTTCTCTTGGGCGGTAAATTCCATCTGATATCTCCTCAAAAGGTCCCGCTATCGTGAGGCTCCATCGATATGCAGGGGTCCTGGCCGGAAGGCCGTCTCTTAGGCAAGATGGGTAGGCCCCTTATCTAGGTTTCGCCATAAAAAGATGCGAAATAGATGCCTGCGGCCCGAAAATAATACATCGCCGGAGGGAGGAACGCCAAGGGATAAGCCCTTTAAATTATCGAGTTGCTCCAGCAGCCATGGATGGTAAGATCGCGGTCATCGGCGGGACGGGGATTGAGATGGAGGGCGGGGCCGTCTCCATCGATACCCCTTTCGGGAGGGTGGAGGCGAAGGTATCAGAGCTTGAAGGCGAGACGGTCCTATTTATCCCGCGCCACGGCAGGTCTCATCTCCCGCCCCATCGGGTGAACTACAGAGCCCTCCTCTGGGCCGCAAAGGGGTGGGGCGCATCCCGGGTCATATCCACCAACACTGTGGGGACGATGTCGTGGCATCCCGTCGGAAGCTTCGTCGTCCCCAGCGACTTCGTGGAGTTGACCAGATCCCGCCCCTCCACCTTCTTCGAGGACGAGGCGGTCCACGTCGATCTGACGACCCCCTACTGCCCAGAGGTGAGGCGGGCCCTCGCCTCTGGGGCGAAGGCGGCCAGCGCGACCGTCTCCGACGGCACCTACGTCTGCACCGAGGGGCCCCACCTCGAGAGCCCCGCTCAGATCAGGATGCTGAGGCGTTTTGGAGACGTCGTCGGTATGACCGGCTATCCCGAGGTCGTCCTCGCCCGGGAGCTGGAGCTCTGTTACGCCTCGATATGCATAGTCACAAACCCCGCCGCCGGGATGAGAAAAGATTCCATGGCTGCGACGGAGATCGTCGATGAGATGGCAAAATCCGCCCTTCTATTGAGGCAGATCATAAGGGGCGCCGTCTCGATGATGCCGGAGGAGAGGGGCTGCCGGTGCGGCTCTGCCCTGGCGGAGGCGCGGCTCTGATCTGAATCCGAGGAGATGCCGAAGGGCTCTTTAAAGATCTGCTGGAGATGGATGGGTTGGGGGAGAAGTCCCCCGATAGAGCCATCAAACCTAGGGTCTAAAGACCTAAGGTCTAAAGGACCGTCACTGTGATGCTCGCCTGGCCGCTCGCCCCGGCATCGTCGGTCACCTTCAGGACGATGACGTATCTTCCCTTGCTCATATCCGAAGAGAGCTTTGAGAAAGACCTCTCTATTGAGATGGTTCCGTCGAGGGACGAAGACCACTGATAAGTATAGGGTAGCTTCCCGCCTGTCGCCTCGCCATCGAAACTGACCCTCTCGCCCCCGGATAGGACCGATCCGGTGGCGGGTGAGGTTATGACCACGGCGAGGGCGGATAGAGGTTCTTCCGATGGGCCGGCCTTGACTTCGCTCCCCTGATCCATGCAGCCGGAGGCAAAGCAGGCTGCAAGGCAGATGAGAACCGATATCATTATTCCCTTCATGACGATACCGCCTTAGACAGCTCCGCCTTCCAGGATCTGGTCCGCGATCTTCTTCGCGGCCAGGACCGCCGGGGAGTCGTCGGGAAGGTCGAAGACGGTCTTCCCATGGTAGGCGATCTCGGTGAAGTTCGGGTCCTCGGGGATCGCTCCCAGGTACTTGAAGCCGAGGCCCTTGGCCGTCTCCTCGACCTTATCGAGCATATCGGGCCTCGTCTTGTTGGCGACGACGTAGTAGTTCTCGATCCTCGTCCCCACCTCTTTTGCGACATCCCTTATCCGCCTGAGCGTGTCGAGGCTCACCTTGCTGGCGTCGGTTACTATGATGGCGTCGTGGATCTCCCCCGAGGTTTTTCTTGCTATATGCTCCACACCAGCCTCGCAGTCCATCAGGAGGTAGCCGTAGCTTTCGCCCTCGACGGTCTTCTCGAAGACCGCCTGGAGGAGGTCGTTGATGGCGCAGAAGCAGCCGGACCCCTCGCCACGCCCCATGATCAGCATATCGTAACCTTTCTGCTCCCCTTCCATCAGGAGGGAGTCGAAGAGGTTCTGGAATATGTCGATCCCCGTCAGCTCGGGGCTCTCTTCCCTCTGGCGTTTATATTTCTGGAGCATATCGGAGACGGTCGGCGTTCCCTCCGCCCCCAGGAGGCTGGCAAGGCACTCGTTGGCGTCGGCGTCGACGGCCAAAATTCCCCCGTCGCCTCTCCTGGCCAGCTCCCGGAGTATCAGGGCTGTGAGGGTCGTCTTGCCGGTGCCGCCTTTGCCGAAGAACCCCAGGATCTTCATGAGGCCACGGGACTCGCCAGAATTTCCGTCTTTCTTATCTCAACGCGCCGGAGGGGGTAGATCTCTTTTGCGTCCTTGTATATGTCGAGGGATATCCTCCCCAAGACGACGTCCTGGATGAACTGGTTTAGATCCAGGGTTCCTGCCTTCTCCTGGATTATGTTGGAGGCTATGTTTCTTATCGTCTTGACCTGGGTGCTCCTCGCCCTCTTCACCGTAAAGCAGCTCGGCTTGACCCTCACCTTATAGCCGTCGCTGGTGGTGACGTCGATGATGGAATCGATCCGCGACGTTCTCCTCTTGACCAGGGACCTTATGTAATCGCTGGTCAGCTCGTGGCCGACGAACTTGGTGTAAGCGGAGTCGCCGGCCACCTGGTCCACCTTGAACATCAGCTTGGTGTTCTGCTTGGAGAAGTTGTTCGTCAGCTCCCCCAGGGTCGTCTCGATGATCCTTCCCATCAGCTTTGCCGGGTCGCTGGCCAGGGTCTCCCCGACGGGAGACTTCCCGAACATATCGGGGCCTACGACCTTGTACCATTGCTTAGCCTTGACCTTCCTGCTGTCAGACTTCCTCTGTGACCGTCTCGCCAATAAAGATCCTCCAGTAAGGGTAATTACATCAGATAGCTTTCAGTCTAGACCCAAGCTCGCTGTATATAAAGAGATCGCCCCGCCCCCCCGAATCTGGAGGGGGAGGGGGCGGGCAGGGCCCGTTCAGCAGTCGAGGGGCCAGACGTAGATGTATACGTAGTTGGACCAGTCGTTGCACTGGTAGACGAGGAGATGCCAGCCTGGAGTGCTGCTCTTAAACCAGGTCGGATACCACCCCTCCTTCTTGTAGCCGAAGCTCTTCACCTCAGGGGGGCAGTAGTACCCCGCCTTGCAGGGCGGCCACTCGAAGGACCAGTACATCCCCGGCCGGGTTATTTTGGACCAGAGCTGGAGCCACTGGTTCTGCCTGGTGCTGGCCACCGTCGTCAGCCTCCCCGGCCGGGTCTGGATGTAGTACTCGTTGTACTTGGATGCAGACCGTGGGGTATAGACGAGGCCGAAGTCGGAGACGGTGTCCGCTCCGGCGGGGCTGTACCCGATCGGCGAGATGGAGCCGGTCCCATATGGTGCCCCGGTGTAGCCTCCGCAATCGGATATCCCGCTGGTGGCGGCACACCGGCCTGCGGGTACCGGTGCCGAGTCAGCATATCCTGTGGCGGAGTAGTCCGGGGCCGGTAGCCGCAGGTCTGTCGGCATGAGCCCCTCGGAGACGGGATCTGGGGGCGTAGGGGTGGCCATCCCGATGCCGGTGGCAAGGCTGCTGCCGCTGGGTGACGCCGACGGCTTTGTCTGGGGCGCCTCTATCTTCGGATAGCCCACCGTCATCCCATACGTTCCCTTCTTCCCGCTCTCCTGATGGCCGGATTCCGGCCAGACATATATGTAGACGTAGTTGCTGGACTTGTCGCTGTGGAAGCAGATGACGTGCCAGCCCGCCTCGTCTCCTTTGAACCAGCCCTTGAGATAGCCTGGCCAGGTCCAGAAGTACCAGTTCACCGATGGCGCGAGCCTGTTGGGATACCATTCGTAGACAAAGAAGTTGCCGGTGTAGGCGACCTTCGCCCAGAGTGGGAGATGCCCGCCGCTGCTGCATCCCGCTACCGTCGTCACCCCGTCACGGGTCTGTACGTAGAGCTTGTTCTGAGATTCCACAGATCCCGGCCAGTACCAGGAGCCTGAACCGGTCCCCGAGGACCCCTGGAAGGCGGCCAGGACCGATTCTGGTGGCGTCGCCGATACGAAGCTCAGCCGGTCGTCAGGAAGAAAGCTGTACATCTCGGGGGTCCCGAACTTCAGCTCCGTCGGAGAATACCCCTCCTCATAAGGCCCCCTCAGGCTCGGCGCCTCGATCTGGTAGGACCGTGCAAGGTCCGTGGACGCCGGCGCCCCGGATTGTTCAACTGTCCCCACCGCGCCGAGGGCTGTCGGCGCCAGCGCCAGAAGCGCTATCGCGATATAAACTAAGCATCTCATGCTACCCCCTCCAACTCCCATTCATTAGGATCAACACATATACCAACCCATATATCGTCCTTATCTATTTAATATTTTTCGACTCGATCTCGATGAGCGCGAGCCAACCATAGATCTTGGTCCGACTTGAAAATACTTAAGTACGGAAGATGCAAAACGTCGATCCGGGAATTATCTTCGATAAGGAAGCTCCCCATTGAGGTTCGATAGTTGCGTCCGCGATCCCGTGTGAGGGTTGTAGGTATGGGATTTTTCCGGGACTTGAGCTGTCGAGAGAGAGGAGGCCTCCAAAGACGCCTTCGTGAAGGTCAATTAATAGGTGGTTTAAATGACGGTCAATAGAGAGATCAGCCCGGGGGTATTCTCCGTAGGGGTCATCGACTGGGACCGGCGGCTCTTCGACGAGCTGATACCCCTCCCGGACGGGACGAGCTACAACGCCTACGTCGTCATGGGCGGCGAGAAGACCGCCCTCATAGATTCCGCCGACCCGCCTTTTGGGAAGGCGCTCCTGGAGAACCTGGCGGATCTCGGGATCGATCGGCTCGATTACGTGGTGGCTCACCACGCCGAGCAGGACCACTCCGGCTCGATCCCGGCGGTCCTCGAAAGGTTCCCTGAGGCGAAAGTCGTCTGCACCCCCCGCTGCCGGGAGCTCCTCTCCATCCTCCTCGATATACCAGAAGAGAGGTTTATGACCGTTGAGGACAGGTCGACCCTCTCCCTCGGCAGCAAAACCCTGGAGTTCCTCTACACCCCCTGGGTCCACTGGCCTGAGACGATGGTCACCCGCCTCAAAGAGGATGAGATCCTCTTCTCCTGCGACTTCTTCGGCTCCCACTTCGCCACCAGCGACCTCTTCGCCGACCAGAGGATCATCTATGAACCGGCGAAGAGGTACTTCGCCGAGATCATGATGCCCTTTCGGGCGATCATCAGAAAGAACCTGGAGGTCATCGATCCGCTATCAATAAAGATGATAGCCCCAAGCCACGGCCCCCTCCACTCCGACCCCTCTTTCATCGTCGAGGCTTACAGAGACTGGTCTTCCGAAGAGGTCAAGAACGAGGTGGTGATCCCCTTCGTATCGATGCACGGGAGCACGCGGCTGATGGTAGATTACCTGACCGACGGACTCATAAGCCGGGGGATCGGGGTGAAAAGGTTCGACATCGCCGTATCCGACGTCGGCAAGATCGCCGAGGCCCTCGTCGACGCCGCGACCCTCGTCCTGGGGACGAGCACCGTTCTTGCGGGGCCCCACCCCAACGCCGCTCACGTCGCCTTCCTCGCAAATGCGCTGCGGCCGAAGACGAGGTTCGCCTCCATCATCGGCTCCTACGGCTGGGGCGGCAAGACGGTGAAGGCGATCCAGGAGGCGATCCCCCTCCTGAAGGTGGAGGTGATGGAGCCGGTCCTCGCCAAAGGGCTTCCCGGAGAGGAGGACTACCAGGCCCTCGACCGGCTCGCCGACGAGATCCTGAAGAGGCACCGGGAGCTTGGGATCGCCTGAAGGAGGAAAGAAACCGACCGATGACGAAGGTCCTGATCTACGGGGCGGGGGCGATCGGCTCCTTCTTCGGATACCTCCTATCGGAGCTGGCGGCGCTAGAGGGGGCCGGGTCACCGGCGGAAGATACGGAGGGAAGCACGACCGCCGTCGTCGAGGAGGTCGCCCTCCTGGGGAGGCCCGGCCACATCGAGGCGATCAGAGAGCGGTCCCTGGAGGTCACCCTCGCCGAAGGAGAAAGTCCCCACTCGATCCGGTTCTGCCACGCATTCGCGGGCCTCGGCGAATTCGCGAGGTCGGATTTCGCCCCCGAGGTCGTCGTCGTCACCGTCAAGACCTATTCTCTCCCTGCCGTCGCGAAGGAGATCAAGGAGTCCGGCCTCCTGGCGGGGAAGCTCTCGGAAGCCCGGTTCATCCTCCTGATGAACGGGATGGGAAACCGGGAGAGGTTCGACCTACCCGATAATCCAGTCTACGAAGCCATCACCTCCGTCGGAGTAGTCTTCGCCGGGGACGGGAAGATCGAGCTGAAGGGGAGGGGCAAGACCGTCTTTGAGGCCGAGACTGGCGAAGACCTGAGGCGGTTAATAGGGACCAGGCTCGCTGAAAAGGGCTTTTCTGCCGAGTTCGCGCAGGACTTCAAGGCCAAGCAGTGGATGAAGCTCTTCGCGAACGCCGTCATAAATCCCATCACCGCCCTGACCCGGGAGAAGAACGGGATCGTCCTCTCGCCGCATCTCGCCCCGGTCATCGAGAGGATCGTCAGGGAGTGCGTCGCCGTCGCCGAAAGAGAGGGCGAGAGGTTCGATGAGCTGGCCGTCCTGGATTTCGTCCGGACCGTCGCCGAGAATACGGCCGCCAACACCTCCAGCATGCTCCAGGACGTCCTCCGGGGAAGGGAGACGGAGATCGACGCGATAAACGGCTTCGTCCTCGACCGGGCGAGAAGGCACGGGGTGGAGGCGCCGGGGAACGAGGTGCTGTGGGGGATGGTGAAGGCGGTCGAGAGGCGATATAATGGCGTCTGATCGAGTTCGAGCATAAACGAAGCTAAAGATTGGCGAGATGCTCAATTGAGCCAACCATCTCGATATGGTGATGCAAACTCATATCAGGTCGGATCTCGTAACGTCTCTCCAGATAAATGGGAGGATCATTCTTGGATGAGATCGAAGATAAGAGCTGCATATTCTGCGAGATCGTCGCCGGAAGAGCAAAAGCCCACAGGATCTATGAGGACGACCTCTCCCTTGCCATCCTGGACATAAACCCCTTCTCGGAGGGGCACACCCTCGTCATCCCCAAAAGGCACGTCCCCTGGTGGCACGACCTCACCGAGGAGGAGGTGGAGAGCCTCTTTCGGGTGGCAAGGACGGTATCCTCGAAGATCATGCGGGCCTACAGCCCCGACTTTGTGGCGATATACGCCCGGGGCCGGAGGATCCCCCACACCCACATCTTCGTCGTACCGACCTACGGGGGCGACGTCCTCGACAGGTTCTTCAACGCCCTGGAGGGGTTCCAGGAGGGGGCCGCCGGTCTTGCGGCCCTGAAGGAGGAGGCGAAGCTCGCGGAGGCGGCAGACCGGCTAAGGGAAGGGTGAGGGAGGGATGATCGGCTACGGGTCTTCGGTCTTCGGTCCGCCGGAGGCGGATGGCCCCCTCAAAGCCTCCGATATCCAGGCGAGGTAGCGATCGTCGCCTCCAATTATGGGAAGGACGATGATCTCGGGGAGGTCGTAGGGGTGGATAGCCCGGATCCTGGCGGAGAGCTCCTCCACCTTTTCGCGTTCCGTCTTGATGATCAGGAGGTCTTCGGCCTCCTGGTTGACCTCTCCCTCCCACCAGAAGGTGGACCTGACCTGGGATATGTTGACGCAAGAGGCGAGCCTCTCCTCGACGATCAGCCTCGACATCCTTCCGGAGTGGTCTGGTGGGGCCGTGGATAAGACGACCACATAATCAGAGAGATAGTCACAGACAAAATCACAGTTCAATGATGGCACTCCCCCGCCCCCTCATAGTGCTCCCTCACCTTCTCGCCTACATCCTCTGAGACCCTCTCCCGGAGGAGCCGGAAGAGGATCTCGGCGTGCTCCGGCTGGATGCACCCGAGGCTCTCCGATCCGTCGAGGATCACCTCCGCCAGATAGCGCAGCTCGAAGATGTCGAGCCTCTTCAGCCTATCCTCAAAGTCCTCGTCGTCGAGGGAGAAGTGGTTTGAGACAGGGGGGAGGATAGACTGAAAGTACAGGCCGGATCCGGAGCAGGTCGTATCTGCGCACTCCGGGGCGAGCTTCTTCAGTATCTCGATGTCTCTATCTGATAGGGTTCTGGCCATATATGATCAAACTCCTGGATGATGATCCATTTGATAGCGGCTCAATTCATTCCGGCAAAGCCTCCCGGACGAGGAGGAGGCCCTCCTCGGTGACGGCGACGGCGAGGTCGCAGACTATCACCCTCTTATTGAGCGCTTCCGGAGCCTTGCTCTTTATCTGGACGACTACGTCTACTGAGCCTATCCCAAGCTTTATCCCGGATCTGTCCGCCTCGGAGAAGACGAGGGCTGGAACCTCGAAGAGGTCGGTTCCTGCGGGGA
>DAXT01000002.1 GCA_002506535.1 Methanothrix harundinacea
GATGTTTGAGTTATTCGAAATCCTCAAACGTAGGTGAAGTTCGCCCACTGACCCGGCAGCAGGGTCGTCGTCGGGAGGAGACTTGTGAGATTTCCCAACCTGTCGTCGTTCAACTTCAGATCCGTCAGGTTCGTGCTCCCTATGTTCCTAATTATGAATTTGTATTCTATATCTTCGAACAGGGGCTTGGTGGTCACGTTGGCTGTCTTGTCAAAAAATAGCTGACCCTCGGCAGAGGTCCCAAGCAAGAAGATCAATATGATAGCCAGTAAGGCCAGGCTGAGTTTCAGATCAATCCCTCCAGAATAAGACTATTTTCATGATGTAATCGGTAATAAAGTTTGCCGTAGGCCGAAAATTTTGTCGAGACTTTGATTCTGCTTATTTTATTATTTTTTTTAATTCGTTTGGCCCTGCCGCAATATCGGCGAATCAAGACGGGTCGGTGGCAAGATGCGCGACCGGCCCCGTGGATAGACCCTCTGCCCTCTGCGGCGGAGACCACCTCCGTAGACCTCTTCTCCCATCCCCCCAACGCCTCCGTCAGAACCAGACGGCGACCGCCCTTATATCCGATACCGGCCACCGGCCGGGCCCGAAGCTTCCCCCCTCGCTCCTCTTGAAGACGCCCCTCGTCTGGGGCTCGATGAGGGTCATCTCGACCTTCCCCCTCGGATCGGACCGGCACCCTCCGCCCCCGTTCTTCGCCTCACCCCCGAACCTGACCCCCACCTCCTCGGCGTACTCCGCCAGGTCGTCGCTGAGGACGCAGTCGTCCAGGGCCGCCAGGTCTCCGTTCCCCTCCCCCAGGAGGTCGTCGACGGTCAAAACCCCCACCACGTCCCGTACGAGAGGGGCAGAAAGCCTGACAATGCCGCAGGCGGACCTGCTGTCACCCTCCTTGAAGGCGTACCAGAGCCTCCGGGCCTGGTGATCCGCATCCTCTTTATCGCCGTTCGCGAAACTCGGGCCGAAGGACTGGACCGTCTCCCATACCTCGGCGAGGGATAGGGCCAAGTAGCTGCGATCGGTGGGATAAATCGACTCGAAGGGAGCGCCGGTGGCGGCGTGGACCGATTCCAGAAGCTCCTGGTGGGAGATGACCCGCTTGGGCATGAAGGGATATTATGTACACCAAATATAAAATATCTTGGTGGGGATCAGCCTCACCCAGACGGAAACTGGCGCGATAGGTGAGAGACCATCTCCTCCGCCGACCTGCGCAGGACGTCCCTGTTATCGTAGGCCTCGATGATCGATGCCAGCTCCCCCTCCCCCCGGCCCGCCATCTCCCCCACCAGACCGACGAGGTTGGGCAGAGCCCGGACGACGTTGTCGACGATCGTCACCGTCGAGGTCCGGGCGGTCCGGGAGAGGGGGTTTAGGTCGACGGTGATCACCTTCTTTCCCATCCTCACCAGCGCCTCGCACCGGTCCCCGTCCTCCAGGGGGACGAAGACGACGTCGGCGTCGAATATGCCGCCCCTCGTCGCCTTCGCCCGAGCGTGGTCGAGGCCGGGGATGGAGGCGTCGGGGGCCTCCCCGAATACCTCCTCGGCCCCGAAGCTGCGGAGGTGGTCGGCGATCCTCCTCACCCGCTCCTCGGTCCGGTAGAATATGTTCACCTCCAGGGGCGCACCTATCTTATTCGCGAGGGCCACCATCTCTTCGGGGACGAGGGCGGCGGCGTTCCCGTTGACGCTGAGGACAGGCCGCTTTGCGAGGAGGAGCATCGCCGCCGCCGCCCTCTCCGCCTCTGCCGCGCCAGCCGTCGTCCTCTCCCCGATGAGGTAATCGAAGGCCTCGCCCCGACCCTGGGCGATGAGGCCGTTTTGGCCCGTGATCCCCTTAGCTACCCCCTCCACAACCTTCTCCCGGGTGACGAGGGAGGCGTACCGCGGGTGGGATGGCGGAACGTCACTCAAGGCCGGCACCCCCCAGGCTGACCTTAGCAGATATGACATCTCCAAACTCCGCCAGGGCCTCGGCCCCACCGACGGCGAAGACGGCGTCCCCCAGCATCACCATGCTGGCCGCGCCTCCCGACGACTCCACCGCCTCCACCGCATCTTCCATCCAGTCCTTCGCGAGCCCCGACCTCTGAGCGAACTCCCATGATAGAGAGACGAACCTATCCAGGGTCGGCCTCCTCAGAAGCTCCTTGAGGGCCCTTTCCCCCTCCCGGTTCACCCCCCTCATGACGGAGGGGTCCGAGAGGACCTCTTCCGTCGATAATGGGCCCCTCACGATGCAGTCGATTCGCAGGGGCGGGACCGGTATCCTGTCGACGGACCCGACGCCGGGCGCTCCGGCCGAGAGCCTCACCACCAGGCCGCCGACGTTCTGGGCGATGACGTCCCCAAGGCCGGTGCCGGAGGCGACCTCCGCACCGTGGGCCGCCCCGGCTACGCCGTCGGCGGTGAGGGCGAGGTCGAAGGCCTCGTTGATGGCGTAGGCAGAGCTGAGGGCCCCGGCGCCGCTCGCCCCAAACCCGGCCCCCAGGGGCATCGACAGCTCCGTCTCGACCCTGACGGGCTGCGGGGCTAGCCTCTCTACGACCCTCCTCGTCACCGGAGCCGCCGACTCGGCGCCGTTGAGGAAGATCACCGTCTCCTCCGAAGCGCGGACGACGCTCCTGGCAAATAGGTCGAGGTTGAGGCCAGAGCCTACGGATCCCGCCCGTCTCGGGTCGGGGTCGCGCCGGGCGGCGAAGAACCCGGTTATATGGGCTGGGGCGGCGGCCTTCAGGATAACTCCTCCGCCAGGGCGTCGATGACCGCTTTGGCGATGGCCCTCTTGGGACCCGAGACCTCGGACCTCATCCCGGACCGCCCCAGGATCAGAACCCTGTTCTCCTCCGTCCCCATCCCGCCCTTCCCGACGTCGTTGGCGACGACGATGTCGAGCCGGTTCTTCTCCATCGACTCTTTGGCCCTTGATATCAGCTCCTCGTCGGTGAGGAACGTCTCGGCCTTGAACCCCACCATCTTCAGGTCCGGATGAAGGGACCGGACGGCACCGATTATCTTCGAGGTGGGCGATAGCCTGAGAATGAGCTCGCCCCCGGACTTGATCTTCTCAGGCGAAGGGGCGAGGGTATAGTCGGAGACGGCGGCGGCGGCGATCATGGCGTCGTACCCACCTCCATCGAGCTGCGCCAGGACGGCGTATCCCATCTCCTCGGCGCTCTCGGCGTATATCTCGTGTACCGGCAGCCCGAGACGCCCTCTATGGACGAGGGTGACCTGGGCCCCCCTCCTGCGGGCCTCCAGGGCGATCTCCGTTCCCGTCTTCCCCGAAGCCCTGTTCGTCAGTATCCTGATGGGATCGACCCTCTCGGCGGTGGCGCCGCTCGTCACCAGGATCTTCTTTCCTGCGAGGTCATTGGGGCCAAGGAGCCTCTCCACCTCCATCACCACCGTCCTGTTCTCGGCGATCTTCGCCTTCTCCTCCTCGATCCGGGGATCGACGACGACGACCCCCATCGACCGCAGAGCGTCCAGGTTCTTCAATACCGCAGGGTGGCGGTACATCGCCTCGTGCATCGCCGGGACGACGACGACGGGGACGCCAGACCCCAGGGCTGTGGTGGCGTAGGTGGTGACGGGGGTGTCGTCGATCCCGCAGGCGATCTTCCCGATGGTGTTGGCGGTGGCGGGGGCGACGAGGAGGAGGTCGGCCCTCCCCCCGACGCCGCAGAACTCGACGTGCTCGACCCTTCCGGTGATCCTCGTCACCACGGGGTTCTCGCTCGCGTACTCCAGGGCGTACGGATGGATGATCTCCGTGGCGGCAGAGCTCATGACGGCGTGGACCGTCGCACCCCGCCGGATCAGATCCCGGACGAGGTCGACGGTCCTCACCGCGGCGATGGACCCCGTAACGGCGAGGACGATCAATTTTCCAGATAAGGAATCGCTCAGGCTGCCGGATATGCTCGACATGAATTTCAGCGGACCCGTATCCTTCCTCCCTTAGAAATAAGTTCTCCTTCGGGGGCCTTGCGGCCGCTGAGCACAACGTTTATGTAACTAATCACCCTAGGGGATCTGCTGTGCCGGGGTGGCCTAGTCGGTTAGGGCGCCAGACTCATAGGGAATCGAAAATGAGGCGCTCGTCTCCTGAGGCATCTGGAAGTCACGGGTTCGGATCCCGTTCCCGGCACCTAACTATAACCAAAACCCCTGTTTTAATTCTTGACTCCTCGATCTCCCTTCTGAGGCTGGCGATAAATCGAAAGGGGAGACGATCTTGGCAGATCCGGCCCCGTCCTCCCATAACAGGTACCTTTAAGTCGGTGGATATCGAACGATAGTTCGGAGTCCTTTCGATGCGAATCGGAGTCTACGTATGCCACTGTGGCCTGAACATCGCCGGGGTCCTGGAGCCCGATATCCTCACAGAGTTCGCCAAGACCCTCCCGGGGGTCGAGGTCGCCCGGGACCTCCAGTTCACCTGCTCCGACACCGGCCAGGAGACGATAAAAGAGGACATAAAGGAGCATAAACTCGAGAGCATCGTCGTCGCCGCCTGCTCGCCGAGGCTCCACGAGCCGACCTTCCGGCGGGTCGTCTCCGAGGCGGGGATGAACCCCTTCATGCTGGAGATGGCAAACATCAGGGAGCAGTGCTCCTGGGTCCACATGGACGAGCCACCCCAGGCCCAGGAGAAGGCAAAAGATCTTATCAGGATGGCGGTGGCCAAAGCCGCCCTCTTAAACCCCCTCACCGGCGAGACTATGCCCGTCAGCCGGGAGGTCCTGGTCATCGGCGGCGGCGTCGCCGGGATCCAGGCGGCTCTCGATCTGGCCGACTGCGGCCTCCACGTATATCTGGTGGAGAGGAGGCCGACGATCGGGGGGTACATGGCGCTTCTCACCGACGTCTTTCCTACAAACGACTGCTCCATCTGCGTCCTGGCGCCGAAGATGACCGACGTCTACAACCACCCCCTCATCACCCTCGTCACCTACGCCGAGATCCTGAACGTCGATGGGTCCGTCGGAAGGTTCACCGTCTCCGGGGTCAAGAAGGCGAGGTTCGTCGACGAGAAGCTCTGCAAGGGCTGCCTCAACGAGTGCGCCGGGGTCTGCCCCGTGGAGGTCCCCGACGATTACGAGTTCGGCCTCGGGAAGAGGAAGGCGATCTTCATGCCGATACCCCAGGCCGTCCCCCTGGTCGCCTGCATCGACCCGGAATCCTGCATCGGCTGCGGCCTCTGCGCCGAGGCATGCCCCGTCGACGCCGTCAAGTACGACCAGAAGCAGGAGGATTTCAGGTTCGACGTCGGCGCCATCATAGTCGCCACTGGATGGCAGTCCTTCGATCCCGCCCGAAAGGAGGAGTACGGCTACGGCAGGTACAGAGACGTCATATCCGCCCTCCAGATCGAGCGGCTCCTCAACGCCGCAGGGCCGACCGGGGGCGAGGTCGTCCGCCCCTCCACAGGCGACGTCGCAAAATCCGTCGCCTTCCTCCAGTGCGTCGGCTCCAGGGACGAAACCGTAGGAAACCCCTACTGCTCCCGGGTCTGCTGCATGTACGCCCTCAAGAACGCCCAGCTTATAAAGGAGAAGTACCCCGAGGCAGAGGTCTCGATCCACTACATCGACCTGCGGGCCGGGGGAGAGGGTTACGAGGAGTTCTACATCCGGGCCCAGAGGCTCGGGATCAACTTCATCCGGGGGAGGGTCTCGGAGGTCGAGGAGGTGGACGGCGCCTTGCGCGTCAACTATGAGGACACCCTCCTGGGGGGATTCCGGTCGAAGCCCTACGACCTCGTCGTCTTGTCGGCGGGGCTCGAGGCTAACAGGGATGCCGACGTCGTCGGAAACCTCCTGGGCCTCTCCAAGAGGCCCGACGGGTTCTTCGAGATCGCCCACCCCAAGATGAGGCCCGTGGAGGCCCATATCGACGGCGTCTTCATAGCGGGGTGCGCCTCCGGACCAAAGGAGATCCAGGTCTCGATAGCCCAGGGTGAGGCGGCGGCATCGAAGGCGATGGGCCTTCTGGTGAGGGGGGAGCTCGCCCTCGATCCGGTAGTGGCGGTCGTCGACTCCGAGAAGTGCATAGGCTGCAAGCTCTGCGTTGAGACATGCCCAAGCATGGCGATCTCCGTCAACGGGACCGCCCTCGTCGACGAGGCGGCCTGCAAGGGGTGCGGGACCTGCGCCGCCGCCTGTCCCGTCGACGCCATCGGGATGACCCTCTTCTCCGACGAGCAGATCCTGGCCCAAATTCACGCGGCGACGGCGGTGAAGGGCCAGTACCCCTTCATCGTCGGGTTCCTCTGCAACTGGTGTAGCTACGCAGGGGCCGATTTGGCCGGTACCTCCCGGATCCAGTACCCGACGAACATGAGGGCGATCCGGGTGATGTGCGCTGGGAGGGTCGACCCCGCCTTCGTCATCGAGGCGCTGAAAGGAGGGGCCGACGGGGTTCTCATCTCCGGCTGCCGCCTCGGGGAGTGCCACTACAGCAAGGGAAACTACCAGGCATACCAGCGGGTCCAGGTCCTGAAGGGAGTTCTCGAGAAGGTGGGGATCAACCCCGGTAGGGTCAAGATCGTCTGGTGCGCGGCGAGCGAGGGGGAGATCTTGGCTAAAGAGGTCCGAAAGTTCGTCCGGGAGCTGGAGGAGATGGGGCCGGTGGGGACTGAGCTTGCCCCTCCCGGCTCCCCGCAGCCGTCAGGGGGCGGTTCCTGATGGTGATGAAGATCGATAAGGAGATGGAGGTCGAGGGGTCGGTCATCAAGTCGATCCAGAGGTCTGAGGATTCGGTGAGGGTCCTCGACTACGACTACAAGAAGTGCAACGGCTGCGGCATCTGCGTCGCCCTCTGCCCGGTCAACGCCCTCCAACTGGGGCCGGTCATCGAGATCGCCACGGGCCTCGACGCCCCACCGGTCCTCATCGACCTGGAGAAGTGCGTCTTCTGCGGGATGTGCGCCGCCTTCTGCCCCGTCGACGCCTACAAGATGACCGCCAACGGACGAGACTACAGGGAGATGGAGGAGTACCCCCACCTCATCTCGGAGGCGGAGCCGAACGAGAGGTGCCTGCCTTGTGGCTTATGCGAGCCGGTCTGCCCGACGGAGGCGATCGCCGTAGTCTTTTCCCCAACAAGGGACTTCTTCGGCCCCCTCCGGGAGGAAGAGAGAGGAGAGGGCAAGGGAAAGATCGAGGTTGATAAGGAGAAGTGCAACCTATGCGGCAGATGCGCCAAATTCTGCGAGGCTTTCCTCCTCCTGGAGAGAGAGCCCCACCCGAGGGACCTCGTCCCCTTTGAGCAGCTCCTCGTCGACGAGGACCTCTGCGACCACTGCGGCCTCTGCGTCGGCATCTGCCCCGAGGAGGCGATCGCTGTTGAGGGCAACCCCCTGGAGCTGGAGGAGGAGTTTAAGTTCGAGGGGGAGATCGAGGTCGACCCCGATAAGTGCATCGGCTGCGGCAGGTGCCTCCTCGTCTGCCCCTACGACGCCATGAACGTCACAAAGCCCTTCGAGGGGGATATAAGGCTCGTCGAGCGGCAGCTCCCCCTCTGCGACCCCCTGGGATGTCACGCCTGCTTCAACGTCTGCCCCGCCGACTGCTGGTACGTCGGCGAGGACGGCAGGGTCAAGGTCGAAGGTGATCAGTGCATCTTCTGCGGGGCCTGCGCCAACTCATGCCACTGCTTCGCCGTGGAGGTGGACCGATCGGCGGTGACCCACACCCCGATTATGGAGACGCCCTGGGCGCAGGAGTGGAAGGAGGCGATCTCCTCCATCGTCTCCAAATCGAGGAGGCGGCCGGACCTCTCGGGGGTCGTCCTGCCGCCCCAGATCGAGCGGATCCCGATACCCGAGATCAAGGCGCCTGCGAGGGACCCAGACCTCCTCTCTAAGATCAACGAGGCCCTTGCGGGGGTCGAGGCGGTGATCAACAAGCCTAAGGTCCGGTTCGTCTGGGAGAGGGACGAGATAGAGGAGGCGAAGGAGAAGATAGGCGACCGGATCAAGAAGGAGGCGGCGAAGGCTGCCGCCGAGGCCGGGGGGGGTGAGGAGAGATGACGCAGATTGCGAAGACGGAGAATATGGCGATGGCAGCAAAGGAAATCGCAACCAGGACCAGGACGGCCGAGGGGGAGAAGTTCAGAGAAAGGGTCCTCGCCCTCGCCGGGGAAGATGTGAAAACCTGCATCCAGTGCGGGACCTGCTCCGCCAGCTGCCCCACCGCTCACCTGATGGACACCCCCATAAGAAAGCTCGTCAAGCTCGTCCTAGAGGGGGAGAAGGAGGAGGCTCTATCGAGCAGGTCGATCTGGCTATGCACCTCCTGCCTCCTCTGCACCGTCCGCTGCCCGAGAAATATCAGGCCGATGGCCGTCGTCGCCGCCCTCAAGACGATCTACGAGGAGGAGGGCAACAGGTGCAAGGACTCGGTCTTCGAGGGGATCTTCGGCCGCCAGATAAGGGACTATGGGAGGATATCGGAGTTTCTCCTCTCGGCCGAGTATATGATAAGAAGCCCCAGCTCTGCAGCCCAGATCATGGCCTTCGGCGCGGAACTCGTCCCCAAGGGGAAGATCGAGCTCGCCTTTGATGCCGCCAAAGGCGAGAGGATCGAGGGGACGGAGGAGGTGAGGCGGATCTTCGAGCTTCTAGGTGACGAAGGAAAGTCAAAGAAAACCGAAGAAACCGAGGAGGCCACTATATGAAGCTCGCATACTACCCCGGATGCGTCGCCCGGTCGACGGGTAGGGAGTACGAGATATCGACCCGGGCGGTCTGCGATGCCCTGGGGGTCGAGCTTGAGGAGATCGACGACTGGAACTGCTGCGGCGCCACCCACGTCTCCAACGAGGTCGTCTCAACGGCCCTGGCGGCGAGGAACCTGGTGAGGACCGACATTCCGGTGATGGCCTCCTGCTCGATCTGCTACAGCAGGCTCCGGGCGGCGATGATCCGCCTCGAGGACCGAAAAGTGAGAGAGAAGGTGAACTCGGCCTTCGATAAAAAGTACGAAGGGGAGAAGGAGGTCGAGCATGTCATCGAGACGATCGCCAGAGCCCTCAGCAAGTCCGGGGACAAAGACAAAGATCAGGAAGAAGAGAAAGGCCCCAAGGACCTCGTCGTCCGGCCCCTGGCCGGCCTCAAGGCCGCCCCCTACTACGGCTGCCTCCTGACGAGGCCCGGCGGAGGGATCGACAGCCCCGAGAATCCATCAATCCTCGAAAACCTCATCAGAACCCTCGGCGCGGAGCCGACCGAATTCAGATTGAAGATGAAGTGCTGCTGCGGCCCCATCTTCGTGCCCGAGGAGGAGGCGGCCGCCGATACCCTCATCCGGATCCTTCTAAACGCCAAGGAGTCGGGCGCTGACTTCGTCGTCGCCCTATGCCCATTATGCCACCTGATGCTCGACGCCAACCAGGTGCTCCTGGAGAAGAAGTTCGGCGAAAAGATCAGCCTCCCCATATTATACGTCACTCAGATGGCGGGGCTCGCTCTCGGCCTTGCGCCCGAGGAGCTGGGGCTTGATATAAACTTGGTATCAACGAAGCCGGTACTGGAGAAGCTCGCGGCGGCGGAGGGCGAGAAGACGGAAGAGGAGGGTGCGGAGGTCTGCTGAGGCAGCCGCCCGATTTTCGGAGAAAAGGCAAATCTGGCGAGTATTATGGAATACACGTTTCTGATACACCCAGCGGAGGAGGGCGGCTACTGGTCCGAAGTTCCCGCTCTTCCGGGCTGCTATTCTCAGGGGGAGACGATCGAGGAGGCACTCAGCAACAGCAGGGGGGCGATAGAGACGCACCGGGGGAGGTCCCGCGCGTTATCGGCAATTTGTCGACAGTTTATCGGCAAATGCCGGATAATGACGAATTAAAATCGGATCTGACCCAAGCATCCGCCGCCACTCTGACCCGATGGAGGCGCCCCTTCGGATCGTCGACGCCGACCGCCATCTTACCCTTGCGCCCCTATCTCCTCCGTCCCCTTCATCTCAGATATCTTCTCCAGCGCCGCGAGAAGGAAGCTGTAGAACTCCGCCACCGCCGAGATCTTCACCCTCTCCGCCGGAGAGTGGGGGTGCTCGATCAATGTTCCCAAAGAGACCATCTCCATCTCGGGGAACTTCTCCCCTATGATCCCCATCTCGAGGCCGGCGTGGATCGACCTGACATCCGGCTCCCGGCCGAATAGGTCCCGGTGAGCGGCCTTGCAGGCCGAAAGGAGCTTCGAGTCGAGGACCGGGAGCCTTCCCGGATACCTCTCCCCCCTTTCGACTCGGGCGCCGGCCAGGGCCGCTGCCGCCCGGATGGTGGCCGTAGTCGCCTCGAGGCCGGCCTTCGACGACGATCGGGAGGCTGCTTGGAGGAAGATGTCATCCTCCTCGGTGAAGGCGACGGAGAGGTTCGTCGAGGTCTCGACCAGGTCGGGGATCTCGGAGCTCCACCGGAGGACGCCGCTGGGGAGGGCGACGACGAGGCCGATCGCCCGCCTCGAGTCCTCCGGGGTTGCGACCCTCGATGGCATCTCCACGGGCGAGATCGCCACCGAGATGTCCGGGTCGGCCCTACGGTAATCGTAGCGGAGGGCGCTGCCGACCGCCTCCACCAGGGACCGGAACTCTGCCGCCCTCTCCTGGGGTACGACGACGACCGCCTCCGCCTCCCGGGGGATGGCGTTGTGCTTATCCCCGCCCCGGATGGAGGCGAGGCCTAAGGGCGCCCTCTCTCCGACGACCCAGAGGAGGAGGCCGAGGAGCTTTATGGCGTTCCCCCTCTCGAGATGTATGTCGACGCCGGAGTGGCCTCCACGAAGTCCCAGGAGGGCGACCTCGAAGGCCACCGATCCAGCCGGGTCGGGCTGGACCCATCCGATGGGAAGACGCAGGTTTGATGTCTCGCCACCGGAGCAGCCGACATAGACGGCGTGGGGGTCTTCGGTGTCCAGGTTGATCATCATCTTCGCCGAGATCTGCCCCTCCATCAACCCCTTCGCTCCCGACATCCCGTCCTCCTCATCTACGGTGAAGAGGAGCTCCAGGGGTCCGTGGACGGCCTCGGGGTCCTCGAGGACGGCTAAGGCGGCAGCGACCCCTATACCGTTGTCGGCTCCCAGGGTCGTCCCCCTGGCAGATACGAACCCACCTTCGACAATGACCTCAATGGGGTCGGTCAAAAAGTCGTGATCGGCGTCCCTGTTCTTCTCGCAGACCATGTCGAGGTGGGCCTGGAGGAGGACTCCTGGGGAGGACTCCCTCCCGGGGGTGGCGGCCTTTCTTAAGACGACGTTTCCGGCCCCGTCCATCCCGCCATCAAGCCGCAGACGGTTTGCGACGGAGAGGACGTACTCCGCCGCCCGCTCCTCGTCCTTGGAACACCGGGGGATCTTCCTGAGTTCATCAAAGTGCCTCCAGAGTATCCGGGGCTCCATGCCGCTGAGATCGTCTTCCATCTGCTCACCCTCACCATTTTTGTACAAAAACGCGACTATAGATATATGGTGATCGGGTGAATCTAGGTAAGCTGGGGGCAGACGACCCCATGAAAGTCGGCGAGGTCACCCTCGTGCCCGTCTGGGAGTTTCATTCATCCTCGATGGTCAGAGGAGATGGTGGCTCCTTCGTCGGGATGAAGAGGGCGAAGGCAATCGTAGCCCTGACCCCCCGTGGTGCAGTCGCCCTGGACCTCGAGGGAGGGGCTCTCTCCCTAAATGAGCTTCTCGACGAAGTCCCTGGGCTTAAAGAGCTGGTAGCGGAGGCCGACCTTTCCGTGACGGAAGAGAAAGGATAGATACCATGGCCCGCAAAAAAGGAGAAGTATGAAGGTCGTGGTCTTCTACAGCGGCGAGTTCGGAATAACCCTCATCTCAAACCTGGTAAACGCCTCGGGTTTCTGCATATCCTGCGCCGACGCCTGCACCCTCTGCAAGTCCGGCAAGTACAACCTCGCCGGGGATCTCGTCTGCGTCATCGAGATGCCGGATCCTGACTCTTTGGACGACTTCCTCGACGACGTCGCCCCCCACATCCCGCCGGGGATACCGCAGGCCGATATCGCCATAGTCGTCAACGTCCACCCCGACATCATCTTCGGCCTCCTCCCGATCCTGAAAGATAAGGGGTACAAAGGGATCATCGGCGGATCGGAGAGGCCCAAAGAGCTACCCCTGGGCCTTCGCACCCAGCTCGCCGATGAGGCGGGAAAGCTCGGCATGGAGGCGGCCTTCGCCAAGCCCTTCTGCGCCCTGCGACCGAACCCGGCGACTCCGGCCATAAACGCCTTCATGGAGAAGGCCCATTTCGGCGAGCCGATGCTGAAGATCGTAACCCAGAAGAGCCGGGCCGGAAAGGAGACGGTCCTCGCCGCCAACGTCATCAGGTCCGCGCCCTGCGGCTCCACCTGGTACGTCGCCAAGAGGATGACAGGCATCGAGACCGACCAGCCGGACCTGCGGGAGCGGATATCGGAGGCCCACCACGCTTACCCCTGCACCGCCAGCATGGACCAGGACCCCGAGCTGAAGGACACCATCCTCCACAAGGCCGGGTACATCATCCGCGAGGCCGTCGAAGATTCCATCAAGAGGGCCGGGAGGGCGGAGCCGAAAGATTCGGGGACCTTCTCAGGATCGGGAAGGGCGAAGGTCGGAGGGTGAGGGGCCGGGGGAGTTCGCCCAGGTTCTGATCTCGGATAGTTTTGATACAGAAAAGAAGCATAACGAAGAGTGTAGAGACGTTTAAGGAGTTTGAATTACATGGCAAAAGACCTGATGGAGAAAGGAGCGATCCTCCAGAGAGACAAGGAGACCTACGCCATCGCCCCCCACATCGCCGGGGGGATCATCGATCCGGCGGGGCTTAAGAAGATCGCCGAGGTGGCGGAGAAGTATAAGGCAGCGGCCCTGAAGATAACCTCTGCCCAGAGGATAGCCATCGTCGGCCTGAAGCCCGAGGACCTGGACTTTGCCTGGGCGGACCTGGGGATGAAGCCGGGGGCTGCGATAGGCCTCTGCGTCAGGTCCGTCAAGATCTGTCCTGGGACGACCTTCTGCAAGAGGGGGCTACAGGACTCCGTGGGCGTCGGCCTCAAGCTCGACGAGCTTTACCATGGCATGGAGATGCCCTCCAAGTTCAAGATGGGGGTCTCGGGCTGTCCCAACTCCTGCGCCGAGCCCGCCGTCAAGGACCTGGGGCTCATGGGGACGGCCAAGGGATGGACGGTCCTGGTGGGAGGAAACGCNNTACTACAAGGCCAACGCCGAGAAACAGAGGCTCGGCGAGTTCATCGAAGAGATCGGATTCGAGAAGTTCAAGGGAGCGGTCATCTGAGCTCGCAGGAGCAGGAAGGGTCTTACAGGATAGGATGCGGAGAAGGGGCAGAGGGGAGCGGATCGAGACGGTCGGGTTTTCCCTCCTCACCATCGCCCCAGTTTCTCGGCTTCAATAGGCTGTAAGGTCTTATATAAATAAAGCCGGATCCATCGCCTAAGATCACCTGAGATGGTCTTCCATGATGGCGATGGCGCAGTACTTCCCGCACATGGAGCAGTTCTCCGTTCCGCCGCGAGAACGGATCTCCATCGCCCGATCGCCATCGATGGCGAGCTTGAACTGATTCTCCCAGTCCCGCTCCCTCCTGTACCTGGCCAGCATCTCGTCCTCGAGCCTTGGTCCGTACTTCATGGTGTCGCCGATGTGGGCCGCGATCTTGAAGGCCACCACCCCTTCTCTAACCTGGGCGACGTCAGGGAGGGCGAGATGCTCGGAGGGGGTTATGTAGCAGAGGTAGTCGGCCCCGGCGCCGGCCGCCATGGCGCCGCCGACGGATCCACAGATATGGTCGTACCCGACACCTATATCGATGGGCAGGGGGCCGGCGACAAATAGAGGCCTGAAGTTCGTTCTTCTCTTGTAAAGGGCGACGTACTCGGGTATCCTGTCAGGCCTGACGTGGCCCCCCATCCCCTCTACGATCACCTGGACCCCCAGATCGTTCGCCCTCTTCGCCAGATCCGCGTTCATCTCCATCTCCGCTATCTGAACAGCGTCCATGGGGTCGCAGATGCACCCGCTCCTCATGGTGTTCCCAAGAGAGAGGACCGCGTCCCTTTCGGCGAGGACCCCGCATATCTCATCGAAATGGGCGAGGAAGGGGTTCTCCTCCCCCTTCTCCAGCATCCATGCCGACGTGAAGGAGCCGCCCTTGGAGACGACCCCCATGATCCTCTTCGCCCTCTTCAGATCCTCCAGCATATCCAGGGTGATGGCCGCATGGACGACGACGGACGACGCCCCCGCCCCGACCTGCTTTCTGATGATCCGGAGGATCTCGCCCTCGGTTATGGAGTCGAAGGAGCCCTTCTCGGCGACGGCCTGATAGATGGGGACCGTCGTCAGGGGAGAGTTCGTCGCCTCTTTGATACTCCTGAATATCTCGTCGATGGGACCTCCCATGGAGAGGTCGGTGACGGTGTCGGCGCCGTACCTCTCGGCGGCCATCGCCTTCTCCACCTCCCCATCGGGATCGATGAGATCGGCGGAGGTCCCGACGTTGGCGTTGACCTTAGTCCTCAGCCCTTCTCCTATCCCCAGGGGTGGTCTGCCGTCTCGCTGCATTATGACGACGCGTCCAGCGGCCACCTGCTTAAGAAGAACGACCGGGCTTATTCCTTCAGCCTCGGCCACCATCCTGGCGGCTGGAGGCTCTCTTCCGCCGATGGCGGCCTGAAGAAGGTTCTCCCTCGACGGAATACTCATGTCTTTGTCATCCTGACTTTCCTGATCATGGCACTCAAAGATCGCCCTGGTAAGTATCTATTATTATCCCCCAGGCCGACCTAGAACGGGATATCACCATACCCCCGGGATCCCCTCGCCGCATGATGGGCACTTGCCTTCGACGATCCCGTTCCTGGCCACCCGAAAGCCGAACCGCTCCACCAGGGTCTCGCCGCAAGCCGGACAGGTCGTGTTCTCGCCCTCGCCGGGTATGTTTCCAGCGTAGACGAAATTTAGCCCCGCTCTCCTTCCGATCTCCTCCGCCCTCCGGATCGTCTCGGCGGGGGTGGGCGGGGCGTCCTTCAGCTTGTAGGTGGGGTAGAAGGCCGAAACGTGCCATGGTATATCGGTACTGATCCCGGAAAGAAACTCGGCGATATCCCGGAGCTTCTCGTCCGAATCGTTGTATCCGGGGACCACCAGGGTCGTCACCTCCACCCAGATCCCAAGGCTCCACATCAGCTCGATCGTACTCTTGACGGGCTCCAATCTCGCGCCGCAGACTTTTTTATAAAAATCGTCGTCCCCCTTCAGGTCGATGTTTATGGCGTTGAGGTAGGGCTCGATCGTCCTAGTCGCCTCCTCGCTCATATAGCCGTTGCTGACGAAGACGTTCCGTAGCCCCTTCTCCGCCGCAAGCCTGGAGACGTCAAAGGCGTACTCGAAGAATATCGTCGGCTCGGTGTAGGTGTAGGCCACCGAGATGCAACCGGCTGCCAGGGCCTCGGCCACCACCCTCTCCGGCTCGACGAACTCCCCAGATATGATCCCTTTTTCGGCCGGTATCTGGGATATATCAGCGTTCTGGCAGTGGAGGCACCTGAAGTTGCACCCTGCTGTGGCGATGGAGTAGCTGAGGTGGCCGGGGATGAAGTGATAGAGAGGCTTCTTCTCTATCGGATCGACGTGCATGGCGACTAGCCTTCCGTAGACGAGGGTATTGAGGGTCCCTCCATCGTTCTCCCGCACGCCGCAGATCCCCCTCTTCTCCGGCTTTATCCGGCAGAAATGGTTGCAGAGGCCGCACCGGACGTCTCCTCCATCGATCTTCTTGTAGAACATCCCCTCGGTCATGGTAGATCACCGATCGCAGTAGGATAGAAATCTCTCTAAATTAATGTCGATCATCCCTTATAACTGTTCTTCCTGCAAGTTGAGGATCCTATCAAGGCCGATCTTCCGTCTTCGTCTCTGAGCCGCGCCGTCAGCATGATGACCTGCTGGCTCGGTGAGATGGATAAGACCGGGGGTCTAGATAACCGCATAGCTGAAAAGATAGGATAAAACAGAATAGAATATAATATAATAAAATATAATATAATATAATAAAATAGAATCTGCTGACTTGAACGCTGGAAGCAAAAAAAGAAAGATGGAAGAGCTTTTGGCTCTCCCAGAGATCTTATTACTCTCTCTTCCTCAGGACGAGGTAGGAGACTGCCAGAAGTCCGGTGATGGCGAAGACCGCCTCGAATCCGGGGATTCCCTTCTCTTCTTCAGCCGCTGTCTCCTCGGCCTCAGTTAGGGTCGCCTCGGCCTCAGTTACGGTCGCCTCGGCCTCAGTTACGGTCGCCTCGGCCTCAGCTACGGCCGCCTCGGCCTCAGGCACCGTCGGCTCGACGACGGGCTCAGGAGCGACTACCGGAGCAGGGGTAACGGCTACGTCGTCACCCTCGATCTTCATCTCCTTGTAGATGTAGAACCTGAGGGGCTGGTCATCCTGGTCGGCGGTCTTGATCCTGATGTTCTCCATCAGAGATACGTCCCGCTTCTTGGTCAGGGTGATCTTGTTGTCCTCGTTGTTCATCGTGATCCTCATGGCGTCGGCATCCACCGTCTGGATGGCCATCTTGTCGTACTCAGTGTCCTCCTTGATCGAAGTGGGGGTGTCTGAGATCTGCCAGATGCCATCGACCGTTGCGAGGTCGGTGTCGGCTCCGCGGAAGGCGTTCTTGAAGTGGACCGCGATGATCACGATCTTCTCGGTGTCGCCCATGTCCTTCTTGTAGACGTAGGTCTTGTCCGTGATGTCCGCGCCGGCCTTGGAGGGCTCGACGACGGCGGAGTTGACTACTGCGCCGTTCTTCATCAGCTGGACGAATACCTTGTTGCCGTCGAGGTCGATCGACTGGATGGCGAGCTCGTAGTCCTCGGCGAGCTTAAGGGGCGTGCCGGAGGTGAAGGTCATGGAGCTGTCATCGTCCATCAGGACCTTGGAGAGCTGCTCGTCCTTCATCAGGTTGAAGTCGGTGGATCTGGTTGCCAGGTGGCTTCCGTCAGCGTAAGCTGCGAAGTACTCGTCAGCGAGGAATCCGATGGTGGCGTAGTCGCCCCAGCCCTCGAAGTCGAACTTGTGGTTCTGGCCCTCGGTGGTGTAGATGACACCGGTGTCCTCAGCGAGGACGTTCCCCTCGGTGATCGTCATGGTGATCTTCTCGTTGCCGAGGTTGTCATCGATGTCGTAGAAGAAGCCAGCGAAGGTCGAGAAGTCCCAGTCAACGGTGCCCATCCCGATATCCTTGACGGATCCTCTGATCTCGTAGGTTCCGGGCTCAGTGATCTCCTTGTAGATGAAGAACCTGAGGGGGTCCTCGGCGGTGGCGTCCTGGTCGGCGGTCTTGATCCTGATGTTCTCCATCAGAGATACGTCCCGCTTCTTGGTCAGGGTGATCTTGTTGTCCTCGTTGGTCATCAAGATCGTCATGGCGTCGGCGTCCACCGTCTGGATGGTCATCTTGTCGTACTCAGTGTCCTCCTTGATCGATGTGGGGGTGTCTGAGATCTGCCAGATGCCGTCGACGGTCGCGAGGTCGGTGTCGGCTCCGCGGAAGGCGTTCTTGAAGTGGACGGCTATGACCACGATCTTCTCGGTGTCGCCCATGTCCATCTTGTAAACGTAGGTCTTGTCCGTGATGTCGGCGCCGGCCTTGGAGGGCTCAACGACGGCGGAGTTGACCATAGCGCCGTTCTTCATCAGCTGGACGAATACCTTGTTGCCGTCGAGGTCGATCGACTGGATGGCGAGCTCGTAGCCCTCGGCGAGCTTGAGGGGCGTGCCAGAGGTGAAGGTCCTCGAAGTGTCATCGTCCATCAGGACCTTGGAAAGCTGCTCATCCTTCATCGGGTTGAAGTCGGTGGATCTGCCTGCCAGGTGGCTTCCCGCATCGTAAGCTGCGAAGTACTTATCAGCCAGGAAGCCGATGGTCATGTACTGGCCCCACTCATCGAATTCAAAGTCGTTCGGCTGAGCTACGGTCCTGTACTCAACACCGGTATCCTCAGCGAGGACGTTGTTCTCGGTGATAGTCAGGGTTAGGGACTCTCCGCCCAGGCCTTCGTCGATGTCATAGTAGAAACCGGCGAAATCCTGAGGGCCCCAGGTGTTAATACCGTTTACTACCTGGGCTACAGGACCGCGGATCTCCACCTTATCGACTGCGCTTACCGTCATAGCTGATGCTATGAGCACCATCAGAGCTGTAAGCGTAATCGCGGTCACTTTCGTCATTATCTTGTTAACCTCCTATTTTCCCCTATGGGGTTAGGTTCACGCAGCATACAGTACGATTATTCTTAAAACTATTGCCCACACTGATCTCCCCGCCTCTGCGGCGCCGTCTGATGGCGCCAACAGCTGCTGTTTAGCATCAATATGACACTGTATAGCTGCATCACCCTCCCGATCCCTTTGGGACTATGGGGATATGATATAAGATTTCACCATATATCTTTTGTGGTCTCTCGATGAGACGATCATCCCCCTGCACCTGAAATCCGGGAGGATCGATCGGTGGATCTTCCGGGACGTATCTATGGTGAGATCTCCCATCATCAGCCAGAATCCACCCAGGGAAAATTGTTTCTACATCAGATCCGATATATAAGACCATATGGCGTCAACTGGTCTCATATATCACCCCATTTACCTGGAGCACGATACCGACAGCCACCCCGAGAGGAAGGAGCGGCTCATCACCACCCTCGAGAAGATAAAGTCCTCAGGGCTGGAGCTGGAGTTCCTCACCCCCAGGCCCGCCACCCTGGAGGAGGTGGGCATGATCCACTCACCGGGATACATCGACCAGGTGAAGGCCATATCCGAGAGGGGAGGAGGATACCTCGACCTGGATACCGTCGTCTCCCCGAGGTCCTATGACGCGGCCCTGATGGCGGCGGGGGGGGTGATCACCGGCGTCGAACGGGTGAACGACGGCCTGGATAACGCCTTCGCCCTGGTGAGGCCGCCGGGGCACCACGCCCTCCCCAACAGGGGGATGGGGTTTTGCGTATTCAACAACGTCGCCATAGCGGCGAGATCCGCCCAGAAGATGGGGCTACAAAAGGTACTGATCGTCGACTGGGACGTCCACCACGGGAACGGTACCAGCGCCATATTCTACGACGACCGGTCGGTCTTGTACTTCTCCACCCACGAGTCCCCCCATTATCCTGGGACCGGGAGGGTGAGGGAGCTGGGGATGGACGGCGCGGAGGGGTTCACGGTGAACGTACCCCTCCCCCGGGGGACGGGGGACTCAGGATACTTCGCAGCCTTCGAGGAGGTCCTCAAGCCCGTAGCCCTGGAGTTCGACCCCGATATAGTCCTCATCTCCGCCGGCCAGGACCCCCATGCGAGCGACCCCTTAAGCGGCATGAACCTCACCACCGACGCCTTCGGATATATGGCGGCAGCGGTGAAGGAGATCGCCGACGCCTGCTGCCAGGGTAGGCTCGTAGCCGCCCTGGAAGGAGGATACAACCTAGAAGCCCTCTCCGACTCGGTGGTGGCGATATTGAGGTCCTTTGTTGGGGAAGCTCCGCCGCGGATCGAGGTGGAGGAGGATCCGAGGGCGTCGGAGAGGATAGAGGAGGTGAAGAGGGCGATTGCCCCTTACTGGAGCTGCTTACGATAAGGGCGAAGAGATGGGCAAACGGGGGTCAGCCGACCTTCTCTCTCGCCGAAAAGTACCTGGCCATGAAGCTGCGAAACTCCGGGTCTACGATCTTGAGGATCTCTTGGCCCCCATATATATTGTATCCACGCCTCAGAGCGGGGCCGAGGTGGCGCCCCAGGGAGAGGGAGGCCCCCCGGGCGGCGAGGAGCTGTGAGGCATCGATGTACTTTCGGGCCACCTCCACCACCACCCGGCCGCCCTCGACGTAAGGGCCGGAGAAGGGCGCCGTATGGCTCGCGACGAACTTCTTCGCGTGCTCCGCCTCCCACGCCGGTGGGCCGACCCTCCTCTCCACCTTCGGTAGGATCGCCACCTCCAGCTCGAAGAGGATCCTGATGGCGCCGCAGAGCTGCGATTCTTCTCCGCCATCCGTACCGGGCGGCTCAAAAGTCGCATCTCTGTGCCAGTCGGCATCAGACCGGAGGACGGAGAAGCCGTTCCCTTCGAAGAGGGCGCGGACCGACTCCTCGGCCTTTCGAAGCTGCGGGAATATCACGTCCTCCACCAGGTCGGGTCCGCCAAACTCCAGGAGGATGAGGGTGCTCTTTCGCCTCTCCAGCTCTTCGCGAAGCTCCTGATCTTTTAAGGGCGCCGGGGGGGACGGGAAGAAGAAATCCGGGCCCGGCTCTTCCAGAAACAGACGGGCCGCCGCAGCGAACTGGAACATCCTGTCCAGGGTGAGGGCGGCGGCGACGTTCCGAGCCGGGTCGACGGGGTCGACGACGACCAGGGGGTCGGCGTGGTCCTGAGAAGAATGGGCCGAGAGGTCGATCGTCTCTCCCGGACGCCAGCAGGAGGCCCCCTCCAGGACTGC
Organism: Methanothrix harundinacea; assembly: GCA_002506535.1. GTDB lineage: Archaea > Halobacteriota > Methanosarcinia > Methanotrichales > Methanotrichaceae > Methanocrinis > Methanocrinis harundinacea_B. The sequence continues at coordinate 20,534 of DAXT01000002.1, forward strand.
GATGAAGGAGCCGTACCTGATGACGAGAAGCTCCGCCAGGTAGCCGGAGAAGCCCCCGACCTTCAGCTCCGACCCGTAGACCCCGATCCCCTTCATGAACTGTTTCAGCAGCAGGACTTCGTCCTCGAGCCCCCCGATCTTAGCCGAGACGTACCGGCTGTGAAAGGGGGTCCTGTCGACGGCGGAAATTATCTTCGAGGCGTCCTCCACCAGGTAGCATGGGACGATGTCTATCTCAAGCCCCTCGAAGTTGGCGTGGACGTAAGGGTGCTCTGCATACCTCTCCTCATGCTCCGGCGCCGCGAGCCTTCCTACCTCCAGGGCGGGGAGGAGGGACGAACCCCCGGGGACGCCGATGAAGACGTCCAGGTCGTGGTCCCCCGAGAGCCACGTCCCCCTGGCGGCAGAACCCACCAGGATCAGCTCGCATTCGACGCCTCGCGCCCCGGCCAGATCTTCGATCCGCGCGATGATCTTCTCTGCGATGGCGGCGAGCCTCGCCCGCTCCTCGGCTGACGGCCTGACCCGGGAGAGGACCAGCTCAAGGACGGGAGAGGGGGAAGGCGGCGACGTCCTCGTAGATGGGGCCTCCGGGGGTGAGGGTGCTCTTCTTCAGGATGAACTCCTCCGCCGTGAACTCGCCGAGGTCGACTTCCCTGAAAGGTCCGAGCTTTGAAGCGAGGATATCCGTCGTCTCGGGGGCGGGCCTTCCTACCCTGGCGATGGTGGCGTGGGAGGTGAACTTTCGCCCCTCCCGGGGAAAGCCCAGGGGGGCCAGGGCGTCCTCGACGGCGGAGAAAAGGGGCTCAAACTCCCCTTCCGCCCCTATCCAGACGACCCTGATGGACCTGCCGGGAAACGCCCCGATCCCAGCAACCCTGGCGGTGAAGGCCGGGCGCTCGACTCCCCGGAGGGCTTCCGCCACACGGTCCAGCTTTTTTTGGGGAACGTCCCCCAGAAACTTGATGGTGACGTGGATGAGGTCGGGTTTAACGAGCCTCACTCCCGGATGGTCGATCTCCTCCTGAAGCTTCGCGATCTCGTCGCGGATCGAGGCGGGGATCTCGACGGCTACAAACGACCTGATCCCCTTGGCGGCCCCTGCGCCCTTCTTCGTTCTCGTCCCCTTCGCGGCCATTATGGACCTACCTGAGAACCCCGCCCCGGCTCGCGGAGGTGACGGACCTGCTGTACCTCGCCAGCATCCCCTTCGTGACCTTCGGGGCGGGGGGCTTCCAGGCGGCCCTCCGTCTCTCGAAGGTCTCCGGGTCCAGGAGGAGGTCGATCCTCCGGCTGTCGATGTCGATCTCGATCTCGTCGCCGTCCTCCACCAGGGCTATCGGCCCGCAGACCGCCGCCTCGGGGCATATGTGGCCGATGCAAGGACCTCTCGTCCCGCCGGAGAACCGGCCGTCGGTGACCAGGGCGACGGAGTTTCCAAGGCCCGCTCCCTGAATCGCCGAAGTCGGAGAGAGCGTCTCCCTCATGCCCGGCCCCCCTTTCGGACCCTCGTACCTGATGACGACGACGTCTCCGGCGACGACTTTGCCTCCGACGATCCCCGCCAGAGCCTCCTCCTCGGAGTTGTAGACCTTGGCGGGGCCGGTGTGCTTCCTCATCGACCCGGTGACGGCCGTCTGCTTGACGACGGAACCCTCGGGGGCGAGGGACCCCTTCAGTATGGCGATCCCGCCCTCGGGATGGACGGGGTCTTCCAGGGTTCTGACTACCTTCGCGAAGGTCTCGGGGTTGGCGGGCCTGAACTGGGCGATCTCCTCGCCGAGGGTCCTGCCCGTCACCGTCAGGACGTCGAGGTGGAGCTTCGAGGCGAGCCGCTTCATCACGGCGGGGATTCCTCCGGCCCGCTCCAGGTCCAGGATGTGATAGGGGCCGCCGGGCCTGAGGTTGACGAGGTGGGGGGTCTCCCGGCTCAATCTATCGAAATCCGCGAGGTCGAGGTCGATATCGAACTCCGAGGCGACCGCAGGTATGTGAAGGGCGGTGTTGGTGGAGCCGCCGATGGCCATGTCCATCCTGATGGCGTTCTCGATCGATTTGTGGGTCACGATATCCCTCGCGCTGATCCCCTTCTCGATCAGCTCCACGATCTTCAATCCCGACCTCTTCGCGATCCTCATCTTCTTCGCGTCGGCGGCGTGGGCGGTGGCGCAGCCGGGAAGGCTCATGCCGAGCGTCTCCGTGAGGCAGGCCATGGTGTTGGCGGTGAAGAGGCCGGCACAGGAGCCGGCGCCGGGACAGGCGAGGCTCTCCAGAACCTCCAGGACCTCGCCGCCCTTCTGCCACCCCTCGAAGACGTCGATCAGGTCCAGCTCCCTGTCGCAGGCGAAGCCCGGATACATGGGGCCACCGGTGACGGCTATCGCCGGAAGGTCGAGCCTGCCGGCCGCCATAAGGTGGCCCGGAACGATCTTGTCGCAGGACGAGATGAGGACCATCCCGTCGAGCTGGTGGGCCTCCATCATCAACTCGATGGTATCCTCGATGATCTCCCGGCTGGGAAGGGAGTACCTCATCCCCCGGTGGCCCATGGCGATACCGTCGCATATCCCTATGGTGTGAAACTCGAAGGGGACGCCCCCCGCCATCCTGATCCCGGCCTTGACAGCCTGGGCGATCTTGTCCAGGTGGATGTGGCCGGGTATGAACTCGTTCCAGGAGTTGGCGACCCCGACGAAGGGGCGGCCGATCTCCTCGTCGATGAGCCCTGTCGCCTTGAGGAGCGCCCGGTGGGGCGCCCTCTCGGATCCGACCTTGGTGATATCGCTTCTCATGAGAAGAACCTCGAAAAGAGACTGAGACGCCGTCTCCTTAAGTCTTCCGCGGTCAGGAAGGGACGGCGGTCCCTTGATCTCGTCGGAGAATGGGGTGGGCCGCGAAGACGGATGGAGGTAAAAAGGGCACGAAGGTGGCGTTCCGGCGCGAAAAATCCCGGATCTCATCCCTTAAATATTCGCGATCCCTCTGGATCAGAGGTGACCGAATGGACTCGTATCATCTATTCCTCCTCTTTCTGGGGCTTTACATAGCCGCCCTCATCGGGATCGGCCTGCGGTCGTCCCGGGGGCAAAGGTCTGTCGCCGACTTCTGGCTGGCGGGGCGGGAGATCGGGACCGCAAAAATCGGCCTCTCGGCCGCGGCTTCGTGGCTGACGGCCTCCGCCCTCTTGCTCGCGACGGGGCTCTTCATGTCCATAGGCGTCGGATCGATATGGGTATGGGTCTTTCCCAACATCGCTGGGCTGTTGATCATCGCCCTCATAGCGAAGAGGGTCAAGAAGATCCCGGCGATGACCCAGCCGGAGCTCCTGGAGATCAGGTACCACCCCATCGTCAGGGCGCCGGTGGCTATCGCCATAGCCGTCACCATGATCCTCTTCGCGGTGACGGACTTCATAGGGTTCAAGCTCGTCCTCTCCGCCTTCTTCGGCGTTCCGCCCCACTACGCCGTCCTGATCATGGCGGTGGCGGTCTCCATATACGTCAGCCTGGGAGGGTTTCGGGCCGTCGTCTGGACCGACGCCCTCCAGTTCACCTTCCTGGCAGGGGTCGCCGTCGCCGTCGCCATCCTCGCGACGAAGGCGTCCATCGACGGCGGGGCGACCCTCGCCGCCGCCTCGGCCTCCCTGGGCGCCGACTGGTGGAACCTCTTCATTATGGGGGGGGTCACCGGAGCCCTCGTCCTCCAGCTCGCCCTCCTCCCCGGCTGGGTCGCGGAGCAGGACCCCTGGCAGAAGATCTGGGCGGCCCGCGACGACGGGTCGGCGAGGCGCGGCCTCGTCCTCGGCGCCGTCCTCCTGGCCGTCGTATACCTCGCCTGCCTGGTCACCGCCGTCGCCCTCAGGACGATCTACCCCCTCCCCGGAGGGGAGATCGAGGCTGAGATGCTGTACCTCACCTTCATCAAGGATAGCGTTCCCGGGGCGCTAGTAGCCCTATTCGCGATAGGGTTTGCCGCCGCCTCCATGTCATGCGCCGACACCTTCGCCACCTCCGGGGCATCGTGCATATCCCGGGACATCGTCCAGAGGCACATCAGGCCCCAGGCCACCATGAAGGAGATGCTCGTCATAAACAGGGTCCTCGTCATCGTCATGATCGCCATCTCCGCTGCCGTAGCCCTGAGGGTCGATAGCATCGTCGAGGCGGTTATCATCGCGACGGTCATAGGGACTACCTCTTACTTCTTCCCCATCATCGGCGGCCTCTTCTGGAAACGGGCGACCCGGTGGGGCGCCCTCGCGGCGGTGATCGTCGGCGGCGGTACCCAGATCGGCCTGATATCCTACGAGAAGCTCATCCTGAAGGCGCCCCTGGAGACGGCGGCGCCGAAGCTCGCCAGCTACGGGGTCCTAGCCGAGCACGGGGTCCTCATAGGCCTCTGCCTCTCCGCCCTCGTCTTCGTCGGGATATCCCTGGCGACGGCCCGGCCTGAGGTGGCGAGGCTCGCCCCATTCTTCGATGAGGTCGGGCGGGAGGTTTACGGCGACGGCCACCTCTCCGTCGACCGGACCGATCCCGGATGGAGGAGTGTCACATCCAGGATCGAGGAGAAGATCTCCGGCGACAGGGCTCACCTCCACCTCCGCCTCGACGTCGCGCCCCTCCTCGCCGACGGCGGCAAGATCGAAGGAGAGCTCCATTGGAACGAGTTCTTGGAGCGGCTGGAGAGAGAGCACGCCGCCTGGTTTGAGCTGACAGGAAAAGACACCCTCTACCGGCTCACCCAGGCCGACATGCTCGCCTCGGTGAAGATGGTCCGGGGAGACCTTCTGCAGATCTGGCTATCGGCGGAGCCGAATATAGACCTGATCGAGAGGCAGAGGGACGAGATCTACATCTCATGCCGGGAGATCGAGGGGACGCTCCTGGGGCTGGGGCTCTCGGCGACGCCTGCGAGGTAAAAAAGGGTGTGACGGATCGATGAGAAGATACGATCAGAAGGTGGAGGTCGCCGTGGTGGGGGCTGGGCCGGCGGGATCTGTCGCCGCCGAGGCGGCGGCTAGGCTAGGAGCCCGGGCCGTCCTCATCGAGAGGAAGAGGGAGATAGGAACCCCCGTCCAGTGCGGCGGGTTTCTCCCGGAGGTCTCCGAGCTGGAAGCTCTCCTCCCCCATGCGCAGATCCCCGAGACCCTGGCCGGTATACCCGAAAGATACATCCTCGCCAGAACCCGGGTCCAGAGGATCTACTCCCCCTCCGGAGACGCCAAGGAGTTTTCCGTCCGGGGGAGGGTCGTCGACCGGAGGAGCTTCGACCGCCACCTCGCCTGGAGGGCGGCGAGGGCTGGGGCTGAAGTCCTGGTGGATACAAGAGCGGATCTCTCGGGCGGCAGCCTCCGCCTCTCTGGCGGGAGATCCGGGACGGTGGAGGCTCAGGTGATCATCGGCGCCGACGGCCCCAGCTCAGCCACCGCCAGAGGAGCGAATCTGGCCAAAAGGCAGGAGGCGGGGGTCTGTCTCGAGTATGAGATGGCGGGCGTCGATATCGATCCCGAGGCTGCGGAGATGTACTTTGGAACAAAAGCCGCCCCCGGAGGATACGCCTGGATAATCCCTCTCGGCGAAGACGTCGCGAACGTCGGCGTCGGGACGAGGCCCGCATACATCCAGGGCCGGAGGCTTCGCGATATCCTCGACTCCTTCGTCGCCGACCACCGGATCGCGAAGGAGAAGCTCTCCGGAGGGGAGGTGACGGCGGTGATGCGGGGGGTCGTCCCGGCGGGGGGGATGCCGCCCGCGATCCGGAGGGAAAACGTCCTCCTGGCAGGAGATGCCGCGGGGATGGTGATGGCCACCTCAGGGGGCGGGATACCCCTCGCCATGGTGGGGGGGGCTATCGCCGGAGAGGTGGCGGCCCGGGCCATCTCCGGCGAGGAGTCCCTCGCGGATTACCCGGGCCGGATCGCGACGGCGATGGGGCAGGAGCTACAGAACTCCGTCAGGATAAGAGAGGTCGTCGACAGGATGATGAGGTCCGACCGGCTGATGGACGGGCTCTTTTCGATGCTGCCAGCCGACCAGATGAAGGCGACCATGAGAGGACAGATCCCAAGAGCCCTGGAGATGGTCCAGGAGATGATGGACAGGAGGTGACGGGGGCGATGGATGGAGCCCCTGCCCCCCCCATCGGATCGGAAGGTACCCCCGGATCCGAACCGTCGCGGACCGAAACGATGGGGCCGGCGGGATCTGAAGAGGATCCGGGTTTAGATGGCGGTCGAGACGACGGCGAGGGTCGCGACGATGAGAGAGGCGGTCCCCAGGACGTCCATGACGCTGGTTATCATCGGGATCGTCACGTTGTCTGGGTCGAAGCCGACCCTGACGAAGAATAGGGTGAAGAGGTAGGTGACGATGATCGCGAGGATGGTGGTGGAGAACCCCGCCGCAAGACAGATCGTCAGGATCTCGGAGAAGCCCAGGGCGTCCATCCCGAAGGCCCAGGATACGACGAAGGCGAGGAGGCCCAGGGTGGGAAACAGAAAGGCAGATAAGACGAGGGTGCAGCCGAAGTTGATCTTCGTCTCCTCCTCGAGCTTTCGTCCCATCTTGATCATCCCCAGGTGATACGCCGACGTCAACCTCGAAGAGAGGATCCCCCCGAGGTTTCCGCCTACGGCGTTAAAGACCGGTATCAGCAACAGGACCGTAGATAAGGCGACGAGCATCTCCTCGTATATCCCCATGAAGAGCCCCGCCACGGTGCTGAAGAAAGTCGCAAAGATCAGCACCGGCATCGACTGTCTCACTATTCTGGCCATCAGCTGGTGGTTTGAGCCTATGCCGTAGACGACGGCGGCGGCCGATATGAACAAGAAGACGAGGGTCGCCCCCCTGGTGACGGGATCGCCGAGGGTCGAGACGAAGATGGCGGTCCCGAAGAGGATCGGTATCGTGATCACGTCCCCGGCGACGGTGATGAAGGGGACGGAGATGTTGTCGGGGTCCCACCCCTTCCGGAAGCTCTTCTCGATCACCACAAGGGTGAAGGCGAGGAGTATGAGCCCTGAGAGGATGCTGCTCAATACCGATATCAGCACCAGCTCGTAGATGCTCAGGGTATCGAGGCCGACGGCGATGCCGAAACCCTTCACCACCAGGGCGAGGATCATGGAGACGGAGAGGACCTGGACAGCGACGCCTCCCACCTGCTGGCGGAGGGGCTCTGACCTCGCAAGAGGCGGGGAGATCTCGCCGGTGTGGAGGCTGGTTCCAAGCCTCGCCCCGAAGGTTGCGAAGATCGTCCCTCGCATATCGATGGCCCCCGGTATGAGTATTATCAGGCCGGGGTAAAGGGCGAGAAGGTGAGAGAGGTTGGCGAGGGAGAGGCCGGCGATCATCGAGGTGATGGCGCAGATCACCAGGGCAAAGAAGCTCTGTTTAACGATCTTTGGTATCCTGACCAAAGCTGTGGCCAGGCCGCCCCCGACTTTCATATCCGACGGCATGGCCACTAAAAGCGGTTGTTCCGAAGCAGCCCTCGAGAGGAACGACGCCTCTTCTCTCGCCTCGAACATGAGCCAGACCTCGCAAAGGTTTAGGCGGCGGTTCTGGTTTTTTGGCCTCTTCTGCCATGCTGACGTCCTCCATCAATTCATCAGGGGTGGGCCGTATCCTCCGACCGCACTTTTCCGGATGACGATAAAAACCACATATCGCGGTCTTTCGGATCGGGCCGAGTTGAACGATCGATCATTCGGCGGGGGCGGCTCCCAGAAGCTCCTCCACCGGTTTGGCTCCGCGTTCGGTGATCTTGGCGTTGATCTGACCGACGTCTGCCGATATATCCCGACCGTGGACCGTCTTCCTCTTCCTGCGCCCCTTCTCCAGGGGGTGGTACCCGGTTCCGCCGGCGATCAGGATCTTCCTCCTCTTCGATCCCGGAAGGTCGCGGCGGAGGGGGAAGCCTTCCCGGTCGCTTCCACCGGTGATCTCTATCGAATAGCCTGGCATCCCCACGGCGTCGCCGTCGACGACGTCGCCGATCTTCCGGCCCAGGAACTTGTTCGCGGCGGCGTCCTTCGCCTCCACCTGATAAGCTTTCCCGCTCTGGGGATCTGATATAACCACTCTGAAGTCCATTTTTTTCTCCTCGCAACTGAACAGGGCGAGATAACGCCCCATCAACATATAAAACCTTATCCGGGATGGCGGCGCCGAGCCGTCCGGCTCATCGATCGAGTGACCGGACCGTTCTGGCTCTTCCGGTCACAGGGCCGACCTCCGATATGGCCCGGTGAGACGGAAGCTCATCGAGCTCTTCCCCCTCGTTTAAGGGTCTGTCCACCATCAACGCGTATATCCTGTATACGGTCCCCTCGTCGACATCGCATCGAGTAGACCAGCGGCCGTCGCGGTTCGGCTCCACCTGCCTAGCCACCTGGAGCTGGTCGTCGTCGCACCTCACCAGGACATAAAGCTGCTTCTTCGTCCCGCGAATCCTGCTGGATTGACCTTCTACGAGGCCGCCCCACCTATCCTCTCCATCCCGGGGAAAGCTGATCTTGACGGCGTTGGTGAGCCGCGACCGGGCCCATGTGGCGATGGACCCCGATCCTATCAGGAAGGAGAGGATGGCGACGGCGATCAGAAGCTTTCTGTAGTTCTCCTCCCAGAAATCGTCAGCGACAGCTGGTGTGGATGTGACGTTTTCATAGGCGTTCGCCTCCTCGAGGGAGGGCTGATCCCCTCTCGGAGCTGGGGCGTCCTGGATGGTATCCGATTCGCCTTCCGCGACCGTCGCCGGCTGCCTGGAGGTGAGGGTGATGGAGACGGTCCTGGAGCTGTCGGAGAATTCGACGATGTTGAACCAGTTCCAGTAGCCGTCAAGGTGGGCTTCTACGAGGTGGCTATCCGGCACCACCGTCGCGATGAACGGTGTGACGCCGTAGAAGATCCCATCGATGTACACCTCGGCCCCGGGGGGAGCGGAGACGACGGGAACCCTGACATAGGGGGGCTTCTTCTCATCGATCCGGGCCGCCTCCGTCTGAGATCTGTAGGGTCCGCCCTCATCCTTCGGGACGTCTTCGGAGGGGGCGGCGACGCCGGGGCGGGCCGTCGATCCTTCCTCGGCCGCCTCCTGGAATTCTTGCGGATCAGAGGATGAGGACCCCAGATCCCGGTCCGATGAGATCCGGCTCTCCGCCAGGCTGCTCTGGGCCCTGTCTATCAGCTCGTCGATGTCCACGGGGCCGTCGCCGGAATATCCGATCCTGTAGATGGGGCGCGGTCCGGACCCGAGGTTGATCATCTCAGAGCCGCTGGACTCGTAAGATGCCGCGACGACGGCGAAAGCCGCATAGAATATCAATAGTAAGATCAGAAATCGAAGTTCGCGAATCAACGTCCCCACGGCTGAAGCTTCAACCCTGAGAGATCTTATACCCTATGGTCAGATTCAACGGAGATCCGCGAGCCTGCCGTACTCCAGAAGAGAGGAGATCGGGGTCGTCACGATATCGACCCCCTCCTCCCCGGCCGCCACGGCGGCGTTGACGCCGCCGCAGAAGGCGATCCCCACCTTTCCGGCGGCGACGGGGCAGCCCATATTCGGCTCCCCCGGCCCGCTGATCCTCATCAGCCCCCCTATCCCGACGCCTTTAGCCCTCTCCAGGAGATCCCGGGCCTGATCGATGGCGGCAACCGGTATCTCCCGGGAGTTGGCCAGAACTCCGCCGTCGCCGGTTCTTGCGGCGTCGCTCACCTTCGTCGTCTTTCGCGACATGAATACCTTCATGGGATCGAGGGACGATCCGGCGTAGGCTATCAGGTCTGTGAACTCGCAGAGCGCCCCGCCCCTCACCTCCACCACCCCCGCAAAGGTGGTATTTACGGGAATTCCCGCCGATAGGAGCATCCCGTCCAAGGTGATGCTGCAGACGGTGGAGACGCCGAGAAACCCTGGCGGGATCGTGATGGGTCCCATCTCATCGCCCTCGTCCTGGATCAAAATCCGCCTGCTGACGGTGAAACCGGCGTCAAATACCAGAGCCATCGTCTCCAGGGCCCTCTCGTAATCCCTCTTATTCAGAAGGCTGGTGTTGACCACCACCCTCTTCTCCCCGGAGTCGGGGTCGAAGGACGACCGGTACATATACTCCTCGATCCGGGTATTGACGAACCCCACCCTGTCGTCGACGAGGGCGTCGGAGAGCTCTCTTTTCCCCAGGGGTGTGAGGATCCGGCCGCTGTAACCCTCCCTCCTGGTGAACCCCAGCTCGTCCATGATCTTGAGGTTGTACCGCACGGCCCTCTCCCCCACCTCGTAGCCCCTGTTGGAGAGCTCGTCGGAGATGGCCCTCGCTCCGACGGGCTTCTCCGAGGCGTTTATCACCCTCAGTATCTCTATCAGCCTCCTCTGGCTGGTATGGGGCTTGGTGAGGAGCTTCATATCTATCTCTGGACGTCTGGCGGGGAAGCGCATATATATCTTATGCAGATAGACCTGCAGACGGCGCTCGCGAAGGTCGGGAGCGGCGGGGAAGTCCCGTGGGGTAGTGGTCAATCCTGCAGGCCTTTGGAGCCTGGGACGGTGGTTCGAATCCGCCCGGGACTATTTTTCGCTCCCGGCCTCGCCGGGCGTGCCTGTCCGAGATTGATAGGTACAAAACGTACATATAGGGGGCCGAGGCCTTGGATGGAGATGGCGGTTCGGCCCTCAGATCGAAAGGGAGCGTCTCTGAGGCGGATCGGACCCCAGTAGAGGGTGCTCCGGTAGTGTAGTCCGGTCAATCATTCCGGCCTTTCGAGCCGAAGACCCGGGTTCAAATCCCGGCCGGAGCATAACGCCCTTTTTTTAATATGCCCCGATCGTGGAGAGGCGGCCGCATTTAATTCATAAAAATCGAGACCATGCCAGCCATCGGGAGACGACAGTACCGGAGCGGTTTTCGATCGATGCCGCTCAAAATACCGACGAAAAAGTATAACTACTTGAATGCAAAAGCAGATTCCATATCACACTGCTGAAACAATCTAACCTGTCAGGCAGGGTGAGATCTTTGCGGGCTCTTCTGCCGGCGAACTGAACCTGCCGGCGCAGGGGCGCTGCAGTTTATCGATCAACAGTATAGGTGGGAGAACAACGAGGAGAGAACTAGCTATTTTGTTGGTAGCTTGCATCGCCCTGGTGGGGATGGCAGGCGCGGCCAACTACATGTACGAGAAGGCCAACATAAAGGGTGTTGGCTACAAGAACGTTGAGATCATCATTCAGACTCAGGCTGGACTTGCCGGTAACAAGCTGGTCGAGAAGGAGTCTGGAAGCGGAAACGTCATCACCCAGAGGACCGAGATCGAGGCCCAGAGGGACCCCATAAGCGCGGCCTGCAGGAATGACAGTCTTAACTGCCAGGACTACATCAACTTCACCAAGGAGGCCGAGTTTGAGTACATGCCTGTCAGCTACCAGACCGGCACCTACGACCAGAAGTGGATCGAGAAGCTCTGCGTCCAGAACTATTACATCGGAGCCGTAGTCGTCGAGATGTACACCCACGCTGAGCACCTCCAGAAGAACACCGAGGTCAAGACCAGAAGGGACTGCGGAGACGCTGAAAACACGTCTCTCAGCGACTCCAGGTGCGGAGACTGTACCGGAGCCCTCGAGGCCAACTTCAACTCCAACGTCATCGGTGTCGCTCACATCGGATGGCTCTCCAAGGACGTTCACGTCAACTCCAAGGGGAGACACAACGAGTGGGGCCGATCCGTTGAGGACCTGACGGGTGTCTTCTCCATCGAGAAGTTCATCCAGCTCTGGGGCAACGACACCTGCGGCGCTGTCCAGGTGGACTGGCTCCCCTGCATCTGAGGTCGGAAGTTCCCGCTTCCCTTTTTTCTTTTTTTCGTCTCCGATCCATAACTCATATTTCAAAGCGGATCTGCATTTCTGGCGTCTTCTTCGTCTACCTATCTTATGCCTTGATCGGATAGCTCGACCCGATCCTGGGATCGTCGGCATCATCGATCGACCGCTTCTTCAGTCCGGAAAAAGCCGGAGGCGATAGTCCTCGTCGCGAGCGGAAAATAGGACGGGGGGAGGGCGAAGAGGGGCTCGATAGATTTATATGCCATCAACCTGAAGAGAGGGTTGTGCCTGGCCGAAAGAACTTTGACACGATTCAAGTCGTTGGGACAGGCTGGAAGCTCCCGAGGGGGTGGTGCAGCTTCTGCTGGAGTATCCCCGCTTGGTCGGAGTCGGATGACCATCGTCGCGCCTTTTCCGGCGGGATGCTTTATATATCCGATCGGGCCTAGTCTCTCAGGAGCGGTAGTTCCACCACATCAGAGGCCATAGAATCGGCCGACGGGTGTGGGCACATGAACGAGGGTATAGAGAGATAGAACGGAGGTGGGAACTGAATGAAGAGAGAACTAGCTATTTTGTTGGTGGCTTGTATCGCCCTGGTGGGCATGGCAGGCGCGGCCAACTACATGTACGAGAAGGCCAACATAAAGGGCGTTGGCTACAAGAACGTAGAGATCATCATTCAGACTCAGGCCGGCCTTGCTGGAAACAAGCTGGTCGAGAAGGAGTCTGGAAGCGGAAACGTCATCACCCAGAGGACCGAGATCGAGGCCCAGAGGGACCCCATAAGCGCGGCCTGCAGGAATGACAGTCTTAACTGCCAGGACTACATCAACTTCACCAAGGAGGCCGAGTTTGAGTACATGCCTGTCAGCTACCAGACCGGCACCTACGACCAGAAGTGGATCGAGAAGCTCTGCGTCCAGAACTACTACATCGGAGCGGTAGTCGTCGAGATGTACACCCACGCTGAGCACCTCCAGAAGAACACCGAGGTCAAGACCAGAAGGGACTGCAGTGGCACCAGTGAGTCCCTCGGCGGCTCTCTGTGCGGCAACTGTACTGGCGCTCTCGAGGCCAACTTCAACTCCAACGTCATCGGTGTCGCTCACATAGGATGGCTCTCTAAGGATCCCCATGTGAACACCAAGGGCAGACACAACGAGTACGGCCGATCCGTTGAGGACCTGACGGGTGTCTTCTCCATCGAGAAGTTCATCCAGCTCTGGGGCAACGACACCTGCGGCGCTGTCCAGGTGGACTGGCTCCCCTGCATCTGAGCTGATAACGACTGATTCAGATGCTCTTCGCATCTGAATCAACCCCGCTTTTTTTATTTGTCATTTCCTTTGGTCCGTCTTCGGACCAAAACACTGAAATATTAGCCCTGTATTAAATAGATAAGAGTTCGTCCCTCTATAAAGAGAGACAAACGATATAAATTCAGTGAAGGAAGGGGGTGTAAGTAAATGAAGGGAGTAATAGCGATACTGGTAGCTCTAGCATTGGCTTGCGGTCCTGCAGTGGCTAACCCGCCACTTCCGGAGCCGATCCAGTACGAGCAGTTTTGTGAAAACGTATTGGTCAGCGGTAACGGCTACATCGACACGGCAATCTCTATAGTCGACAAAAAGCTCGCCCTTGAGTACTACAACATGATGTCGGGCGACGGCGCCTTTGAGATGGATTCGACGCACGTCTACTCGCAGAACGCGTCTCAGTTGTTAAGGAAAGTGCCCAACTACGACTACGGTACCAACGCGACCAAGAACGCGACGTTGAACTTCTATGAGAACACCAAGCTCACCTACGACAGCGATAGGGCGCCTCTCCAGGGAGGGAAGTTCGTCAACTCCAAGGCGTTCTACGGCGGCATAGGTGCTAACATCCAGGAGATGTTCAGCGTCAACCAGATGGAGAAGGACCAGACGGTCTTCTTCGGGTCGACCACGAACTCGTCCATCGTCCATACCGTCGGTCTCCAGACTCTGAACAGCTTCAACGGTACCTGGGGAACCGATGCCAGCATGCACAAGATCTTCTACAAGGACATAAAGAGCCACGAGCTCTTCAGCGGTCAGTTCGAGGTCCAGAAGGAGATCAAGTTCCACGAATACCCGGTGGCAGAACCTAGAATCCGTCCGTGCGCGGGGATAGACTGCTGAGCTTTGGCGGTCTGCCCTCTTTTTCTTTTTTTGCGGCGGAGCCTGGAGGGATGCCGATCAACTGAAGGATCGGATGGATCTTTCTCCGGGCCTTATAGTCTCGTCGCAATGAACTTGTCATGGGGGTTAAAGGATGAAGAAATACCTGATGATTCTGATCCTCCTCGCCGCCCCGCTGGCCTCGGCCACCGTCGAGGAGACGAGGGAGGGGCCGAGCCTGGCCTGGGATCCGCAGCCTTCTGCGACGGCCGTCGTCTGGCCCTCGGTACCGTCGATCCCTGGAGAGCTTCGGGTCTCCGTTGATCTCTCTGGACCCGCCAAACCAGGATCCCATATCAACTACGCCACGCCGGGAAAGACCCTCGTATACGTCGTATCCGTCGAGAACGCAGGGTGCTCTGACGTGGATGCGAAGCTCACGGTCAGCTCCAAGAGCTGCCGCCCCGGATGGTTCGATTGGAACGAGAAGATCCTCGCCGTCCCGGCAGCCGGGGTGATGACCGAAGAGCTCCTGGTAACCCCGGATATGAAGGCATCGCCAGGAGATTACGACTTCCAGGTCCTGGCCCAGGCCCCGAACAGCAAGTCCGGGTCTGATGGAGCGGGTTTCAGGCTCCAGGGGTACGATTACGTATCTGAGACCTCCGTCAGCGGAACAGGCGAGTTTCAGATGAACAAAGACGTTCGAAGCATGAATACCGGGGTGAAGTCGAACAAGGACGTCTACTTCAGCGGCAGCGTCGACACCCTGATGAAGAACGAGTATCTGGTGGAGGAGGCGAGGGGCAGTAACCCCAACTTCCAGGAGTGCGACGCCGTGGAGAACTACATGGCGTTGAAACCCGGAGATACCCTCATGGGGACCGAGATGGTCAGAAGCTCCCTCGTCTTCGGAGGGGTCGGAGCAAAAGTCCAAGAGAGCTACAACCTCCAGGAGATGGAGTACAGGCTCCAGGAGATCGGCCTCCATCACTCCGGCATCGACAGACGGGCTGAGTTCCAGACCGCTGACAACTTCACGGGATATCTCGCCATAGACGCCAGACAGACGATGCCCGGCCAGAGGAGCACCAGAGATAGGGAGGAGTTCCTGGGATCCTTCGAGATCCAGAGGAGGCTCGTCTTCAAGGAGAGCCCGAGACCGACCTTTAGCTGTTTTGGAGGCCCATGCTTCAACTTAGCCGATAGGTTCAAAACCTTTTCGAGTTGAGCATGGGCACCTTTTTTATTTTTGCTATAAAATTAGCGCCGAGGGAGGGATTCGAACCCTCGAGTCCCGAAGGGACACAGGTTTAGCAAACCTGCGCCATACCAGGCTTGGCTACCTCGACCCGGCCCCATCTTGATCCTCTCGATATTTAAATTCTACGTCGAACGGAGGGCAAAATCAAGATCTCCTCAATGACGTCAAAACCCGCATCTCAACCGTCTTGAGGACTCAAAGCCCTTTCCCCAACGGGTCCATCCTCAGGCTCAGAGCCTCCGACACAACGGAGGAGGTCTTTGCTCGTTATTATTCCCACAAGAGCGCCGCATTCGACGACCGGAAGCCTCCTGATGTGGTGCTCCAGCATCATATCGGCCGCTCTTCTGGTGGAGGCGTTGGGTCCTATGGTGACGAGGGGCGCCGGGGTCATGATCTCCCAGATCATGACGTCTCTGGGATCGATCCCCTTGGCGAAGACCTGCTTGAACATCCCGCGGGTGGTGACTATCCCCACCACGTGCTTCAATAGGCCCCCCTCGACGACGAGAACACTCCCCTTGTTCTCGCGGACCATCATCTGTATCGCCTCGAAGACGGTGGTCTCTATCCCCACCGATAGGATGGGGTAGTTCATAAGATCCCGGACTTTCATGAGGGCACCCAACCTGCAATTAAAGTTAAAGTTGTTCTGCGGCTTATATTAAACTTGTCGGGGCGGAGAGGGCGGCAGCAGAGATGGGGCGGTGGTGCTGTGGGGCGAGTCTTTGAGAGAGGAGTATCCGCCCGTTTTAGGGGCGGATCTCTTCCGCCAGATCGACCTTGCGCTGGCGGGCGTCTTCAAGCCCAATTCTTCTCAACTGACGTTGAGATACGGACTAAGGCAGTCTCAGGGGCCAGAGGCGGTCCCATCTCAGCTCCAGCCCCACGGCGGGCTGGTCGAGGCCGAAGTTCTGAAGAACCTGAGGGTGGAACTCGCCGAAGGACCCGACCCTCTCTCCTCCCACCAGAAGGTCTGCCCCCCTCCCCTCGAGGAAGGCCCCATCTTCGGAGGCGGCGATCTCGGGATCGAGGGCGAGCTCCCCGAAGAGGGCGTCGACGACGGACCTCACCTCCGCGAAGTCGGCGCTGCTGTGGATGGAGGCCGCCGCCAGGTCCTGCCTGGTTCTGCCGTTCGAAAGAACGTCCCCCAGGGCGAAGATCCTCTGGGGGAGAGGGTGGTGCTGGTTGATGGCG
The DNA here is from genome assembly GCA_002506535.1 of Methanothrix harundinacea. GTDB lineage: Archaea > Halobacteriota > Methanosarcinia > Methanotrichales > Methanotrichaceae > Methanocrinis > Methanocrinis harundinacea_B. The sequence goes on from DAXT01000002.1 coordinate 36,968, forward strand.
AAGATCTCGAGAATGCCCGGCAGGATCGATGTCCTGACAATGGTGTGAAGCTCGCTGATGGGGTGCAGGACCCTCGTCACATCCCGGACCTGGATCGTCCGCCTCATCATCTCGAAGTTCGCCCTCTCAGAGGTGAGGGTGAAGGGCATCGTCTCAAGATAGCCGAGCCCCACCATGATCTCCCTGATCTCGGACTTGTGGACCTCCAGGGGGTGGGGCTCGCCGACGGTAACGGTTCTTGGAAGAGCCGGCACCAGACGGTCGTAGCCGTATCCTTTGGCCGCATCCTCGAAGATATCCCAGGGGTGCATTATGTCCGCTCTGTAGGCCGGGACAGATACCTCCAGGACCTGGCCCTCCAGGACCCGGGCCCCAAACCTCATCCTCTCAAGGGAGCGGGCAAGCTCCTCTGCCGAGATGTCGAATCCTATGAGGGATCGGACCTCCTCGACTTTTACCTTCCAGATAGCAGGAGATAGATCCGGCAGGGTGAGATCCCCCTCGGGCCTCTCCACCCGGACCGCCTCGATCCGGCCGCCCCTTTCGGCGAGGGCGGTGACGACGATGTTTAGAGCCTTGTATACCACGGGATCGGTCCCGGTGACGTCGATGAAGAGGTCCTTCGTATCGTCGGCGACCCTCGTCAGCTCGCCGTTTATTATGGGTGGGAAGGAGAGGACGTCCCCGTTGGCGTCGGTTATAAGGGGATAGCGGTCGAACCCCTCCAGGATCGAGGCGTAGCCGACCCCCTTGGGGTGGCGCTTGAGGATCTCCTCCATCGATAGCTTCTCGTCGAAGTCCAGGGGGACGAACTCGAAGGAGGGGTCTGCGGCAAAGTAGGTGAAGGGTGGGACGACCCGGGAGATGTCGTGGACCCCTATCGCCACCTTCCGCCGGTTCCTGCCCAGGCCCCAGTGTAGGTCCTCCTGCAGGTCCATCAGGGACTCTATGGCGGGATCGCTGAACTGCAGGTCCCTCACCACGGCGCAGCCTATGAGGGGCCTCACCTCCTCGACGGAGGGGTCGACTTTGATGGAGATATCGCCTGGTTGGACCCTATACTCCGGAAGGCCTCCCTTGATGTCCAGAAAGCCTTGGAGGGCCCTTGCCACACCCTCGGAGCTGTAGAGGTCGGGCCTGTCGGGGAAGAACTCGACGTCGACGTACTCCACTTCGTTGCTCTTTCCTATATCTGCGCCCATCATGGCCATCCTCGCCATGATCTCATCCCTCTTGGCGCCGACCATCTCCTCCAGGTCCTCGTAATACAATCTTACTACCGGCACGATCGATCACATCCTCGCCAGAGCGGGTGTCTCCCTCAGCCATCCGACGTCCGACTGGTAGAGGAGCCGCAGGTCCTTCAGCCCCAGCCTCAGCATGGCGAGCCGCCCCACTCCAAGCCCCCAGGCCAGTACCGGATGGTCTATCCCGAAGGGGGCGGTCACCTCCCTTCGAAAGACCCCGGCGCCCCCCAGCTCCACCCAGCCGAGCCCCTCGATGTAGACCTCGGGCTCGACGGACGGCTCGGTATAGGGGAAGTAGCCGGGGCGAAACCTCACCTCCTCGAAGCCCATCTTGGCGTAGAACTCCTTCAAGACTCCCAGGAGGTTTGCGAAGGATAGCCCCTCGTCCATGATCACCCCCTCCAGCTGCTCGAACTCCGGGGTGTGGGTCGGGTCGATAGCCTCCCGCCGGTAGACCCGGTCTATCGAGAAGGCCTTCACCGGAGGGTTCGGGTGGTCCGCTAGATACTTTATGGTGACGGAGGTGGTGTGGGTCCGCAGGACCTCCCGGCGGGCCACCTCCGGGTCCCAGGTCCCGCCCCATCCGGTGGAGCCGACGTCCCCGCCCCTCTCGTGCATCTCCTTGACGGAAGCGTAGTCGGGGATCTCGGCCCTGGAGTCGAGGTAGAAGGTGTCCTGCATCTCCCGGGCCGGATGGTCCTGGGGCTGGAAGAGGGCGTCGAAGTTCCAGAAGCTCGACTGGACGATCTCCCCCTTGATCTCGGTGAACCCCATCTCCAGCATGATCTCCCTCATCCTGGTGAGGAGCCGCTGGTAGGGGTGGACTTTTCCAGGGTAGATTCGCTCTGCTGGGAGGGTGACGTCGTAGGGGTTGGCGCGATGAAGGCCTCCCTTGTACATGAAGTAACCATCACCCTTCCCCATAACACCCCAAACGCCATTTTTGATCATATCAGATGTGATCTGATTGACGGGACGGTAAAGATCAACGTCATGGAAATTTATTCCATATTTGGCGCGATCAACCTTCAAAATATGTGACTTTCCCTCCTCGGAGATCTCAAAGGACCATGACTTCTGGGCCTTCGACTCCACAAGCCCCCTGCTCTTTAGGAGCTTCAGCGCCTCTCCGTCCAGGGCCGAGCCGGTCGTCTCCCCCTGGAAGGATAAGGCCGCCAGGATCTCCTCGTCCTTTCCTGGGGGCGCATCGCCCGTGGGCCTGATCTTTCCCACCTCAACATTGGCCCAGCCCTTCTTTTTCAGCCAGCCGATCCCCACCTTCAGGGCTGGATCTTTGATCTCCGTTAAGGAAACACCCTCCGCCCCGGCGATATCGAGGATCCTCCTCTCGGGAAGGCCTATCTCTGCGTACCGGGCCCCCTCCTCTGTAAGGGTGTAGACCTCCTCCACCCTCTTGTCGAGGCTGACGAGGCCCATCCCGGCTAGCCCCTCCGCCGAGGAGATGACGGAGACCTCCTTTATCCCCAGCCTCTCGGCGATATCGTTGGGATCACTGAGCCCCTGGTTTATCTCTTTCAAAACCTGCCTGTCCCTGGAAGACAGTCTGGACAGCTTATCCTCTTGCGATGGCATGATGATCATCTCGCGAAATCGTGATTTTCAGGGTAGGCAGATGCTGGACCATATATTAAACCTGCCCGCCACGAAGCCTCAACGGCGATGGAGACGGGAGAGGCATGAAGAAAGGGGACGAAAAGGATCGGCGGATCATGGGAGGAAAGGAGAACTAGAAAAAGAGAACGAGAGAGTTCAGGGGGATGGATAGTTCTCCAGCTCCTCCAGGGCATCCAGCACCCCCAAAACTGAGATCTCCATGAACCTCTCTCCTTTCTCTTTGGTCGCCTTGGAGGGGTCGCCCATGATCCCGTTGCCCATCAGGTGCCTTACGTCCTTCAAGATCAGATACTTCTGCCTCGGGGGAAAATGCTTCTGTGGAAGACCTTTCACCAGGTCTTCCCGGATGACCAGCATCCTCGAGGTCTCTATCTCCCCGGCGTGGCCGTCTCCGGGGGTCTCAACCTGCGAGGCGTCGATGAGGTCGAAGTCGGAGACGAGGCTCACCCGGAGGTCCTTGGCGGCGACGGCCCGCTCGGCAGCCTCCTTGAGGGCGGCGAGGTGCTGGCCTCCGGCATGGCCCGTCAGGATGAGGACCCTCTCGAACCCCGAATCGGAGAAGGCGAGGAGGAGGTCGAAGGTGAGGGCCCTCAGGGCACCGGGGCTGATGGAGATCGTCCCCGGAAAGCCCCGGGTCGACCTGCAGACGCCATAATGGACGGGAGGGGCGACGAATACGGGCCTTCGACGGGAGACCTCCTTTGCCACCTCCAGGGCCTGGATCGTATCGGTGAAGGTGGGGAGGTGAGGGCCGTGCTCCTCCGTCGCTCCCACGGGGAGGATCACCGTCCTCGTCTCTTCAAGAGCCGCCTCGATCTCCGTCCAGGTCATCTCCTCCATCAGCATCATATCCTGATCGAGCTCCCGGCGATGACCGCCCCTTCAGGGACGCGGACGTCATAACGCAGGTCCCCCACCCTCAGGGTATAGGGGCCGGAGGGGCCGGTCTCGAAGTTGGTGGACCACGCTTCGGGACCCTCGGTGGAGTAGGGGACGACCAGGGTGAAGCTGCCGTCGGAGTCGGCGGCGCTGGACTGCTTATAGACGAAGCTTCTCCCGCGGTTGGTGGTGATGGGGGCGGAGATGACCACCTCCGTCCCCGGGGGAGCCTCTCCGGAGATCGTCGCTCCAGGAACGTGCTCGAAGATCTTGACGTACTTCTGGCCGCCGGAGGTGACCGAGGACTGGGACTCGTAGACGAGCCTATAATGGCCGAGGGCTTCCAGGGGGGCCGAGGTCATCGCCGGGCTCTGGGAGACGATCTCTGCTGCAGCGTAGCCACTACGGAGGCTCTCGTTGACCCCCTCGAGGAGCTCCTGGTAGTCCCGGGAACGTTTCTGAGGCTCTACCGTGACTCCTCCCTGGCCGTCGGAGCGGAAGGCCATCACCCACCCCTCCTGGACCTCGGTCTCGGTCCCGTCGAAGAAGTGGAGCCTCGCCACCATGCTCCTGAAGTAGGGGGTCCTGTAGATGGTGATCGGCTGGTTGTTCTGCCAGTAGGCGAACTGATAATTGCCGGGATTAATATTGCTCCAGGCGGCTATGGCGTGGAACTTCCCCATGGCCATCTCGACGTCGGTGACCACGTACCTGATGTTGGAGTAGGGCGACCTATCGACGTCCAGACCCGCCGCGACCTCCTCGGCCTCAGCCTCGTTCTGAGCGAGGAAGAAAGGCGACGATCCGGGGACGCCCGTCTCTCTGTTCCCTATCCCCTGCTGGAAGGGGTTGGAGTTCGGCAGCCTTTCTCCTATCGCCTGGATTGCGTGGCCGTAGTCCCACCATGACATGACGCCGTAGGCCTCATCAGGATAAGAGAACCTCTCTCCGGCCGGGGGCCTTTCGTATATGGTGTATATGTCCATCCCTGGATGGGGGGTATTATCCCGGAGCCATACCATGGAGTCGTACCAGTCATAGCCGATAGATCCGACGTGCCGCTCCGAGTTGAAGCTCCCGATGGAGACGCCCTGGACCGTCCCGAACATGGCGGGATATACGAAGAGGATCGCCAGGATCGCGACAGCTCCGGCGTTCATCAGGAGACGTCTCTGGTCTAAAGCCACTTTAGACGACCCTTTTGCCATCCTGACGACAGCATCTTCCACCTCCGAGAACCGGGTCATCTCCAGAAGGACCGATCCCAGATAGCCGCAGAGCAACGCCACGTTGACGGCGTAGTAGTAGGCGAACCGGTTCTGAGCGAGGGTGAGGGCGAAGATCGTCAGAGTCCAGATGATGATCAGCATATCCCCGTTCCTGCTGGCATCTCGGTAGTACCTCCTGAGGATGAGCGGGATGGCCAGGAGGGTCAGCCACATGGGTGAGAGGAAGGACAACGACTCGAAGAGGCCGGGGAAGTTCCTCTGGACCGCGTACCTCTCCAGTATAGATGCCGCCTCTGAGATGGTGGCCCCCCCACCTGTCCTGGGCTGGAATATGGTCAGGCCGCTCATCAGGGTTGCTGTGAACTGGGGGACGGCCACCATCAGCATCACGTAGGCGAGGACGATGAAGGCTATCAATGCCAGAGGGAAGTAGCGCCTCTCCATCTTCCTGGCGACTAGCTCCCTCGAGACGACGGAGAGGAAGATCATGAAGACGATACCGATGATCAGCATCGTAGGCTGGAGCATCGAGTAGCGGCTGGGTGCAAAGCCGTTGTGGGCTTTGATGAACGGAAGGATCATAAGGAGGGTTATCACGAAGGCGACGCAACCCACGATCCCCAGATACTCCACGTTCCTCCCCCTCAGATGATCCACGACGCTCTGGAGGGTGACGAAGGCGAGAACGATCCCAATAAAGAGGTGGCCGGCCGCCCAGGCGTCGATGTACAGCCCCAGGAAGAGGCCTGCCAGGAGGGAATAGATGAGGGGCCTCTTCAAGGCTCGAATATCGCCGCGCCGCAGGGAGGCGAGGGTGAGCTTTCCTGCCCCCGACCGGACCGCCAGGACGAAGAAGAGGATGGCTATGGTGCTGAGGAAGACTTCTGCCACGTGGTGGTCGGCGAACCCCATGATGGATCTTGACAGGAACTGGCCGGGGAGGACTGCGATCATGATAGCGGCGATCAATCCAGCCGCCCGCCCTCCCAGCTCCCGCCCTATGAAGTAGACGGGAAAGACCATGATGGCTCCCAGGACGCCGGGGAAGAACGCCCCCACCACCTCGACGGTATACATGCTGGGGTCACCGAACCCCACGATGTACGAGGCTATGGCGATACCCCAGCTGTTGAAGGGGCCGAAGGGCACCTCCGTCCCTTGGGGAAAGAAGGTGATGGGATCGAACCACGGCCGCTGGAAGTTCAGTAGGGTGCTTTTGGCCAGCATAATGTGATACGAGATATCGTTGCCGTCGAATAACAGGGGTTCTGCGACGAGGACGCGGGGCATGGGCCTGTAGACCCTCAGGTAGAGCGAGAAGAGGAAGACAAAGACCAGGCCCGCGTAGACGTAAAGATCGGGGACCCGTTCAAAGACCCGCCTCCTCGGCGCGGGCAGATCCATCCCCTCCGCCCCCTTTCTTTTCTCCTTCACCGATTTCTTGGTCATGGTGGCTGAAGAGACAAGTTCCATCCAGATAAACATTTTGAAGCCGGTCGTTCTGGGCGTCTGCCAGAGGGGATCAGGAGGCAAAGATGGCTGGAACCGCCGGAATTATTGGGCGGTAGATCCCGGCAGACCGGGTTCGTCGGGGGGGGGGGATTTGATCGGCATAGCCCTCATGGGGGAGAGTATCACCATCCTGCGCGGACGATGAAGGAGCTGGTCAGTCCAAAGAGCTTCTCTTCGTATATTTCTCCGCCGGGAAAGAGGTCCTCGATCTCGCTTCTATTGAGGAGCCTCACCGATTTCGCAGCTCTCGTCGCTTCCGCCTTATCGGGGATCTTCGGATACCATCCAAGACTGAAATGACGGATCAGAAATACCTTGAGGGCCAGGGGGAAGAACTGGAAGAAGGGGAAGAGGAAGTGGGGCTCGAAGGGAAAGCGCCTGTTGGGGGTCTGGACGAAGTACCTTCTACCAACCCTCATCACCTCTTCTGCCATCATCCGCTGCTCATCTAGTCCCCCGACATGCTCTATCACCGAGTTTGAGAAGGCGACGTCGAAGGCACTATCCTCATACTCCCTCATATCTCTCGCGTCTCCGACGACGACTGTGATGTTGGAGTGGCTGCTCTGCGATTCGGAGAGGTTCAAGACCGTCACCTGATAGTCCGGGTCGCCAGCGAGCCCCATCTTCTCCCAAAATGGGGCAGTTCCGCCAACGTCGAGGACCCTCACCGGCTTTGGCAGGGGTGCTGTGAGGTCCCTGAAGAAGGAGATCCTCTTTCGCCTCACTTTTATTATGAACGAATCGTCTCGGCTGACGTTGAGCATTCTCCTCAGGGCATCTCTGATCATATCACATCGCCTCGGAGGCCTTACCTCTAAATCTCTGATTCAGGGAGCAGAATAATGATGCAAACTTTTCCATGATCATCTTTCTTTGGATCTATCGTCCTCAAATCACTGGCAGTTATGGGTTATCGACCTCCTGGAAGTTCCAAGGTCAAAGCTTAAAGCCTTTGGGGTGTTATCCTCTGGTCGGAGGGATTTTGTGAAGAAGATGACTGAAGTTGTGGGACTTGGCGGAATGCTGAACGGATTTCGGGATCTGGTGAAGGATGATAGCAGCGCAACCTTCGTCGGTACACCGGGGTTCTGCACCCCGTTCGCCACGTTTCTTGCGTTTCCCGTCAGGGAGAAGAGGCTCGCCTTCGTGCCGGGGCTTGAGGTGGAGAAGACGAGGGAGATGGTGGCCACAGAGTACGGGATGGAGCTGGGAGAAGCCACCAGCCCCGACGCCGATGTGGTGGTGATCCTGGGAGGGATGGCGATGCCCAAGATCGGGGTGACGATCGACGAGATGGCATCCGCCCTGGAGAAGATCGAGCACAAAAAGCTCATCGGGGTCTGTTTCATGGGTATCCTCGAAAAGGCGGGATGGTGCACGACCCCAGCCCTGGATTTCGATTATGTCATGAACACAACCCTCATGGGAGAGATATCAGCAAAGTAATTCCCCGGCCGTCTTATTGAACGGCTGATACGGGATAAACGCAGGCCGGTCTAAAGCCACAAGAGACGAGATACTGATTTCTGGTGGGCCCGACGCGATTCGAACGCGTGACCTCACGGTTATCAGCCGTGCGCTCCAACCATGCTAAGCTACGGGCCCGGCAGCTTTTCTGATTGAGCCACCCCTTAATAACAGTTTCCCTACAATGGCTATCGCAGGGATGGAGGATCGAGCCGCTGCCTGCGTATCTTTCCGGGAGATCTCCTCCGGGACCGTACTCTGCGAGATGTTTTCTGAAGGCGAAGGGGGTGGGACCTGTCTTTCGACAGACTTAAATCATCAAGGGATGTGGATCTCTCGGTGAAATTGGGATGGCCGACGCTGAAATTTTGAAAGATAAAGAGGACCTGGCGGGGCTCTACGACCTGGCGATCCCCATCGGGATGCCCTTGACCATCATCCAGGATCTGGTGGACAGATTCGAGCTGGAGCCGGTGAGGCGCAACGCCAAGGTCGGCCTCCTGGACGGCGAGACGGAAGAGAGGGAGATCCTCGTCCTCCGCGGGGAGCTCGATACCGTCAAGGCGGCAGAGAAGTACATGTTCGAGGCCCTCGACCGGAGGTTTGCTCGATGGGAGAAGAACGAGCGGTCCGATCGGTACAAGGAGATGTACGAGAAGAACGCCGAGAAGAGGATGCAGATGGTGAAGGAGAGGATTGAAGAGAGGAAGGACGAAGATATATCCTTCTGATCGAACGAAGATCCTTCTGATCGAACGAAGGATGACGGCGAGGGAGATAGGTATCCGTCATCAAGACGCTTCTTCATCATAAACGACGGTCGTCCCCGCCGCCCCAGAGTGTTCAGAGACCCCCCATCATTCAAAGAACCCCCATCATTCAAAGAACCCCCATCATCTTGTGGGCCTGGGGTATCACCACCACATCTCCAAGAAGCTCCGATGCCGCCTGGTGGAGGAGGATCAGCTTTTCTGGACCGGGTTTGCCTCTACCCGAAGCTGGCTGGAGGACGAGGGTCATCTCCAGCCCCTCGAGGCGGTGGCAGAGCCGCTCTATCTCCTCGGGGGTTGTGGCGTCCAGGATCACCGTCTTTGCTATGGTGGCGACCCCCGCTCTGGATGCTCCATCGATGCATGAGATCTCGTTCTCAAAGAGGCGGCTCCATCGGTCGGGAGGGCAGGAGTGGTGGCTCTGCAGCTTTATGTCCACGGCGGCGAAGTCTATCCAGGGGATGAGCCTTCTGAAGCGGCTCGCCGAAGAGCCGTTCGTCTCGAAGTAGACGGGGAGGCCCTCGGCGGCGCAGCCGGACGCCAGGGCCGCTGCGAAATCCGGCTGGCAGAGGGGCTCGCCCCCGGTTATCGATACGCTGTGACTCCCCCGACCCCAGAGGCCGAGGACCTCCTTCATCGCCCAGCTCGCTGTCACCGGATTGTCCGCCCGCCGGAGGGGGCCCGAAGCTGGAGGGCTTAGAACCTCGCAAAATTTTGCCTCGCGACGAAACCTCGGCGAATCGCAGTAGGAGCAGGAGAGGTTGCAGCCGGCGGTCCTGACGAAGACCTGTCTCTTTCCGACGAGGGGTCCCTCCCCCTGAAAAGAGGAGAAGATCTCGGCGAGGACTCCGACCTCATCGGTATGCCGTCGGATCATCGACCCCTGCCTCCACAAATCCCCGCCTCCGGTGCTGACATGACTCGCAGACTCCGCAGTGGACCATCCCCTCCCGGTAACAGGACCAGGTCAGGGCCATCGGCGCCCCCAGATCCGCCCCCATCCTCACGATGCCGGGCTTATAGAGGTGGAGGAGGGGGGCCTCGATCTTCGGGGGCCGGCTGAAGGAGGCTACGGACTTCTCCAGGAGGGAGTTGAACCGATCGACGAACTCCGGCCTGTTGTCGGGATAGGATTCCCCCTCTTCGGCGTTGAATCCGACGTAGATCCGCTCTGCTCCGATCTCCTCGGCGTAGGCCGCCGCCATCGACCCGAAGACGAGGTTTCTGCAGTAGACCCAGGTGGAAGGCGTCGGCTTCGGGCCTCTGATCTCGACCTCGTCCCCGGTAGGGATGGGTGAGTCGGCGGTCGTCAGAGGTGCATGATTATAGAAGAGGTCAGTACTCGCGAACCTCAGATCTTCTGCCCCGAGGGCCTTCGCGATCTCCTCGATAGCCCTCTTCTCCCTCCCCTCGGCCTTCTGGCCGTAGAGGATGTGGATGATGGAAATATCGAATCCCTCGTCCAGCGCCTTGGCCGCCGCCACCGTGGAGTCTAGCCCCCCGGAGCAGAGGCATACCGCCTTTTGCCTCATTCGACCATCACCCACTTGTTCCTCCCCTCCCAGAGCTTCACCGATACGAGACGTGCGGGGGAATCGGGGAGGCGCTTCTCCAGGCCGGCCTTGATGTATTCGGCGATCCTCTCGGCGGTGGGGTTTGGAAGGATACCGTTTAGATCCCGGTGGTCCAGCTCATCCAGGACCGATTTTAAGAGGCGCTTCAGATCGTAGAAGTCCAGGAGAAATCCCGTCTCTTCGTCCACCGGCCCCTCCAGGACCACCTCGACGTCGTAGGTGTGGCCGTGGACCTGGGCACACTTGCCGTCGTATCTGGGGAGGCGGTGGGCGGCGTCGAACTCCAGGGATAGACCCATCTTCATCCTCCATCACCCTCCTTCAGCCTCCCCTGGCGGCGGTCTATCTCGTCGAGCTGGTCGAGCATCTTCCTCAGGGCGGTCCTGACGGCGTCGGAGAAGTTTACGAACTTTCCGTTGTCGCCGACGTGGCGGTTGATGTCGTCTATTATGTGTTGGGGAATCTCCACCGATATCTTGGGCACCGTAATCCTCCAGTAATCCTCTGGTATTATTGGAAGAATATCAGGGGATTATTAAAGCTTTCCCGGTCAGGGCCCGGCCCCATCCAGGATCTCGGCAGGGGCACCGGCCAGGGCCACCAGCCCCTCCGCCTCCATGAAGTGGAGCCTTCCGGGGACGACGAGGATGTGAAGGGGCCCCCCGAGGTCGCGATCGGCGAGTTTTGGGAGCCGATCGGCGATGACGACGGCGTCGTCGGATCCGGCCCGTGCGACGCCGACGCCTAAAGCTGTCCTGAGACGGTCGCCCCCGGATATCTCCTCCATCTCCAGGAGGAGGGCGGCGCCTTCGCTGGCGGTCATGTATCTATCCGGCTGGATGTCCAAGAAAAGGAGGGTGTGAAGGTTCCTATCGAGGTTCTCGACGACGACGTCGTAGGGGCTCGTGGCGACGATCCTCTTTCCAGAAGCCACATAGGGGTAGGGTATCGAGGTGGACCTTGCGAACCGATAGTTCTGAAGGCCGGTGAGTCCGGAGACGGCGGTGACGATGGAGGAGGAGTGGATGACCCGGGTCACGATCCCCATCCTGAGGGCCCGGAGGCGGAGGTCCAGGTGGGTCGTCGAGATCATGGGGTCGCCTCCCACCAGGAAGGCGACCTTCTTCTCCCGGGCTTTCCCGATCCACCCCTCGGGGCTCACCTCCACCTCCTCCCGGCTGAGGATCCGGACCTCTTTTCCGTAGAATTCTGCCAGCCTCTCCGGGGTGGCTCCGGCAAGGTGAGAGGTGTAGAACTCCGCATATACCAGGTCCGCGTCCCTGATAGCCGCCAGCCCCTTCACCGATACGTCCATCTCGTCGTAGAGCCCCAGGCCGACAAAAGAGAGCATAGTCGCCCATATCCGCCATGAGGCTTAAAGAAAGCGGCCGGAAGGGAAAACCGGCTGGCAAAGGCTAATATGGATTAGACTCCGAATGAATTCTCATGATCGGCAGGACGACCCAGGTTGTGGATTGCCGAGAGAGCATGGGGCTTGCCAAGGGCGGCGGCCTCGCCCAGCGCGGGACCCTCTCCGAGGCCTCCAGACCAGATGTGATCGCCATCGCCATGTCCCCGGGGCGGAGGCACATAACCAAGCCCGTCTGTGAGATCACCTACGGTCTGCGGCGGGAGGGGATCCAGACGAGCGTCCTCGTCCTGGAGGCGGGAGCGGGGGTCCCCGACAGCTTCCCTTCGGCCTCCAAGGGGTTCGGGCCCACCTTCGGCCTCTCCCCCAAGGAGATCGAGCAGATCGAGAGGCACAAGATCGCCGTCATCCACCTCGGGAACATCAGGTCTCACGTCGTCTACAAGGCGAAGGACGTCCTGGCCCTGGCGGAGGTCCCGGCGGTGGTCGTATGCCAGAGCCCCGTCGACTTCGAGGACTTCGCGAAGGTGGGGGTGAAGACGAGGCTGGTGATGCCCCCGAGGAACAAGGTCGATACCCTGGGGACGGTCGTCGACATCGTCTACGGGGTCACCAGGGGTGCCACGTGCCAGAGGACGAAGCTAAACCAGCTGGCAAAGGTCCTAAACCACCACCTGGCCCGGATGGAGAGGGAGGAGAAGAGAAGGCGGGAAGAGGAGGAGATCCCTGAGGCGGAACGGCGGGCTCTGGCCAAAAAGCGGGCGGAAGAGGCGAAGGCGGAAGGCGGGATGGGAACCTCTTTCTTTTAGAAGAGATCTGATAAAGGAGACGGACGGAACGCGGACGATGCGGCTTTGAAGGTCACGACGATCTGATCGGAGACGATCGCGGGCCGAAATCCTGGAGATGGAGACGAAGATGAAGCTCGTGATACTACTGGGAGACGGGATGGCGGACCATCCCATCGATCAGCTCGGCGGAAAGACCCCCCTCGCGGCTGCAGATACCCCCAACATGGACAGGATCGCCCGGGAGGGTAGAGGCGGCCTCGCCCGAAACGTCCCGCCGGGGATGCCGCCGGGAAGCGACATCGCGAACCTCTCGGTGATGGGCTACGATCCGGAGAGGTACTACAGCGGCCGCGCCCCCCTGGAGGCGGCGGCGATGGGCGTCTCTCTCGGCCCAGAAGACGTCGCCTTCCGGTGTAACCTCGTCACCGTCGACCTCAATAGAAAAATCATGGTCGACTACAGCGCGGGCCACATCACCTCCGAGGAGGGGCGGGAGCTTATCGAGGCCCTCAAGAAGGCCCGCCCCGAAGCCAGGCTCCACCCCGGCGTAAGCTATCGAAACCTCCTCGTCCAGGGCGGCGACGACGGCCTCAAAGCGGTCTGCACCCCTCCCCACGACATTACCGGCCAGCCGATCGACGGCCACCTGCCGAGGGGCGAGGGCTCCACCGCCTTGCGGGATATGATGGCGTCATCGGTCCCCGTCCTCGTCGAGCATCCCGTCAACCTCCGCCGCGCAAAAGAGGGCAAGCGCCCAGCCAACATGATCTGGCTCTGGGGGCAGGGGAAGGCGCCGTCGATGCCGAAGTTCCGCGATATTTGGGGGATCGAGGGGGCGGTCATCTCCGCCGTCGACCTCCTCAAGGGGATGGGGATCTACGCCGGCCTCGAGGTGATCAATGTGCCCGGCGCGACCGGCGTCCTCGACACCAACTACGAGGGGAAGGTCGCCGCCTGCCTCGACGCCCTCGAACGGGTCGACTTCGTCTTCCTCCACGTCGAGGCCCCCGACGAGATGAGCCACGACGGCCTTCTTGAAGGAAAGATCGAGGCGATCCGCCGCTTCGACGAGCGGGTCGTCGGCCCGGTCCTGGCGGGGCTGGAGAGGTCCGGCTTCGAATGGCGGGTCGCCGTCCTGCCGGACCACCCGACCCCCCTCTCCATTCGGACCCATACCTCCGAGCCCGTCCCCTTCGCGATGATCGGCTCGGGGATCGAGCCCGACGATATGAAAGCCTTCAGCGAGGAGGAGGGTGCCCGGGGCAGGTGCGGGACGGTCGAAGGGTGGCGGCTGATGGGGATTATGGTCTCCCTTATATTAATATCAATATAACGATCTCACATGAATTGGTGATAATCAAATGGATGATAGATTCGAAGTAGAATCTTTAATACCTTGTAGGTGGGTCTATCCATTTAATACGGTAGACGGAATCGACCAAGACTATAGTTGTATTGGAGTTTTTAAAGCTTTTTATGTTTTTGAAGTTCCATCTTTGCCTAGAAATTTCAATGTATTAACAATTATCAATGCATTGGAGGGCTCATATAATCTAAGCATGGCGCTTGTTGACGTAAATGGAATCGAAATTCTTAAAACGGATTCTGCAAAGGTAGATCATCCCAGAGAGGGATACATTGTTGTAATTTTTGCATTTAATAAGGTAATATTCCAAAATGAGGGAGAATATATACTTAAATTGATTGTTGATAACGAAATAATCCAGACCTGTAGCTTTGGCGTTTTAAAATTGAGAAGGTCAGAATATTCTTCAAAAGATGTTGACTGTCTCTTAAGGGATCCTGAAACAATAAAAAACACCACCATCGAATTAGCATGTGAGTGTGGCAATATTAAGCAATTTGAATTTGCGCTTGATCCTGAGAAAAGGATTACCGAAGAGTTATTACCACCCGCAGGTAATATACATGTGTGCGAAAAATGTGGGAACGAAACGAACATTTCAGAAGCAATAGCTAACGCGAAATTCTATCTAGGATCTAAAAACATCATAGATACATTTAATAGAAATTTAACTGAAAGCAAAAAACTAGGATCAGCTGGCTTTTTAAATGCTGCGTTAATAATGCAAGTCACAGCATTTGAGGCGATGATGCGAGATCATTTTGTATTAAATTATAAATATTGGTTCATTCATTTAATCGATGACCGCTTAGATTTTGATAGTAATATAAATGTAATAAAGAAAGATATAATAAAAACCACTAAAGATATGAAATTAAAAGAGGAATTTCATGATGGTATATTCTTGCTTGGAAAAAGAGACTATGAGACTCAACTTGAAGAAATTGATGATTATAATAACGTATTGAAGAAGACGATATTTGGTGATGATGAAGGATCATCAAAAAGCATAAAAATGATAAGCTTTCAACAATTAAATGGTGATTTGGGATGTTTTTGGGCATACAAACGCTTTTTTGGAATTGATTTGAAAGGTATTTTAGATAGAGAGGGAGATAAGGGAAACAAATACTCAAAACAAATATTAGATAATTTTCTGATTAGACATAGAATTGTGCATGGTTCTCCTGGAGTAAACATAAACCAAAATGAGATTAGTCCAGAATTATTAAAACAGAATGAGATTATAATAACTTTTATTCGAACATACTTGTTATCGGAACTTGAAAAGACAAGAGCTAAGAAGAACGGCATCGATAAGGTCTGCTAAGAAGAGGACTATCCATCCAAAGAATACATTGTATAGAGGGCGAGCTGCGGAGCTTGCCGGGATTCCACAAGTCGAGTTTCTGCTAGCTCTCGAACGCTACAAGGTATTCCCTCTCGAAGCCGAGCTCCGCGATCTGGAGAATGCCGAAGACTGATATCTCGCTTTTCTCTGGATAATACCCGTTCTGGTCTTTGCAATCCGAAGACGGCCGGATGAAGCCAACCCGAAGGTTTCGCGCCGCCCGGTCGCTCGCCCCACGACCCCGCCCGCCGCCTTCGCCCCAGCGGCGGAAGCTACCGCCTCCGCCTCCAGACCAGGGCTGCTGACAGCGCCGCTGCTCCGGCAACGGCAGCCCCCGGGCCGGGGATCGACCTGCTCTGCCCCTCTTCCGGCATATTCGGCAGGGTGACGGTGACGTTGACGGTCCCGTTCATAACGCCGTCCACCTCCATCCCCTCCACCTCTGCTATCCCCACCTCGGTGACGCCCTCGAGCCTGCCGGCCCGGAAGGTGAGGTTGAAGGCGGAGCAGTTTATTGGGACGTCGAGGATGACCTTTCCCTCCTTCGATATATCCGCCCTGATCTCGCAGCTGCCATCGTCCCCCTCATCGATCTCATCGATCTCCTCGAAGGCCAGCCGCTCGGGATCGTATGCCAGGGTCATTCTCGTCCCGTTCTCCGATGGCGGGACCTTCAGGGGGATGGTGAACCTCTCGCCAGCCCGGACAGTCGCCGACCCCACCGAGGCGAAGGTTACCTGCGGCTCCGAGACTTCGAAGTAGAGCCCCGAGACCTGGAGGGCGTCCATGGCGTTCTCGACCCGCAGCCTGATCTCGTACCTCCCCGCCGGAGCACCGACCCTGACGATGGAGGGCTCAAGCCCCGAGGGGGAGAACCAGAGCTTGGAGCCATTTTCACCGACAACGACGGCGCCGTTTACGACCTGGAAGAACCTGATCTCGCTCTTCCCCGGCTCGATCTTGACGTACCTCCATCGGAGGAGTTCATCTGAGGCCATCTCGGCGTAGCTCGCGGCCTCGCCCAGCTTCTCGTACTCGGCCTGGGATATGTAATAGAACTCGCCGGCGGAGCCGCGGATCAGGCTGATCCTTCCTGATAGGTCGAAGGTCACCGTCACGGGGACCGGCTCTGCGGAGTCGTTGATCTGGAGGAGGCCGCCCTGGACATCCGACTCTGGAAGGATCTTCAGATCGTCGCTCAAGGCCGGGACGGTGGCGTTCCACTGCCAGGAGTAGAGCCACTGGTCCTTCGCCCCCACCCCCGACCGCGTCAGGTCCCCCTGGATCACCCTGCGGCCCCCGGCGTCGACGGTCTCGGCGATTACGCTCTTGATCTCCCCCGCCAGGACGAAGATCGAGAAGTTCGCAAGGCTCCCCGAGGGGACGGGCTCTTTGGGCATAAAAACGTCCGCAAGATCTGGGAGCGGCACCACGTACTCGTTCTTGTAGAGGTAATACCGGAATGTTTCGTTTTTGGCGACGGCTATGTTGATCCCGGGCAATATGCTCGCCCTGGAGTCGCGCTTCAGATGGATCCAGTCGGGGTTGGCCATGATTATGTAGGAAGGGTTTATGACCTTGACCTCCAGCTCTGCGAAGTCGTTTCCTGGATCTATCGTGAGTATCAGCCGGTCTGAGATCTGAAATATGCCGTCTACGATGGCGAGGTTCTCCTCCTCGCTCATAAAGACGCTTCCGACGTGGAGGGCTATGAGGGGGAGGTCTCTTGCATCTCCTACATCCTTCTTGTAGACGTAGGTGGAGTTGGAATAGACTACCGCCCGATCCAGGACCTCTCCCCCCCTGACCAGCATCAGATAGATGGAGTCGTTGGAGACGTCGATGGTATAGACCTCGTATCCGTCCTTCAGGGTTAGGGCCACCCCGCCGACGACCCTGAGGCTCTCATCGGTGTCCAGGAGGACCTGGCCGACCTGGTTCTCCTCTATCATGCTCTTTCTGCCGAGATCGGGGCTGGTGAGAGGACCGTAGCCCGCAAACCAGGGCTGGCCGAAGAACCCCACCATGTAATACTCGCCCCAGTCTTCGAACTCAAACTCCCTCGGCTCGACCAGAGAGGTGTACTTGAATCCGTATCCGAGTCTGGTTTCGTTCATGATGAACTCGCGACCCGGACTTACGATCCCGTCCTCTGACATGTAAAGGATCAGAGATTCTGTCCCCAGATCCTCTTCGTCATCGAAGTAAAATCCGGCGAAATTCTCGTGGTTCCATCGGGCTTCGGCGAAGCCCATCGACCCGTCTGGGAAAAAGAGAGGAACGAGGGAATCTTCGGTGTAGACTGGACCTCTGATCTCGTGGACGCCATATTCGGCTATGGCCCCGACGGGGTAGTAGATCAGTTCGGAGGTGTCCCTCACCCTCAGGGCGAGACCCCCGGCGATGGGGACGGTGGTCCCGCGCCGGAGGACTATGTCATTGGTGTTCTGTAGGTCGATCCTCCCCTCGGAGAAGGCCGTCACCTTCATCTCGCCGATGATCTCGCCGGCCTCAAGCTTGAAGGTGGGGACGTCCCGGACCTGGAAGATCCCGTCGATGTCGACGATGGCCATCTCGGCCCCTTGCATCGCCGATCTGACGTGGGCGAGGATGATGGGGAGGCGGTGATCTCCCACCTTGTAGACGTAAGTATCCCCCACCCTCACCACCGCCCGATCCACCTCGACGCCGTTCTTCTTCAGGATAAGGTAGACCGTATCTCCGTCGGGGGAGGCTGCAGCCACCTCGATCCAGTATCCGCCGTTGAGGAATAGGGGTGTCTTGGTGGTGATGGTCTGGATCCCCTCGAAGTCGACGAGGACCTCCCGTAGCTCCCCCTCCTCCAGAGAGGAGACGGCGTCGGTGAAGTCTCTTTTATAGTATCCCGCGAGGTACCTCTTTCCGAGGAAGGCGACCGCCTGATAGCGTCCCCACCCATCGAACTCGAACTCCTCGGTCCAGATTCCGCTCGAATATTCGAGTTGGCCTGCCCTCACCCTCCGGTCCTCGACCTGGACGGAGAGGCTTTCTCCACCGGTCCCCTCGTTCAGGTCGTAGTAGAACCACCCGAAGCGCTCGGCGTTCCAGACGCCGTCCCCGTCGCTGAAATGTCCCCTGACCTCGGCCACCGGGACCTGGGCCGTCACCCCCACGGCCCCGGCCAGAAGATAGATCAATACCCCCAGGCAGAGGAGGGCCAAAGCTCCGAGAGTTCCCCACTCCTTTTCTTCCGCTTCAAAGGCTAATTTTATACCCCCAGACTCAATCCCATCCTTCCCCCGGATCTCCTGCCGTTCTGCCGCACCAACTCTGGATAACCTGTATATCCGATGGCGAAGCTTTGGGCGTTCTGGAGATAGAACATGTCCCAGGTTAAGCATGTTGCGATATACGGCAAGGGAGGGATCGGAAAGTCCTGCACCGCCTCCAACGTCGCGGCGGCCTGTGCCGAGAAGGGTTGCCGTGTTCTGATGGTGGGGTGCGATCCCAAGAGCGACTCGACGATCACCCTCGTCGGAAGGAGGATCCCTACGATGATGGACCTGATCCGGGCGGGGGGGGAGATCTCCGAGGAGGACGTCGTCATCGAGGGGTATGGCGGGGTCAAGTGCATCGAGGTGGGGGGGCCGGAGCCTGGGGTCGGCTGCGCCGGGAGAGGGATCATCGTCGCCATCGAGTTTCTCAGGAAGGTATCGAAGGTCCTAGACGAGATCGACCTCACCCTCTACGATGTCCCTGGGGACATCGTCTGCGGTGGCTTCTCCGCCCCCATAAGAAAGGGGCTCGTCACCGAGGCCTACATCATAACCTCGGGGGAGTACATGCCGATCTACGCCGCCAACAACATCTGCCGGGGTTTGAAGCGGCTGAAGACGCCGCTAGCCGGGGTCATATGCAACTCCCGGGAGGCCGCAGGCGAGAGGGAGATCGTCGATAAGTTCGCTTTTGAGGTCGGAAGCGAATTGGTCGCCTACATCCCGAAAGATCCGATAGTCCAGAGGTGCGAGAGGAGGGGGGTCACGGTGATCGAGGGGGCGCCGGATTCCGAGATCGCCGATGTCTACCGTAAATTGGCAGATCACGTCAAAGGGGACTCAAAGCCCAGGCACCCCGAGCCGATCGACGACGACCGCCTCCGGGAGATATCCCTCATATGACCGTTGATATCCCCAGAATCCTCATCGCCGGGGATCGAAGCTCCAGCGGGAAGACGACGATCGTGGCGGGGCTCCTCTCAGCCCTCAGGAACAGGGGCCTTTCGGTCCAGTCCTACAAGGTCGCCCTCGACTACATCGACCCGAGCTACCATACCGGGATCACAGGCCGGTGGTGTCGGAACCTCGACGGCCACCTGATGCCGGAGAAGACCGTCCGGGAGGTCTACGCCCACGCCGCCGAGGGGGCGGACCTCGCCGTCATCGAGGGGGTCCGGGGTCTCTACGAGGGTTACGACGGCGACAGGGGTTCCACAGCCCAGATCGCTAAAATGCTGAAGGCGCCGACAATCCTGGTGGTGGACGCAAGATCGATAACAAGGAGCGCTGCAGCCCTCGTCAAGGGTTATGCCGACTTCGACCCCGCCGTCGATATCAGGGGCGTCATCCTCAACAAGGTCGGCGGCGAGCGCCACGCCGAGAAGGCGACCTCCGCGATCCGGGATCACGCTGGGGTCGAGGTCGTGGGGGTGATCCCCCGGGACGAGTCGATGCACCTAGCCATGCGCCACCTGGGTCTCGTCCCGATGCTGGAGGGGGAGAGGAGGCACGCCGGCTTTGCCGAGAGGCTCGACAAGATCCGCAAGGTGGTGGAGGAGGGGCTGGACATCGACCGGATCCTCGCCATAGCCGCCGAGGCAAAGCCCCTGGTGGCGCCTTCCCCCGACCTCTATATGCCGAGCCGGGAGGGCGAAGGGGTCAGGATCGGCGTAGCCCTTGACGAGGCCTTCAACTTCTACTACCGGGACAACATCGAGCTCTTCGAATTGTCCGGGGCAAAGGTCGTCCCCTTCAGCCCCGTCCACGACCCCGCCCTCCCGGAGGTCGACGGCCTCTACATCGGCGGCGGTTATCCTGAGCTTTATGGAAAGGAGCTCTCGGAGAACCGGTCGATGATGGAGTCGATCCGGCGGGCCCACGATGGAGGAACGCCCATCTTCGCCGAGTGCGGCGGCCTCATGTACCTAACAGAGGAGATCGAGTATGGAGGAGATGCGTTTCCCGCCGCTGGGCTCATCCCGGCGAAGACGAGGATGGGGGGGCGCAGGATCGTCAGCTACACCCAGGGCGAATTTATTCGCGACTGCTCCCTGGGTCCCCGGGGCGCCACCTTCCTCGGCCACGAGTTCCACCACTCAGAGCTGGTCATCGGCGAGGGGGCGAAGGTCGAGTACGCCATCCGCCTCCAGCGGGGGACGGGGATCGATGGTGGCAAAGACGGGATCGTCGACGGCAACCTCGTCGCCTCCTACAACCACTTCCACGGAGCCTCCTATCGGCTCTTTCCGAGCCACTTTATACAGTCCGCCAGGAAGGCAAGGGATAAATAAAGTCGGGATCTTTCTGACGGTCGGTGATGATATGGTGAAGATGGACCCCGAGGTGATAGAGACCCTGGAGAAGCAGTGGCCGATCCCCTTCGCCACCGCCTCCTCTGAAGGAAAGCCGAACGTCGTCTTCATGGGGATATTGAAGATAAAGGATGAAGAGACCCTGGTATTCGCCGACAACTTCTTCAACAAGACCGCGACGAACCTGGCGGAGAACCCCTTCGCCTCGGTCGTCTGCTGGACCAAGGACCCCAGGAAGTCCTACCAGATCAAGGGGCGGGTCGCCTTCGCAGAGGATGGGCCGATATTCGAGGAGATGGCGGAGTCGGTCCGGGCCCGTAAGCCCGACCTCCAGATGAGGCGGGCCGTCATCCTGAAGGTCGAGGAGGTCTACGAGGCGAACTCCGGCCCCACCGCCGGGGATCGGATCGCCTGATTCCGGCGGTCCGGGGTCTCTCCGATCCGCTCCGGTCGCCCCGGCCACCTGGCGCGGGGCTTCTCGGGGCTTCTATTACCCTTTTTTTCATCGGCCATCTCCCTCATTGTATCCCCCTTCAGCGAATCGTCGCCTTCGGCGTGGCTGGGTACAAAGCCGCCCGGTCGAGGTATCGTGGTCTTTCACCTCCGGCCATCAGGACCTCTCTTCTAGCTCATCCCGCCTGACGCAAAGAGTAAATATATTGCTATTCTATTTGAACAAAGGTGATCTAAATGGTGAAGATGCCACCAGATGTCAGAGCAACCCTGGAGAAGCAGAAGCCGGCCCCCGTCGCCACCGCCGACGGCGAGGGGACGCCGAACGTCGTCTACGTCGGTTTTTTGAAGGTCCTCGACGACGAGACGATTTTGATCGGAGACAACTTCTTCTATAAGACGGCGGCGAACCTCGCCGCTAACCCCAAGGTATCGATCCTCTGCTACGACACCGAGACGAAGAAGTCCTTCCAGATCAAGGGGAAGGCGACGGTCCATAAAGAGGGGAAGTACTACGACGAGATGACCAAGTGGGTCCTCGCCGTCAACAACAAGCTTCCGGCGAAGGCCGCCGTGGTGGTGAAGGTCGAGGAGGTCTTCAACGCCATGTGGGGCCCTGCGGCGGGAAAGAAGGTAGTCTGATCGGGCGGCGGCGGGTTCTGCCCGGAATCTTTTTTTAACTCTATCAAATGTCTATCAGGGCGATCGGCTTAATTTATCCGGAGTTCTATTGAGATCGTTCTTGTATAAAGGGAGGTTTTGGTATCTTGAAAGAGGATAAGATCATCAGAGCGGATGTGGCCAAGCTCTTCCGCCTCTCCCAAGAGGAGTGCGACCTGGTGAACCGGATCGTCATCGAGGAGATCCTCGCCGGCTCGAAGGACACCCACGACCTCCTCCAGCGTGCCCTCGACCGGTTCGCAAAGACCGAGGGGGAGAAGATGGCGTTTCTCGCGGGGCACATCACCGGCTGGGTGGTCATGAAGGCTGACATGGATATGGATATCGACGCCTACTTCGCCGACTCAAGGGCGAAGGGGCCGGAGGGCCGGAACACCTGACGTCCGGTTGCTTCCCCCGCCACCGTCACGACCTCGGTCCTTCTTTTAGCCTCTTCTTTTTCTTCACCCGGCGGCGATACCCCCCTATTTCAGCTTCTCCAGGGCCTTCTTTCCGACCTCTGCCACCGCCTTCTCCACGTCCGCCTTCTTCTCCTCCAGATCAGCCTTCAAGTGAGCCGCCATATTTCCGAGATCCGCCTTCCTCTTCTCCACCTCGGCCTTGGCATCGGCCTTGGCGTAAGCTGCATCTTTCTCAGCATCGGCCTTCTTTTTCTTCTCCTCGGCGGCAATCTTCTCCGTCATATATTAACACCTCCTTCTTTGTATAGGATCTCTATAGGCGGTCGATGATTATTATAGCTTAGTGCTTCGAGCCTGGTCCGAGTTGAAGATCGGCTCCAACGCCCACTCGTTTCGAACCGAGCGGAAGGGGCGAGGAAAGGAAAGGGTTTTTGCGGGGACGGATCTGAAACTCTCTCACTTTGAGAAAGAGACCTCCACTTCGGACCGGGATGAGCGGCCAGGATCTCTGGCGGCTCTGGCGCCATCAGTTCGACGGCGACCTTTCGGCCCTCGCCGAGGCGGTCTGGGCCGCCAACAAGCTGGTCAAGACGGAGCCGCCTGAGATCCGGGACCGGTTCTACGCCATAAAAGACGAGTTCATCCTCAGGTACGCGACGAGCGGCCGGCGGGTCCGGGACGAGCCTCCGCCGCCCTGGTACCGCGGGGTCGACGGCTCGACCAGGACGCTATACTGCTACCGGGTCCCTGTAGGCGATAGGGTCTATCGGCTCCACAGCCGCCTGCGCCCCCTGGAGGTTGAGGAGGGGCTCGCCGAGGAGGGCGAGGAGGGGGGCGGGTCCGCCGTCGACGAGTGGTCGTGGCTCCCTCTCTCTTACGCCGAGTTTTATAAGATGCTCTCGATCTACGCCAGGGATCGCTGGTCCTTTCCAGGGGAGCGGCCCCGCTGATACCGTCATCAAACGCCCGTGGACTATCCTCCGACCTCCAAAATCCCAGGATCGGGGCTGCCTGCAGATAAATCAGATAAAGGCCGTCCCAATAGAAGTTAATTATATACCGTTTATGGGCCGATGATGTTTAAATGAGGGATCCCTGAAGCTTGATTGAAGCTTGGGGTGGAGGACGGGAGATGAGGGGCAGATTCGATCGATCATTCGAAGCTCTGATGGCCGCCGCCGAGATCGTCGACGGCCTCATCCAAGGGATCGTCGGAGGGGGGAGGTCGAAGCAGAGACTCTTAGTTGTCGGAGGGGTCATAGTGGCTGCGCTCTTATTATTCGCCCTCGCCCCCGGCCCCTACGAACCCCAGATCCCATGTCCCATGGACGGGACCGTCGGCATCGGCCTAGCTCCGCCCTTATGGTGGGTCGGAGGCGGCCCCGCGACGCCCGTCCTCTCTTCGATCGGCCTCGACCCCAACTCCCGGATCAGCTACCGCGTCATCCTGGGAACCGCCGAGGAGGATATGGTGGTGGTGGGGACGGCCGAAGGCGGCCGGGGGAGAGAGAACCTCGCCATAAACCTGACGGAGCCCCTCCTTCCCGGGACAGCCTACCTGTGGCGGGTTGAGGCGGAGAACCGTCTGAAGAAGAGGTACTCTGGGGAGGTCTGGACCTTCAGGACCAGGGACCTTCCCGAGATCGAGCTATTCGAGGCGGAGAGGTCCGTCGTCGGTCTCGGGGACGATCTCGTCCTACGCTGGTCTGTGGCCGACGCCTCCGAGGTCGAGATCGAGCCGGAGATAGGTCCAGTCTCCCTTCGAGGCGATACGACCCTATCGCCCCGGGAGGGGGTCACCTACACCCTCGTCGCCAGAAACTTCGCGGGAGAATCGACCGCCACCCTTGAGGTGGAGGTCCTCCCCTCCTTTATCATCGACTCGATGGCCGGCGGCTGGAGCACCGCAGTTGACGGCCTGGGGTCCCGCATCCAGGAGATATGGGCGGTCCCGGGGGTCGAAGACGACGCCACCAGGATATCCTTCGACCTCCTGCCCGGCGGATGGGCTGGGATCACCAAGACCCCCTCCCGGAGAGGCGGCGTCCTGGACCTAACAGGAACAGATGGCGTATCTTTCTCCTCCAGGGGGGCCGGCTCAGGCTACTCCCTTGAGGTCTGGCTGAGGGACGCCGACGGAACCGTCCACCGCCGCTCCTGGGATGCGGGCGCCGTCCCCATGAACTGGACGCGGATGGAGGCCTCGTTCGAGGAGTTTGAATGCGTCGAGGCGGGGGGGGGGCGGATGCACCGATGAGATCCTCGCGGGCGGCAACGTCTCTACAATCAGCTTCGTCGTCGCCGCCCGGGGGCAAGAGGGTTCGGGAAGGTCGGGCTGGATCGCCATCGACGATCTGGCGGCCTTCCGCCGGGAGGGCCTTCTGGCCGAAAAGAGCGATCTGCCTTAATCCCTATCGTCTCTTCCCTTCGCCGATTTTTCGGCGAGGGACTCTGCGTACTTGAAGTAGCCGCAGACCGGCCGTCCCAGGGAAACGATCCTCCCCCGGATCTCGAGCCCGTCCACCTCGATCTCCGCCGCCGATGGGGCGGAGAGGCGGGGCTCGGTGGGGCTTCCTGGAGATATCAGAAGTTGGGGTCCCCCCTCCACCACGGGCCTGTGAAGATGACCGAAGACGAGGGCGTCCACCTCCATCTCCCTTGCGAGAAATGCGGCCCCCGTCGTATCGGCAAAGTGAGATGCCCGGTGGACGAGGCCGATCTTAACCCCCTCCACCTCCAGGACCCTCCTCTCGGGGAGGATCGCCTTCACCTCAGGAGAGTCGGAGTTGCCGCATACCGCCTCCAGGGGACCGAGATCACAGAAGGCTTTGTAGACCTCGAAGCTGACGAAGTCTCCGGCGTGGAGGAGGAGGTCGGCGCCTTCGGCGAGGTCGACGACCCCTCTCGGAACCATAGACCCCGCCTGGAGATGGGTGTCGGAGATGGCGACGATCCGTTTCATGCGTGGAGCCTTTTCATCCCTGCCTCTTCTATCCCCAGATACTCGGACCCCACCGCTACGACGCTGTTGGTGAATATTGAGGCGTTGATCTCGAATATCGGGTACCTGTGCATGCTGTACTCCGAGACGAGCCAGCTGGTGGTCCTCCGGCTCCCACATATCTGTTCCAGGTACTCTTCGGAGACGGGTATGAAGGCGATATCCTCCTCCCGTCCCTTCTCTCTCAGAAGCTCCACCAGCTCCGAGGAGGGGTTTGTGGTGATCGGCAGCACGTCCGCACCCCTCCTGAAGGCGCTCTTGACCCCCTCGATACACTCATAGGTATTTCCGCTCCCCGTGATGGGGACGTAAACGTCGCCGATCTGAAAGCTGGGGGTGTTGAAGTCCCTCTCCCAGTAGCTTGTCTTGTTGAGGTGGGTAAACCTCATCTCGAAGGCTCGAGCCACCAGACCCGACCGTCCCACCCCCCCTATGATGTACCTTCCGCTCCGGGGAAAGAGCCTCTCAAACCACTTCGCCAGCCCTCCTTCGTCCACCCGGGAGATGAGCCTGCACTGGGCTGCAAAGTCCCTTATTGTGGATAGGTAGCTCTCACAGCCTTCGCTCCTCTCCCCCTCGATCCTCCCCTGTACCTCCTTGAAGACGGCGTTCAAGAAGGCGAGGACCTCAAGCTCGAACTCCGTCCCCATGGGAGAGAGCTTGGAGGTTCTGGTCATGTCCAGGTCGTACTTCGTCTTCCCTTTGATCACCAGGACCGAGCCGTTCTCGTAATCCTCTACGAGGCGGTGGGCGGTCCCATCCCTGTTGGCGGTGATGAGCCTGATGTCGCCGCCCTGGTTTATTATGTCCTCGATGTACTTGTTCACCGCAGGGGTCTCCCCGGACCCGGATACTGCGATCCCCAGGTTCTTCCTCGTATTTCGGAAGTGCTTCTGGACGGGGTCCTCCATGGTGCAGGGGAAGGCGTTGAAGTGGTTGTAGAGGAGCTGCAGAAAGCTGTAGAGGGATAGGGCGCTCCTCCCGGCGGCGAGGCCGTAGACGAAGTTCTTCTCGTCTTTCTCTTTCAAAAATGAGGCGAGGGATTCGGCGAAGGCGTTTACGCTCTCCAGGTCGAGCTGCCCCAGCTTCTCGATGAAAGAGCACTGGAGGTCGGTGGCGTCCTTGTAAGTGTTGATCAGACCTGCCATATAAGAGATGAATTCAGGCGGATGGGAGATAATAAGCCTTTGCCCTTCAGCTTATGATCTCCGAGAGCCTCCCCTGGTCTCTTGCGAGGGCGATCTCCTGGGCGATCCTCCTGCCGTTGGAGAGGTCCTTCTCGATCAGGTCCGAGTAGGGGGATCCGCTGATGAAGACGTTGGTTCCGGCGACGATCCGGGCTGATATCTCGAAGACCTTGAACTTCAGGTCGTCGGTGACGATCGTCTCGAGGCAGAAGGGTCCTATCATCCCTCCGAATAGATCGATAGAGGTCTCGACGACCCTCTCTCCCAGCTCGAAGGCCTTGGGAAGGAGCGACTCCCTCAGGACGAGGGGGATGTTTCCCGTGACGACGAAACTGGGGAATATCCCCGCAGCCTCCAGCTCGTCCATGGACCCTATCCTGAAGATCTCGTCGGCGTTGCTCTCGACCCTCCGGTCTATCCCCAGCATCTCCAGGGTCCCCTTGCTGAGGGCGTACCCGGCAGACCGGATAGGCGAATAGAAGTAGTGGATGTAGTAGCGTGTTCCCAGTATGAACTCCTGGATGGTATGCCGCTGGGACCCGTCGACCTTGCTGAGGTATTCGCCCTTGCTCTTGGATATGAAGAAGCCCTTTCCTCCCTTGGCTCCGTGATACTTGACGATGACAGGCCGATCGATCTCTTCGGGGGTCGCAAACCTCCTGGGAAGGTCGATCCCTGCTTTGAGGAGCCACTCCCGCTCCATCTCCCGGTCGCTCTCCCAGCCGAGGGACTTTCGGTTCCCGAAGGTCGGGACCGGCATCTCCTCGAACCTCTCCGTCCCCAGATACTCCACCAGAGAGCCGTGAGGTACGACGATAGCGTTCTCCTCCACAAGCTGGTCGCTCTCCTCCAATAGCGCTCCATAGCCGTCGAGGCTCAGGAAGGAGTCGGGCTTTGCCAGGGGGAAGGCGTCGTAGAACTTCGGCGGCCGGCCGAGGCATATCCCCAGAGTCTTGAAACCCTCTTTGCGAGCCCCATGAAATATCTGAAGGCTACTATGGGAACATACAGTGGCAATAGTTAGCTCTTTTGAGTCATATCCATCCAAAATTTCTTGTATTTTCTTCTTCTCTATCATATCTACAACCTTTGGAACGCAACGACATGGTCCAGGGGTACTTAAGGGCTTCGATCGGTCCGATGTTGATGGGCATAGTATGTCGGGCGTGGATCTCTCCTTTTGATATTTCGAGGTCCATTACGCCCTCTCAGAATAGGTTAAAATATCTTCGGATGGAAGCGATATCATGCACGCTTCTTTCAGAAGAGATACCGCAGAGACCGATGTGGAAGTATTTCTGGACCTGGATGGGTCGGGATCATCGGATGGAGAGACCGGAGTTCCCCTCCTCGACGAGATCCTCAAGATTCTGGCCCGAGGATCGGGGTTCGACGTCGAGGTGAGGGCCCGGGGAGATCTTCCAACGGGAGACCATCACACCGTCGAGGACGTGGCCATCGCCTTCGGCCAGGTCCTGGCTAAGCTGATCGATTCTGGGATCGGAAGCTCTATAGTCCCCTCTGGAGAGGCTCTCGCCTTTTCCGCCGTCAGGTTCGGGGCGTCTGGATACAGAGACGAGGTTGAGTTTCTGGCCAATTCCCTCGCGGGGATGGAGCTTGAGAACTATGGCCACTTCATGAGAACCCTCGCCTACAACGGCGGGTTCACCCTTCATCTGAGGGTCTCCGGAGGCGACGACTGGCAGAAGGTGGAAGCATTGACCCTATCTCTTGGAAGAGCCTTGAGGAGGGCGGTCAGAGACGGCGGATGAGAATCGCGAAAAGAGCCCCAATGCCGGTGGAGCAGAACGGTCGGAGGATTGAACGCGAGGTCGACCACCTTTAGGTCGTCTCAGGATGGGCAAAAACCGTGCTGGACCGGCTCGATGAAGATCTCGGAGGTGGCTATGGCGCTGCCGCCACGAGCGGTGTTTATGGATATGACGATTATATCTCTCACATCGATATCCATATAGTTGACGTCGGTGGGGATCCCTTTGAACTGTCCTTTACCGGTGACGATGTTGCTCTTTTCAGTATTGATCGCCACTACCCCCTGGAAGGTCTCTTTCTCCTCAGAATCCCCGAAGAAGGAGAAACCTGCCAGATCCGATAAGGACGAATCGAAGGCGCCGCTTCTGGTCAGATCATCCGGCGTGAATATCCCAAGTCTAAGAGACGGACCGGGCTTTGCAAACTCCTCATGAAAACCCCTGACCAGGTTTAATGAATCCGGGTATGCAGGCTCAGCTATCGCAGGCAGCTTCCAGGCTACCGCGAGATCACACGCCTGGCCAAAAATGAGGAGTGTGCTCATCAGCGCGATGCCGATGAGCTTCAGGTTCTTCTCCATGGTGTTCCTATTCGATCAAAGCGGGCAGGAGCCAGTAGGGCAACAGCCGGTCTGCATCGTCTTGATGTTCACCACGTTGTTGGCCGTTCCGGCCCCGAAGGCCCGGGCCTTCTGGTCACCGGCGGTGATCATCTCGATGTTGACGACCCTTGAGTCGTATATGCCCTGGACTCCCTTCACCTTCGTCAGGTCTGGTGCGCCATCAAAGTTGAGGCTCGCCTGATGCTCTGCGGTACTGTTGTCGAAGAGAGATCCAGCGAACTGGTTCTTCTCCAGGTTGAAGGCGTTCGTGGCCACGGGCTTTGAGCCTGCAAATCCGAAGGTCCAGGCGTCCTGGTTGCCCTGCTTGACGAAGTCGAAGTTCATATTCGCCGGGAAGGTGCCGATGGCCATAGAGCCCTCAGCAGCTTTCAGCGACGCTCCGTCAACACACTGTGCCATGGCTGGAGCTGCGAAGAATGCGGCAACCAGCACTAATAGCGCTGCTAATTTCTTTATAATCTCACCCCTTCATTGCGTGATTAGATTAGTTTAGGCATCGGTCATATTTGTATTTTTTGGTACACGTACCCGGAGTCGCTGAAACTGACCAGCTTTATTTTTATGTTATAATAGATATTGATCATTTTGACTTAGGAACCGAATTCAATTTTATATAGAAATAAGATCCGCCCATAAATCGCGAGCGGATCGGTTGACAGTAGATCTACTCCAATATCACCTGACGCTCCTTGCTCCCTCCTCCAGGATCTCCAGGTTCAGGGGAATGAGCTTAGGCTTCTTGGCGAAGGTCCGCTTGAAAGCCCCGCCGAAGGCCTCTCGAGGAAGGCCCAGGTTGCCGAGCTCCATCAGGGCGCCGAACATCGCGGTATTGGCGGCCTGTTCAACCCCCCTCGATAGCGCGATCTCCGTCGCCGGGACGGGAACCGCCGCGACCCCCTCCGGCGGGTTGAAGGACCCGGCCAGTCCGTCGTAGAGGATCAGGCCGCCCTTTCTGACATCGGAGGCGAACTTCTCCAGGGACGGCCGGTTGAAGGCGACGAGGACGTCGGGATGATCGACCACAGGCGAGCCTATACTCTCCCCGGAGATGACGACGGAGCAGTTGGAGGTCCCCCCCCTCTGCTCGGGGCCGTAGTCGGGGTACCAGGAGACGAACCGGCCAGATCGGTAAGCTGCCTGGGCGAGGGCGAGCCCCATGCTGAGGACACCCTGGCCGCCGAAGCCCGCGATCTTGACGCCCTTGGCCACGAAGGCGGGGTCAGGGATGACCTCTACCTCCTCCTCTCCTATAAGGCCGAAGATCCCGTCGAGGGAGCCCTTCGAGAAGTCGGACTCCCTCCTCTCGATCGGGACCACCTCGGAGGATCGGTCCCTGAACCGCTTGAGGGGAAACTCTCGCTCCATCTCCTCATTTATGAACAGTTCGATCCTCCTCGCATCCATCCTGAGGATGGTGGGGCAGGGGGAGAGGAACTCGACGAAGGCGTAGCCCTTCTTGTCCCTCTGGATCTCAAGAGCCCTCCTGACGGCGCGACGGGCCTTTTTGATCTGATTTATGTTCGATAGGGAGACCCTCTCGATGTAGACGGGGGCCCGCAGGGTGTCCAGGAGCTCGCAGATGTGGATCGGGTAGCCGGAGTCGCGAGGGTCTCTCCCGGTCGGGGTCGTCGCCGTCACCTCGCCGACGAGGGTCGTCGGCGCCATCTGGCCTCCCGTCATCCCGTAGACGGTGTTGTTGATGAAGAAGACCGCCATCTTCTCGCCCCGGTTTGCGGCCTGGACCGTCTCGTTGAGGCCGATGGAGGCTAGGTCGCCGTCCCCCTGGTATGAGATGAGGATGGCGTCGTCCTCGGCCCTGGATATCCCAGTTGCGACGGCCGGAGCCCTCCCGTGGGCGGTCTGGACGTGGCCGCAATCGATGTAGTAGTAGGTGAAGACCGAGCATCCGACGGGGCTCATGACGACGGATCGATCCTGGATGTCGAGGTCCGCCATGGTATCTGCTATGATCTTGTGCAATATCCCGTGGCCGCACCCCGGACAGTAGTGGGTGGCCGTGGGGGCGGAGCCCCCCTTCCTCTCAAAGACGCCGTACATTCCAGCCGACCCTATCACGTTCTCTTTTGATGCCATTCTAGGCCACCTCCCTCATCTTCTCCATAATCTCGTCCCTTCCGATGAGGTTTCCTCCGTACCGGGAGACGAGTCCTACGTCCCGGCAGCCGGTGGCGAGCCTTATATCCTCCCTCATCTGGCCGTCGCTCATCTCTACGGATATGAAGCCAGACCCCCTCTCGGCCAGTGCCTTCAGCTCCTCCGCGGGGAAGGGGAAGAGGGTCACCGGTCTGAAGAGGCCTGCCCTGATCCCCTCTCTTCTCGCGGCGTCGACGGCGGACTTTGCGATCCTGCTGCTGATCCCGTAGGAGACGAGGACGATCTCGGCGTCATCGATCCTGTACTCCTCATAATCCACCTCATTCTCTCGTATCCGATCGTACTTCGCCTGGAGGTTGAGGTTGTGGGCCTCCAGCTCTTTGAAGTCCAGGTCGATGGAGGTGACGAGGTTACCTCTCGTCTCGCGGTTGCCGCAGACAGCCCAGGTGGGGTCGATAACAGGCTCGACCGCGGTCTGCGGGAAGTTCAGGGGCTCCACCATGTGGCCGAGGACCCCGTCGGCGAGGATGACGGCCGGGTTTCTGTACTTGAAGGCGAGGTCGAAGGCCTTAATGGTGAAGTCGCACATCTCCTGGACGGAGTTTGGGGCCAGGACTATGTTCCTGTAGCATCCGTGGCCTCCGCCCTTGACCGCCTGGTTGTAGTCGGACTGTTCCGGCCCGATGTTTCCCAGGCCCGGACCGGCTCTCGCTATGTCCACGATGACGCAAGGAAGCTCCGCCCCTGCGATGTAGGATATCCCCTCCTGCTTCAGGCTCATCCCCGGCCCCGAGGAGGCTGCCAGAACCCGGTGGCCCGCTGCAGCCGCCCCGTAGGCCATATTTATCGCCGCCTCTTCCGACTCCGCCTGGACGAACTTTCTGCCCACCTTTGGAAAGTGCCTGGAGGCTTCGTGGAGTATCTCGCTCGCCGGGGTTATGGGGTAGCCGAAGAAGCAGTCGCATCCGGCGTACATCGCCCCCACGATCACGGCGGTGTTTCCTTCAACTAGCTGGGCTGGCATCTCTTCAATCCTCCTCGAACCTCTCTTTTGACGGTATGTGGACCTCGATGGCGAAGGGCTCAGGACAGGTATAATAGCAGTTGCCGCATCCGATACAACCCTCCCCAGAATAGACAGCGAAGCGGTAGCCCCGGACGTTCAGCTCCTCTCCGAGGGCGAGGACGTTGGCGGGACAGGCGATGATGCACCTCTCGCAGGCCTTGCACTCGAGGGCGTTTATCACCGTATAGGGCTTGTCCTTCTCCCGGATCTCCACCCTTCTGATCTTGCCGCTGATCGTCTTCGGCAGCTCGTCCGTGAACTCGACGATCCTCGGATATTTGTAGGGGGCCGTTATATTCTTGACGTGGTTCTGAAGCTCGGCCTTAAGCTCCTCCGACGGGGCGTAGCCCTTCGTCAGGACGACCGTCGCCTTGACCACCTGTCCCCGGAGGGGGTCGGGAACCCCGGTGATGGCGCACTCCAGGACCGCAGGATGGGTGAGGAGGGCGCTCTCCACCTCGAAGGGGCCGACCCGGTAGCCGGAGCTCTTTATGATGTCGTCGGCCCTCCCGACGAACCAGAAGTATCCGTCCTCGTCGATCCAGGCGGTATCCCCGGTATGATAGTAGTCGTCGTGCCAGGTGTTCCTCATCTTCTCGGGGTCGAGGTGGTAGTCGACGAAGAGGCCTGGAGGCCTGCCTCCGTCGGTCTTGATGACGATCTCCCCCTCCTCGCCGACCTCGCAGATCCGGTCGTTCTTGTCCACCAGGACCATATCGTATCCCGGCGAGGGCTTTCCCATGGACCCGGGCTTCGGGTCCATCCAGGGGTAGTTGGCTATGGCGACGACCGTCTCCGTCTGGCCGTACCCCTCCATGAGCCTCAGCCCCGTAGCCGCGAGGAACCTGTCGTATATCGTCGGGTTTAGGGGCTCGCCGGCGGTGACGGCGTACTTCAGGGTCGAGAAGTCGTACCGAGAGATATCTTCCTTTATCATGAACCGATAGATGGTGGGAGGAGCGCAGAAGGTGGTGACTTTGTGCTTCGCCGCCATCTCCATCATCCTCCCGGCGTCGAAGCGGTCGTAGTCGTAGACGAAGATCGCGCAGCCAGCGATCCACTGGCCGTATAGCTTCCCCCAGACCGCCTTTCCCCAGCCGGTGTCGGCGACGGTGTAGTGGAGGCCGCCGTCCTCGACCTTCTGCCAGAACTTGGCCGTCAGGATGTGGCCGAGGGGGTAGGTCTGGTCGTGGTTGACCATCTTGGGGTTGCCGGTCGTCCCGGAGGTGAAGTAGGCGAGGAGGACGTCGGAGCTCTTCGTCGCCGCGTCCCCCGTCGGCCTCTGGAAATCCGGGGATGCCGCTTCCAGCTCCTTTTTCAGGTTCAGCCAGCCCTCCCTCTCCCCCTCCCCGACGAAGGCCTTCAATACCCGGGTGGTTGCGAGCTCGTCGCAGGCCCCGTCCACCTCCTCGGGGACGCCCTCGCCGGCTATGGAGACGATCATCTTGAGGTCTGCCCTCCTTATCCGGTAGACGATATCCTTTCTCTTCAGCATGTGGGTCGCGGGTATCGCCACGGCGCCGATCTTGTGAAGGCCGATCATGCAGATCCAGAACTCGTAGCGGCTCTTGAGGGAGAGCATCACAGCGTCCCCTTTTTTGATCCCGTGGCCCAAAAAGAAGTTTGCAGCCCTGTCGCTTTCGCGCTTCATCTCCCCGAAGGTGATGATCTTTTCATCGCCAGAGTCGTTAGACCAGACCAGGGCGACCTTCTCGGGATCTTCTATCGCGTAGACGTCGACGACGTCGAAGGCGAAGTTGAAGCTCTCGGGGACATTTATCCTGAAGTTCTCTATGAAATCCTCGTAGCTATCGAAGTCCGTCCTCGATACGAACCTATCCAGTAAAGACGACATCTTAAGATCCTCTCTCTGCTGTTAAATCACCACAACGAGCATCTTTGCGGGCCGGTCGTTTTGGGCCTGCATGGCGTGCATGTATGACGAGTCGAAGAGTATCGAGTCGCCTTCGTTCAGAATGATGTCGTGATCGTGGATGGAGAACTTGAGGGACCCCTCCAGGACGTAGTCGAACTCCTGACCGGGATGGCTGTAGGCGGCGGGCGTCTCCTTCCTCGGATCTATGGTGACGGTGAAGAACTCCGCCTTCTTGGAGAGGAACTTGGCTGCCAGGTTCTGGTACCTGTACTGCCTCCTCCGCTCCACCTCGACCCCCTCCCCCTTCCTCGTAACCGTGAATATCCTCATCCTCGCCTCCTCACCGGTGAGAAGGAGGTTCATGTCCACGTCTAGCCTCTGGCCGATCTCGAAGAGCTTGCTCGCCGGTATATCCGTCCTCCCATCTTCGTAGCAGTTGTAGGTCTCCAGGGGCACCTTAAGGTGTTCTGCCATCTCCTCCGCCGTCACCTTCGACAGCTCTCGCAGCTCGCGAACCCGGGATGCGATCTCCTCAATGGTCTCCGCCATGCCGATTCACCAACTGAACCTCGATATACCTATGGTATTTAGCCTCTACCTCTCGACGGGGGAGGTGACTCTGATAAAGGAGAACCGATAAAAATCGATCGGGGGTCGGCAGCCCCTTCGGATGGGGGCGGAAGGCAGACCTCAACCTATTAATAAACCCGGGCCCCTTGATCGTACCGAAGATGGAAACTATCGAATATCTAGAACATACCGCCGACGTCAAGTTCCGGGTCCGGGGCCGCAGCCTGGAGGAGACCTTCGAGAACGCAGGCCTGGCGATGCTCGGCGCCATGATAGACCCCGCCACCGTCAGGGCGGAGGAGACCTGGCCCGTCGAGGTGGAGGCGGAGTCCCTGGAGGGGCTCCTCTACGACTGGCTCTCGGAGGTCCTCTACCTCTTCGAGGTGGAGCTGGCGGCGTTCTCGAGGTTCGAGGTGGAGATCGAAGAGGTGGAGGGGGGCTGGAGGCTTTCAGGCCGGGTCGGCGGGGAGAGGGTGGACCCCGAGAGGCACTTCTTCGATACTGAGGTGAAGGCGGTCACCCTCCACCAGTTTGAGATAAAGAAAGAAGCGGGAGAGGGTGGAGACGAGATCTGGACCGCCCAGGTGGTTTTGGACGTTTGAGGTGATCTCATGCTCAAGAAGGTTGACGATTACATCTTTGAGGTGCCGATGGGCCACCAGAAAGGGATGCGGGTGCCGGGAAGGATCTTCATCTCCGATAAGCTCCTCGCGCAGGTCGAACCGGGGACCATCGACCAGGTGGCGAACGTCGCCACCCTCCCCGGGATAGTCAGATGCTCCATGGCGATGCCCGACGCCCATCTCGGCTACGGATTTCCCATCGGGGGCGTCGCCGCCTTCCGGGAGGACGGGGGGGTCATAAGCCCCGGCGGCGTCGGCTTCGACATAAACTGCGGCGTGCGGATGCTCAGGACAGACCTCTTCGCGAAAGATGTGACGCCGA
Organism: Methanothrix harundinacea; assembly: GCA_002506535.1. Classification (GTDB taxonomy): domain Archaea; phylum Halobacteriota; class Methanosarcinia; order Methanotrichales; family Methanotrichaceae; genus Methanocrinis; species Methanocrinis harundinacea_B. The sequence continues at coordinate 72,417 of DAXT01000002.1, forward strand.
TGATTTCAAGCCTCGTCGAGGACCTATTCCACGACGTCCCCTCCGGCGTCGGGGCGAAGGGGAGGCTGCGGGTCTCGGAGCACGAGCTCGACGAGGCCTTCACCAGGGGGGCAGCCTGGGCGGTGGAGGCGGGGTATGGCGTTCCCGCGGACCTCGAGCACTGCGAGGAGAACGGATTTATGGAGGGCGCGAGGCCCGACCAGGTGAGCCTCAAGGCGAGGAAGAGGGGTAGGCCCCAGCTGGGGACCCTGGGGAGCGGAAACCACTTCCTGGAGATCCAGAGGGTCGACAAGATCTTCGATGTCGGCCTCGCCAAGCGGTTCGGCCTCTTCGAGGGGCAGATAACCGTGATGATCCACTGCGGATCGAGGGGGGCTGGCCACCAGATCTGTACAGACCATCTCCAGGTCCTCAGCCGGGCGGTCAAAAAGTACGGTATAGAGCTCCCCGACAAGCAGCTCGCCTGCGCGCCCCTGGGGACCCCAGAGGCAGATAACTACTTCGGGGCGATGGCGGCGGCCGCGAACTACGCCTGGGCGAACCGGCAGATCATCTCCGCCTGGACGAGGGAGGTCTTCGAGAGGCACTTCGCCGACGCAAAACTCGACCTAGTCTACGACGTCGCCCACAACGTCGCAAAGGTCGAGGAGCACCAGGTGGACGGATCAAAGGAGAGGCTCGTCGTCCACCGGAAGGGGGCGACGAGGGCCTTCGGCCCTGGGAGGCGCGAGATCCCGGAGGCCTACAGGGACGTGGGCCAGCCGGTGATCATACCCGGGTCGATGGGGACCCCTTCTTACGTCCTCTGCGGAGGAGAGGGGGCGATGAAACTCACCTTCGGGTCCGCATGCCACGGGGCCGGAAGGATCATGTCCAGGACCCAGGCGAAGAAGACCTACGGGGGGACCGAGGTGAAGGACGCCCTCTCGCGGCGCGGGATCAAGGTTATGGCGACCCATCCGAAGATGCTCGCCGAGGAGGCTCCCGAGGTCTATAAGCCCAGTGACGAGGTCGTAGACGTCGTCCACCACCTGGATATAGCGAGGAGGGTGGCCCGGGTCGCGCCCCTGGGAGTCTCTAAGGGATGAGGCTTTCCGTCGTCCTGGTGGAGCCGATCTACGAGGGGAACGTCGGCTCTGTGGCGAGGGCGATGAAGAACTTCGGCTTCTCCGACCTCGTCCTCGTCCGCCCCTGCGATATCGGGGATTTCGGCCTGGCCATGGCATCCCATGCAAGAGACCTGGTGGAGGGGGCGAGGGTCGTGGAGGAGCTCGACGAGGCGGTATCGGGGGCGAACCTCGTCGTCGGGACGACGGGAGTTTTGGGCCTCTCCACCAATCGACACCTGAGGGTTCCGGCTCTCTCTCCAAAGGAATTGGCCGAGAGGCTCGGGGGGACGGCGGGGGATGTGGCCCTTCTTTTAGGACGGGAGGACGACGGCCTCTCCCGCCAGGAGCTTTCCGCCTGCGATCTCATCGTCTCGATACCCACAAGCCCCGGGTATCCGATAATGAACGTCTCCCACGCCGCAGCCGTCCTGTTTTATGAGCTCTCCGGAGTGGATGCCGGAGAGGTGAAGCTCGCCGGTCGTGACGATCTAGCCCGCCTCCTGGCGAGATTCCGGACCGCTCTCGTGGCGTCGGAGTACCACCAGCACAAGATCGATAAGACGATGCTGATGCTGAAGCGGATCTTCGGGAGGGCGACCCTCACCGACCGGGAGGTCCAGACCCTCTATGGGATCGTCGGGAACCTCCGGTGGGGCGCTGAACATCAAGGCGGCTCATTCGAGAAAGACGGAGAAGTCGAGGAGGGTGGAGAAGTCGAGGAGGAAGCCGGGGTCTGTGGGGGGATTGAGGAGAGGGCGATGCCGGAAGAAAAAGGTGAGGTTTAGGGAGGGCCTGGGCCCCCTCCCGATCTGAGATTCGGAATCTCTAATCCGAGATCAGACGTTGACGACGTACGTCCCGGCGATCTTGTCGTGCCACCCCTGCCTCTTCTTGTCGATGAGGATCCAGACGAATCCGAGGAGGATCACCACCGCAGATATGATCATCCCGATCCACCGGAGGAAGCCCTTGCCGTATCCGATCGGATATGTCCCGTCGGTCCCGACCAGCTTGATCTTCATCGCCATCATCCCCGGAGTCTGGCCGTTTCCGAAGAAGTAGGTGTAGTAGCCGACCGATACCAGGACGCCCAGGAAGGCGATTATGCCGCTCAGGGCGCCCCCGACGTTCATCGAGGCGTAGCTGAGGAACGATCCTATCACTCCGATTATGATGGTGTCGATCAGGTAACATATGAACCTCGACCCCACGCTCGCCAGGTCCAGGGTCGGCCCTATCTTCTCTTCAGCGATTTCCATCTCCATCTTCCAGCACCTCCATAAAATTTCTCCGATAATCAGTTACATAACACTCATATAAATATTCTCCTTATTTTTGTTTGGGTTGTCGATTAATGGTTCGATTTCGTAATATATCTGAATATGGCCAAAAAATGCTTGGAAAGGATCTGAGGATCGAAGGCTCCAAATTGGCTAAAGACGCTGGGGAGAAGGAAGATTTAATCCGGGCTTATTTGGGCTGAGGTGGCAGGTCCGAAAGATCTCCCGGACAATTTCGGGTGGTTGTCCATCACGCTCTGACGACGTATGTTCCGGCGATCCTGTCGTGCCACGCCTGTTTCTTCTTGTCCACCAAGATCCAGGCGTATCCCAGGAGCAGGACGATCCCGGATATCTCCATCCCGACCCACCGGAGAAAGCCCCTATAGAGGCCGACCGGCTCGACGCCGTCCGTCCGGACCAGCCTGATCTCCACGAGCCTCATCCCCGGCGTCTCTCCCTTCCCGAAGAAGTAGGTATAGTATCCTATCCCTATCGCCGCCATGAGGAGGTGAACTGGCTGGAACTCCTCTCCAACGCCGCTCCAGACTATCTCCCTGCCCATCTCGCCATCGATGAGGAAGATCAGGGCGATGTAGATCACGCTCAAGACTATCAAGTCGACGATGAAAGACGAGAGCCTCTGGCCGACGGTGGCCAGCTCCTGGCCCCCTTCGCCGTTCTTCGCATCTATCTCATCCATTATTCAAACCACCCGCTGGGGATCTTCATCGACAAAATGCGTCAGGATGGTATAAATATTCGACATATTCGGGATCGAATTCGGGATCGATGGGCTCTGCTACGGGCTCTCGCATAAACGTATATGGAGAAGGGGAAGTAGCAGGTGGAACGGACGAAAAAAGGAGAATATTAAGGGGATCAAGAGACGGATTTAGGGGCCCTGGAGGTCAGACCTCCCAGGCCGCTATCACCTTCTCGATGTTTACGTAGTCTCTCCTTCCACCGTTCTCCAGTACCAGCACGCCGTCAGCGGAACCGACGACCCTGCCCCGGAGGCGCTGGTTTCCATCTCCTCCGAAGTAGACCTCTATATCCTTATTGTAGAGATGTTCTGATATGAATTTGTCCATCATTCATCCTCACCTCAAAGAAGCTCTTTGACAATAATACGGCCTTGAACTAGATATAATTTGTGGTTAATGTCCAGATTTAACCTAAAATCAGAAAATTCAAGCCAAAATTTAAATCAACTTGATTAAGTGAGTTTAACTGGGATCAACCGGGGTTGTTGATCTGAAAATCTTTCGTCAATTCAAATCGAGTTTAGATAGAGCGGCGAGAAAGGAGGGTCGCTCCCAAAGAGTAGCCCGGCCAGCTTCCGTTTAGAGGATCGTCCCTGGCCCCTGGGGTATCTCCCCCGGACTCTCATCCCCGGCCCCTCACCCTCCGACCTTCGCCCTTCCCGATCCTGAGAAGGTCCCCGAATCTTTCGGCTCCGCCCTCCCGGCCCTCTTGATGGAATCTTCGACGGCCTCGCGGATGATGTATCCTGCCTTGTGGAGGATGGTGTCCTTCAGCTCGGGGTCCTGGTCCATGCTGGCGGTGCAGGGGTAAGCGTGGTGGGCCTCCGATATCCGCTCCCGCAGGTCCGGCTGGTCGGTCTCGATGCCTGTCATCCTCTTGGCGACGTACCAGGTGGAGCCGCAGGGCGCGGACCTGATGACGTTGGCGGCGAGGACCGTCTCCTTTCCGGCCCGGCTCTTCTGGGTTACGATCTTCAGCATCGGCTCGCCGAAATGGGCCTTCTCCATGAAGGCGTTTATGGCCGGAGTCGCCGGGTTCGGTCGCAGGGCGCAGAAGGGCTTGGCGAAGGCAGCCTCCATGCCGAGTCTCTTCGCCTCATCGGCGAGCTGGGAGCGAAGGCCCAGGGGTAGCTCTTTGGGCCTCTCCGATCCGCCGATGATCCCTTTGTACCCCATATCTTTCAGGATCGGGAGGAGGCCGAAGATGATGTCGGGGTGGACGTTGGAGACTATGGCGATATCGGCCTGCGGTATCCCCAGCGGGATGTGGGGGGCGACGTCGTCGAGGAAGTCGTCCAAAGAGTCAGGATCCGGCATCTCGATGACGCAGACGAGATCCCCGGCGAGGCTGTACTTGCCGGACTTGCAGAGGGTGCAGGCGTCGGCGCAGGATATGCAGAAACCCGAGGCGTTTACCAGGTTTGCGATGAGGTTTATTCCGAACTCGCCGCTGTAGAAGACCACGACCTTCATAATCACGCTCCCGGACGGGCTATCTCCCGACCATGGTATACTTAGGATACCAACGTATATAGGCTTGAAGGTTTCCAGAATGATACCATGCAGGAAGGGTGCACCGTCAGCAGGACGGTCAAGTACATAGCCCGGAAGTGGACGCTCCTCGTCCTCCTGGAGCTCTACAAGGGCGAGGGGCATAGGAGGCGGTTCTCAGAGCTGAAGAGCTGCCTGGCCGGGATAACCCCGAAGGTCCTATCGGCGCGGCTGAAGGAGCTGGAGAGGGAGGGGCTCGTGGAGAGGAGGATCGAAAGCGGGTCCTTTCCGGCAAGAAGCGAATACTCCCTGACGGAGAGCGGCCTAGAGATCGTGGAGATCGTCAAGGATATGAAGCGGTGGGCGCTGAAGTGGAAGATCTCCAACATCGAGTGCGGCTGCATCGACTGCTCTGAATGCGTCCTGTGAGATGGATCTATCAGCATCAAAATACCATCGACGCAGGCCCGGATCCTCCGTCGATCGTCCCCATCTCTATCGGCTCCGGATTGACATCTTCTGGGGCACTGCCGGCCGTCTTCAGGTGGGCATCATCGGCCCCAGAACCCAGGATATCTAAACGTATATTCCGAAGACGGCCTTCGCCAGGCTGAACCGCTCCTGATGGGCCTTCACCATCTCGCCGAGGTCGGGGTAAGGTCTCGACTCACCCCCGATGAAGACCCATCTATCGAGGCCGAAAGAATAAGCCTGACCTCCTTGATAGCCACCGTACCTCATCGTCGGCCCCTGGACGCCTTCGAACCTCTCGCCTCCGACGAAGCCGCCATAAGACATCCCGGGGCCTCTCACTCCTTCGAACCTCGCCGAGGCCGCCGTGGCCAGCAACGCAAGAACCAATAACGTAACAACTGCCTTTCTTCCCATCATTCCCCTCAACCTCTTTAGTCCAAACCTGTTCTCCATCGATCTTTCATCTCAAGGCCCGCCTGCCTTTCACCCCTCAACGGAGGGCGACGACCTCGATTTTATTACCTGCAATGAGTGGTCCTCAATCGGCGAAGAATGTTTCGATCCTTCCTCCAATCCGACCCAACCCTTATAACCACCCGGACCCAAACCCCCGTCTCATATGCCGTTTTGCAGCGTGGAAGAGGCGATCGAGGAGGTGAGGGCAGGCCGCTTCATCCTCATCCTCGACGACGAGGGGCGGGAGAACGAGGGCGACCTCGTCATCGCGGCGGAGATGGCGACCCCCGAGGCGATCAACTTCATGGCGAAGCACGGCCGCGGCCTCATATGCGTCCCGCTATCCGGCGAGCGGGTCGACGAGCTCGGCCTCCCCCTCATGACCCAGAACAACACCGAGAAGATGGGGACGGCCTTCACCGTCTCCGTCGACGCCAGTGGGCGGGGGGTGACGACGGGCATCTCCGCCTTCGACCGGGCCGAGACGGTCAGGACCCTCATCGACCCTGGGGCGACGATCAACGACCTCGTCATGCCAGGCCATACCTTCCCGCTGCGGGCCCAGGAGGGTGGGGTCCTGCGCCGGGCGGGGCATACCGAGGCCTCCGTCGATCTTGCGCTGATGGCGGGGTTGTATCCGGCAGCCGTCATCTGCGAGGTGATGGCCGAGGACGGGACGATGGCCCGCCTCCCGGAGCTGGAGCGTTTCGCCGAGGTCCACGGCCTCAAGATGCTCACCATCGACCGGCTGATCAAGAGGCGGATGCGGAGCGAGAAATTGGTGAGAAGGATCGCCGAGGTCTCCCTCCCGACGGATTACGGCGACTTTCGGGCCATCGGCTACGAGAGCCTCGTCGACGGCCAGTGCCACCTCGCCCTCGTCGCCGGAGACCCCTCCTGCGAGGACGCCCTCGTCCGGGTCCACTCCGAGTGCCTCACCGGGGACGTCTTCGGGTCGAGGCGGTGCGACTGCGGCGACCAGCTCCACCTCGCCATGAGGCTGATCGCTGAGAGCGGGAACGGGAACGGGGTGTTGCTTTATATGCGCCAGGAGGGGCGGGGGATAGGGATCGCCAACAAGCTGCGGGCCTACGCCCTCCAGGAGAGGGGGCTGGACACCGTCGAGGCGAACCACCGTTTGGGGTATCCCGCAGACCTGCGGGACTACGGCGTCGGGGCCCAGATCCTCGTCGACCTGGGGATCAAGAGGATGCGGCTCCTCACGAACAACCCGAGAAAGATCATCGGCCTGGAGGGATACGGCCTGGAGATCGTCGACCGGGTCCCGATCGAGATCTCGCCGAACGAGGAGAACAGGAGGTACCTGGAGACGAAGAGGGACAAGCTCCATCACCTCTTGCTCCAGGAAGGGTCGGGATCGGGGAAGGGGTAGAAGGTCATATCCCCGATCCGCTCGATCTACTCGATCTTAACCTTCTTTCTGGTCGTCACCTCCACCTTCGGGAGGTGGACCGTCAGGACCCCGTCCTTGAGGGTTGCCTTGGCGTCGTCGGCCTTCACCTCCGCCGGGAGCTTTAGGGACCTCTCAAACCGCGCAAAGGACCTCTCCTTCCGGTAGAACTCCTCGCCCTTCTCCTCCGTCTCAGTCTTCCGTTCCGCCCTTATCTCGAGGAGGTCCTCGGCGACGGAGATCTCGACGTCGCCCTTATCCATCCCCGGAAGGTCCACGGTGACGACGACCTCGTCGTCGGTCTCCTTGATGTCGGCGAGGGGCTTCATCACGTCTCCGATGGGACCTGCTACAGCCGGGGACTCGGTCATAAAGTCGTCGATCAGCTGGTTCATCCTCTCCTGGATCTTCCTGATCTCGGGCATGTATCTCGCCTCAGCGTCGGAGATCCCAATGTCCTCCATCAGCCGGTTCATACGCCCCTGAAGGCGCTTGAAGTCGTCTCTCGGAACTAACCCTGTCATGATATATCACCAATTATGAATACGCCTTCAAAACTCAAATATCTTACTATAGATACTCCGCCTGGATCGCCACCACCTCTCGGCTGTCCCTCGCCGCGGCGTACTCCGCCAGAGGCTCGCGGTTCAGCTCGAGAAATACGTGCCCCCAGGAGAACTTCGCCAGGATCTCCTCGGCCTGTTTCCTCTCGCCCAGGATCACCAGGGCGGCGGCGAAGGCCTCGACGGTCGATAATTTGAAGGGCTTTCCGTAGTTGACGGGGTTTGCGGCGACGAGGAAGGGGAGGGCCCTGCCGTTGAGGCGGATCTTGCTGAAGACCTCCTCGGCGTGGGCCCAGGAGCAGTCGAGGGCCGCGAGCCCACGGCCCACCTCGGACCGGTCGGCGGGGGAGAGGGCCCTCTCGGAGAAGGGGCTTAAGACGAGACGGCCCCGGAGCCGGTTCCACCTCTTGGTGGTACTCGCGAGGCCGAACCTCGATAGCTTCCTCCCTGTGCACCTCTTGGGGTCGCACTGGTCTGCGGTATATATGAGGAGATCCATGGACGATAGATCTACCGATAATCCTATTAACGTTGTTTGCAACTTCCCACCATCATACCTATCGCCGAAAAAATGAACTCAGAGGCCATCCCGATGAGCGAGATCTCCAAGGAGTACGACTTTAAGCAGGTTGAAGAGAAGTGGGTGGACGCCTGGGACGAGTCCATCTACTATTTCGACTGGAACTCCGATTCGCCCCAGTACATAATCGACACGCCGCCGCCTTACCCTACGGGCAACTTCCACATAGGAAACGCCCTCAACTGGTGCTACATCGACTTCGTAGCCAGGTACAAGAGGATGAGGGGGTACAACGTCATGTTCCCCCAGGGGTGGGACTGCCACGGCCTCCCCACCGAGGTGAAGGTGGAGGAGATCCACGGCATCACCAAGAACATGGTCCCAAGGGAGGAGTTTCGCCGCCTCTGCGAGGAGCTGACCGCAAAGAACATCGCCAAGATGAGGGTGACGATGCGGCGGCTCGGCTTCTCCAACGACTGGTCTAACGAGTACGTGACGATGGACCCGGATTACTACTCCAAGACCCAGAGGTCCTTCGTCCGGATGCACGATGGAGGGCTGATCTACCGGGAAGACCACCCCGTCAACTGGTGTCCCCGCTGCGGCACCGCCATCGCCTTCGCTGAGGTGGAGTACGAATCCCGGAAGACGACCTTGAACTACCTCCGTTTCGGTTCCCCCCTGGGAGACCTCTTGATCGCCACCAGCCGCCCCGAGCTCCTGGCCGCCTGCGTCGCCGTCGCCGTCCACCCGAATGACGAGCTGAAGAGAATGTACATCGGCAGCGAGGTAGCGGTTCCCGTCTTCGACTATCCCGTTCCGGTCATCGCCGACGAGGCCGTCGATCCAGCCTTCGGGACCGGGGCCGTCATGATCTGCACCTTCGGCGACAAGCAGGACGTCCGGTGGTGGGTCGAGCACCGCCTCCCCCTCCGCCAGGCGATCGACCGGGAGGGGAGGATGACGGAGATGGCTAGCAAGTTCTCCGGGATGAAGATCTCCGAGTGTAAAGACGCCATCATCGATGAGATGAGGTCTAATGGGATCATCATAAAGGAGGAGCCCCTCGACCAGAACGTCGGCCTCTGCTGGAGGTGCAAGACTCCAATCGAGATCCTCTCCGAGAGGCAGTGGTTTGTAAAAATCAACCCCGCCGAGATCGTCGAGACCTCCGCCGAGATCCGCTGGGTCCCCGATCATATGGAGACGAGGCTACTGAACTGGACGGGGACGATGGACTGGGACTGGTGCATATCCCGCCAGAGGATCTTTGCCACCCCCATACCCGTCTGGTACTGCAGGGGCTGCGGCGAGCCCCTCGTCGCGAAAGAGGAGTGGCTCCCCCTCGACCCGAACATGACGAGTCCGCCGATCCCGTGCCCGAAATGCGGCTGCGGCGACTTCGACCCCGAGACCGACGTCCTCGACACCTGGATGGACAGCTCCATATCCGTTTTAAACGTCACAGGATGGCTCGGCCCCCACGAGCCCCGCTACCCCGCCCAGCTGCGACCCCAGGGGCACGACATCATCAGGACTTGGGCCTTCTACACCATCCTCAGGGCGAAGGCCCTGGTGGGGACGAGGCCCTGGGACTCGATCCTCGTCAACGGGATGGTCCTGGGGGAGGACGGCCGGAAGATGTCCAAGTCCCTGAACAACTTCATAGCCCCCGAAGAGGTGGTGGCGAAGTACGGCGCCGACGCCTTCCGGCAGTGGGCGGCCGTCGGCGGAAGCCCCGGAAGCGACGTCATGTTCCGGTGGAAGGACGTCATCTCCGGGGGCAGGTTCCTCCAGAAGATCTGGTCCATGTACCGATTCTCTGCCCCCCACGCCGTAAGGTCCGACGACTCCGCCCCAAACCAGGTCGACCGGTGGCTCCTCTTCGAGCTCTCGACGATGATCGAGGCGGTCACCGGATCGATGGAACGGTTCGCCTTTGACGAGGCCTTCAGGACGATCAGGTCCTTCGCCTGGGAGGTCCTCGCCGACAACTACATCGAGCTCGTCAAGTCCCGGCTCTACGGCCCCGACGGCCCCGAGAAGAGGGCGGCCCAGGACACTATATTTAAAGCCCTCGAGGCCCTGACCGCCCTGCTCGCCCCCTTCACCCCCTTCATCGCCGAGGAGATCAGAAGGAACCTCTCCGGGGAGTCGGTCCACGCCGCCTTCTGGCCTGAGCCTTTGGGCCTGGAGGCTCAGCCCCAGGGGCTCCTGATCAAAGAGGTGGCCTCTGCCGTGAGGAGGTACAAGTCGGACCGGGGGATGGCCCTCAACGCCCCCCTGGCGGGGATAGAGGTATACTGCGACCTCGACCTGGAGACGGCGGACCTCTCCGGCTCCACCGGCACCCCCGTCTCGGTGAAGAGAGGCCGTCCCGAGATCGAGACGAGGGCGGCGGAGGTGAGGCCTCAGATGAAGGCGATAGGTCCCGTCTTCAAGGACAAGAGCGGCGAAATCATCGTAAAGCTGAAGAAGATGGACCCGGCGGAGGTGGCCCGGATGGCGGAGGCGGGAAGGATCGAGGTCGATCTGGGCGGCGAGGTGGTAAAGCTCAGCCCTGCGGCGGTGGAGATAGTCACCGAGACCCTCTCCGCGGGGCGTGCTGTCGATATGATCTCCCTCGACGGCGCCATCGTCCTCATCGGGACGGGTCCATGATCGAGGTGGAGGTGAAGGCCCGGGCTCCGCCTGCTATCGAAGAGAAGATCATCGATCTAGGCGGAGTCAAGATCGGGGATGAGACCCACCTCGACCTCTACTTCAACTCCGCCTCTCACGACTTCGCCAGGAGCGACGAGGCGCTGCGGATCCGGATCAAGGAGACGGGGGCGGATCTCACCTTCAAGGGTCCAAAGCTCGATTCCGAGACGAAGTCGAGGCGGGAGGTGCGGGTCCGGGTCGGCGATCCCGTCGCGATGGAGTCGATCCTCCAGGCCGTCGGCTTTTCCCGGGCCGCCGTCGTCAGGAAGAAGAGGACGAAGTACTCCCTGGACGAGGCGGTCCTCTGCGTAGACGATGTGGAGGGCCTTGGGAAGTTCATCGAGGTAGAGCTCTCCGGAGGCGAAGACTGGCCGATCCAGAAGAGGACCGCCCTCGATATCATGGCGAGGCTCGGGATCTCTGAATCGATAAGAGAGTCCTACCTGGAGCTTCTGGCGGAGGGCGGAGATGGCCCCTGAGACGGTCCGAGAGAGGGTATCTCCCATGGTGGTGATGGTCCTATTCCTGGCCGTCGTCCAGATCCTATCCCTCGCCCTGATGACGCCCCTGGCGGAGACGGAGGTGAGGATCTTCGACGACCCAGAATCGGCGGCAAACCCCTTCGGCTACATCCTCCTCGTCCTGGGGTTCACCCTCTTCATACTGATGGCCCTGAGGCTGAAGAAGGGGTGGGTCGTCAGCGGCGTCGTCCTCCTGGCGATCGCCATAGGGGTCTACTACGTCCTCTCGGCCTTCCTCCCACCCCTTCCCGCCCTCGTATCGTCCCTGGCGGTCCTGGTCCTCCTCCACCTCCATCCGGAATGGTACGTCATCGACGCCGTCGGCCTTCTCGTCTGCGCAGGCGTAGGGACCCTCTTCGGCCTGAGCATGACCCCCATCCCGGCACTCATCCTCCTCGTCATCCTCGCGGCGTACGATGCCATATCCGTCTACAAGACGCGCCACATGGTCACCCTCGCAGAGGGGGTTATGGAGATCAGGGCCCCTCTCCTCTTCGTGGTCCCGAGGAGGAGGGGCTACAGCTTCCGGCGGGAGGGGATGGGGTCCGGGGACGATCGGGGAGCCTACTTCCTAGGCCTTGGGGACGCCATCATCCCCACGGTTCTGGTGATCTCCGCCAACTGGTACTTCGCCCTTCCCGAGGTGGTGATATTCGGGATCGGCGCCAACCTTCCCGCCCTGGGGGCGATGATCGGCACCTACCTCGGCTTCGTCCTCCTCTCCTTCACCAGCAGGGATAAACCCCAGGCCGGCCTTCCCTTCCTCAACGGCGGGGCTATCCTCGGATTTCTCGCGGGGGTCATGATATCGGGTCCGCCCCTCTTCTGAGGGCTCACCGACAACTTTTTTTTGGCAGCGCCTCATCTCAGTTACCGGAGGTCATCGAGGTGGACGAGAACGACGTCGTCTTGGAGGCTCAGTTTCTGCCCTTCTGCCCGAAGTGCGGGACCGAGTGCGAGGCGAGGGAGCTACGGCGGGCTCTCGACTCGGAGAACTGGAAGAAGGTGGTGGTGGAGGCGATCTACTACTGCCCAAGATGCGACAACTACTGGAGCGAGGGGCTGGTGGAGAAGGGGTACAAGTGAGCTGATATGGGAGAGATGGTGGAGGAGGGCTCCGTCACCCTGAACGTCGAGGGGGCCTTCTACAACCCCAAAATGAGGCTTTCCCGGGACATCGGGGTGGCGGTGACGAAGGCCCTCGGGGTCAACGATTACCTCGACGCCCTCGCCGCCAGCGGGGCTCGGGGCCTCCGGGTAGCAAAAGAGGCGGGGGTCGGCCGAGTGGCATTGAACGACATAAGCCCCAGGGCCGTCGCCCTGATCCAGGAGAATGCGAGGTATAATGGCCTGGAGGCTTGCGAGATCCTCTCCAGCAACGCCAACGTCCTCCTTCACGAGAGGAGGTTTGAGGCCATCGACCTCGACCCCTTCGGGTCTCCCGCCCCCTTCCTCTCCGCAGCGGCGCGGTCTGCCATGGGGTACCTCTTCATCACGGCCACCGATACCGCCCCCCTCTGCGGAGCCCACCTCAAAAGCGGCATAAGGAAGTATATGGCCGTCCCTGTAAAGGCAGACCACCACCGTGAGATGGGGACGAGGATCCTCCTGGGGACCGTCGCGAGGGAGCTGGCCAGGGTCGATAAGGGGATGGATCCCATACTGACCCACGCAACCGACCATTACGCCCGGGTATATTTAAAAATCAAGCCCGGAGCGAAGCAAGCCGACGAAACCCTCCGAGGTATGGGCTATATCGAGCAGTGTCGAAGCTGCGGCAGGTGGCGGTCGGCTCCCGGGATCGTCTGCAGATCAGGAGGGGTATGCGCCTATTGCAGCGAGAGGGCCGAGGTGGCCGGTCCCCTCTGGCTTGGGCCGATACAGGATCGCGAAGCTATTGGAAGAGCCCTGGCAGTGCTGGAGAGGTCGCAGGCCTGCTCCGATCGGGCAGTCCGGCTCCTCCAGCTCTGCGCCGATGAGATCGACGAGCCGATGTACTACGATCATCACAGACTTTGCAGGAGATTCAAGGTCGCTCCGGGGACCGCCGACGACCTCGTCGAGGATCTCCGAACCGCCGGGTGGAAGGCCTCAAGAACCCATTTCACCGGGGTGGGGATCAAAACCGATGCACCCTTCGAAGTCATAAGGGATATCTTGTACTCTAATTAACAATTATAATTTTGAGACTATTCTTAAGGCTCGCCGGGGCTGCAACCCCCCGCCTCAGCTTGACCCGAAAGTTAATAAGGGATTAGGAACATAACGTGGGTTGACTGCAACGCTGATGGGCGCTGCAGTGATGTGGCACGAGATGATGAAAATTACCCCCTTCATTGCTACTCCCTTACGTCACCTCGTGCCAACCCTTCATTGAAGCCGCCTCTGTTGTGAGGGTGCTATAGTCATCGGAATATGCCATCGGAATTATATGATAGCTCTTCTCAGATCCGTGCCGATATATCCTCGACTGACATCAGTTATAAATCTCTGAAGAATGCGAAATGATAAAATAGGATGACCTATGACAGGCCTTTCCTATGAAGATCGCGGTTCTTGGCGGCACTGGTAGTTTTGGCATCGGTCTTGTGATGCGATGGGCGACCGAGCACGATATGATCATAGGGTCGCGAGAGGCAGAGAAGGCCGAGAGGGCCGCAGAGGAGATAACCTCACTCCTCCAGGAGAGGGGGCTAAGAGCCAGGATAAGGGGTATGGATAACCGCGCCGCCGTCGAAGAGAGCGATCTCGTCGTTTTATCGATACCTTACAAGTCCGCAAGGCCTATGGTGGCGGAGCTACAAGATAGCTTCACAGATCAGATCGTAATCTCTCCCATCGCCCCCATGGCCAAGGTGGGGAAGCGGTACTTGTACACCCCTCCGCCTGAGGGAAGCGCAGCCCTTCTGATACAAAACCTCCTCCCGCCTTCGGTCAAGGTGGTTGCTGCCTTCCATACCGTCTCCTCCAAAGCCATCAGGGAACTGGACGCGACGATAGAGGGCGATATCATCATCGCGGGCGACGACCCCGACTCCAAACGGATCGTCTCCGGCCTCGTCTGGATGATAAATAATCTCCGACCGCTCGATGGTGGGGACCTGACGGTCGCAGCCCAGATAGAGGGGCTGACGCCACTCCTTCTGAACCTTGCCAAGGTCGACGGCAACGGAATCAAGTGCCCGGGAATCGCTGTAGTTCTAAGCTGCCCCACCGAAAAGAAGATCGAAGCTGCCATCTATGAATATTGAAGTCTCTTGGGATCGGACGGAGAAGATCCACCGACCGATTAGAGACCCGCCAGCAGGTTGCACTGAGAATATACGGACGGGGGGAGGCAGCTTGCTGCTATCATCCCGCCCCTCAAATCACTGACGGCTGGAGGGGATCAGAGACCCTGGCGCTCCAGCCCATCGATTATCTTCGCAAACTGCTTCTGCGCCCGTCTCCTCTTGATGGCTGAGAGCTTTCTTATCTCCGACTCATCGACATCTTCCCTGGTGCAGCTTATCGCCTCCAGAAGCTTCCGGCCTCGGTCAGATCTGACGATCACCGTGGAGTACCCCTCCGGGCTTCCCACAGATCCGACGGATATATCGGCGAGCCTGGAGATGAAATCTCCGCAATACTTGCACCCTTCCCTCACATCATCCTCCAGGTCCGATATCCTGCAGGAGTATTCTTCGTCGCCGATGAAGATCGAGAACCTCCCCTTGGATATCTGTACCCGATCCGCCTCGTCGAGATCGATGGAGAATACGTCGCGGATCTGCCGCTTCAGCCTGGCGGGATCGAAGCTCTCAAAACAGAAGAGCCCCAACAGAAATATCTCTGCATCCGGAAAAGCCTCCCCCAGATAACCTCCCGCCTGAAGCTTCCTGACCGATCTGATCGCGCAGGGGGTTCCCACCACGGCGATCCTCCTCTTGCCGCTCCCGAGCGCCAAGAGAAGCTTCGGGACGAGGGGTACCCGGACATATTTAGTCCCCGCTGACGCCATGACGCCGTCCAGGTCATCGACTATCGCCGCATATGCCCTATAATCTTCCCCGGGCATGACGACGACGGCCGCATCGATGGAGCCCGTCTCGATCGCCGAGGCGAGGATGGAGGTGACTGCCCCTCCGTCCTGCCCCTCACCATGGCCCCTGCATCCAATGATCTCGCCATAGACCCCGATCTCGTCGTCGATCTCGCCCCGGAGGAGACGGCTCTCGATCTCTTCCACCTCCTCCGATGTGAGGGGATAGATATGTTTCATTTTTTTGATCGCAGCCGTCGGACAG
Organism: Methanothrix harundinacea; assembly: GCA_002506535.1. Lineage (GTDB taxonomy): Archaea > Halobacteriota > Methanosarcinia > Methanotrichales > Methanotrichaceae > Methanocrinis > Methanocrinis harundinacea_B. The sequence continues at coordinate 87,998 of DAXT01000002.1, forward strand.
ACGAGGGCGCAGGCGCCGCAGGCCATGCAATCCTCTGAAAAGTCCCGGTACGGTGCGTCTACGGCCCGCTCTACCCCCCGCAGGATGGGGCTTATCGCCGAGACCCCCACCAGCTCCTGGCAGACCCGGGTGCAGAGCCCGCAGAGGATGCAGCTCTCATCAGCTAGTTTGAACCTCGGACTTGAGATGCCGTATACACTCGCCAGGCCGACGATCTTCTCCTCCCCAGGAGACCTGGCGAGCAACAGCTCGATTATCATGGACCGTAGACTGAAGAGATCAGGAGAGGAGGTTTTGACTGCAAGCCCCTCCTCCGCAGGGTAGTTGCAGGAGGTGACGACCTTCTTTCGTCCGTTTTTTTCTATCTCCACAGAACAGAGCCTGCAGGCGCCGATGGGAGTCAGAGCGGGGTGATGGCAGAGGGTGGGTATGAAAATGCCTGCATCCTTCGCAGCCTCCAGGAGGGTCTTATCATCATCGGCCTCTATATCCCGGCCATCTATCCTCAACATCACCTTAGCCACTCCAGAATCGCCTCCTATCCCATCCCTCTTCTCATCTTCCTCGGCAGAACGACCGCCATCTCATGGGACCTGTTGGGGGGCCGATCTCCCTGAGGTCCTGGCCACCGCCATCACCTTCGACGGACATACATGAAAGCATATCCCGCAACGAGTGCATCTCGATTGATCGATGACCATGAAGGACTTCTCGCCCCCCACCCCCTCCTCTTCAGATATAGCCTCTGCAGGGCAGTTCTTCTCGCAGAGGCCACAGGCTATGCAGAGATCTGGCCTGATGAAATACGATATCAGACCTTCACATACCATGGCTGGACACCGCTGGTCTTCGATGTGGGCGAGGTACTCATCTCTGAAGTGGCGGATGGTGCTCAACGCCGGATTCGCCGCCGTCCGGCCCAAAGCGCAGAGAGAGGCGGCCTTCATGAGAGATGCGATATCAACAAGGGCGTCCAGATCCTCTCCCTTCCCCCGTCCAGCCACGATCTCGCCCAGGATATTCCTCATCTGCAGGAGCCCTTCCCGACAGGGGACGCATTTTCCGCACGACTCATCGCATAGAAAATCGACGAAGTACCGGGCGAGGTCGACGGCGCAGGTATCCTCATCCAGGACTATGATGCTCCCCGACCCCATCATGGAGCCGAGGCGTGTGAGCTCGTCGAAGTCCACGGGGGTGTCCAGGTGCCCCTCGGGGATTATCCCCCCCGAGGGCCCTCCTGTCTGGACCCCCTTCACCCTCTTTCCTCCCGGAATCCCGCCGCCTATATCGAATATTATCTCCCGAAGGGTCATCCCCATGGGGACTTCTACAAGGCCGGTGTTGTTCACCTTCCCCACCAGGGAGAAGATCTTCGTCCCCTTGCTCCCCTCCGTCCCGATGGAGCTGAACCAGAGGGCACCCCTGTTGATTATCACGGGGATGTTCGCCCAGGTCTCGACGTTGTTCAGAAGGCTTGGGCGGCTCCAAAGGCCCCTCTCGGAGGTGTGGACGTATTTCGGCTTCGGCTCCCCCACCTTCCCCTCCAGAGCGTTCATCAGGGCCGTCGACTCCCCGGAGACGAAGGCTCCAGCCCCTCGATGGAGTCTCACCTCGAAATTGAAGCCCGATCCAAGGATATCCTCTCCCAGGAGGCCCCGCTCCCTCGCCTGGGCGATGGCGGTCCGGGCGTTCTCCACCGCCAGGGGATACTCCGCCCGGACGTAGATGAACCCCTCTTCAGATCCTATGGCGTAGCCCCCGATCATCAACCCTTCCAGGACGCTGTGGGGGTTTCCCTCCATCAGAGCCCTGTCCATAAAGGCGCCGGGATCCCCCTCGTCGCAGTTGACGATCACATATTTGGGGCTACCTTCTGCCTCCCTCGCCGCCTCCCACTTCAGGCCGGTGGGAAAGCCCCCGCCGCCGCGACCCCGCAGGCCCGAGCTCTTCACCTCCTCGATGACCTCCTGGGGGGTCATGCTGGATAGCGCTCTGGCGAGGGCGCCATAGCCACCTTCTGCTATATAATCGTCTATATTTTTAGGATTTATTTTTATATTATTATTAATTAAAATCCGCGTCTGATGTTTATAGAAGGGGATCTCTTCCTCGTGAACGTCCTTCTCCCCCGTGACAGGGTCGACGTATAGAAGACGATCTATCAGCCTGCCCTTCAGAACCGTCTCCTCTACGATCTGCGAGACGTCTTTCGGATCGACCTTCAGATAGTGAACCCCCTCGGGGTAGACGACCACTATCGGCCCCTTTTCGCAGAATCCCGGGCATCCCGTCTCCTTCAGGACGATCTCCGCTGCGAGATCCCTCCTCCGTAGCTCCGCCCTGAAGGCGTCGATCACCTTCTTCGCCCCCAGGGCGAGACACCCCGTCCCTGCACAGATGGCTATCCACGCCTCTCTTGACCTTTTGGCATCTCTCCTGGACCTCTGACCCTCCCTCAAGAGCTCGAGTTCTCTGGCTGAGGCTATCCTGGGCATATTTCCCCTCAACGAAGGTCCTTCAGGGCCTTCTCTGCCGCTTCCAGGGTGACGCCTCCGTGGTACTCGCCGTCCACGGTCATCACAGGACCCATGGAGCAGCACCCGAGGCAGTTCACCTTCCTCAGGGTGAACGCCTGGTCCGGGGTCGTCTCCTCCGGCTTAATGCTCAACTTCGAGGCGGTATAGTCCAGGACCTTCTGGGCTCCCCGGACCTGGCAGGCTGTCCCCATGCATACGTGTATCATGTGCCTGCCTACGGGGCTGAGGTTGATAGCCTTGTAGAAGCTGGCTATCCTGTAGATCTGGCTCCTGGGAACGCCCGACCTCTCGCTCAGGTAGTCGATAAGATCCCTCGGTATCCAGTTCAGCTCCCCCTGGAGGTCCAGGAGGAGCTGGATCAGGAAGCCCTCTTGACCCCGATATCTCTCAATTATCTCATCCACCTTCACCAGATCGACAGCATCCATTCCTCTACCTGCCCTCTATCCTGTTAATGGAAATCGACATCTACCTCATCCCTCCAACCAGGCCTTCGGGGATAGACCTCCCATAAGAAAGAAGATCGCGCCCCCATATGGTATACGCCTTGGGGGATACGGACGAGCACCGCCTGGGGGGGATATGGGCAGGGATAGATACGATGGCGACGGCCCAGAGGGTGGCGATGGCCCCTCTCCGTCCAGAGGCATCGTTTAAGACGACGCCAACTCCTTAAAGAGATATCTCTGCCCATTTCAGCCACAGCGGTTGTGATGGAATTGGGTAGAGAAGTAGTTTACGGGGGAGATGAGCGATCCATCTCGAAAATCGCCCCCTTCACCGATGATCGGATGATTTGAAACTGATTTTAAGCATAAATCGTGATAAAAATTGTTTCACAATGTATCGCCGGATGCCCGGCCCGGTCCCGGCGGTTTCCTCCACCGCCGCGGACCGGGCCGCCCTGCTGCCCCCGGCACCCGTATCGAGATCCGCCGATAAGCCCCTCAGAACAGCCCGCCTACCAAGTCCTGGGGGCTGAGCCCCGACATCTGGAGGATCAGATAGGCGCCTATCACCGTTCCTGCTACGCTTCCTATGTTTGCCATCGCAGCCACCAGGATCACCCGGAAGAGGGGTATCGCCATCATCTCTTTGAAGGTCTCCGCCTCGGCGAGCCTCTTGGTATCGACCATCTTCGGCTTCCTCTTCCAAGCCTCCACGATCCCCGCAAACCAGCCTGCGGCCATCAGGGGGTTTAAGCTCGTCAGCCAGGCTATCATGAAGGCGGTGAGGGCCGAGAGGGGGTGGCCCCGGGCCAGGATCACCCCTGCTGCGCTGAGGGCGCCGTTCACCAGAAACCAGATCTTGAAGGCGGAGAAGAGGTTCTCGGTGGTGATGCCGGATAAGATGACGGCGGCTATGGTTATCAGAACAAGAAGCGTCAGAGCGGCTCCGAAGAGCTTCGGGACCGAGACCCTCCTCCTGGATGGGTGGGCCATCTCCTCGAAGGCGGGGATCTTCTCGGGGTGGGCGAGGTATCTCGTTATCCCCTCCCGGTGGCCTGCGCCGACGACCGCCACCACCCTCGCATCTCCTCCGAGGCGGATCAGGTTTCGGGCGATGTAGGCGTCCCGCTCGTCGATGAGGACCTGGGCGGCCCGGGGGGATACCTCCCGAAACTCCTCTATGATGGCGGAGACGACGTCCTCCTCGGTCACCTTATCGATCTCGATCTCCTCCCCCTTCCCGAAGGCGGCGGGGATCAGCGATACCGCCAGCTTCACCTTCTCCAGGAAGGTCATCGCCGACCAGAACCTCTGGATGGTGACGCCGATATCTCTGTCTACGAGGGCGACCCTCGCCCCCATCTTCTCGGCCGCCTCTATGGCGGCGATCATCTCAGAGCCGGGCTTCACCCCCAGATCCGAGCCGATCTTCTTCTGGACGTAGGCGAGGAACCACTGGACCAGGAGAAGGTAGAGCTTGCCGTCCTTCAATATCTCCTTTATCTGGATATCCCCCGTCTCCTCCTGCCCCGTCAGGGCGCGGTACCTTCCCTGGCAGAGCTCCACGGCGACGACGTCGGGACGGAGCTCTTCTATCGCCCTTATGACGTCCTGGACGCTCTTCTCCGAGACGTGGGCGGTGCCGACGATCACTATCTCGCCCTTCTTCCCCTCTGAGGATTCAGGGCCGCGGTCCGCCCCCCTCTCGCTGACCGATTCCGGGCCGCCCGATACTATATCATCCAAATCGATTACCTCGCCGTTGGCCATCCCAGGTACGACCACCTAGAAAACCCTTTGTCCAAAGCCTCCAAAGCCCAGGGGGATATGCGGGATGGTCCGTCGGTATCACCGTCCAGAGCAGATCTCTATCGCTCTGATGAGGTCCGAACGAGATACGATCCCCACAAGCCTCCCGTCCTCCATCACCGGAAGCCTCCGGATCTGCCGCTCCATCATCTTCCTCATCGCCCCGGCGGCTTCATCCTCCGGCCCGATGACGTATATCTCCTTGACCATGATATCGCCGACGGTGGTCGTCCCCCTCTTCTCCTCGGGGACCTTCTGGACGTTGGATATCGTTACGATACCTGCGAGCCTCCCGTCCACCATCACCGGGTATCCCCGGTGCTTCTCCCGGAACATCAGGCTGATGATCTCCGTGAGGGTCATCTCCGGGATGACGGTCTTCAGCTCCCTGGACATTATGTCCTTCACCTTCACCCCCTCCAGGGGGACGACGATGGAGGTGGACCTCTCCTCCTCGGTGGCGGCGATGTAGACGAAGAAGGCGATGAGGATCAAGAAGGGGCTCCCCATGATCCCCAGAACCCCCATGAGGATCGCAAAGATCTTGCCTATCCCCGCCGCCCGTCTCGTGGCGTCGACGTAGGGCATCCTGGTGGCTAACCAGGCCCTGAGGATCCTCCCTCCGTCCATGGGGAAAGCCGGGAGGAGGTTGAAGATCATCAGGATGATGTTGATCACACCCAGGGTCCATAGGAGGGTGGTGAGGGGATGGACCCCGCCCAGGAGGATCGCCGACTGGAAGCTCAGGAGGATCGTCCCCAATCCGATGATCCCGCTGACGGCGGGACCCGCCACCGCCATCCTCGCCTCCATCCCCGGGTCCCTGGGGATGTCCTCCATGGAGGCGACGCCCCCGAAGATGTAGAGGGTGATGCTACGGATCGTTATACCGTACCGCATCGCCACGAAGGAGTGGCCCAGCTCGTGGAGGGCGACGCAGAGGAAGAGGAGGACGGCGAAGGAGAGGGAGTAGGCCCATCTGGCTGCCGGGGGCTCGACGGATTCGAAACCGTAGGAGAGGTCGTAGACCTGGCCGAAGATCTCGAGGCTTGTGGTGGCGGTGAAGGTTGAGAATATGTAGGCGACTATGGGTATGATCACGAGGAAGGTTACGTGTAACCTTATGGGGATCCCTGCGATCCTCCCGATCTGGAAGGCGAAGCTCATGATCCCAAACTCGCCCTGCCCGTTAATATCTTTTTTGAGGGTTTGGACGTGATCTCCCCGCTACTTCCTCTCGCCCCGACCCTCTTGAATCTCTAATTTCGCTCATTTAAAGACCTATTGTAACACTCGAATAGAAATTGTTATAACCAAACGGAGCCTTCGTCCCCTCTGGCGGCGAAGGGACCGCCGCCACACCGGAGGTATATGAATATGAATTTAAGATCGGGATTTATGCTATCATCGTTGATCTCATCATCGATCCTCTTGATCCTGGCGGCGGCGCCGGCGGCGGGGTACACCCTCCAGATCTTCGGCAACGCTAACATGGACGCAGAGATAGACGGGCTGGACATCGTCGCCCTGGAGGGGATGATCGACGGCTCCGTGGCAAAGACGGATCTCGCCGACGCCGACGGCGACCTCGACGAAGAGGACCTGGACAGGGTGCGCGATATCATCCGGGGCGGTCCTGTTGAAATCACCCTCATCGACTCTGCCGGGAGGGTCGTGACCGTCGATGCCCCCGTATCGAGGATAGTTCCCCTCCACATGCGCCACGCCACCGCCGTCGTCGTCCTCGGCGGCGAGGAGGCGATCGCAGGGGTGGGAAAGACCGTCCTGGAGCGAGAGAGCCTCTTTCCGGATCTGATGGATAAGCCCTCCATCGGCTCTCATACCGAGCCCGACCTGGAGGCGATCCTGGAGCTCTCCCCAGACCTCGTCATCGCCTTCACCCAGACGGGGGCTCAGGACCAGCTGGACGAGAAGCTGCCCCCCGAGGTCGCCCTCGTCCGTCTCGACCTCTCCAGAGCCGACGGCCTCAAGGAGGAGATGACCATCCTCAGCATCCTCATCGGCGAGAGGGAGGCGGCCAAGGCTTACCAAGAGTGGTACGACCTCTACATGGGAGAGGTCACGGAGAGGGTCGCTCTTATCCCCGAAGATGAGAGGGCTCGAGCCTTCCTGGAGCGGGAGAGCCCCGAGAGGGAGGCCTCCACCCGGTGGGCTTACGCCAGCGATACCGGTTATACCGACTTATGCGACGTAGCCGGCGGCGCCAACATAGCAAAGGGGAAGATCGGGTACCACGGGGACGTCGAGGCGGAGTGGGTGATGGAGGCGAACCCCGAAGTCATCATAGGACTATCTTACGGCGGAGGGTATGCCGCCGCCGACGACTCCCGCCTTAAGGCGTACAGAGACGGGATCATGAAGGCCCCCGGCTTCGCCCTCGTCGACGCCGTCAAGGACGGCCGGGTCTACATCATCTCCGGCGACTTCTCCCTGGGACCCCAGATGACCATCGGGACGGTCGTCGTAGCCAAGTGGCTCTATCCAGAGCTATTCGCCGACCTCGACCCCCAGGCGATCCACCGGGAGTTTCTAAAGGACTTTATGGACGTCGACCCCGAGATCGCCGGGGAGGGGGCCTTCGTCTATCCGCCCTTCGATTGATCGCGGAGAGGCGGGGCCGGATGGGACGGAGCTCGTCGAGGAGACGGGGGCCTCCCTTTTTTCATCCGGCGTTGACGAGCCGCCTGATGGTGGCGCTGTGCTCCACCATGGAGGCGACGATGTAAGCCTCTTCCAGGCTTGCGCCCACGGCGAAGACGCCGTGGCCCCGGACGATGGCAGCTCTATTGAATATGAGGGCGTAGGAGGCCTTTTTGGCGAGGTCGAGGCTCCCCATCTCTCCGTCAATGATGGGCACCGTCCCGAGGAACCGGGCACCTTCACCGTCCATCGGCTCGAAGGGCCCCTCCTCCAGGATCGATGTGGCGACGGCGTAGGGGGAGTGGGTGTGGATCACCGCCCGGGCGTTCGTCCTCTCGTAGATCGCCCGGTGGACGGGAGCCTCGCAGCTGGCCAGGGCGTCCGCGGGGCAGGGAGTCTGGGGATCGATCTCGATCACCTCGTCCACCCCTATCTCGTCGAGGTTCGATCCCGTCGATGTTATCAGGATCTTCCCATCGGACAGGAGGCTGATATTTCCGAAGTGGGCGTAGGTGAGGCCTGAAGCCACCACCTTTCTTCCGAACTTGGATATCTCCTCTCTTGGGTCCATAAGTCAACCCCTCAGGCCAGGACGAAGGGGACGGAGGCGGTCCCCACCCCGCCGAACTGGTCTTTCGCCTCCACCACGATCGAATAGTCGCCGGGGGCCAGAAACCTCGTCTCCCATCTGCCGGTATAGACCCCGTTCCTGTCGAAGTCGTTCATCGGTATCCTGATCTCGCTATCACCGCCGCCGACGTTCACCTCCACATAGGCCGCATCTCCCGAGATCCCGGCGTGGATCATCACCGGATCTCCGGCTTTGGCGGCATATCTGCTGAGAACCAGGTCGGTGACCTCCGGACCCGCCCTCCCTTCGGGGAGGTCGACGAGCTCCAGGGCAAAGTTCAGGTTCAACAGGCCGTAGCCGAAGGTGTTGTCGGGACCCGACGGCCCGATATCGTCAGCGGACTTGAGCAGGACCCTCTTAATCCCGGCGGGGTCGAGATCGGGCTGCTTCTCTTTGAGGATCGCCGCCGCTCCCGCCACCTGGGGCGCTCCCATCGATGTCCCGCTCATGGTCGTCTCCCCCCGGAGGGTTCCAGACCGGGCAGATGCGACGTCCACCCCCACCGCCACCAGGTCCGGCTTGATCCTGTCGTCGGGGGTCGGTCCCCGGGAGGACCTCTCAAAGACGTTCCCAGAAGGGTCGACAGCCCCCACGGTTATCACCCTCTCAGCGGTCCCCGGTGTCACTATCGACCTGGTGGAGGGACCGAGGTTGCCGGCGGCGACGGCGACGGCGATCCCCGCCTCTACCATCCTGTCGCAGGCGGCATCCAGGAGGGTCGACCCATCGCTCGCCTCCTCTCCGCCGACGCTGAAGGAGATGACGTCTATCCCCAGATCTTTCTGGTTCTCCAGGATCCAGTCGAGGGCTTTGAGGGCGTCGGAGAGGTAACATGCTCCGTAGCTGTCCATCACCTTGACGACGACGAGGCTCGATCCGGGGGCGACCCCGGCGGCGTCGCCGGTTCCAGCGATGAGGCTGGCGCAGAAGGTCCCGTGGCCGTGGTCGTCGTAAGCCTCCTCCCTCCCGTTGACGAAGTCCTTGAAAGCCTTGATCTTGGGGTCAGCGGTGGTGATATCGTCGTCCAGGTCGTCTATGGACCGGTGGTTGGGATCTATCCCCGTATCCAGGACCGCCACCGTCACCCCCCTCCCGGTATAATCGTCGACGGCCAGCCGGGGGTCATCTCTTGGGCGGTATCCCTCCGACACATCCCCCAGGATCGCAAGCTTCTGATCTCGATAGACCCCCTTGACCCCCTCGATATTCGCGAGGGCCTCAAGCTCCGACCCCCTGACGACCATGGAGGTCCCGGGGAGGACCGCAAACTCCCCCTCCACCTTATCCCGGAACGGTATATCGTCCCTTTTGAGGGAGACGTTCTCCTCGGTGAGGACTATGACCCTCAGATCCTCATCTTCCATCTCTTCGAGGCTGTCCTCGATCCGGTTTCCGTTCAGGTCCAGGGGGTCGAGGACCCTGAGGACGAGATCATCGGAGACGGCAGCGTTCCCGGCCCGGTCGACGGCGACGATGGTGATCCTGTGATATCCGGGAGGAAGGTTGGAGCTGCACTGCCCCTCGTACCTCCCGTCCCGGCTGAGGTCGATGAGGGGGGTCTGCCGGCCCGCCACCTCGGCGTAGACTGTATCGACGGAGACGTCGTCTTTCACCCAGGCGATGATCCTGACCTTGGGGTCTCCCCGTTTGATGATCATCGGCGATACGTGGGCGTTGAAGATGACGGGTGGCTCGAGGTCGTCTCCGGAGTTGAGGGCGGCGTCGATCCTCTGGAGGAACCACCGCGGAGACGGCTCCTGGGGCTCTTTTATGGAGATGGAGATGGCCGCGCCGCTGAAGGCGATCCCCGCGACCGCCAGGAGGGCGAGAAAAAATAAGGGGCTCTTGCGGCTCATCTCCTGATTCTACGTCTCTATCCGATTAATACTTTCCCAGCTTTCTTATCCCCGGGCTGGCGGCAGAGGTTGCAGTCTCCTGGGCCGGAGCCGAGCTGTTTATCTCTATCGTCAGGACGTCCTCGAAGTAGGAGGTCTTCCCCCCGGCAGCCGCCGCCAGGGTGACGGTGTAGAGGCCGTCGGGGGCCCCGGAGGCGTCCCAGGTCCCCAGGTGATCGTCGCCGAGGGTGGCGGCGAGCTCGATGGTGGCCATGACGTCGCCGTCCTGGTTCTGGATCAGGGCTCCGGCGGCGGTGATCGCCCCGATCTCATTCTTGGCCATCGAGCCGAGCTTGACCCCGCCGGTGATCGAGGAGGGGCTGGCACCTGAGGCGTAGAGGGCGACGGGGTCGAAGCAGGCGACGCATCCCATCGTCCGAACCGTGGGGCTCTGGGGAGCGGACGATATCATCTCCTCGATATCCTCGCCGTCGATGGTGACGTTGTTAAGAAGGATATCACCTTCAACATCGACCTTCAGTTCCTCCGGGGCTGCTTCCTCTGCTGCCTCTTCGAGGCCATCCGCCTCTCCTGAGGCGGCGATCGTCCCGAAGAGACCGTCTTGCGAGTCTGCCTCGTCGGGGACGACCTCAAAGGTGGCGAATATCTTAACGGGGCCGGGCCTCGCGGGGTTCGGCTCCGCCCTCGCTCCCTTCAGGACCGCCTTCACCGGGGGCCTCTTCGCCTCCCAGTCGTTCCAGGTGTAGAGGCTCGAATCGTATCCCATCAGCTGGAGGGCGTACCAGACCATGGAGGCCCTCGCCCCGGCGTTGGAGTAGACGACTACGGGATCGGCCTTGTCGAGCCCGGCGAAGACCGCCGCCAGCTTCTCGCCGCTCTTCATACGGCCGTTGGCGAGAACGGCGCTGTAGTCTATGTTCACGGCGCCGGTGATCTTGTCGGCGGCGAACTCCTGGAAGGTCCGGGCGTCGACGAGCTGGTACCTCCCGGCGGCGACGCCGTCGTAATTGGCCAATAGATCAGACCTCGCCCGGGGGGTGTACGTCACCGCAGGCCTCCCGTTCGCCTTCTTCTCTGTTGGAAGCCCGGCATCGACCCATCCGGCGAGGCCGCCGTCCAGGATAGCGACGTCGTCGTGGCCGACGTACCTCATCGCCCAGAAGACGAAAGGTGCGACGGATATGCCGTCACATGTTGCGCAGTCGCCGTAGATCAAGACCGAATCCTCCGGGGAAATCCCGGCGTTCCCGAAGATCACGGCGATCTCGGCGGCGGACCGTGGGTTGTTCTCATCGTCGAGGAGCTCCTCCCAGTAGAGGGGGACGGCCCCTTTGATGTGGACGGCATCGTACTCCGTCCCCACGTCCAGGATCACGTCGTACCCGCCAGCATCTTTGGCGGAGGCGAGGAACTCGCCCCGGACGAAACCGCCAGCGATTCCGCCGTCCGCGCTCTCCATGGCGGCTCGCGCATCCTGGGGTCCTAGGGGCTTCTCGCCGACGGTCTCTGCCGCCGACGGGTTGTGGCCGAGGAAGTTGTAGATGTCCAGAACGTTTCTAGACTCGCCCTTGCATTCGGGGCAATCCCACCTCGATTTGGTATCCTCTCGAAGCTCCTCCTTTATGTCAGCCGTCGCACAGGATAAGAGGGCGAATATAACCATCAAAGTCCAGGCGGTCCTGCCGACTCTCGACCAGATGCTCGCAGATCTGCTGCCAACATCATCGCCGGGCCGGCCGACCGAATAATCCTTTCTTCTAACCCCTAACATATTTTTTTCCCCTGAATAAATCGCGAATTTTAATGAGATTATAGCCCCCTGGCGAGGGCCTCGTTGAAGTCCCGTCCGGACCTGGGCAGAAGCTCCAGATCCCCTATCTCCTCCACCATCTCAAAACCCCTGGCGTCCTTTGCCGTCAGGATGACGACGTACCTTCCGGGACTCATGAGGGCGGTCTGGAGGGTCCCCGAATAGCCGCCGTCTCCGGATGGGTACATGGAGATGTAACGGCTCGGCTCCGAGGAGGTGAGAAGGTTTTTGGTCCTGGCCGAGACCTGGGCGACGCCGTTCGCCGATTCGAGGGCGACCTCCACCGTCACCGGGGTCCCTATCTGGGCCCGGGCTGGATGGACGGAGGCTCGGACGATCCGGATCGGGGGGACCGATTCACCGACTACCGGATATATATCCCTCGCCCGGTCGTTGATGACGTAGGGCCGGTCAATGAAGCCGTCTGACCCGGAGATGTTCTGGCCGGGGCCGGACATCTCGTCGGTCCCGATGTGGCCGGCCCAGAAGTTTCCGCCGACGGGATAGGCGGCATACCACTGGTTAGTCCCCCGGTCCTCGGCGGGGATGACGGTGTCGAAGATCCTGTTGTTGTAGATATGGTTTCCGTCGGTGTTGACGAGGATCCCCCTCTGGCTCCCCGATATGTTGTTCTCGAGGATGGTGTTGTTTCCGGCGGGACCCTCCTGGATCTGTACGCCGAAGATCGAGTTGTTGGCGATCTCGTTTCCTCTGATGAGGTTATATCCCGACCCCGTCTGGAGGAATATCCCCACGACGCCGTTATCGGAGATATCGTTCTCCAGGATGTGGTTTCTGATGCAGCTTCCGATCATCTTTATCCCGGAGATCTCGTTACCTGCGAGGAGGTTTCCCTTGATTATGTTGTCGTTGCAGTCGGTGAAGGCGTATATCCCGTATTTGTTCCCCTCCGCGACGTTGCCGCTGATGACGTTATCAGAGCAGCTCGGAAAGAGGCAGATCCCATATTCGCCGTTGAAGGACGCCTCGTTGTCGAGGATCTGGTTTCCGTTAGATTTGGATAGGTATATCCCGTACCACCGGTGGGGTCCAAGGCCGTTGTAGTTCGCGACGTTCCCCTCGATCCTGTTCTCGTCGGAGGAGATGAGGCCGATCCCCCACTGGACTACGCCGGTGACGGTGTTGTTGGAGATGGTGCAGTTTTTGGAGTTTACGAGATGGATCCCGTAAAATCCCCCTTCGACGGAGAAGCCTGAGACGGTGACGTCGTCCGCCGCGATCTTGATCCCGATATTCCTATCTCCGGGCCTTATCCTGGCGCCGTCGCCGAGGAGGTTCAGACTCTTGGTTATCTCTACCCTATCGTAGACCCCCGGCCCCACCAGGATGGTATCTCCCGGCATCGCCGCGTCTACGGCCGCCTGGAGGTCGGTCCCCGCCAGATATGCGGCAGAAGAAGCGGACGCCGTCAGAATGAACGCCGCCATGACCACCGCTAGGATAAGGGCGGATATCTCCTTTGAAGTACTCAAGCTAACCCACCGAGGCTAAGGAGGACCCTCGGTTAATAAAGCTAACGTGGCTTTTGCCTCCAGCGGAGGGCCCCAAAACTCCAGATACGACCTCTTCGGGGCTCTTATAGGGGTCATGTAAGGGAGAGATGAAGACAAGTCTTTTTATCAACCCCGACGTATCTATGGATCGAGGTGTTCAGATTGAACCATAATATCAAAATTGCCTGTTGCCTGGCAGCCGCCCTCCTCCTGGTGGGAGCGGCATCCGCCATGACCTGGTCGTCACCAAAGATGCTGACGGGCGATTCGTACATAGATCGAGGGTCCCCGGAGGATAACTTCGGGACCGAAGAGACCCTGTGGGTCACCTCAGAAGAGGAGGAGCCTCTTAAGGAGGCATGGTTCTCCTTCGACACCGTCCTCATGATAGATTCTCTCAAGATAAAGTCCCTGGAGGAGATCTCCTCTGCGACCCTGAGGGTCTACGCTAACGAGGTAGAGAACCCCGGGGAGGTGGAGCTCCACTTCTACAGCTCCGGGTTCTTCGAGGAGACCGTCGTATGGGACGGCAAGCCCGATTATGAGGGCGAGGTCGAAGCCTCCATAGATGTCGATGAGGAGGGTTGGTACGATATCGACGCCACAAACCTGGTGAAGAAGGCTTTCTTGGAGTGCAAAGACTGCCCCTTCTCCGCCGTCCTGGTGGCAAAAGGTGACGCCTCCGTCGGCTTCGCCTCCAAAGAGGACTCCGGCGGTAACGTCCCGGTGCTGAAGGTCACCACCACCGTCTGATCCCTTCGATGATGAGGGGGCGGCCCGGACCCTCCGGTCGCCTCCCATCAATTTTTCTCCGCCCTTTTTTGTGTTGGTCAAGTATCCTCAAGCTGCGGCCGCGCTGAGGGGCGGCCGATTGGGGGCGGTGCAAAAGGATTAATACCGGCGGGATGTTTTTCGCTTTCGAGGTGAACGCTTGTTTTTGATAGGAGAGGCGCTGATAGGGGAGGAGCCTGAACTCGCTCACATCGATCTATTGATAGGAGATAAAGACGGACCTGTGGGGATCGCCTTCGCGAACGGCCTCGCCCAGCTCTCGGCGGGCCACACCCCGCTTCTTTCTGTGATAAGGCCGAACCTGCCGGCGAAGCCCGCCACCCTGATAGTCCCAAAGGTTACGGTGAAGAATATGGACCAGGCGGCTGTGATCTTCGGACCGGCCCAGACCGCCGTCGCCAAGGCGGTGGCGGACTGCGTCGCCGAGGGGGTGATCCCGAAGTCCGAGGTCGAGGAGATCGTCATCGTCGTCAGCGTCTTCATCCACCCCCAGGCCCGGGACTACGACGCCATCTACAGGTACAACTACGGGGCGACGAAGCTCGCCATAAAGAGGGCGATGGAGAGCTTCCCGGACGTCGATACCGTCCTCTACGAGAAGGACAGGTCGACCCACCCGGTGATGGGCTTTCGGGTCATCAGGCTCTGGGACCCGCCCTACCTCCAGGTGGCCCTGGACCTGGTGGACCTCGCCTTCGTCCGACGAGTCCTTTCGCAGCTTCCGGATAGCGACCATCTCCTCATCGAGGTGGGCACCCCCCTCGTCAAGAAGTTCGGGGCCTCGGTGGTCAAGGAGATCAGGAACGTCCGCCCCAGCTCCTTTGTCGTCCTGGATCTGAAGACCCTGGACACCGGAAACCTGGAGGTCCGCCTCGCCGCCGACGCAACAGCCGACGCCGTCGTCATATCCGGCCTCGCCCCGACGAAGACCCTGGAGCTCGCCATAAAGGAGGCGAGAAAGACCGGGATCTACTCCATCATCGATATGTTGAACGTCCCCGACCCCCTGGCGGTCCTGCGGTCTCTATCGGCTCTCCCGGACGTGGTGGAGATGCACCGGGCGATAGATCAGGAGGCTGAGAAGCACAACTGGGCAGTGATAGCCGAGATCAAGAAGATGGCGTCCGGCGCCGACCGCAGGCTCCTGGTCGCCGTCGCCGGCGGGATCAGGGTCGATACCGTCGCCGAGGCCCTCAGATCCGGGGCAGACATCGTGGTGACAGGGAGGGCGATCACCGGCTCCAAGGACATCAGGGACGCCGCAGAGCAGTTCCTCTCAGAGCTGAAGCAGACGGAGATAGATCAGTACAGGGTCATGACCGACTTCTGAGATGCGCCTCATCTTAGCCCTCCTCGCCCTCCTCGTCCTGGCAGGGCCCGCCAGCCCCACCACCGAGGTCCAGGTTGTTGGTGCCAGCAAACCCGGTGGGGCCGTCATCCTCGTCGTCGACGGGATGGGGTCTGCTACGTCTGCCCGGAGATGTCGCCCCGGGCGATCGACGGCTCGCCCCTGCCAAGAGCCCTCCTCTTCAACCTGACGGGGAGGGGGGCGAGGGTCCAGAACGTCACCGTCCCCGTCCCGGAGACGGGGCCGTCCCACTCGGTCCTGGTGACGGGCTGCTCCTGGATGGACTCTGCTATAATCGGAACACCGGGAGCGACGATCTTCGACGCCGTCCGGGAGGAAGGGCTCCTCTGCCTCGCCCTCCTCCAGCGTGGCGACGCCATGGGGATGGTCCTAGAGCAGGACGGGGTAGTCTTCTTCGACGACAACTCCCTCTGGGGAGCGGAGCCGCTGTTGGCCGCGAAGGCAGACCTTCCTCCGGAGACCTCCGACATCCTATGGACCTGGAGGGACCGGTTTCCCCTCTACAACCAGGTGAGGGGCGTCCCCGGCTACGTCGGCTACAACGGCTGGGGGCTGGACGCCGCCGCCGACCTGGTATCAGCGATGGGGGAACGCCCCTTCCTCCTGATGGTGAACGTCGGGGCCGTCGACAGCGCAGGCCACAACCTGGGGGTGGAGGGGTACGTCGAGACGATCTCCGGCCTCGACGCGCCCCTGGGCAGGCTCGTCGAGGCCTGCGAATCGGAGGGGGTCCTTCTTCTCATCACCGCCGACCACGGGATGTCCTTCCCCTCCGCCGGGGGCAAAGGCGGCCACTCCTCCAGCAAATACTCGTCCCTGCCGGAGTCGGTCTGGGTCCCCGCGGTCTATCTCGGGCCGGGGGTCGACGATATCATCATCTCTGGCAATTGGTCGCAGGTAGACCTCGGACCCACCCTGCTGAACCTGCTGGATATCAGAACGGCCCTGCCGTTATCCGAGGGGAGGGTCATCCCCGTCTCGAAGCTCTGCGACCTCTCCGTCGACCTCGGCCGGGTCGTAGAGGTCGAGGTCATAAAGAACGGTACCCTGGTGGCCCGGGCGACCGGGGATTCGAGGTACATCTTTAGAGACCTGGAGAGGGGGACCTACGCCGTCGAGGCGGGGGGAAGGGTGGAGCTGGTGGACCTATACTCCGACCAAAATATCGATTTATCGGACCTATCTCCCCGGCGCTTCAGTGATATCCTCTACTCGATCTTCGAGCCGGAGAAGAGAAAGTACGTCGCAGCCTTCCTGATCCTGGCGGTGAACATCATCGGCTCGATACTGATATTCCGGATCGCGAGAAGAGGATGATATAAATCAGCGAATTTTCGGCCAACTTTAAATACGACCTTCTCCGGACAAATCCGACGGGATGATTCATGGGACTTATCGAAGATGCGAGAGCCGGTCGGATCACAGCTGAGATGGAGATCGTAGCAGAAATGGAGGGCAAAACCCCCGAGTTCATCAGAAGGGGGATCGCCAGCGGTACGATCGTCATACCCGTCAGCCCCTACCGGGACGTCCGGTTCTGCGGGATAGGAAAGGGGCTAAAGACGAAGGTGAACGCCACCGTCGGCACCAGCAGCGACATCGTCGACGTCGAGATGGAGGTGGCCAAGGCGAGGGCCGCCGAGGAGGCGGGGGCGGACACCCTGATGGAGCTATCGACCGGTGGCGACTTTTATGAGATCAGGAAGCGGGTGATCGATTCAATCCACCTATCCGTCGGGTCCGTCCCCCTCTACCAGGCCTTCATCGAGGCTATAAGGAAGTCCGGCGCCGGGGTCGATATGACCGAGGACGACCTCTTCCGGATCACCGAGGAGCAGGCGAAGGCCGGGACGAACTTCATGGCGATCCATACCGGAATAAACCGGATCTGCATCGAGAGGATGAAGAAACAGGGGGGGAGGTACGGCGGCCTCTGCAGCCGGGGCGGGGCCTTCATGGTCGCCTGGATGCTCCACCACGACAAAGAGAACCCCCTCTACAGCGACTTCGACTACCTCCTGGAGATCTTAAAGGAGCACGAGGTCACCCTCAGCATGGGCAACGGCTTTCGGGCGGGGGCGGTCCACGACGCCACCGACCGCGCCCAGATCCAGGAGCTGATAATAAATAGCGAGCTCTCGGACAGGGCCCACGACTTCGGGGTCCAGACGATCGTCGAAGGGCCGGGGCACATCCCCATCGACGAGATCGAGGCGAACGTAAAGGTGATGAAGAGGCTCTCGGGGGAGAAGCCCTTCTACATGCTGGGGCCTCTGGTCACCGACATCGCCCCCGGCAGAGACCACATCGTGGCGGCCATAGGCGCCAGCCTCTCCAGCGCCTACGGGGCAGACTTCATCTGCTACGTAACCCCCGCCGAGCACCTCGCCCTCCCCAACGTCGAGGACGTCAGGGAAGGGGTGATGGCCTCGAGGATCGCGGCCCACGTCGGGGATATGATCAAGAACGGCAGCCGCGACCAGGATCTGGCCATGGGCCGGGCCCGCCGCGACCTCCTCTGGAGCGAACAGTTCGACCTCGCCCTCGATCCGGAGACGGCGAAGAAGATGAGGAGAGAGAGGGCGCCGGCAGATAGCCAGGTTTGCACCATGTGCGGCGACTTCTGCGCCCACAAGATAGTGGCGGAGAACCTGGATATCCGGAAGTGAACCTCACTTCCCGAGGAGGCCGGCGAAGAACCGGAGGGCTGGCGTGCTGGCCAGGGCTGCGGAGACCTTCAGCCTCGCCGTAAATGTCGTCCCCCGGACGGATATCTCGCCCCGGGCCTGCGCCTCCTGGAAGGCTGCCACCGGGTCGCCCGACTCGAAGACCCTGGTGATCGCATCCTCTGTGGCGTTCACCACAATCGTAGGGTCTTCGATCTCCCCTTTCGTCGTATTCACGACCACCCCGCCTTTCGTCTCAAGGCCCACCATAAGGACGGTCCCTTCCGACTTCGATATCTCTATCTGGACCCTTTCGTCTCCCAGGAGGGTCTTCAATATATCCGGGGCGTTTTCAGCGCCCAGGTTGTATACCTCGACGCCGTGCTGGATGTCTTCGAATGCTATGGCGGAGGCGGGAGCTGTTGCCGCAAGGGCCGCCGCCAGAACGAAGATGAAGGCGAGCTCTTTCATAACTGCTGGGCTGGTGGGCGGCGGTAAATAGCTTTTGATGGTCGCGGCACCCCGATCCCTCGCGTTCGGCCAATCTTTAAGTACGTTCTTCACCGATGATATCACCGATATGGAGATCCTGGTCCTCTGCATAGATAGAGACGACGACCTGGGCCGGAAGGCCGGGATAGAGTCCCCCATCATAGGGAGGGAAGCCAACGTCGAGGCGACCCTCGCCCTCGGCCTCGCCGACCCCGAGGACTCAGACGTCAACACTATCCTCGGCGGTATCCAGGTCTACGACGACCTCGCCTCCCAGGGCAGAGCCGTCGAGATAGCCTCGGTGGCGGGAGACCCCAACGTCGGCCTCGTATCCGACGGGAAGATCGCCCACCAGATCGACGGACTCCTCGAGAGGTTCCGGCCTGCGGGGGTGGTCGTCGTCTCCGACGGCGCCGAGGACGAGGCGATCCTTCCCATAATACAGTCCAGGGTGAAGGTCGAAGGGGTCAGAAGGGTCCTGGTGAAGCAGAGCCACAACCTGGAGAGCACCTACTATCTACTCAAACAGGTCTTCAGGGACCCGAAGATCAGCCACACCTTCTTCATCCCCATCGGCCTCGCCCTCCTTATATACTCGACCTTCAGCTTCATCGGAAGGTCGGACTTCGCCGTCATGGCGATCCTGGCCGCCGTCGGGGTCTATCTCCTCTTCCGGGGTCTGGGCCTCGACGACGTCTTCGACAGCACCAAGGAGACCTTCAAGGGGAACCTCTACCGGGGGAGGATAGCCTTCGTCACCTACGTCCTCGCGGCGGTCCTGGTCCTCATCGGGACTATCCAGGGGTCGGCGAGGTTCTGGGAGCACTACACCGGGGACATATGGTACGGCTACCTCGTCCTCATTATGGTCTTCGTCAATCACAGCGTCTGGTGGTACGTAGCGTCAGGCATCTGCATCAACCTGGGCAAGATCCTGGACCTCTACATCGAGGGTGTGGGCGAGGAGAGGGCCTACTCCTACCCCTTCTTCATCTTCGCCACGGGTCTCATCTTCTGGTCCGCCAGCGTCTTCATCCTGGCCAACAGCGCCGATATGGCCTTCCCCCTGATATCGGGCAAGTCCCCCGGATACCTGGCCGCCTCGGCGGTCCTGGCGATCCTGGTAGCCCTCGCCGGCGTCAAGATATCCCGGAAGATGGCGGCCCGGCGATGACGGCCCCGTCGGGGGAGGGGTCCATCTGATCGAGGTCGAGGCCCGGGGCGAGAGCTGCCTCTGCGACTTCACCTTCGACTTCTACTGGCAGCATCAGGGGTCGCGCCTCGACCCCGACGGGACCGTCTCAGGATCCATCACCTGGAGGAACATGGTGGAGGCTCTCCGGCGGGGGGAGACCGTAAGGATCCGGGGGGACGTCGGCGGCCGCCTCGGCTCGAGCCTCGGGGTCGATCTCGCAAAGTTCGGGGGGACCGGCGGCCCCATCGAGACGACGGGGACGATCATCGTCGACGGCGACGTCGGTCCCCGGATGGGGATCTCCATGATCCGGGGGTCGATATACGTCAGCGGCTCCGTCGGAGCGCCCCTGGGAAACGTCCTCGAGGTGGAGTCGGACCTCTCCGGCTATCGAAGATACGTCTCGATAACCGAGGTCCTGGAAACGGGCTGCCGGATCCTACTGCCGAACCGTCTCGAGGATGAAAGGCTCGTCCTGAAAGACGGCCTCCTCCGGGAGACGTTGGCTGCGAGGAATAGATCGGATCGGAGGTTGAGGGTCGAGGGGGACGCCGGGATGTCCGCCGGGATCCTGATGAGGTCGGGGCTCCTGGAGATCGCTGGCGACGCCGGGAGGAATACAGGTGTTCTGATGAGAGGGGGCCGGATAGTCGTCTCCGGCAGCTGCGACGACTTCACGGCGGCGGAGATGAAGGGCGGGGAGATCTTCGTCGGCCGGGACGCCGGGGGCTACCTAGGCGCCGGGATGACCGGAGGGGCGGTCTACGCTACGAGGGGAAGGCCCATACCCCCGGCGAGGGCGCAGCCTCTGAAGGGGGATGATGTCGCTCTTGTCTCAAAAGTCCTCGGCGTCACCTCCTTTCAGGCGATGATGTACAGAAGGTTCGGCCTCTGATCTGCGAGATCGGATTGATGGAGCAGATCGGATTGATGGAGCAGATCTGATTATGCGAAGAGGTCAGTAGACCTCTTCCAGATCCTCGATGTAGGCGAAGGCGTCGTCTAGCTGCTTTTTGGCCCTCGTCTTCCTGCCCTTCTCGTCCTGGATCGCCTGGGCGGCCTGGGCGTATAGGAGCTCGAGGTCGGGGACCTGGGCGAGGGTGAAGACGGAGAGGACCTTGGGCCTGCCCTTCTTTATGACGATCCCCTTGAAGACCTGGCCTATCTTCGTCGAGAGCTTCTCGACGGCCTTGGTGATCTCGTCGACGTCGAGATATTCTCTAGACCCCTGGATGATGATCATCGCCCTTGCGGCATCCTCGTAGACGTCGGCGGGGTAGAGGAGCCCTCCTGGCTTGATGGACCCATCGATCGCCGAGGTGAGGGATCCGGTCTTCTTGTCTGACTCGTAGAAGCCGAGGGTCCCCATCCGCAGGCCCCCCCTCATCACCGTCTTGAAGTCACCAAGGTCGGTGACCGAGAGCATCTCGCTGTCCAGGGACTCGATGAGAAAGAGGATCCGCTCCGCCACCATATCGTTGATCCTGTCGTAGGCGGTCTTTATGTCGCCGCTGAGCCTCTTTAAGTACTGGTTGTCCACCAGGATTATCCCGTCGCAGTCGACCTCCATGATGTCCCTCATGCTGAAGGCGGCGTTCTGGAGGTATATCGACCCCTCCTCTCTGAAAGGGAGGACGACGACGGCGACGACGGTGATCTTGTTGTACCTCTTCTTCAGCTCGTGGATTATGAGGGGGGTGAAGGAGGAGCCGGTCCCCCCAGAGGCGGATGTCATGACGAAGGCGATGTCGAAGTCTCCCCTCTTCTCGATCTCCTCCATGATCATCTCCCGGTTATCCCAGAAGCCCTGTTTTCCCAGGCTCCGGTTGGCCCCGACCCCGTGGAGGTTCGGGACGTGGAACCTGTCTTTGGCGGCGGTGAACTGTAGCTCCTTCAGGTCGTTGACGGCGGTGTTGATCGCCAGGGTCTCCACCCGGCTGGGAAACTTTTGTCTAGAATAATATTTCGAAAGCTTTGAAGATCCGCCGAAGGACTCCCTGTTGACGGCGTCGAGGATCCTGTTCCCGCATTGGCCTATCCCCAGCATCAGTACGTTCAACATATACATCCGTCCAGACGTCTTGAAGTCAACCAGCTTTCACCAGGCGGCCGCCAGGCGTTCTGGTGGGCGCTGCATCCTCGCCGATCCGTAACCCGGAAGCTCGCTTCATCTGACATACATCAAACTCCAACTTAATATTTATATTCTCTGTACCGCCGGTAGAGCCATATCCCGATGATGACGACCGGCACTATCGGGAGATAATAGAGATACTCGAACTTCCTCTCCAGGACGGCGACCTCAAAGGCCGTCTCCTTCTGCATCGCCTCTCCGTCTCCCTGATAGCTCGCTTTGAGGTCGAGGACGTAGCTTCCGCTCCTGGCCCCGATGACGGCGGCGGAGTAACTCTCACGGCCACCGGGCGGGATCTCAAAGAAGCTCCTGTCGAGGGCCCCCGCCTCCAGCCTGAGGCCGTCGCCGTCGGATCTGAGCTGGCCCCTCACCTCGACCCGGTAAGCGCTCCCATCGCCTTCGTTTCTTATGGATACGTTGATGATCCCCCGGCCGCCGTGATCTATCGGCGCCGGCGGCTGGACCTCCATGACGATATCAGGCCTTCTCTTGGGCTTGATCTCAACCTTGACCGAAGACGAGCTCTCGGTGTAGATCGTCCCCTTGGAGTCGGCGTACCTCGCCGACATCGCAGGGATCGTCACCTCCCCCTCGGTGACCGCCACCATCGAGTAGATGGCGGTGTCGGACTCGCCTTGCTGGAGCTGGTTTCTTATCTTGGGGGGGTATCCCGCGACATATCTGAACTGGGGGAGGGGCGGCATATCCTGCAGCGCCACGTCCCGGGCGGTGTCGTTTCCGACGTTCCTGACGATGATCGTCACCTTCACCTCGTCTCCGGACCTGACGGCGGGATTGTCCGCGCTCGTTGAAACCTCCAGCTTGGGGATGCTCGCCGGAACCAGAGCCCTCTCGGTGATGTACTTCTCGGGGTACCCGTAATCGGACCTGTAAGTCGCCCTCATCCTGACGGTATCCCGATCGAAGATCTCGGTGACCATCAGGGTCAGGCCGCCCCGGTCCTGGCCTCCGTCCAGGTTCACGTCCCGGCGGCTCTCCATCACCCTCCAGTCCTCAAACTGGCTCGCCCTCTTCCATACCTTAACCTCTACGAGGCCGTCCATCACCGATACGACGTTCGTCAGCTCCACCCGATAGTCTCCGATCCTGACCCCTTCCCCCACCCGGAAGGAAAAATCCCTGGTGATTATATCAGAATCCTTCTTCTCATCTTCGGAAGCCTCGGCGGCCATCGGTGCTGATATGATGGAGAAGGCCAGGAGCGCGACCACCACTATATAGATCAGACCCATTCCCACTCACCGGAGTTAAGTATGAATGATCGATGGATCGATATAACGTTTTTGATTCTCCGGCCGGGATCAGATCTCGATCTCGAGGCTGAAATCGATCCATCTCGCAGACCTGGTGAGCGCCCCCAAGGAGACGACGTCAACCCCGGTGGAGGCGTAGTCGGAGAGGTTCGCGAGGGTTATCCCCCCAGAAGCCTCCAGAAGGACCCGGTCCCTGAGCCCCACCCTCCCAAGGAGGTCCACCGCTTTTCTGATATCGCCGGGGCTCATGTTGTCGAACATCACGATGTCCGCCCCCAGGGACGCCGCCTTCAGAGCGTCCTCCACCCTCTCCACCTCCACCTCGATCTTCTTGGTGAAGCTGGCCGTAGCCCTGGCTGCGCAAAGCGCCTCCTCGAGGCTCATGAGCTTCAGGTGGTTGTCCTTGATCATCACCGAGCTTGATAGGTCGAACCGATGGGGGTCGCCTCCCCCCACCACCACCGCCCTCTTCTCGAAGGACCGAAAGCCTGGGGTAGTTTTGCGGGTGGAGGCTACCCGGATCCCCCCTGCCCTCTCGACGCATTCCCGGGTCAGGGTCGATATCCCGCTCATGCGGCTCATGAAGTTTAAAACCAGCCTCTCGGCCTGGATGATCGACCTCGCCCTCCCCTCGATGACCAAGACCCCCGACCCCGCGAAGACCCGGGACCCTTCCTGGACGAGCCTCTCCCCAACAAGGCCGAAGTACTTCAGGATCTGGTCGGCCTCTTCAAGGCCTGAAACGATGCACTCCTCCTTCGCGAGGATCAAAGCTTTTGCGTTTATCTCTGGAACTATCGAGGTTGAGTCGTCCATCTCCCCCAGGTCTTCCCGCACGAACAGCTCCAGCTGAGATAGAAGCATACCGCAAAAGTTTTGTTGTACCATCGATTTATAGCCTGCGATGGTTCTGAAGATTGGGCTTGTCGGCTGCGGAGCGATCGGGACCGAGATCGCTAAAGCGATAGATAGAGGCGAAATCGAGGCATCCCTGGTGGGGGTCTTCGATCGGAACGTCGAGAGGGCGGGGGAGCTGGCGAGATCCCTATCGTCAGAACCCCCCGTCCTGGAGCTTTTGGATCTGGTGGAGAGGTCAGAGATCGTGGTGGAGGCCGCCTCCCAGAGGGCGGTCCCCGAGGTGGCGAAGGCCGCCCTCGAGAGGGGGCGGGACCTGATGATCATGTCCGTAGGAGCGCTCCTCGACAGGGGACTGCGCAGGACCCTGGAGGATCTGGCAAAGATCCACAGATCTCGGATCTACATCCCCTCTGGAGCGATATCGGGGCTCGACGGGCTGAAGTCCGCGGGCTCTGCGAAGATCGAGCTCGTCACCCTCACCACCACCAAGAACCCGAAAGGGTTCGCGGGGGCGCCTTACATCGAAGAGATGGAGATCGACCTCGACGCCATCACCGAGGCGACGGTCATATTCGAGGGGTCGGCGGAGGAGGCGGTCGCCGCCTTCCCCGCCAACGTCAACGTCGCGGCGACCTTGAGCCTGGCGGCCCGGGGCTCGAAGGTGAGGGTCAGGATCGTCGCCGATCCAAAGACGAAAGTGAACATCCACCAGATAACAGCCGAGGGGTCCTTCGGCCGGATCTCCACCAGGGTCGAGAACGTCCCCTTCCCCAGGAACCCCAAGACCAGCTATCTAGCCGCCCTATCGGCGATAGCCACCTTGCAATCCATCGCCGAGCCGATCAAGATAGGGACCTAGAACCAGAGATTCCGGGGCTCTTTACTCCCAATAACTATCATCTCGTTCTCCACCTTGTAGGGGAGGTCGTCGGCGGGGTTGTAGGTGGCGTACCGGGCCAGGTCCTCCCAGGCCCTCTCCAGGTCCATGTTCCCCTCAGCGGGCTTCATCAGGGGCCGCCAGTCAACGGCACAGCTGCTCCCCTTGGGTATCCAGTAGGGGTCGTCGCCGATACCGTCGCCGTCCCGGTCCCGGCCGCGGTAGTCGTCGTAGTAGTTGCCGACGGTGGCGTTCCAGAAGTTGTGGCTGGCGTTGTCGTAGCCGGATATGAGGTTCCGCCTGAAGTTGTTCATGTAGACGAGGTTGTTCTCGTTCTTGTCCAGCCTTATTCCGTTGCTGTTCTTCGATATCTCGTTGTAGCATATCAGGTTGAACGCTGACCCCCTGGTAAGGTCGAGGCCGTTGAGGTTCTCCTCCAGGACGTTTCCCGCCACCAGGTTGTAGCTGCTGTTCTCCTGGATGCTGATCCCGATCCCCCTGACGCCGGTATCCCCGCCCCCCTTCGTCGCCCGGTTATTCAGTATCGAGTTATTCGATCCCGAGGCGATGACCATCCCGTAGTAAAGGTTCCTGTCCAGGCTGTTATTCTGAACAACGGTCCTGGACGAGTTCCAGAGGAAGAGACCCTGCCAGTTTCTGACAAACTCGTTTGCGAGGACCTGACAGCCGACAGACTTCTTCAGCATAACCCCCACCCCGGAGTTGCCGGAGAAGAGGTTCTCCTCCAGGAGGATTTCCCCAGACCCCTCTATCTGGACCCCGTATTTGCGGCACTCCCGGAAGGTGGATCCCTCCACCGTTGCGAGATCGCACCCCTGAAGCGATAGGCCGCTGTCGCATCTCAGGAAGGAGGCGTTTTTGATGGTGAAGTTCCTGGACCCCATGACCAGGACCCCGACCTCCGACCCCTCCACCACCAGATCCTCGATGGATACGTCGTCGCCGTCGACGTAGACCCCGGAGTTGGGGAGGTTGAGGGTGTAATGAGACTTTCTGCTCGATGTGTCCATGTAGTAGCTGAACTTGTCGTCCTGGTTCTTCGCAACCCCCAACACCCTGAACCCCTGGATTCTGACCCCGTCCGACTTTATACTGATGGCGGGGTTCTGGGTCTGGGCCTTGATTGAAGGGGCCGCTTCCCCGCGGATGGTGAGGGGCTTGTCGACGGTGAAGGGTCCGTATACCCCCGAAGGGACGATCACCGTATCCCCCGGATCCGCCCCGTCGATCGCCGCCTGGAGGTCGCCGGAGGCGAAGATGGGAGCGGCTGACGCCGACCCCACCAGGGCGAGGATCGATAGGAGAAGGGATAATGTAGCTACAGCTCGATTCGGTCTGAACTTCCTCGCCCGGCCTTCCTCGGACGATCCCTTCTCAGTGTCTGAAGTGGCGCATGCCGGTGAAGACCATGGCCATCCCTTGTTCGTCTGCAGCTTCAATCACCTCAGCATCCCTGATGGAGCCCCCCGGATGAACGACGGCGGTGGCCCCAGCCTCGAAGGTCCTGTCGAGGCCGTCTCGGAAGGGGAAGAAGGAGTCGGTGGCCGCCACCGTCCCCCTGGTATCCAGGCCGTGCTCTACGGCCTTCTCCGCCCCGAAGCGGGCCGAGTCGACCCTGGAGACCTGCCCCGAGCCGATCCCGACCGTCTGGTTCGGGGTGGCGTAGACTAGGGCGTTGGACTTGACGTATTTTGTCACCTTCCAGGCGAACCGCAGGGCCATCGTCTCGGCGGGGGTTGGGCCCCGTTCCGTCACCACCTTCCACTCCATTATGTCCCCACGGTCGTAGTCCTGGACGAGGAGGCCGCCGAAGACGCTCTTGGATTGGCTCCCCTGGTAGAGCTGGTCGCGCCCCTCCAGAAGCTCGGTGACGTCCAGGATCCTCCGGTTCGGCTTCTCCATCAAGATCGCGAGCGCCTCGGGGTCGTAGCCAGGAGCCAGGAGGACCTCGATGAAGTGGTCGCGCATCTCTTCCGCCAGCTCCACCCCCACCGGCTCGGAGAAGCCCATCACCCCGCCGAAGGCGCTCTTGGGGTCGGTGGATAGTGCCCTCCTGTAAGCCTCCACCCCGTCCTGGCCGTAGGCGACGCCGCAGGGGTTTGCGTGCTTCACGATCACCGAGAGGCACCGGTCTTCCTTAACGCCGTCATACTCCACCAGGTCGACGAGCATCTCCAGGGTCGCCTCGGCGTCGACGACGTTGTTGTAGGACATCTCCTTCCCGGAGAGCTTCGGGGCCCGGTGGAGGCCGAAGCCGTCGGGCTTCGAGTACAAAGAGGCCTTCTGGTGCCAGTTCTCCCCGTACCGAAGGTCCTGGACCTTCTCGTAGGCCTGGACGAGGAGGCGGGGGCTCTCTCCCTGGAGGGCGGCAAGGATCTCCGCCCCCCTCGATATGGAGCGGTATACCGCCTCGGAGGCTAGCTCCCTTCGTGAGCCCTCGCAGAGGCCGCCCTCCTTCTCCAACTCCTCAATAAACCCGCCGAACCTATCAGGACCAATCAGGACGGGGCAGCCGCTCTCTACAGCCGCCATGACGGCCGCCGGTCCGAAGGG
Organism: Methanothrix harundinacea; assembly: GCA_002506535.1. Lineage (GTDB taxonomy): Archaea > Halobacteriota > Methanosarcinia > Methanotrichales > Methanotrichaceae > Methanocrinis > Methanocrinis harundinacea_B. Next base: position 115,499 of record DAXT01000002.1, read on the forward strand.
GGCGGAATCGAAGCTCTTATCGCAGAGGACGAGCCGGTCGGATCCACCCCCCAGGCCGCCTCCTGCGGAGGCGATCTCTTTCAGGAGTTCGGCGGGGTTGGACCTGTTGACGATAACCCCCTTCTCCTCCAGACGGCTCAGAAAATCGTTAACCTCGGAAGACTCGCGAGCCAGGACGATAACTTGCCTAATCTGCATGAAAACCTTGATCGTCATGGTCTTAAGGTTATTTTAACGTTGCCCCCTATCCCGGTTTTAATATAGGCGATGCCGATTATACCCCCGTTTGTGGCAGGCAGGAGATCGGATCTCCATAGCCGATTCTCCATAGCC
>DAXT01000022.1 GCA_002506535.1 Methanothrix harundinacea
GACAGAAGAAGATGTCGAAATGACAATAAATAACTGGTTAGAGGGCAGGACCGATGGCACGGTTGGTTTGGCTCCCAGTACGCAACCCCCTCATACAGGCACAAAATGGAACGCTCAGGCAGTTGGCGACGGCGTCTATGCTTTTAAGTGTTTAGGTGAAGTAAAGGGCAATATTTGGTTAGAGGGCAGGACCAATGGCGCGGTTGGTTTGGCCCCCAGCACGCAACCCCCCTATACAGGCACCAAATGGAAAGCATGGGCAGTTGACAAGATGGTCTATATGTTTGAGTGTTTAGGTGAAGTAGAGGGCAATATTTGGCTGGAGGGCAGGACCAATGGCACGGTAGGTTTGGCCCCCAGCACACAACCTCCCTCTACAAGTACAAGATGGCAAATTGTAGTTGACAAAGATATCTATACGTTTAAGTGTTTAGGGCAGGAAATGGATATCGAGATATCAGACTGATGCCTAACAAATTCAAGAGATACAAAAATTATTTAGGTATTATCTACCGACGTCAGGCTAACCAAACCCGGCGTCACATCCCCCATCTTCACGACATTTGCCTCGATCAACTCTAGAGACCATTCGCGCCGCCTGTATATTTCTTAAAATAGAGGCCTTAGACCGCGCCTACCCCTTCTTCCTCACCTTCAGCACCATCCTCTCTTTTCCCACCACCTCGACCGTCTCCCCCGCCTCGATCGGCTCCTCCGCCTCGGCGGCCCAGTACTCGCCGTTGTACATGACGTGCCCCCGGGGGTCGATCCTGTCCAGGGCCTCGGCGACCTCCTTCTCCATCCTGGCGGAATAGGTGGGCCGCCGCCTCGCCTCCGCCACCTTGTAGATGGCCAAGACGAAGAAGACCCCCATGACGATCGAAGGGACGAGGAGGGTGATGAGGGTGTCCATCTTGTAGTCGGCGGGGTGCGCCAGTCGGTGGAGCCGATGGGGACGAGGAGGACCGACCCGATGATCATGCAGGTGAGCCCCGAGGCGGGTCTGGGTGGATCAGCCCCTCTTTTTCGAGCTGGTCGAAGGGGTCGCCGTGGAGGTATCTTCTGTTCAGCTCGAGGTAGGGGCCTTTGGAGATGAGGGTCCCCTCCTCCAGCTTCTCATCGACCCAGTCTCTTATGGTGGGGTTTTTGAACCTCTGGAAGGAGGCGACTTATTTTCGGTAAGCTGTGCGTATATCCTCCAGAGCTTCGAAGGGGTTCATCCTCTCTTTTTCCTTCTCCGTATGACCTTCCATCTGATCTTCCTCCACCAAAAAACGACGACTTCGGCGGGCCCTGGGGCTCCTATGCCGACCGCAGTTCAGCCCCGACCTTCTCGATCCACCGTTCCGCCCTTTGTGAATAATGAAACGGGCCTCTGATATTCACAAGCCAGCTTGCCGGTACCAGAATACGAGCAAACTCGGTTTTGTGGACGGATAAGCCTGTATCTTCTTCGGAAAGCGACCTCCGGCGGGAGCCCTTTACAGGGCGTCGACTCGGGTGATTTCTATCAGCTTGGCAAATATATATGTGTTGGGTCTTTGCCCTTTCCCCTCTGTCAAGATCTCCAGGATCTCTTTCGACCTCAGCTCCTTCAGCATCTTGGCGGCGCTCTCTCTGGGGATGGCCGATATCTTGGAAAATTCCCTGGCGTTGAATATCGGACGGGAGAATATGGCGTCTATCGCCTGGATGGAATATTTGGAGCCTGTAATTTCGGGGACGCTGACCTTCATATCGTCGTAGAGGGCGAGGATCGCCCTTGCCTTCCGGCTGTTCAGCTCTGCCTGTTCTGCCACCGCCTGCAGGAAGAAGCCTATCCAGCCGTTCCAATCGCCGTCTCGGGATATGGCCAGAAGTCGCTCGTAGTAAACGTCCCGGTTTCGTTCCAGGTAGTCGCTGATGTAGAAGTTGGGGCTGGAGATTATCTTCTTGCCGTAGAGGATGAGAGGGACAAGCATCCGGCCTATCCGGCCGTTCCCGTCCAGGAAGGGGTGGATCAGCTCAAACTGGGCCTTGAGGATCGCAAGCTGAACCAGGGAGTCCTTGACCAGGGGGTCCTTCTCGTCTCTCTGGAGGTAGATCTCCCAGTCGGAGAGGGCGTCCATAAGCATCGGCGGCGTCGGCGGCACGAAGATCGCCCGCTCGATGGGCGTCCCCGGCGGAGCGATGTAGTTTTGAATCCGGCGGATCTCGCCGGGCGCCCTGCTCTCGCCCCTGACCCCCGCCAGGAGGATGCGATGGATATCGCAGATCATGTTGACGGTGAGGGTCCGCTCGTTCATCTCGTCGACCGCCGCCCTCATCGCCTTCCGGTAGTTTATGACCTCATGGATGTCGTCGATTCGGGGATGATCCCTCGGATGGCCCATCCGATCCCCTCCGGCCTCATACCCTACTTTCCCCTCATACCCCACCTGCGCCTCGTACTCCAGGACGTCTTCGAGGGAGGCCTGGGTCCCCTCGATCCTGGACGAGAGGACCGCTTCATGGGTGGCCAGAGGCGAGAGGAGGATCTGAGGGTTGATGATGCCCAGAAGGACGCCGTCGTATCGGGCCAGGGCCCGGTTGGCTCTGCTGATGAGGGGGACGTGCTCCTCCCAGTCGATCTTCTTCGGAGGGAGTTTCTCCGGGGTGTAGGGCTCCATTGGTTCATTCTCCTGCTGGGGCACCGAGTACCCCGGCGAAATTGTCGTAATAGGAGAGTACCATCTCCTTCGTCCTGAAGCTCCCGAACCTCTCGACGTTCTTCCTCTTGGCGATGGGGAAGGTCTCCAGGATGTAGTCGAGCTCCTCCCGAGCAAGGCCGTAGAGGTGGGCGTAGATCGCATCCAGCTCCGCCCGCAGGGCAGCGCGCCTCTCTCCGTCCCACCGGAAAGGCACCACCTCGCCCCTACCCTTTCCGCCTCACCTTCAGCACCATCCTCTCCTTTCCCACCACCTCGACCGTCTCCCCCGCCTCGATCGGCTCCTCGGAGACGGCGACCCAGTACTCGCCGTTGTACATGACGTGCCCTCTGGGGTCGATCCTGTCCAGGGCCTCGGCGACCTCCTTCTCCATCCTGGCGGAGTAGGTCGGCCGCCGCCTCGCCTCCGCCACCTTGTAGATGGCGAATACGAAGAAGAGCCCCATGACGATCGAAGGGACGAGTAGGGTGATGAGGGCGTCCATCTTGTAGTCGGCGGGGGTGGACCACTCCGGCGAGCCTATCGGGACGAGGAGGACCGATCCGATGATCATGCAGGCGAGGCCTGCGGCCCCCAGAAGGCCGAAGCCGGCGCTGTTCAGCTCCACCAGGAGGAGGACGATCCCGAGGATGATGAGGAAGACCGCCCCGATGTTGACGGAGAAGCCAAGGCCGATGAGGCCGAGGGCGAGGACGATGACGCCGACGAGCTCAGCGCCCATCCCGGGGTTGGAGAGGCCGAAGATGAGGGCGTAGAGGCCTATGATGAGGAGGAGCCCCGCCAGGAGCGGGTCGGATAATATCGACAGGATCTGGAGGCGCAGGCTAGGCTGGAAGCGGACGATCTCGGCGCCGCTCGTTGCCAGAGTCCTGTTCTTCGCCACGACCCCGTCGACCTCCTCCAGGAGGGCCTCGAGGCTGGGGCTGACGAACTCGATGACGCCGAACTCCAGAGCGTCCTCGGCGTTGAGGTTGAGGTTTGTTAGGACGAACTCCCGGGCCGCCGTGACGTTCCTCCCGTTGATCCGGGCCTTCTCCTCGGCCAGGGCCACCACGGCGTTGATCACCTTGGAGTCGTTGACCGGCTCCGTCCCCATCGGCCCGATCTGGACAGGCTGGGCGGATCCGATGATCGTTCCCGGCACCATCGCCGCTATGTCGGAGGCGAGGAGGATGATCGTCCCCGCGGACCAGGCGGTCGCTCCGGCGGGGTAGACGTACCCGATGACGGGAAGGCTCGTCCTCTCCATCAGCCCCGCGATCTCCTTCGTCTCGGTGAGGCCTCCGCCGGGGGTGTCGAGGGTGATGACCAGGGCCTCGCACCCCATACTTTCCGCCTGGAGGATCGCCTCTGCGACGATCTTGTCGCTCGCCGGGGTTATGGCGCCGTCGAGGGCGACGACCATGACGGACCCCGCCCCCAGGGCGGGGGCCGAAAGGGATAGGATGAGGAGAATAGCGGCTATAAAGAGGATAGGGGCCCGGGGATGAACCCCTCCGGCCCCGGAGGCGGGGCGGGAGGACCCGCCCATCGGCCCGGATCCTCCCCTCGAAGGCTTCAGAGCTGGTCTATTCATCTCTCACCGAAGGCCTTGCTGAGGGCGGCCACAGCTCCCGTCCTTTCTCCGACCTCTCCCCCGGAGGTGACGACGATCATGTTCTTCTCCCTCGATATCTCGGCGAGGGTCTGTAGCTCCCTGAGCTTTATGGCGACAGGGGCGTCCTGGTAGAGCTTCGCAGCCTCCACCATCCTCGCCGACGCCTGAAACTCACCCTCCGCCAGGATGATCCTGGACCTCTTCTCTCTCTCGGCCTCGGCCTGCTTTGCGATGGCCCTGAGCATCGACTCGGGGAGGCTGACGTCCCGGAGGGTCACGGCGGTGATCTTTATGCCCCAGGGGTCGGTCTGCCTGTCGAGGATCTCCTGGAGCTTGACGTTCAGCTCCTCCCTCTTCGCCAAGAGGTCGTCGAGCTCGATCTGACCCAAAACGTCCCTCAGGGTCGTCTGGGCGAGGAGGCTCGTCGCCACCCTGAAGTTCTCCACCTGGATGACGGCCCTATCCGGCTCCACGACCCGATAATAGAGGATGGCGTCGACGGCGACGGTGACGTTGTCCTTGGTGATGATCGCCTGCTTCTGGACGTCTATCGTTATGACCCGCAGGTCCATCGTTATCGCCTTATCTATGATCGGGATTATTATCGTGATGCCGGGACCCTTGATACCGCTGTAACGGCCCAGCCTGAAGATCACTAGCCGTTCGTACTCGCGGGGTATCCTGACGCCCTGGTACAGAATGAAGAGAACTATGAGCAGAGGCACTAAACCTACGGATAATATGTCTACCAATTAAACACCCTGTAGCGGTTTCGCCCTGAACCTTTATATAACCGACGGAAGGGGCGGAGCTCCTACCGTCACAGAGCGCAAAAATTATAAGACGCATGAGGTTTAAAAGGGCGCTTAATCCGCCCCCTCAGGGGGGGGCAGAGGTCGGCCTACTTCTTAAACTCGGTATATCCGCACTTGCCGCAGGAGAGGCGGTCGGCATGGTCGCCCAGGAAGACTCCGTTGCCGCAGCGGGGACATGTCTGCCTGTTCCTCTTGACGGCATCCCCGGCCACCTCGTAGAGCTGGTTTATAGCCATCCTAGCTCGACTCCTCGGCGGCCGATCCCGGCACGTTCCTGGCTATGACGTAAGACCTCTCGACCTCTTTGGCCCTCTCCTCCGTCTCGTAGATCTTGGCGTACCCGAGGGTCTCGCGCTTTCCGAACTCGGACTTGAGGCTGTCCACCATCACAAGTCCCACTTTAGAGCCCATGGTGGCCGCGATCTTCTCTACCACGCTCTTTCTGGAGGGCGTAGGCCCATCGTGCTCCACTGCGAACCTTATCTCTCTCCGATTCAAAATCGGGTTCACTATCTCTTCAATGACCTTGATCTCCATCTAAATCCTCCACAATCATCCTGTCCATTATGCTCCGGGCGTATTCCTTCCTCTCAGAGTTCACCACTACGGCGACGCTCCCCTCGTTCGGCTGGCCGTAGACGACGACCGACCCGATCGGCGCGTAGAGTATCGCCGGCAGAGTCGCCAGATCCTCCTCGCCGTCGACGACGATCTTGACCCTGGCATCGCGATTTATATGATCTTTTATGACTTCGATAAGCTCCTCTGTGAGGGTCGCCGCGGGATTCTCAACCTCGATCGTCTCGTACTCTTCCACCTCGCCTATCCCCTGCAGGACGTGATCGGGGACCGGCATCCTCTTGGTCTTGTGGTCGACGATACAGATCTCCGGCCTTCTCCCGGCGGATGTTAGAAGGCAGAAGGTGGTGACGTCCCCGACGGCTATCACCTTCGGTGCCGGCCTCAGGAGATCTTGCATTGGACCCACGCACTCCTGCCCCCGCCCTCGAAAGAGCCTCCCCAGAGGGGGTTTCAGCTCGGAACGGAGCTCTTCGGGAAGACGCAAGATCAACAAATCTATCGCACCTTCAGGGCATACCTTCCGGGAAGGGTTATCCCCAACTTCCTTGCAACCTCAGACTCTTTTGGGTCGATGATGACGACGTAACCGGTCCAGTCCTTGCTCAGGGACGATGAACCACAGATGGGACAGACGAGCCCCTCCACTATCCTGTGACATTCCCTGCAAGCCTGTTCGGTCATTTCGACTCAACCTCTGCCTCTTCTCTTCGCCGAGCGGCCTCCAGCCACTCGATCTTTCCAAGGCCCGTCTGCCTCATGGTGAGCCCTATCTTGCTCTCTCTGGGCTCCTTCTCGTTGAGGCTGACGGCGATGATCCGCGCCCGGACCCTGTCGCCTTCGCCGAGGGATTTGTTCGAGTCCTTGCTCGCGAGCCGGGAATTCTTCTCATCGTACGATATATACTCGTTGGTGATCTGGCTGACGTGAAGGAGCCCGTCGAAGGGACCTATCCCTATGAAGGCCCCGAACTTGACGATCTCCACCACCTCCCCCTCGACGATCTCCTGCATCTCGGGCTTGAAGACGATGGCGTCGAAGGTCGCATCGTAATAGATCGCGCCGTCTCCCGCCAGGATCCTGCCTTCTCCGATGTCGTCGACCCCAAGCACCGCGACGACGGTTCCCAGGGCCTTGTCCACCCTCGCCTCGTACTTGTTGCGAAGCGCCATCTCCACCGCTTCTCTGAGGGGATCTCCCATCTGGCCGGGAGGTATCCTGACTATCCCCTCCAGCTTCATCTTCTTATACATCAGAACTCCTTTCTATTTGCGATCTCCAGCCGTCGTCTCTGGCGCAGGTGTATAACGGTAACACCTCTAGTAGATAACTTTTTCTTCAGTTCTCTGTCGTTGGTGAAGACCGCCGCCCCCGTTTCCAGGGCCAGGTCGATGAGGGCCTCGTCCGCCCCCCCGCTGGCCTCCAGGATCTGACACCGTTCGGCGAGCTGTAGGCCGATCCGGGCGGCGATCCGATCCCGGCGGGAGCCGACTAACCCTGCGAGAGCCACCATCTCCAGGAGGACCGGTCGAGCTACCAGAAATTCCCGGAATCCTAGCCGTTCCAGCTCTTCGAAGACGTCCACCCCGAACTGTCCGGGAACCATCAGGGCGTTGGCGTCGAGGAGGACCTTCACGCGGTTAGTACACCCCCTCTTCGAGAGACCTCTCCAGAGGCGCAATATCGCTCTTATTTATTAATCGTCCCGACTCCGATGAGACGCCACCTTGCGCCGATCCGCCTGCTGACGGCTACCCGGTCTCCAATGGCGGCGCAGACCGGCCTCTTCAGCTGGACCTCCACCATCCCACCATCCCGGGCGCTGGAGACGACCCCGACGGTGGTGGCGGTCCCGATGTTCAGCATCAACGGCTCGCTGGTGTGGATCGGCTCCACGTCCGCCTCGTCCATCGCTCCGACGACCCTCTCCAGGAGCCTTATGTTCATGGTGAAGGAGTTCCAGACCGGGGGGAGGGTCCCGGGCGCTCCCGCCACCTGGCCCACCAGGATGTCGCTCTTGGTGAGGGTCGGATCGAGCTGGGTCCCGACGCCGACGAGGCCGCCAGGGGTCACCTCTTTCTGGGAGCCGCCTCCGGCCATCAGCACCGTCACCTTGGTCTCGATGGGGACCCACTGCTTCCTCCCCTCCGACTCCACCGACCGTCCAGGCTTGATCTCTATCGGATCGCCGGCCTTCAGGACACCGTGGGTGAGGCTTCCTCCGATGACGCCTCCGACGACCTTATCGGGGGTGGTTCCTGGGCGGTTGACGTCGAAGGATCTCGCCACCTGGAGGAGGGCAGGCTTATCCAGGTCCCTCTCCGGGGTGGGGATCGTCTCCTCGATCGCCTGGATAACCATCTCGATGTTTACGTTCTGCTGGGCGGATATGGGGACGATGGGGGCGTTCTCGGCGACGGTTCCTTTGACGAACTTCTTGATCTCGTTGTAGTGTTCGATCAGCCTATCCCTGGATACCAGGTCTATCTTGTTCTGGACGATGACTATCTTCTCGATCCCCGTTATGTTGAGGGCCATCAGGTGCTCTTTGGTCTGGGGCTGAGGGCAGGGCTCGCTGGCGGCTATTATCAGGACGGCGCCGTCCATGATCGCCGCTCCCGAGAGCATCGTCGCCATCAGGGTCTCGTGACCGGGGGAGTCGACGAAGGATACCGTCCGGAGGATCTCGCTCGGCGATCCGCATCCCGGGCAGGTCTCGGCGACGGTGTAGGCCTCAGGTTCGGGACAGTTGGGGCACTTTCGGAATGTTGCGTCGGCGTAGCCGAGCCTTATGGAGATCCCCCTCTTCAGCTCCTCGCTATGCTGGTCGGTCCAGACCCCCGAGAGGGATCTCACCAGGGTCGTCTTGCCGTGGTCGACATGGCCTACCATGCCTATGTTGACGGCCGGTTTATTATGCAGCTTGGATTCAATCGGCAAATCGGGTCTCCTCGAATGAACTTGATGAAGACTCACAGGAGGGGCTACTATATAAATGCTCAGGATTGGACGGCGAGGGCCTCATCTGTCCCCGATTTGGTGGCGCGGGTTATATGCACCTTTAACTGCGAAATGGGGCGATCATAGCCGGGGCACGGAGCAAGGGGGAGGAGATAGGAAAGATTGTGGGGATAGGAGAGATTGTGGGGATAGGAGGGATGGTGGGGATAGGAGAGATGGTGGGGATAGGAGAGATGGAGGGGAGAGGAGAGATGGTGGGGAGAGATCTGATCGGCCGGGATCGCCGGAAGGTCCATCAGACGTAACCCCGATAGGACTCCCTCAAACCCTGGTCGACCTCCCTGACAAAGAGGCGGTAAGACTCTCGGGAGAAGAGGGACCACCCATCAAACTCGGCGTAGAGCTCGGCTCCGAAGGCCTCCTCATCGTCGTCCTCGCTCTCTCTTCCCAAACTCCCTAAATCCGGGAAGCCCTCTTCCAGGTAGGCGAGGAGGGCGGTCTCGGCGTACGGTTTCGGGATCACCGGCTGGGAACTGGAGAGCTCCAGCATCAGCATCTCCTCGTCGATCAGATCCGCGAGGGAGATCCTCGTCTTATCGACGCAGGTCTGGCGGGCGAGCTGGTTGATCTGCAGCTTCTCCCCTGGTGATAGCTTTCTCATCTCTCCGAAGGCCTCCTGATAGAGCCTCCCCATCTCGAACTCGTGCTCAAGGGCGTAGGCGAGGGTCCCATCCGGCGTCCGCCTCAGATATTCGCAGTTGAAGGATATCATGGAGAACCATAGACCCCTAAAGAAATAGCTCCGGTTCATCGCCACGGCGTAGTCGAGGGCCCCGGGAGTCGCAGATCCCATGGAGGGGAAGAAGGTGACGGCGTCGGTCTCCACCAGGATGTACCCGTCGGCCTGCTTTCCGGCGAGGTCCGCGATCCGATCCGGGTTTGATAGAGGGCGAAATACCTTCAGGGGGTCTTCCATCTCCCGGCACCTCCGGAGGATCCGTTCCCGATCTTCTGGGTCGAACTCCGCCAGCTGGCGGGCGACGTCCGTGGCCACCGAGACGAGCCAACCCCTGTAATCCCCCTCGAAGCCGTCCCGGCTAATCTTCTATCACTCCTTCAGGAATTTCTATCTTATCCAGGATCTCCCGAAAGGAACGCCACTGCTCTATGGGTATCCGGATGCCGTTCTTTGACCAGCCAGTGTACCTCTCGCTTGTGACATACTCCCGGATGTCGATCCCCGCCGAGCCGCGAAACTCGGTCCTGCGGACTACGAGTTCCGTCGTATCGCTCTTTTTAATCCTGCCGAACTCCTCCTCCAAAGTATCAGCTCCGATGGGCGTCGGAAGGGTATCAGCTTTATTGCTATAAATATCACGGCGTCAGGCTTATATATGACACATGCTATCGTGCGCCACGTTAACATGAAGGAGATTCGGAATTGAGCGAGATCGGCAAAAGGGTGCGGATGGAGAGGATCATCGACAGGAAGAGCAAGAACACCGTCATCATCCCCATGGACCACGGGATATCCGTCGGCCCCGTCAAGGGGCTCGTCAACCTCTCGGAGATGGTGGACAGGGTGGCGGAGGGGGGCGCCAACGCCGTCCTCCAGCAGAAGGGGATGGTGAAGCACGGCCACCGGGGGTACGGCAGCGACATCGGCCTCATCGTCCATATGTCCGCCAGCACCGCCCTGGGCCCCGACCCCAACAACAAGGTCCAGGTCTGCATGGTGGAGGAGGCTTTGAAGTTGGGGGCCGACGCCGTCTCCGTCCACATCAACATAGGGTCGGGGACAGAGGCGGACCAGCTGCGAAAGCTCGGCGGTGTCGCCGAGAGGTGCGACTTCTGGGGGATGCCTCTCATCGCCATGATGTACCCCAGGGGCGACAAGATCAACGACCCCAACGGCGTCGACGTCGTCTCCCTGGCGGCTAGGGCGGGAGCGGAGCTGGGGGCCGACATAGTCAAGACGAATTACACCGGCGACCCCGACTCCTTCCGGGAGGTCGTCGCCGGCTGTCCCGTACCTGTCGTAATAGCCGGCGGCCCCAAGACCGAGACGGACGAGGGGTTCCTCGAGATGATCCGCGGCGCCATCGACGCCGGTGGTCGCGGCGTCGCCATAGGACGAAACGTCTTCCAGCACGAGAACCCGACGAAGATGACCAGGGCCGTCGCATCCATCGTCCACCACGACAGATCCGTCGGGGAGGCGATGGAGATCCTGAGGTGAGGTGTCGGGAGCCGCCGGAGGGGCGGCCCCGCCCCTCAAAGAGAGCTTCTCCACCACCACCACCGCCACCACTACCACCACCACTACCACCACCACTACCACCACCACTACCACCACCACTATTCTCCCGGGCGGCCTCGGGGCGCGGGACGCCGACGGCGTGCCTCGTCGCCACATCGCCTCCCCGACGTCCCCGGAGAAGCCGCCCGGCACCGATCGGACCGCCAGCATCCGGGCCAGATCGGACGGTTCTCTCGCCCCTCGGGCGGAAGGGGTCGATGCACAACCTTTATATGATCGGAGCGGGTTTGAGGTCTGTCGCGCCCATGACGGCGAAGCGGGGTGGGGTAGTCAGGAAATCCCGACGGGCTCATAACCCGTAGATCAGTAGTTCAAATCTACTCCCCGCTACCAAATTCAGTTTTATGTTATCTTCATAATAATCTGGCTTTTCGCGGTTAAATTGCCTCCTCTTAACTCGAAATCCCGGGATTAAAATCTAAAGAGATGAAGGGCGATGGAGTGGTCGTGGTCTCCTTCTCCTTTGAGCCTCATCCCCCCCAGGCCACCTCACTCTTCGAGTATCCGATCCCTTCCCTCTTGGACGCCCCTTCCCACCGACCTCTCACCCCACCACGACGACGTTGCTCGCCCCCATGTGCTTTCGGTGGACGTTGTCCTCGAAGAGCCTGAAGTCGTACCTCCCAGGAGACCGGGGCGCGGCAAAGGTCATGGTGCCGCAGGACCTGCCGCTCGTCCACTGCATGGCGAGCATGAACTTGTCGGGGCTCGTCATCTCGTACATCCCTATCGCCGAGGCGGGCTTCGCCCCCCAGAAGGAGACGGTGATCGCCTCGCCGGGGCGGGCGGCTGCCGGCGAGGCCCTGATCCTCACCCCGGCGGAGGACTTCACCTCCACGGCGCTGCTCTTCGCTATGCTCGTTCTGCCGCCGTCCTCGAAGAGCCGAAAGTCATAGATCCCCGCCGACGAAGGCATGGCGAAGGATCGGATACCTTCGCTCTCCCCGTCCAGATACTTTCTGGAGATGGGGGCGTCGTCTGCCGACCCGGCGGCGAAGAGGCCGATCCAGTCACCTTCAAATCCGGGGGCTCCGCGGAAGGTGACATTGACTATGTCGCAGGTTGCGGCGGAGGCCGCTATGGCGAAAAGTTCCGGGATCGCCACCGCAAAGGAGAGGGAGAGGATCCTATCTCCGGAGCCGTCGAGCATCAGAAAGGCGTAAGCCCCTTCTTCCTTTGGGGCGGCGAAGGCGACGGTGCCCTTCTCGCCCTCCAGGATCTGGCTGGATACGGCCGTCTCTTCCGGATCCGCCCCCTCTCCGGTGCCGCTCGCCTCGTCTACCAATCCCGAGGCCGGGATGACGAGGACCGCCTGGCCAGAGAAGCTCTCGGGAGCCCTGAAGCCGAGGGGGATCTCCTGGCCGGGGGAGAAGGTCGATCGGTAGAGGATCAGTTCGAGGTCGCCGGAGACTGCCCTGTACCGGAGGATGGCCTCCTCGGTGGCTATGGGGTATCTGTCGACGCTATGGCCGCCAGGGATCTTCAGGGGCGAGTCGCAGATCCCGTCCCGGTCCCTATCCCTGCACCCCTCCTCCATCGAGTCGAAGTCGTCGTGGTGGTTTCCCGTCTTCCCGTCGTCCCAGAGGTTCTCGCCGTCGTCGCGGGCGTTCACGCCGTTATTGAGCAGCTCGTTTCCGAAGATCCTGTTCTCCTTCAGCCCTCCGGCGAAGCCGATCTTGCTCACCTCCAGGATCGAAGCCTCCGTCTTGGGCCTGTACTTTATCGATACGCCCCCGGAATCGGATGCTTTTATGCTCTCGGAGACGTTATGCCTGGTGATGTGGATCCCCTCGCCGTTCTCGACGATCCGGTTGGAGACGATCTCGTTCTCCGAGCCCGTTTCGAGGAGGATTCCGACCCCGTTCCCCTCGACGGAGTTCTTCTTTACCACCCCTCCCCGTACGTTCTGGAGGAGGATCCCGATCCGGTTTTCCTCGACCAGGTTATCCTCGACGGTGCAGTTGTCGGCGAGGACCCGGATCCCGGCGTCCCTCTCATCGGGGCCGGAGCCCCTGATCTGGAATCCCGCGACCCTCGACCCCTCCGCCCGGAGGGTGACGGCCGAGCCGGCTCCTCCTGCGTCGATCAGGGGCCGTCCTATCCCCAGAAGGGTGATCCCTTTATCCACGATCAGCTTCTCCTGATAGACCCCCGCCTCCACCACCACCGTCTCTCCCCCCGCCGCACTGTTGATGGCCGCCTGGATCGATCCGCCGGGCCCGACGGTCAGGGCGGCGCCGTGGGCTGGGGCCGTCATGAATAGGGAGAAGGATATTAAAAATGCGATTATGATACGCCTTGGGCTGCAAGGAGGTCGGATGCTGCCATCTTCCTTCCGCCAGGGGACGGAGATCGGAAATCTCACCATGAGCCCTGCGAGGAGGGTGCCGGTTATAAAAGGTTTTGACGCGACCATCACCGATCCCCCTCATGGGGTCAGATTGATGACCTTGAACCGAGAGATGTTATCTCGATGGGCGATAGAGAACGCATCCTGATCCTGGGGGCAGCGGGCCGCGACTTCCACAACTTCAACCTCTGTTTCCGGGACGATGATAAGCGCGAGGTGGTGGGGTTCACGGCGGCCCAGATACCGGGGATATCCTGCAGGACCTACCCCCCTGAGCTCGCCGGACCCCTCTATCCAGCAGGCCTTCCCATCTGGCCGGAGGAGAAGCTGGAGGAGGTGATAAAGGGAGAGATCGTCGACCGGTGCATCCTCGCCTACAGCGATCTTTCATCTCAGGAGGTGATGGATCTGGCGAGCCGGGTCCTGGCCGCGGGGGCCGACTTCGCCCTCTTGAGCGCAGATCACACCATGCTCGATAGCCGACTTCCAGTCATAGCCGTCTGCGCCGTCAGGACGGGGGCGGGAAAGAGCCCCGTCGCCAGGCAGATCTCCCGGCTGGTGAGGGGGTGGGGGCTGCGCCCCGTCGTCATCCGCCACCCCATGCCCTACGGCGACCTCCTCCGGGAGAGGGCCCAGAGGTTCACCTCCCTGGAGGACCTCGATAGGGCGGGGGTGACGATGGAGGAGCGGGAGGAGTACGAGGCTCACCTGATGGAGGGGACGGTCGTCCTGGCGGGGGTCGACTATGAAGAGGTTCTTTCGATGGCGGAGGGGGAGGGAGATCTCATCATCTGGGACGGAGGGAACAACGACCTTCCCTTCCTCCGCCCCGACCTCTGGATAACCGTCGCCGACGGCCTCAGGCCCGGCCACGAGCTGACATATTACCCCGGGCAGGTGAACCTCAGAAGAGCCCATATAGTCGTCATATCCAAGGCGGCAACGGCAGGATCAAGGGACGTCGCCTCCATAAAGGAGAACGTCCGGAGGACCAACCCGGGGGCTAAGACCGTCCTCACCTCCTCGGAGGTCCGGGTAGACCGTCCAGATATGGTAGCCGGAAAGAGGGTTCTGGTGGTGGAGGACGGTCCCAGCCTAACCCACGGCGGGATGAGCCACGGGGCAGGGCTGGAGGCTGCCTGGCGGTACGGGGCGGCGGAGGTCGTCGACCCGCGGATCTACGCCGCGGGATCCTTCACGGAGGTCTTCGCTAAGTATCCCCATATAGGGCCGGTCCTCCCGGCGATGGGGTACTACCCGGAGCAGATGGTGGATCTGGAGGAGACGATAGACCGGGTCCCGGCGGATCTCGTCCTCGTCTCCACCCCCGTCGACCTCGCCGCCCAGATCGAGATAGATAAGCCGGTCCTCCGGGTCACCTACGAGATGGTGGAGATGGAGGAGCCTGGCCTGCGGGGTCTGGTGGAGGGGTTTTTGGCCACCCTCCCCGGGATCCGGGGACCGTCTTGCGCGTCGACGCGCAGGCCGGAACCGAGGGGGTGAGGTGACGGTCCAGGTGGTGGCCTTCGGCGGGAACGCCCTCCTCCCCGATCCCCTCGACCCGTCGTCCCAGGGCGCCCGGGCCCGGGCCCTTGCCGGGGCCCTGAGCCTCGTCAACCCCGCCGGGGAGGGTATGGTCCTCGTCCACGGGAACGGGCCCCAGGTGGGGATGATCCTCCTGCGGATCGAGGCGACGAGGGACCGGATCCCCCCCGAGCCTCTGGACGTCATGGTCGCCGAGACCCAGGGGTCCATCGGATACCTCCTCGCCAGGACGATCCGCTCTTCGTCGGGACCCGGATCCCAGGAGGTGGCGGCGGTGATGACCCAGGTGCTGGTGGACCCGACGGATCCGGCCTTCTCTCATCCTACTAAGCCGGTGGGGCCTTATTACAGCGAGGAGGAGGCGATCCGTCTGAGTCGGGACCACGGCTGGGATATGACCTCGGGATCCAGGGGGTGGAGGCGGACCGTCCCCTCCCCCCGGCCCCTGGAGGTCGTGGAGATCAAGACGATCCGGGAGGCCGTCGCCTCCGGGACGGTCGTCATCGCCGGGGGAGGTGGGGGCGTGCCGGTGATCTGGGGGGAGGGCGCAGAGCTCCTCGGGGCGGAGGCGGTGGTGGATAAAGACCTCACCGCCTCCCTAATGGCCGTCGCCCTGGAGGCGAGAAGGCTCGTGATCCTAACGGAGGTGGATGCGGTCTACCGCGGTTTTGGCGGAAGAAGTCCCGAGGCCGTCCATCTCCTCAGACTTGGTGAGGCTTGCGAGCTCCTCGAATCCGGAGACCTCCCGGCCGGGAGCATGGGGCCCAAGGTGGAGGCAGCCCTCTCCTTCGTCGCCGCCACCGGGAGAGAGGCGCTGATAACCGACGTCGCCCATCTGGAGGAGGCCCTATCCCGCCGGGCTGGAACCTGGGTCACGCCGTGAGATTAAGAGGGGGGCCGGGTGGGGGGGGCCAGTTTAAGAATTTTTTATATGGGCAAGGTTCATAACGTGCGGCTCCCAATAACCTGAACCTGATAATCCGTCGATATAGAGGAGGGATCTTGTGGAGAGGTGGTCATCGAGGACGGCTTTCATCCTGGCGTCCGTCGGCTCTGCGGTGGGGATAGGCAACATATGGCGGTTCTCTTCGGTGGTAGGGCAGAACGGCGGCGGTGCATATCTGATACCGTATCTCATAGCCGTCTTCGTCTTCGCCCTCCCCCTGATGATCCTGGAGCTGGCCGTCGGGAGGCGCCTGAGAGGGGACGTGGTCACCGCCTTCGGAAGGGTGAGACCAAAGTTCAGGCTCCTGGGCTGGGTCGTCTGCGCCGTCGTCTTCTCGATCCTCTCGTATTACCTGGTGGTGACCGGATGGACCCTGGCGTACGTGGAGTTCTCGGCGGCGGGCAGGTCGGTCGAATTCTCGGATTTCACCACCTCTTACGATCCAATCTTATATTTCATAATCTCCGCCGTGATGATGGGGGCGATAGTATCCCTGGGGATCAAAGATGGGATCGAGAGGTTCACCAAGCTCCTGGTCCCCTTCTCCTTCCTCCTCCTCCTGGGGCTCTTTGCCTTCTCCTCGACCCTGCCGGGGTTTGGGAAGGGGATCCGGTTCCTCTTCACCCCCGACTTCTCCGTCCTCGCCGACCCCCTCCTCTGGGGTGCTGCCTTCGGCCAGGCCTTCTTCTCCCTCTCCGTCGGTTACGGGATCCTCCTTACATATGGGGACTACCTCGATGAGGATGTGAAGCTACTCCCATCATCCCTCATCATAACCGCTGCCGATCTGACTGTAGCGATCCTGGCGGGGATGGTGATATTCCCGGTGGTATTCACATACGGCCTTGAGCCTGCCGCAGGCGCAGAGCTCGCCTTCACCACCCTCCCCCGGGCCTTCGAGGTGATGCCTTACGGCAACCTCTTTGCCGTCGCCTTCTTCGCCCTCCTATTTTTCGCCGCCATGACCTCAGCGGTATCGATGCTGGAGGTGAGCGCGGCTTCAGCATCCCACGCCTTCGGCCTGCCTCGGAAGGCGGTAACCTCTGCCCTCACCGCGGGGGTGATCGTCCTGGGGCTGCCGTCGGCTTTGAGCTACAGCGCGGCCGGCCTTCAGTTCAGCGGGATGCGGATACTGGATATAATGGACGAGACCGTCGGGGGTTTTGGCCTCGTCCTGACGGCCACCCTCATCGCCGTGACCTTCACCTGGCTGTTGGACGATGAGCTTTTACGTAGAGAGATCGGTTGGGGTAGCAGGCTCATCTTCCCGATGGTCAAATACGCCGTCCCCGCGGTCCTGGCCCTGACCCTTGCCACAAGAGCGTTCCTCTGAAGGGGCGAGGGTGTCCCTCTGAAGGGTGGCGTTCATAAGATGAGGGAAGGATTCCCGCCACCAGCTGTCCATAGCAGGAAGATGGCTTCTGGAGCGGGATGGCAAAGGTATCCCGGCTCGACGGATGATCGCCGGGATCCTTCCAGCTTTGGGGGCGGGCTTGGCGATATGCGGTGGCTCGGGCTATCTGGGTTTTAATACGGGGCTTGCATGCGATGATGAAGAAGAACCGATGACCGATCTCCATCGGCACCCCACCGCTACGGGGGCCGGCGGATTTGGCCAGGTTGGCGAGATCGTCCTTGAGGCGAATGGAAGGAGCGTAAGCCCCGGCGCCAGAGACTCCAGGGTTTGTCAAGATAGATTGATCTGCCAGGGTCGAGATGGACGGGGCTCATATCCGGTCGAGGAGGCCGTCGTCCTCGTCGTCCTTCCTCGTCGTCCTATAAGCTCCCTTCTCCAAATCCTGTAAAAAAGTGTATTTATCCAGGATCTGCTGATCCGCCGAAGATCCGCTGGATTCAGTTCGATACCAGATCTCGAAGCTTCTGGATGTTCTCCATCGCCTCTGCAGATTCCTTGCGCCTCTCCTCCTCGATGAACCCTATTATCTCGTCTATCGGCGTGCTGAGAGCATAGACCTTGGACGGCCGACCTTTGCCTTCGGTATTCTTGACATCCCACTCCCTTATCCAGTTCTGGTGATGGAGTCTACGCATCGCTATGCTGATCTCGGGCTGTCTCAAACCGGTCTTCCGCTCTATCTCCCTCGACGTGGACTCGCCGGCAACGGCGAGGTATGTGATGACCTTGGCCACGTTCCGTTGAAGGCCCAAGCTGTGGAGAAGATCCGCAAATTCGTGGTCGTCGTCTCGGTTCGCCTCAACTGCTCCTTCTCTCATAGTCTGCTACCCCCTCTATGACAGTGATTTCATATGTATATATTTCTATTATAAATAACTGCTGTATTCACAGTGCAATATAGAAGGAGATAGAAGGAGATAGAAGGAGATAGAAGGAGATAGAAGGAGATTGGATGGAGTGAACATTGAACCTTTCGGTCCGGATCCCGTCATCCTCCAGGCGATCTAACCGGTCAATCCGGAGGGTGCCGGGCGGGTAGGAGGTGTCGGAGTGGAGGAGGTCGACGAGGGTCGCCGCCTGGTCCTGGAGGCGGGCGCTCTCGCGCGGGTGGTAGCCGTGGACGTAGGGGTCGGCCATAGACGGATCTTCTCCGGCCGCTTATATCAGGATTTCCGCCAAATGTGAGCTGACACGTTGTTGATGGGCGAGATGGCTGTAGGTCATGTCATCAGATTGACTTGAAACTTAAAAGCTGCCACAAGTCATAGATTAACCAAATAAAATAAGATGATTATATATAAAACTATCTGCATAAGACATGTAGTCTTAAATCAACTATTTTTTATCACTAATCAGTGGAATGCTTTATATCAATTAGCATACTACTGAGGAAACGAGATGAATAGCACTTCAATATCTTTGGCAGTTGATTATATCGGATCCAATCCTCAGTTAACTATTTTAAGCGTTATTGTGGCTGTAGTAAGCGTTGCAGTATCAGTAATTATTTATTTAAAAAGTAAGCGCGAAAAAGTTCCTAAATATAGTATTAAAAGCTATAACATCATTAAAGATTTCGTAAATATTTTTGAAGCATTAGAAGTCAGTTATGCAGGCCAAACAATAAAAAATCTAACGGTTTCAAAAATTGTTTTTTGGAATGCAGGTAGAGAAACAATTGATAAGGATGATATCGTGGCGGCAGATCCTATCACGATCTCAACTAAAGGAGATTATAAAATTCTAGATCAAAAAATAATCTCAATCAATAATGAAACTAATAAATTTTCTGTTAAAAAATCCGATGGGCATTCAAAGGTGGAATTGGAATTTGAATATGTTGATAAAAATGATGGGGCAGTTATTCAAATTATCCATACGGGCTACTCATCCAAAAATATCGAAATTCATGGAAGAATCAAAGGTGCTGGTAAGCTAAAGCTTGCTAAGTTAGAAATTATCCCCGAAAAGTATACGCTCTTCATCTTTGGTCTATTAGGTGGTTTATCTGGGGCAATGACAGCGTATATACAAAATTTATATAATCTCGATGACACATACTTGATCTTAGGTTTAATAGTGACGGTTTTCACATTGGGTTGTCTATATATAATATTCAGAAAACTAAATAATAAACTGCCTAGAGGGCTAGAAATATTTACAGAGAATATTTTTGGCCATGATATCGAGGGGACTAATATAGAAAAGATATTATCATTTCTTAGATTATACATTAATCGGAAACGTGACGGCTAATATCCAATTCATAATATCTCATATTCAGTACATCCTCCTCCCCGGCTTCCTCTCCCACTCCTCCAGAACCGCCCGGCACCCCTCCCTGTCCACGTTCACCATCTCCATCTCCTCGGCCTCCGCCTCGCCCCTGATGATCTGATAGATGAGGCTGTCGTCGAAGCCGATCTTTGCTACGTCCTCCCGGGTCGTCCCGAAGACGAGCCGCTTGATCCTCGCCCAGAATATGGCGGCAAAGCACATGGGGCAGGGCTGCGAGGTCGAGTAGATCTCGCAGTCGGAGAGGTCGAAGCGCCCCAGAATCGCTGAGGCCTCCCGGATCGCCAGGATCTCGGCGTGGGCGGTGGGGTCGTTCCGCCTCAGGACCTCGTTGTGAGCCTTCGAGACGACCTCGCCATTCCGGACGACGACGGCGCCGAAGGGGCCGCCGTCGTCGTTCCCGATCCCGGCCCGGGCCTCCTTTAGGGCGAGGGCCAGAAACTCGTTCATCGACCGCGCCTCTTCATCTCTTCATCACTTCTTCATCACTTGATCCATTCATCCCTTCACTCATCCGCCCGGACGTTTCATCCGACTATTTCATCCGGCTATATCATCCGGCTATCAGGTCCATGACGTCCCTTCGGGGGCTGTGGCCGACCTCCTTCTCCGCCTCCCCCATCCTGACGAGCATCTGTATCGTCTGGCCCTCCCCGGCGAACCTCTCGTGTACCTCCCGGTAGAGCGCCTCCATCTCGGGGTACTCCTCCAGGACCTGGCTCACCGGCTGCATGCTGATCCCCATGACGGTCCCGGCGAGCTGGAGCCGCTGGTAGACGATCCCCGCCCTCACCTGGTCGGTCCTGCTGTTGCCGTCGGTGACGATGATGGCGTAGGCGGGGGTCCGTTCCAGCCGTTCCACCTCCCCCTTCCTCCAGGAATCTGCCATACTCTCGTCCCCCAGGGGGATTATGGTGCCAAGCCCCTGGACGAGGGCCTGGAGGAGGCGGTCCATCCCCTGGGAGTCGAGGGTGAGGCCGTCCCGGTGGAGGTTCTTCTCCCCCTCGTTGATCCTGAAGATCTCCCCGCTCTCCCTCATGGGACCGGGAAGCCCCGACTCCACCTCAATCCCCCGAACCGCCAGGTCCCGGATCGCCTCAAGGTCGGCCTTCTCCTGGAATATCAGGACGTAGACCCCAGGCTCGCCGCTCAGGTCCAGGAGCTTTTGGACCTCCCCATCGGTCAGGGGCCGGTCGAGGTAAGGGGTCCGGGTCGTCACCCTGTCGAAGATCGCCCCGTACAGAGGCGACGGCCTCGCCTCGCCAGGTACGAGGGCGACCCGGGCGACGGGCCTGCTCTCCATGCTCGATGCCGACCCCTCGGGATCGATCTCCCCCTCTGGGAAGAGGTCGATCTCCGGGGTGAAGCCGAGCTCCCCGGCCCCGATCCTGACGTTCTCCAGGAACGTCCCCTGGCTCACCACGATCTGCCTTGATAGGGGGTCCACCTCCGGGAGAAGCCGCTTGGGATCGACGAAGAGGGTGAAGGCGAGGCCGTCCTCTTCGAGGCGGACCCTCCAGGGCTGGATGTTGTGGGAGCTGGGGGCGAGGAGGCCGAGG
Source organism: Methanothrix harundinacea (assembly GCA_002506535.1). Lineage (GTDB taxonomy): Archaea > Halobacteriota > Methanosarcinia > Methanotrichales > Methanotrichaceae > Methanocrinis > Methanocrinis harundinacea_B. Next base: position 21,073 of record DAXT01000022.1, read on the forward strand.
GCGACCGTCTGGAGCCTGGGGTCGTCAAACCCCTCATGATAGGACCTCTCCCAGGGGTCGAGATACTCTTTTGGATGGTGGATCCCGCCGGCGAAGAGGAGGACCACCAATGCCACCGTCAATAGGATCGCCGATCCGATCAGAATCTTGTTCATCATTATTCGTTCCTCGTCGAGATATCTTTCGCCGTTTGAATGGTCATCAAGATAACGATTTTGGGTCAGGTCAGAGGGCGATATCCTCCTTCGGCGGCATCAGGTTGGCGAAGGCCCGGGAGACGACCTCGCTCATGGCCGGATGGATCACGAGAGCCCTCCCGATGGGCCCGTAGTCCTCGTCCCCGGCGTTCATCAGGTAGACGATCTGCTGGACGAGGTCGGCGGCCCCGGTCCCGGCGATGGAGCAGCCGAGGATGCGGCCGTCCTCGGCGTTGACGACGACCTTCACCAGGCTCTCCTCTTCGGCCATGGCGTACCCCTTGGCGACGTCGCCATACTCGGCCCTTCCCACCAGGACCTTATATCCGGCGGCCTTAGCCTCCGCTTCGGTCATCCCGACCGACCCCACCTGGGGGTATGTGAAGACGGCATGGGGGACGGCGTGGTAGTCCATCTTCTGGCCGGATTGGCCGAAGGCGTTATTCCAGGCGACCCTCGCCTCGCGGTTGGCGGTGTGCCGGAACATATGCTTTCCTATGGCGTCGCCGAAGGCCCAGATCCCCTCCCGGCTCGTCTCCATCCGGTCGTTCACCACGATCCAGCCGGAGCGGTCGACCTCGACCCCCGTCTTCTCCGGCTTGAGGATGTCGGAGTTGCTCCTCCGCCCCAGGGCGACCATCACCTCCTCGGCGGCAAACTCCCGGACGGCGTCGGCCGAGAGGTCGAGGGCGGAGACGACCTTTTCCCCCCCCTTCACCTCCACCTTCACCGCCTCGTGTCCGGTCCGAACGTCGATGTACCTGGAGAGGCGCCTCTTCACGATCCCGCAGATCTCGGGGTCCTCGTCCTTCAGGAGCATCCGGTTTCTCCCGAGGATGGTGACCTTCGTCCCCAGGGCGGAGAAGAAGTGGCCGTACTCGGAGGCGAGGTACCCTCCCCCGAGGATGATGAGGCTCTCGGGGAGGCGCTCTAGCGATAGGACGGAGACGTTGTCGATGTACCCCGCCTCCGCCAGGCCGGGGATGGGGGGGACGAGCGGCCTCGACCCCGAGGCTATGAAGATCTTGGGAGCGGTGATCGTCTCGTCCCCGATCTTGATCATAAAGTCGCCGACGAACTCCCCCCAGCCCCGGTACCAGTCGAGGTGCTCGTTCCCCGCCGCAGACCTCTCCATCCCGCCCCGCCCCTCGTCGACGATCGCCCGCATCCGTCTCATGATGAGGTCGAAGTCGACCCTCTCGATACGGGCCTCTACGCCGACGGCTCTAGCCGCCTCGAGGGCTCTGATGACGTCCGCAGGATATATGAGAACCTTGGAGGGGATGCAGCCGTTGTTGAGACACGTCCCCCCCATGGGGCCGCGGTCGACGAGGGCGACCTTCATCCCCGCCCTCGTCCCCCGGGAGACGCCGATCATCCCGGCCCCGGAGCCTACGACTATCAGATCGTACTCCTTCATGCGATCACACCCATCTCTTCGAAGACTTATCGGCTCGTCAGATTCGAGCCGTCACCCTTTCAGATACCTCTCCGGCTCCTTCTCGAAGGCCCTCTTACAACCGGGGGCGCAGAAGTAGTAGGCTGTCCCTCTGTACTCGGTCTTGAACTTCGCCGTCTTCTCGTCGACGGTCATGCCGCATACCGGATCTATCGCCATAGTTCTCATCTCCAGATTTGGTCATCCAAACGATCTGGCTGGGGATCCCTTCAACCACCGCCCCTCTTGGAGGGGGGGACGTACCCCTTCAGCAGGAGGGAAAGGCTCACCACCGTCACGGAGCTGGCGGCCATCGCCAGCCCTGCAAACTCCGGCCGGAAGGCGATCCCGAAGTTGGGGTAGAGGATGCCGGCCGCTACCGGGATGAGGGCGGCGTTGTAGGCGAAGGCCCAGAAGAGGTTCAGCTTCACCCTCCCTATCACCTTCCGGCTCAGCTCGATCGCCGCCACAGCGTCCATCAGGTCGTCTCTTATGAGGACGATCTCGCCGCTCTCGATCGCCACATCCGTCCCGCTCCCGATGGCGATCCCCACGTCGGCCTGGGCGAGGGCGGGTGCGTCGTTGATCCCGTCCCCGACGAAGGCGACGACCTGGCCTCCATCCTGGAGCCTCTTTATCTCCCGGGCCTTATCCGATGGGAGGACCTCGGCGAAGACCCTCTCTATCCCGATCTCTCTCGCCACGATCCCGGCGTTCCTGGGGTTGTCTCCGGTGATCATCATCACCTCAAAGCCCATCCCTTTCAGCCGGCCGACCGCCTCCTTCGAGTTCTCCTTGAGGGCGTCGGCGACGCCTATGATGCCGACGATCCGGCCAGCCAAGGCGACCAGGAGGGCGGTCTTCCCCTCCCCTTCTATCCGGAGGGCGGTTCCGTCGATCTCCTCTGGGATATCGATCCCCATCCCCCGCAGGAGGATCCTGTTTCCGACGGCGGCGTCGGTCCCATCGACCCTGCCGACGACCCCTTTTCCTCCGGAGGCCTCAAAGGAGTCGGCTTCGGGGACGGGGACCCCATCGGACTTCGCCCTCCTCACCACCGCCTCGGCGAGGGGGTGCTCCGACATCGCCTCGATCCCCCCGGCGATCCGGAGAAGCTCCCTCTCGTCGATCCCGAAGGGCAAGAGGTCGGTCACCTCGGGCCTGCCCACGGTGAGGGTCCCGGTCTTGTCGAAGACGACGGAGTCGATCTTCTCGCAGGCCTCCAGCGCCTCGCCGCTCTTCACCAGGACCCCCAGCTCCGCCGCCCGGCCGAGGCCGACGGTGATGGCCGTAGGGCTTGCCAGGCCCAGGGCGCAGGGGCAGGCGATCACCAGGACCGATATGGTGGCGGTGAGGGCGAAGAGGAGGGGGTCTCCTGCGACGAGGTCGGCCAGGACGAAACGCCAGAGGAGGAAGGTGGCCGCCGCCGCCGCCAGGACCGCGGGGATGAAGAAGGTGACGGCTCTATCTGCCACCCTCTGGATCGAGGGCTTCGACCCTTGCGCCTCCTCCACCAGGGATATGATCTGGGCGAGAGCCGTCTCCCGCCCCACCTTCGAAGCCTCAAACCTGATGGCGCCGTTCTTGTTGAGGGTCCCGCCGACGACGGCGTCCCCCTTCTTCTTCAGGATAGGGATAGGCTCGCCCGTGATCATCGACTCGTCGACGTAGCTCTCGCCGACGAGGACGACCCCGTCGGCGGGGATCTTCTCCCCCGGCCGGACGAGGATCACGTCCCCGGCGAGGAGGTCGGCGGCCGCCACCTCCACCTCCCGGCCGTCCCGCAGGACGGTGGCGGTCTTCGGTTGCAGCCCCATCAGCTTCTTTATCGCCTCCGATGTCCTCCCCTTCGCCTTCGTCTCCAGGTACCTTCCCAGGGTGAGGAAGGCGGCGAGGAAGACGGCGGTCTCGTAGTACATGAACTCCGGGGTCAGTAGGACGCCGAAGGTCCCCATGAGGCTCGATATGAAGGCTACCCCTATCCCCATGGAGTACATGACGTCCATCGTCAGGGACCGGTGGCGTAGAGCCCGTAGCCCCGCCGAGAAGATCGGACGGCTGAGGTAGACGAAGACGGGGGCGGATATGACGAGCATCAGGATCGGCATCGGTACCGGCGTATGGAGGTGGGCCATATCCAGGAGCATCAGGAAGGACCCGACGGCAAAACCGATCAGAATCTTCCGCCTCTCGGCCAGGAGGTGCCTCTCCCTCTCCTCCCTCTCCTCCCTCTCGCTCTCTTCGGTCTCTTCTCCCGCCACCCCTCGATACTCGTAGCCCGCCTCTTCGATGGCAGCCCTCATATCGGCGACGGAGGCGGCCTTCGGGTTGTAGGCGACCCGGGCCCTCTCGGCGCCGAGGTTGACGCTGACCTCAAATACCCCCTCCACCCCGCCGATCGCCTCCTCCACCGAGGAGACGCAGGAGGCGCAGATCATCCCCCCTATCTTCAGGACGACGGTCTCGGTGACGACGGAGTAACCCGCCTCGGTCACCGCCCTCTCCAGGTCGGCGAGGTTCACCCTGGTTGTGTCGAGGTCGACGGAGGCGGTCTGTGTCCCCAGGTTCACCCTCGCTCCGGATACCCCCTCGACTCCCATGAGCGCCTCTTCGACAGCGGAGACGCAGGAGGCGCAGGTCATGCCCGATATCTTCAGGTCGGCCCTCTTCTGATCAGACCTCTTCTGATCTGGCCTCTTCTGATCCAATTGCGCCAAAGTACTCCTCCATCCAACTGCATCGACCAGATCTCACCTTCAGATGAACCGCTCAAACCGGTCCGCCTTCGCCTTACATATGGGGCAGACCCCCGGCGGATCATCTCTTGCGGCGAGGTATCCGCAGACCTTGCACCTCCAGACCGGGTAAGCCAGGGATGAGAGGGTTTCGCCGGCGGGGGCGGAGAAGGCCTTAGCCGACCTCTCCCTCTCCTCGGGGGACGGCCGCCTCTCGGGGACAGGCGAAAGGTCCCGCTCCCCGGATAATACCTCGTCGGAGACGTAGAGGGCGCAGTAGCAGGCGCCGTAATCGTTCAGATCCTGGTCCCGATAGTCGCAGGGGCAGATTATGTCCAGGTCGTCGTCTCTGTCCCCGGAGGCGAGCCTGCAGGGGCAGGAGTGGTAGCCGTAACGCCCCTCGTTCACCAGAAGGCCCCGCACCAGGTTTCTCGTGAAGTCGAGGTCGGGGTTGAGGTGATAGCCCATCTCCTCCGCCTCGTCCTCCAGCTGCTGGCGGAGGGACTCGACCTCTTCGGAGGGGGGTTCAAGATCTGTCATAGCCTCAGAGCCTCCTTTATCTCCTTCTCTTTGAAACCGATGATGCACTTCTCGTCGTCGATGACGGTGGTGGGGAAGGTGGCCTTGGGGTTGTGCCGCTTAACATCATCCAGGGCGCTCTTCCGATCCTCCCCCTTCAAGAGATCGACGTAGACGTAGCTGTACTCCACCCCCAGGTCTGCCAGGAGCTTCTTGGTCTTATTACACCAGACACAGGTGCTGAGGGCGTAAAGAACTATCTTGCCCCGATTTCTTCCCTCGACGCATTCGAATCCCATCAGCTATAACCACCCTTGCCATTCCTAATACAGATACGAATCTGATGAGATTAATAGGTTCTCACATCGGCGTGATCCGATGAAGGGCCTTCTCCTACTCATTGGAGAAAATAGAAGATGGCGGTCGAAGGATACGAAACTTACCTGCAGCGTATGGCGATGCGATGATCTTCGCCGTCCCCCAGATCTATCCTTCTCAAATCTCCGGGACCCAGGGTCTCACCGTCGATCATCACATCTACGGCGGAGGTCACAGGAAACTCCACTTTAGGCCCATAGGATCCGCTCGCTGATATCCTATCACCGAGATGCTCCACGATGATGGCCACCTTTGGGATCTCCAGAGTTTGAACCCCTCCGGGAGGGATGCTGACCCCCAGCGGATCGTATCCCAGATGTCGATCGCAGTTGTTTTCGATGGTCAGGTGGGCTGGACCGCCGAAGGCCACATCCACTACAGGAGCCCCCCCGATGGAGAGGGCGGCGCCGAGGGTGAAGGCCGCAACTCTGGTCATGACGACTCTTGCGGCGGCGTTCCCCTCCGGGATCGTCTGGGCAAAGCGCAAGGCTAAGGCCATGAGGACCGTCCATCCCACCAGGAAGGCTGTGGCTGCGAGGCTGAGGCCCAGGATGAATGATGCTGCGAGGACGAGGACGATGGCGGCGACGAAGGCGATGCTCATGAGGGTCTTAGCCCTGGAGGAAATGCGAAAACTCTTGGGGCGCTTCCTGGCAACCTCCGCCCCCGAGTAGACGACAGATAGCCCGATGATGACGATCATCTTGGAGGAGGTGGAGAGGCCGGAGAAGGTCTCCATTATGAGGTCGACCAGGAGTCCCAGAATTACCGGAAGGAGGGTACTTTTGAACGATTCGCTCTCTTTAGCCCTTCCCTTTCCTGCCTCTTCTTCACCTTCTTCTGCCACCAGATCATCTCCAGATTTGCAGGCCCAAAACGGCGTTCATCGGAGCCGAAAATACCCCCGTGCCGGGAAAGTGATCCTCCAGTTCTCCATTCAGTTCTTCTCGTGCTTCTAGATATCTCTTTCGTTTTGTCTGATCGGATATGTCTCAGTAATTTACTTTGGCGTGGTGGATTTACCCGCCCGAATCCGGGAAGTCTGATGGATCTCCCCGGGATTTTTGGATGGGGTGACCGATGTTCTTATCACCCATCAGAGGGGAAGATATTTTCATGACTGACGAAGTTCAGGTCAGAGCTGAAAAGCCCCAGTCCGAGAACCCCGTGGTCATCGAGGGGTTTCCGGGGATCGGGCTGATCGGAAATATCGCAAGCCAGTACGTCATCAACAAGCTGGAGATGGACTACCTCGGCGCCATAGATTCGAGGTTCTTTCCGCCGATGTCGGTCCTGGTGGGGGGTCTAGCCCACCTCCCCGTGAGGATATACGAGAAGGAGGACCTGGGGGTGGTGGTGGTCAGCTCCGACATCCCCGTCCATCCGGCAGCCTCCTACGACCTCGCCCGGGGGATAGTATCCTGGGCGGAGTCCATCGGGGCGAAGGAGATGGTCTGTCTTGCGGGGATAACGGTGATGGGAGAAGAGCAGCGGGTCTTCGGCGCCGCCACCACCGAGGAGATGCTGGAGAGGATAAAGGGCCAGGTGGAGGTCTTCGAGTTCGGGACGATATCGGGGATATCGGGGTCGGTGATGAACGAGTGTCTCCTGCGGAAGATGCCGGCGATATGCCTCCTGGGGGAGACCCACTCCATGGCCCCCGATCCGAGGGCCGCCGTCGTCACCGTCAAGATGCTCAACACCCTCTACGGCCTCAACGTCGATACGACGGAGCTGGAGGAGAGGGCGGAAGAGATCGAGTTTCAGATGCAGAAGCTCGCAGAGCAGGTCCAGAGCTCATCCGCCGAAGAGGTCCCGGGGAGAAAAGAGCTCCAGTTCCCGATGTACGGGTGATGATCATGGAATGCGTTGCACTTACGGGGATATCTAGACAGGTGATCAGGGAGCTATTGGCCAACGGGATCAGGACCCTGGAGATCAGAAGCCCCAACAACTTCATAGCCCTCCTCCATTCGAATCCCGGAGACGTCATATTCCTGACGGAGGCGAGCGGACCCGACGTCGTCAACGGGACGGGGGGGATGCTGGCGAGGATCAGGGAGATCCAGATGGTGACCCACAAGGTCGTCCAGGCGGGGGCCGACTTCTACGAGGAGAGGGAGGCTCAGGCGTCCCGGGTCCAGCTCGCCATGGTCGGCCACGGCCGGGTGAGGGGGGCGAAGGGGTTCAAGCTCGGGTCGCCGACGGTCCTGGACGTCGACGCCGTCTGCTACTACGACGCGGGATGAGCTGTGGGACTCCCAGCGACTTTATCGCCCAAAAAAAAGTGATCGTCCAGCAGCATCCGAAGGCTGCCGGACCCTTCCATTTTATACAGTCACTGGCTTTACAGCCCGGACCGTTATGCTGACGATCGCCCTCTCGACGCCCTTGAGCTCTTCTTCGGATATCTCCAGCCCATCCAGGATCTTCAGGTCAGCGGGGCCGCAGGTCACGCAGTCGAGGGAGAAGGCCGACTCCTCCATCACCCTGACGTCTTCGAACCCCGCCGACCTTATCGAGCCGAGATACTCTTCTTTCTCCGCCGCCCCGGAGACGCAGCCGACGTAGGCTTCGACAGATTCTCTGATGAATTTTGGAAGTATCCCCTTGAGGACGATGTCGGAGACGATCATCCTCCCTCCGGGGCGCAGGACCCGATAAGCGTCTTTGAAGGCCGCCTTCTTATCGGGGACGAGGTTGATGACGCAGTTGGAGACGATCAGGTCGACGGACCCTTCTTCCACGGGGAGGGACTCGATCTCCCCAAGCCTGAACTCCACATTCTTGTAGCCGCCCCGGGAGGCGTTGGCCTCCGCCCGGGCGATCATCTCCCCCGTCATATCCACCCCTATCACCTTCCCCGCCGGTCCGACCCTCTCCGATGCCAGGAAGCAGTCGAAGCCGGCCCCCGACCCCAGGTCCAGAACCGTCTCACCCTCCCGGATCGAGGCGATGGCGGTGGGGTTTCCGCAGCCGAGCCCCAGGTTCGCTCCCTCGGGGGCAGAAGCCAGATCCTCCTTTGAATATCCTATCTTCTTTCCTATCTCTCTTGGCTCTGCCGTCCCGCAGCACGAGGACGAGCAGCAAGATCCCGCCTCCCTCGCCACGCGGCCGTACCTGTCCTTCACGACCCTCTTGACTTCATAATCTTCCATATCCTCACCATCGACGAGCATGTTCAAAAATATTAGGATTTATATATAATCATACTTGGCCCTTGAAGAGGTCGTTGATGACGGGGCCGAGGATCGACTTCACCATCTCCTCCATCTCCTCCGCCCTGATCAGGGCGATGCAGCATATATCGCCGTCCTGACCCCTCAGGCAGACCACCGCCAGCTTATCGCCAGCCCTGATCTTCGCCCTCTCCCGGACGTCCTTGGGGAGGACCATCTGCCCCCTCTCGTCGACGCTGATTATAGATTCCACTCTGCAGCAGCTCGATCTTCCCGATAGGCAGCAGTCCTCTTTGTCTTTGTCGCCCTTCTCAACCCTTGGAGCCAAAGTCGCACCTCATCTCCAGGATGTCAGAGGATCTCTGAATATTAAAGCTTTTCTGATAAATCAGATTATGCTGAATATGGTGGAGGGTTTGGCGGCTTTGACGAGGCCGGGATCGTCCGCTCCCTTCCGGTGATCTGAATGAACGAGCCGAAAAATCGCATGGGGCCCGCCCGAGGGCGGACCTGCCTTCAGGGTTCAGGGAGGACCGTCCACCAGGTCCTTTATCTCGTAGGTGATGGTGACCGTCGCCGTCACCTTCACGTCCCCGGGGACGATCGGGGTCGAAGCTCCGGCGTCGGCGGCGAAGTAGACCCTGCTCTCCGCCATGGGGACGGGCGAGTATCCGCTCTCGGAAATCGAGAGTATCCTCCCCAAAGTAACCCCGGCGGCCTCAGCGATCACCCCTGCCTTCCCCATGCCGTCGACTACCGCCTCCTCCAGAGCCTCCTCCTGGACGGGCGTCGGGTCCCGGAGGGCGAAGGTGACGCTCTCGACGGTGTTCGCTCCCGCCCCCACCGCTGCGTCCAGGAACGCTCCGATATCCATCTCATCGGCGAGGTCTAATGTGAAGGTGACCTGGTTATTGACCTCGAAGACGACCTTATCGGAGAGCTTCCCGTCTATCCAGTCCCTGGTTGGAGAGATGGAGAACCGGGAGGTTTTGATCTCCTCCTCGGGGACCCCGGCCGCCAACAGCCCCTCGATGGCGTCGGCCATCATCCGTCCGTTGTCGGCTACCGCCGCTGCCGCGCTCTCGTCCCTGGTCTGGACCCCCAGAACGATGGTTACGATGTCGGCGTCGGCGGTCGCCTCGCCGGTCCCGGAGACCGTCAACTTCGATACGTCGCATCCGTCGTCGGCCCCCAAAGAGGAGGACGCAGACGCCAGAAGCGCTATCAATCCCAATAAAAGGGCTTCAAATATCCTCATAAACAATCCCCATTTGTGATAGATCCTAAAGTAATTAAATAATTCGGTCGCTTTAAAGCAGATCTCCGGAAGCTGTCTATAAGGAGGCTCTGATGTCTATTATGCATTCAATGAGGAGGAGTCCATGATGGTGGGACGATCCCCTGAGCCCTCACCAGGGAGGTGAAGCGGCCGTCTTTTGCCAATAGCTCGTCCCAGCCGCCAGATTCGATCAAACGTCCCTTCTCCAGGACGTATATCCTGTCAGACCCCCGTATGGCAGATATTCTGTGAGTTATGATCACTATCGTCAGAGTTCCATGAAGCTCCTCCACGGCTCTTTGAATCCGCCTCTCGTTCTCGGGGTCGAGGTTGCTGGTGGCCTCATCCAGGATCAAGAGAGACGGTCTTCGGAGGAGGGCCCGGGCGAGGGCTATCCGCTGCCTCTCTCCCCCCGATAGTCTGGCACCTCTATCGCCGAGGAGGGTCTCCATCTTGGAAGGGAGGTCGGAGACGAAGCCGTCGGCCGCTGCCAGCTTCAGAGCCTCCTGAATATCGAGATCATTTGCCGTTGGCCGTGCCCAGAGGAGGTTCGCCCTCAACGTATCGTTGAAGAGGAACGTCTCCTGGGTCACATATCCTATCTTGGACCGCCATCCTCGAATCCTCGCTGGGGTCAGGAGAACCCCGTCTATCAGGATCCGGCCGCTATCGGGGACTATAAGCCCCATAAGCAGGTCCGCCGCGGTGCTCTTTCCGGCGCCGGACGCCCCCAATATCGCCACCGTCTCTCCTGCTGGGATCTTCATGCTGAGGCCGTCGACGGCCGGGGGCCTCCCTTCGCCGTAGCTGAAGGAGACCTCCTCAAGGCAGATGCCGTCAGATAGGTGGACCTCTTCATCTCGATCCGGTCCTACCTCTGCTGCCGCCTCCAGCCTTGAGAGCGTCTCCCTCAAAGATACGAAGGAAGGCAAGAGCCCGACGAACTGGAGGTAGCTCTGCTGCACGCTGGAGAACCTGGGGATTATCCGGACAAATAACAGGAGGAGTATGAAGAGGCTCGCGGTGGATATCTCGAGATACTCTATGGATACGTAGAGGATGAAGCTCAAGACCAAGACAGACGATATCTCGAATATGCTTCTGACGTCGGCATAATTGGATATGGCCCGGATATATCTCTGACTCACCCCCTCTCCCCGGGTCGCAAATAGCTCGATCGTCCTCTCCTCGGCTCCGTAGCTCTTCACGGTCTTCAGGCCGTCCATATCCTGGAGGGCCGAAGCGTAGAGCCTGCTGGTAGTCGAAGATATCTCCCTCCCGTCGGACCTCGCCGCCGTCATCTTTCCCCTGACCAGAAGGGTCAGGGCGGCGCCGCAGAGAACGACGAGGGCTGTCGTCACCGCAGATATCTGGAAGGCGAATATTATGTAGACGAGGGTGACCGCCAGGCTCACAGCCAGGTAGAGGAGGTGGTAGGTTCCCATCCCCACCCGGTCTATCTCCACCGTCAGGAGATGGACGAAATCTGAGCTTCTGCACCTAGACAAAAAGAGCCAGTTGGCCGTTGCTATCGCCGCATATAGCTGGTGGCGGAGATCAGCGACGAAGATCTGCTGGATTCTTATGCTTGTGACCGTCTGCCAGCGGCTCAGGAGGGAACGGATCCCCACGACTGCGACGTAGAAGACGAGGACCTGGGGGAGGTCAGGCACAACGCCGAGCACGGCAAAGGCGGAGGAGATATGCCCCGAGATCTCGCCGAGGGAACCCTCGTCGACGTCGAGGCCCACAAGATGCAATAGCGGGACCAGCAAAAGTATTCCGATCCCCTCTGTCAGGGCGATGAGGATCATCAGCGTCAAGGCCAGCGCCACCCTTTGGGGCATGGCTTTCGAGAGGGTTTTTATGTAACTCAAAAAAGCCCCTCCCCATATCGTCCGGAACTTTTGGGCGGGGAGGGTCATCGCAGAAACCACTTCCAGATAGCAAGCCTGTACTTTCCGATCATCCTGAAGGGCCTCATCAGGCGGTAGAGGAAAGATAGGTCTTCGGGGAGGGATATCCGGTCCCAATCTTCTTCCGTCGGGTAGGTGGCTCGGCGGAGGTAGTATAGGCTCCTATCTCTTAGCCGTTCCCTCGCCCGGATGTAAAAGAGCTCTTCGCCTATAGACGATCCGAGCCGGTCCGCCGACCCGCAGGGAGGCGACCTATCCCCAAATAGCATCTCCACCGCCTCGGCGGCGAGGGACGAAGCCGTCTCGTCCTCGCCCAGCATCCCGGAGATCTCCGAGGGTATGGGGGCCTTCAACAGCTCTTCTGCCAGAAGAAGGCCTACGAACAGGACCCTCTCGCATCCGAGATCCCGGGCCCGCTGGACCGCGGTCTTCCATTCGACCTCATCGGAGGCGGCGAGGGCCGCGACGTCGCATATCCAGGCCAATCTCCTCCAGTAATGTCTGGTGGCATGTTCGCACAATATCAGGATCGTATCCTCCGGGGATAGGCTCAAAACCTCCCTGCCCGCGATCCGAACGAGCTTGGCCCTCCTGCGGAGTTCCGAAGGTTCCAGGTCAAAAGAATAGATCCTCGGGGATATCCTCCAGTGGATCTCCAGGTTGATGCCGCGGTCGGGGCTGTAAAAGTGATGATGGTGCTGGTATCTGATATGGGCCCTCTCCTCTGCCGGCCTCATCTGGCGGCTTGGGACGTATCCTCTCGAGATCAGAAGATCTCTGACTTCGCTGACCCTATCCAGGGGGACCAGGACGTCCAGGTCCAAAAACTGTCTGAGGGATATATCCCGGTAGAGAAGGCTTGATAGGGAAGGCCCTTTGAAGGGGATCGCCTCGATCCCCCGGCCCTCGAAGAGGTCGAGGAGGCCGAGAAGCTCTCCTGTCATCGAGAGGTTGAAGATGGCGTTTCTGTCGAACTCCGCCCGGAGGCGGTTCAGCCACTCCTGGGGGACTTGGTCGTCATCCGATCTCTTTATGGCCATATAAAGGAGGGGAAGCACCTTCTGCCTGTCGGCCCTCTCGAAAAGACCCTCCCAGTCGACCCCCCGGACCGCCGCCACCTGCGGGGCGGCCCCCCTCTCAAATCCCATGAACGTCCTGATGTATCTCAAGAGCAGCTCGTCCTCGGGATGACTATCTTCGGATCTCTTTATAGAAGCCCGCAGCTCTCTCCTTCCCGAGGACGGTTCACCTTCCCTGGAGGCAGGGATCTTTCTATCGGCCACGGTCACCTTCCAGGTCTTCCTCGACGGCCCTCGTCAGGGGGGTGAGACCGTCGAGATCGGCGGTCCTCGTCAGCCGTCGGATGGGGACCTGATCAATGATTCTTCCGCACTGGTGGAGGTGGTCGGTGGCTCCGGAGGCCTTGAGAAGGGCTGCTGTGTAGCAGTTTCTCACCATCTCGACGAACGCCTCCTGGGGCCCCATCGCCTCGATCAAGAGCCGCCCCCCCACCTCCAGGACGTATATCCGCCTGAGGGGGAGGGGCTGGTCTGGAAAGCCCTTCCTCACAAGAAAAGATAGCTTCTCGTCCTTTGGGTGGACCCTGGGGAGGGATTCGTAATCGGTTCCCATAGACCTGGCGGTCTGGGGAGGAAGCTTGATCCTGGGGAAGCTGGGAAAGACGTCCGGACCCCCTTCGTCCACCCGGATGGCGACGACCTCGTCGCCGATGACGCCGTATCCCCGTCTGTAGAGGGCCGCGGCGGTCGTCGACTTTCCGGCCCCGGGGCGACCGAGGAATATGACAGCTCCACCGTCGAGGGCTGCAGAGCTCCCGTGCATCACCAACAGTCCCCTCCGATGGAGGAGGACCGCCATGGCAGAATCGAGGATGAAGGATCGGAGGAGGAGGTCGTCGGAGTTCGGGGCCGGATCGACGACGATCTCCCGGCCGTCCCGGACGAGGACGGATACGAGGTCCTCCTGGAAGAGGCTCGTCTCCCTCTCCCCCGCCCGGAAGCGTGCGCCTTCGGCTTTAACCTCCCCCTGGAGGGGGTCGACCCTTCCATAGACGATCTCGACGTCCGGGGCCCCTTCCACCAGGGGCAGCTCAGGGAGAGAAAGATCCGAGCGGATGCGCAGGCCGTAAGCGAAATATACCAGTCCCATTCTTCTCTTGATATCTATTGAGCTAGATTATCCCGGAGCCTTAGTTGTCAGCGGTTCCAGGGGATTTCCCCGCACCACCGGTGATCTCATCAAGAGATCCATGAACCTTGAGCTCGGGAGTTTCGTTAGCCACCTTCTTCATATCCTCGTCCATATCCGCCCTCCCCAGAGATTCGATGGACCATCAGAACATATCAGAGCCGTACCCGTCGGCGGTCCCAGACGCCTTCTTACCTGTCTTGGTGATCGCCTCGGCGGACCCGTGGACCTTCAGCTCAGGGGTCTGATATGTCGTCTTGTCAAGGCCTGTTCTCTTCATGATATATATCTCGTTATATACCTCGTTCTTCAGAGAAGATCATCCGAATATCTCTGACCCCTGTCCGTCGGCGGTTCCCGGTGGCTTTGCGCCGAACTTTGTGATCGCATCGACGGACCCGTGGACCTTCAGCTCCGGAGTCTGATATGTCATCTTGTCAAGGCCCGTTTTCGTTATGGTATAGACCTCAATCTTCATAGAAGATCATTCGAACATCCTTGAACCCTGTCCGTCGGCGGTTCCTGGTACTTTCTTACTATTTTTTGTCATCTTCTCAACAGACCCGTGGACCTTCAGCTCCGGCGATTGGTAAAATCTCTTCTCCGCCTTTGGCACCATTAAGATATCCCTCATCTTCTCATATCCATGCCGATCAGATATCAATATTTCGATCTAGGAATCCGAGGAAGATCTTCAGGATCTGTCCTTTGAGGATTCCTCTGCAAATCCCGCGGCTGACAGCCAGAGGGATAGGATCACCGTCTTCCATAAAGTGATCGCGTCCCGGTTAGATCCCTCCGCCACGAACCGTCTGTACGTCCTCTGGAGGAGAGGCACATCCACGTAATCTTCAATCGCCGCAGTATCATCGAAGATCGCCGCCTCCAAGATCTTCCGATCTTGGGCCAATAGGCCCCGGTTGAAGTTCTGGCTGAGGATAGTCTTTCCGCCGCGCCATCGGATCTCATCAGGGAGGATCCCCGCCATAGCTGTGCGGAGGACCCACCTGCTCCACCCTCTCCGTAGCTTCTGTTCAGACGGCAGGGCCAGGCAGAACTCCACCAGCCTCCTGTCTAAGAAGGGGTGGCGTGGTTCGAGGGAGAAGGCCGCAGCCTGGCGGTCTATCACCTCCAGTACGTGCTGCAGATACGCGTCGTCGAGGGCTCCGTGGTGATCGATCCGCAGGTCTCTTGAGGGCCGCGAACCCCTGAGATGGGACTGTAGCCTCTCTCTGATCCGGGTCCTTTCTGCAAAGCCGGGGTTTATTATGCTGCACCGCTCTTGGCAGCCATCCAGTCCCCTAAGCCAACGATAGAGCTTTGCTGCAGGTTCCGGGGCCAGGGGGGCTATACACTGATTCCACAAGATTCGGCTGGCGGGAGTTGCGAAGTTCTTCGATAGCCCCCTCAAGTTCCTGAAGAGCTCCAGGAGTCGCCCCGCCACGAAGAGCTCGGAGAGGTGGGTCAGGCCGTGGGATACCACCACGTCCCCCTCGAAGCCATCCATGATGACCCGGGCCCCTCCGTCTCTTGCGGCCTTGAAGAGGTGCCAGCTCATGAAGTAGTTGGGGATCCAGAACGGCTCGTCCTCGAAGAGGAGGTAGTCGCCAAACTCCCCCAGGGGGCTCAGGAGGTCGGCTCGGATGTTGGTGGGCTCAAAGCCCCCCTCGCCGATGACGGCGCCGATGAATTCCCTCTCGTCGCAGTCGGGAAGGTCGTCGAAGACCGCCGAGAAGGTGAGGATCTTGCCGCCGTCGGAGTCAATGGAGATCTTCCGCGCCGCGGAGGCGACGGAGGAGGAGTCGAGGCCGCCGCTGAGGGAGACCCCCACCGGAGAGCCGCACCGGAGCCGGCATCCGACGGCCTCCAAGAATATCCTGCGGAACTCGGCGGCGTACTCTTCGTCTGAGGATAGCCTGATCTCCCTTTTCGGATCCAGGGACCAGTACCTTTCCGTCCTGGCTTTTCCTTCCTTGAGGGTGAGATGGCAGGCTGCGGGAAGTCGGCGGACCCCCTGGTAGAAGGTGATCTGCCTATCGTCCAGGATAGGGACGAGGAAGTCGCTGACCATCTCCTCGTTGAGGCGGCGGGGGACTTCGGGAAAGCTGAGGATCGCCTTGATCTCGGAGGCGAATACGAAGGCCCGATCGTTGATGAAGTAGTAGAAGGGCTTGACCCCCATATGGTCCCTGGCGCAGAACAGGGTCTCTCTGCTCAGGTCCACCACGGCGAAGGCGAAGTCTCCCAGGAGCCTGTGGAGACAGTCTTCCCCCCACATCTCATAGGAGCGGAGGATCAGTCCGCCGTCTCCGATCTTCGAGCAGCTCTCACCATCGAGAGATAAGGCGGCCAGGAGCTCGTCCCGGTTGTCTATCCGGCAGTCTGCGGTGATCACCAGGTCGCCGGACCCGTTCAAGAGAGGCATCTTCTCAAACGACGACTCGGGGGTGGCATGGAGCATCAGGTGGCCGATGCCTGCTGGACCCTCATTCCAGATCGCCGAGCCGTCTGGCCCGCGGTGACGGATCCGCTCCATCATCCCTTCCAGCTCCTCCCGTCCCGCCTCCGATCCGTCGAGGCGGAGGATGCCAAAGATCCCGCTCATGAATCGTCCTTGCTACTCCAGTGTCAACAGGGGCGTATACTCACCATCTGGACCGCCTACGATGACCTTTCCCCGGCTTTCGAGCCACGCATGGGCCAGTACCCTTCCATCTTCGCCCTTGAGAACACCTATCTTCAGAAGGGAGGAATGACCGTAGATCCCAAAGAGGAGCTTTGCCGCCATCGCCCTGGAGAGGCACGTAGATCTCGGAACAAACCTGCTGGCCGTCTCGATAGCCCAGGCGAGGTCGTCATTCGATGCGGACCCGGGGCGATCAACGTCGGTATTTGCCGAAAGCCTGCCGACCAGCCTCCTCAAGACGGGGAAGGGGAGGAGGGAGAGCCCCGCCCTCACCGACCCCTCCAGGAGGAGGGCCCGGATCAGAATATTCCGTCTTGAAGGCGGCAGATCCAGGAATTTACGTATCAGATTCGACATCCAATAGTCCGTTCTCTTGCAGGTCCTTGAGGAGGGCCAGTAGCTCCTCCTCGCATACTTCCCTTTCCACCTCGTACTCTTCGAGGATCTGATCCCGGACCTCGCTCACCCACTTTCGCTCCTGGATCAGGCTCCAGATCCTGGCGCCGACGGGGTTGAGGCCGTAGTAGACCCCGTTCTTGAGGTTCAGTATCACCGACTCACCTGCCAGATTGCAGGATACCTGGTCTCTGGCGGCGACGATCCTCGACCCGGCTGTGATCTCTCCCATGGACGACCGTCTATCTCTCGGGGATCATTAAACTATCCGCTCCAAACCGCACCTTCTGGGATGATGGAGGTTATGTAGAGAACTGGATGATGGATGCTCCATGGAGAACTTTTATCATGATGGAGCGGATCGATACCAGCATGGGGACGGAACCAGACCTCTCGGGGGTCATGATCGAATTTTATCTCTTTAGCGAGGGCGGGGGGAGAGGATGAGAAGAGAGGACGATCTCGCCGATAAGCTGATCATCAAGCTGGCACCGACGGGGATGATCCCCACCAAGGAGGATACCCCTTACGTTCCGACGACCCCCGAGGAGATCGCCGAAGATACCTACAGGGCTTTTCGGTTGGGGGTCAGCGTCGTCCACGTCCACGCCAGGGATGAGGAGGGTAGGCCCACCTTCAAGAGAGAGCATTTTGAGCCGATATTTCAGCTGATCAGGGAACGGTGTCCAGATATAGTCATCTGCGCGACGACCAGCGGCAGGGTGACACCCCAGGTCGAGCATCGGTCGGAGGTCCTGGCTCTCGGGACGGAGATGGCGAGCCTGACGATGGGCTCTTTGAACTTCCGGGACTATCCCAGCGTAAATTCCATGGAGACGATCACGAAGCTGGCGGAGGAGATGAGGTCAAGGAAGATCCTTCCCGAGCTTGAGATCTTCGAGGCTGGTTTCATAAATACGTCAAAGTACCTGCTGAATAAGGGGGTACTGAACGGCCCGCTCCATTTCAACCTCCTTCTGGGATCTCTTGGAAGCATCTCTGCGGACCTGCGGGATCTCGTCTATCTGGTGGAGTCCCTCCCCCGGGGGAGCACCTGGTCTGCCACCGGTATAGGAAGGTTTCAGACCCGGATCAACGTCGCTTCCATGCTGATGGGCGGCCATGTGAGGGTGGGGATCGAGGACAGCATCTACTACAACTATCCGGATAAGGAGCTTGCAACCAACGAAAAGCTGGTGGAGAGGATCGTCAGGGTGGCGAGGGATGTAGGACGGGAGATAGCGACCCCCGAAGAGGCGAGAACGATTCTGGGGCTGGAGAGGCGGCGGATATTATGACCGACAAGCTCCGCCCCAGATCCGGGGAACTCTCCGATCCAGAGAGATCACCGGGGTCGATCTCGAAGGGCCAGCTCCTGGAGGATCTGAGACATATCGGGGTCTGTGAGGGGGATCACATCGCCGTCGCCCTATCCCTCAGGAGGGTGGGGACCGTTCAAGGGCGGGCGGAGGCCTTCATAGACGCTCTCTTGGAGGCGGTCGGCTCCGGCGGGACGATAATGATGAACAGCCACACCCCTTTCTTCCCCGTATCCCAGATAGAGTCGAGCGACCCGAAGTACATCTTCGACTACAGGTCCACCCCCACCTGGACCGGCGTCGTCCCGGAGGCTCTTCGAAACCGGAGGGCGGCACTTCGAAGCCGCCATCCGATATGCTCGGTGGTGGCGATGGGGGCGAAGGCCGATCATCTCGCCGGGGGCCACGACGAGGATTCGCCTCCCTACTCGCCTTATTCCAGGCTGGCGGAGATCGGAGGCAAGCTCCTTTACGTCGGGCTGGACGACAGAATGGTGGCGATGCGCCACGAGGCCCAGAACCTGGCGGGTCTCATGGACGTCGTCCCTCTGGAGGTGGCCATAAGGTACCTCAATCCGGAGGATGGCAGGATTGAGCTGTTCAGGGCGACCAACGTCTTCTCCTGTGTAAATAACCTCTCGACACTGGTCCCGGCCTTGAGGGGTATGGGGCTCATCGTCGACGGCAAGATCGGTGCGGCGGACTCGATCCTCGCCCCCGCGAAGGCCGCCCTTCTTGCGATGGCGGAGATCCTGAGGGGAGATCCCACCAAGACCTTGTGCAGGGACTTCTCTTGCGTATGGTGCCGCGAGCTGGAGCGGAGGATGGACCTCCGCGAGAGGATCGAGGATCCCGAGATCTTCCAGAAGAGCCGGGCATTGATGGCGATTCTGGGAATCATCAACCAGCGACGCATGAGAGGATCCTGGGCGGCGATCAAGGGAGTGGGACTCTTGAAAAAGATCTTTTAGCCCCATCCGCCAGGGTTCAGGACCGATCGCCGATACGTCTGTCATCGAACATCATCGACGATATGGGGCGACGATCTACGGTCTGCGATGAGCAGAGCATAATACAATCCTCTTGAGCTGCTTTTCCCGTTTGCGGATCCAACCACCACCTTTTAATCTCGACTCCCCAAAGCCCTTCTCCCATGAGGAACGTCGGAAAGTCCATCAGGATGGAGAGGATCTTCAACAGGAGGACGGGCAGGACGGTCATCGTCCCCATGGACCACGGCCTGACGGTGGGGCCGATCGGCGGGCTGATCGACCTGCAGGAGGCTGTAAACAGGGTGGCAGAGGGCGGGGCGAACGCCGTCCTCGGCCACATGGGGCTTCCCCTCCACGGCCACCGGGGCTACGGCCGGGACGTGGGGCTGATAATCCACCTATCCGCCAGCTCCAGCCTCGGTCCAGATCCAAACCACAAGGTCCTGGTCACCGAGGTGGAGGACGCCATAATGATCGGCGCGGACGCCGTCAGCATCCACGTCAACGTCGGGGCCGAGGACGAGGCGGAGATGCTCATGGACCTGGGGAGGGTCGCTCGGAGCTGCGACCGCTGGGGGATGCCCCTCCTCGCCATGATGTACCCGAGGGGTCCGAAGGTCTCCTCGGAGCACGCCGTCGAGTACGTCAAGCACGCCGCCCGGATCGGTGCCGAACTCGGCGTCGACATCGTCAAGACGAACTACACCGGATCTCCCGAGACCTTCAAGCAGGTCGTCAGGGGCTGCAGCGTCCCCGTGGTGATCGCCGGCGGCCCCAAGATGGATACCGAACAACAGGTCCTGGAGATGGTCTACGATTCCATCAGCGTCGGGGGCGCCGGCCTCTCCATAGGAAGGAACATATTCCAGGCCGAAGACCCGACGTTATTTGTAAAGAGGCTCTGCAAGGTCGTCCACGAGAACTACTCCGTGGAAGAGGCGGAAGAGGTCACCCTCTGAGGCCTCCCCCATCATATATCGTCTCTCGCCGACTCCGACGGGAGACGGCGGACTTGATAAATGGGGCAGGCAAGCCTGGCCACGGTAGACTGTAACCCCCGAGATGAGAACCCTTGTTTGAGCTTTACGCCGCAAGAAAGCACCTCACCGCCCGGAGGAGACAGACACTTTTAGCGGTGGGAGCAGTCGCCCTCGCCGTCACCATCACCATCCTCTTCCGGTCCCTGATAAACGGCTTTGAGGGTACGATCAACGATATCATCTTCCAGTTCGTCCCCCACGTCACCGTCCTGCCCAAGGACGGCGAGAGCCGGATATACCTCTACAAGTCCCTCCTCGATGCGGTCTGGACGATCCCGGGGGTGACGGCCGCCTCCCCGGCTCTATCGACGACCGCCTCCCTGTCCTCCGGCGGGAAGGTCGAGAACGTCGTCCTCCGGGGGGTCGTCCCCGACGAGCTGAACAAGATATCGAGGATAGGCCTCGACTACATGCTGGAGGGTGACCTCGACTCCATCGAAAGCGGCAGGAGGGTTGCCCTGGATAGGGAGATGGCGGAGCGGTTGGAGTTGAAGCTCGGCGATACCGTCAGGGCAGGCTTTCCCGACGCCACGACCCTGAACCTCGTGGTGACGGGGATCTTCGACACAGGGGGATTCTCGACGAACTACGCCTACGTCTCCATGAAGACGGCAAGAGACTTCCTCAGGGAGGGGAGCGTCATAACCGAGGTCCAGATCAAGATCGACGACATTTACCGGGCCGACGAGGTGGCAGCTTCACTCAGACTGCGGGGATACAACGCCGAGAGCTGGCAGAGCCAGTCGGGGATCGTCGAGAATATCCAGAGCCGCCGGCTCTCCAACACCATGATAATGCTCCTTGTGATAATCATCTCAGCCTTCGGGATCGCCAACATCATGAACCTCCTCGTCCTGGAGAAGACGAGGGAGATCGGCATGATGATGGCCATGGGTGCCACCTCATCGATCATCCGCAGGATATTCCTCATGGAGGCCGGCGTGCTCGGTCTAGCCGGCGGGACGGCAGGCTGCCTCATCGCCTACATCATCTCTGCATACGTCAACAGCCTCGCCATCGCTTTATCCTCCGGCCCCGGATTTACGGTCTATCTCACCTTCGTCGTCGATCCCCGGGACCTTCTCATCTTCCCCCTGGTCACCCTCCTACTCTCCGTCGCCGCCGGGGTCTACCCCGCTCATCAGGCGTCGAAGCTCGATCCCGTCGTCGCCCTCCGGGGCTGACCGCATGACCCTCTGCGGTGGAAGTGCCTGTCAAATCCCCGGCTCTGGTGGGGGAGATGGAGGCCGGTGGAGCCCGATCTTTTTAAATAAGATCCGAAGAACGGTTATTGGCGTCGGTGCTATCTCGCCAGATATCAGTGGGGTGATCCCTTCCTCGAGCTCTTCGTGGCACTAAAGCACATCAGGACCCGAAAGAGGCAGACAGCCCTCGCCGTGGGAGCTGTAGGCCTCGCCGTTGCCATCATCATCATCATGAGGTCGCTGATGAACGGGAGCTTCGAGACCTTCTTCCAGATAATCTTCGAGCTGGCGCCCCACGTCCTCGTCACCCCCAAGGATGGGGAGGAGCATATATACCTCTACAAGACCCTGATGGAGTTCATCTGGACGATCCCCGGGGTCGTCGCCGTCTCTCCCGCCCTCAGCACCACGGCCGCCCTATCCTTTGAGGGGAACGTCGAGAACGTCGAGATGACCGGGGCGATCCCGGAGGAGTTGAACGTCGTCACCAGGATCGGCGACAAGTACATGATAGAGGGGGACCTGCGGGGTATCTCCAGCGGTCGAAGGGTCATCCTGGGGGATGAGATGGCCCGCAGGCTTGAAGTGAAGATCGGAGACGGCGTCGTCGCCAGCTTTCCCGACGCCAACACCATGAACCTGGTGGTGGCGGGGGTCTTCAGGACGGGGATCGAAGAGTGGGACAGGTCTGCCTTCGTCTCCCTCGATACGGCGCGAAGGTTTCTGGGGGAGGGGGACGTCATAACCTACATCAACATCAAGACCGCCGACCCCTATCGCGCCGGCGAGATCGCCGCCGAGATCTCGGCCCTTGGATACGAGGCAGAGAGCTGGAGGACGATGTTTCCAGAGTTCGAGGAGACCCTCGCCTTCGAGAAGTTCTCCAACAACCTGATCCTTGCTCTCCTGCTTCTGATCGCCTCCTTCGGGATCGCCAACGTCATGAACATGGTAGTCCTGGAGAAGACGAGGGCTATAGGGATGATGATGGCGATGGGCGCCTCTTCCTCCACCATCAGGAGGATATTCCTCATCGAGAGCGGGGTCCTGGGCATCGCCGGCGGAGCCTTCGGGACCGTCGTCGGTTATGCCATATCGGTCTACCTGCACAGCCAGGAGTACGTAATAACAGCGCCGAACGCCCCTCAGCCGATATTGATCCAGTTCATCGTCGATCCGGTGGACCTCATCGCATTCCCGCTACTGGCGCTCGCATTGAGCATGGCGGCGGGGGTCTACCCGGCCCACAAGGCATCGCATCTGGACCCAATAGTCGCCCTGCGAGGTTGAAGAGGCCTTGATAGCCCCCGTTCCAAGAAAGGAGGGTCATACCAGGAAAAAATGAGGGTCTTACGCTCCCATAAGAGGTGCTAAATATCGATTATGCGTCTCTGGCCCGATCTCTATAAATAAGATCCAGAAAAGGGTTCTAAGCGCATAGCCGATAGGAGTGATCCCTTGTTCGAGCTCTTCGTGGCCGAAAAACATCTTGAGAAGAGGAGGAGGCAGACCCTCCTTGCGATAGGTGCCGTCGGCCTCGCGGTCGCCATCGCCATAATATTCAGATCGCTCCAAAATGGCATTGAGGTTACATTCTTCGATGTCTTCTTCGAGCTTGCACCCTCCGTTCTCGTCCTTCCGAAAGAGGGCGAGGATTACATATACCTTTACAATACCCTTGCGGACTTCATCTGGACGATCCCCGGGGTAGTCGCCGTGGCCCCGGCGTTGAATACGCCTGCAGCATTATCCTACGAAGGCAGGGTCGAGAACGTCGAGATGATGGGCATCGTCCCCGAAGAGCTGAACAGGATGACGGGGATAGGCGACAAATACATGATAGAGGGGGACCTCGATTCGATCCGGAGCGGCAGGAGGGTCGTCCTGGGAGAGATGGTGGCAGAGAGTCTTCAAGTGAAGTTGGGCGATAGCGTCGTCGCAACCTTCCCAGATGCGAGACCCACGAGCCTCATCGTCTCCGGGGTATTCTGGACAGGGGTCGAGGTATGGGACCGGTCATCCCTGGTATCCCTCGCCACGGCGAGAGAGTTCCTGGGGGGTGGGTCTGTTGCAACCTCCATCAGCATCGGCCTTGAGGACCCTTATCAGGCAGACGGCGTGGCCGCAGAGATCTCCGCCCTGGGATACGATGCCAGGAGCTGGAGGAGGTTATATCCCGAATTTGAAGAGACGATCGCCTTCAGGGATCTCACAAACAACCTGATATTGGCACTGCTCCTCTTGATCTCATCCTTCGGGATCGCCAACGTCATGAACATGGTGGTCCTGGAGAAGACGAGATCCATAGGCATGCTGATGGCCATGGGAGCATCTTCCTCCGATATCCGCAGGATCTTCATCATCGAGAGCGGGGTCCTCGGCCTTGCGGGAGGGATTATAGGGACCGTCGTGGGTTACAGCTTATCGGTCTACTTAGATAGCCTGGGTTACGCCATCACCCCGCCGAACTCCCCCCAGCCGGTCACTCTCAAGTTCATCGTCGATCCGGTGGACCTCATCGCATTACCGCTACTGGCGCTGGCTTTGAGCATGGCGGCTGGGGTCTACCCCGCCCACAAGGCATCGCATCTGGACCCTGTAGTCGCCCTACGAGGTTGAAGAGATGTTCGAGCTATCGATCGCAGAACGGCATATCTTCGGAAATCCAAGGATGGTCCTCTTCACGGTCCTCTCCGTCGCCCTGGCGGTGGGGGTGATCGTCGTCCTGATAGGCATCACCGAGGGGTACAAAGAGAACCTGATCGAGAACACCGTCGAGAACGCCCCGCATATAACGATAGGGCCGAAGGAGGGGGAGGACTACATCCACCTCTACAGAACCCTTTCGGAGATGGCGTCCGCGAGTCCAGGGGTTCTGGTGGCGTCGCCGAGGGTCTCGGGGATGGCGGCTGCAAAACACAAGAACAACGTCGAGGGGGTGACCTTCATCGGCGCCGATCCTCTTCTGGAGGATATCCTCCTCAACGTTCAGGACGACGTCGTCTCCGGCGACTACGGCGACCTGCGGTACAGGAGGCTCGCCGCCGTGGTGGGGGCCGACCTCGCCGACGACCTGGACCTGAACGTAGGGGATAAGTTCAGGATATCGAGAAGGGACGCGACCCTCCAGGTGACTGCGGTCGGGATTATTAGTACCGGAACGGGGCTCGACAGGTCCCTCGTATACCTCCCCCTCGGTACCGCCCAGGAGCTGCTGGGGGAGGGGGACGTGGTATCGGAGGTAGGGGTGAGGCTATCGGACATCTATGCGGCCCCCGCCGTCGCCGCCGATCTGAACCAGAGGACCCTCTACAAGGCCGAGAGCTGGCAGGAGAAGAGCAGGGACATCCTGGAGCAGCTGGACACCCAGCAGATCTACTCAATTGCGTTCTATATATTAATATTTATAATATCTGGCTTCGGGATCGCCAACACCATGATAATGATAATAAGCCGCAGGACCAAGGAGATAGGGATCCTGATGGCCATGGGCGCCACCAGAAGGTCGATCATGAAGGTCTTCGTCCTGGAGTCCGTCATCCTCGGCCCTCCCTCGGCCCTCCTCGGCGGCGGCCTCGCATACCTTGCGGCAAAGCTGATCGGGACGATCGAGGTTCCGGCGGAGATATACATAGCCTCCCGGATGACCGTCGTCCTGGACCTTGGGGCGTTCCTTTACGTCGCCGCCTTCGCCATACTAGTTAACTTCTTCGCGGGGATATACCCAGCCTTCAAGGCCTCCAGGCTCGACCCCGTGGAGGCGATAGCCACAGAATGAAGCCCATCTAAAGATAGGCGAATAAAAATAAATTTGGAGGGGATCTGGCTTTGAGCAAAATCATCGAGATCAAGAAGCTACGGAAGGTCTACGGAGACGGCGTCGAGCTCGTGGCCCTGGACGACGTCGACCTGACGATCCAGGAGGGGGAGGTCCTCTCCATCGTGGGGCCCAGCGGCAGCGGAAAATCGACCCTCCTCAACATGATCGGCCTTTTGGACACTCCCACATCCGGGGAGATCTGGCTGAAGGGGCAGAACATAACGAAGGCGACCCCGGCGGAGAGGGCGAGGCTGAGAAACAAGGAGCTCGGGTTCATATTCCAGTTTCATCACCTTCTTCCCGAGTTCAACGCCGTCGAGAACGTGATGATGCCCCTCCTCATCGCCGGGATGGACAAAAAGGAGGCGATGGATCGGGCCGCCGGCCTTCTGGAGGATGTGGGGCTCGGCGACCGGCTGAATAACAGGCCTAACCAGCTCTCCGGCGGCCAGAACCAGAGGGTGGCGGTGGCCAGAGCCCTTGCAGGCCATCCGTCGATAGTCATCGGGGACGAGCCGACGGGTAACCTCGACAGCAAGAGCTCCGATATGATCTACGAGCTGTTGAGGAAGCTCAACCGCCAGATGAACCAGACCTTCATCCTCGTCACCCACGACATGACGATGGCGGAGAAGACAGATAGGATCCTCCGGCTCGTCGACGGCAGGATAGTCTGCGAGATGCGGCGGGATGGGGACGAATTCGTCTCCAGCGAGATCTGCCGGCCGGATTGAAGATGAAACTGCTTCGCCCCCGGGGCCGGGCATAGGTTTAAATAAGCCCCGGTCCTTCCCGAGATGCGTGCGAGGCTGTTTTCACGGTTTTTCGCAAAATGGATGTGAACTTCGTGTACGGAGATAATCGAGGATCTTACAGCAGTGGCGGATTCGCAAGCTCTGCACCGGTAGAAGCTGGAAAGACGTATGAAGTTGAGATCGAGGACATATCGAGGCAGGGAGACGGCATAGCCAGGGTTGAGGGCTTTGTAATCTTCGTCTCAGAGACGAAGGTCGGAGACAAAGTCAGTATAACTATCGACAGGGTTATGCGAAAGTTCGCCATAGCCCACAAGGTCTGAAATCATCAATTATAGATCGCCAGAACGGCCGGCGCGGCCCTCGGCTGCGCCAGACCAATTTAAGAGAGTCGTCTTCTATCATCCCTCTTGCATCTTTCCTTATCCCTCCTGCATCTATCCTCATCCCTCTTGCATCTATCCTCATCCCTCCTGCATCTATCCTCATCCCTCCTGCATCTATCCTCATCCCTCCCGGATCTTTGCTCGACCCACTTCCATCTTCCGTGTTCCCCATCGCGTATCCTGTTCAGGCTCCTCTCTCGCCTCAGCCGGTGGTTTGAGCCTGCCGGTTCGATCCTTCCTCTGGGGGCCGGGACGTAAGAGAGATATCTTCGAAACGTGACGGGTCGAGGGAACGACGATTTAACGGGTGCTGGTTTCATCGTGCAGACCGACCTTCATAGAAATACCGCCTTCATCCTGACCCTGGCCGTAGCCCTCGGCTTTCTACTGCCGGAACCGGCCGCAAGGCTCGAACTCCTGGTGATGCCGGCGCTCTTCATCATGATGGCCTTCTCCATGGCCGGGATCGATCTTGCCGTTCCGCCGATCCGGGGGGCCATCACCGGCTTTCTCATCAGCTACCTCTTCTTATCGGGGCTGATCCTCATCCTCGCCGCTTCGGTCATCGAGGAGGAGGCGCTATGGCTGGGGTTTGTGGTGATGGCCGCGGTCCCGCCGGCGGTGGCCGTCGTCCCTCTGACGAGGCTTCTCGCCGGCGACGTCCGGCTCGCCCTCTACTCGCAGGCCTTATCGTACATCGCCTCCATCGTCCTGATGCCATCGATCATCTACATCTTCGCCGGGATGGCCGCTTCAGGGGTAGCAGAGACGGCGAAGGTCGTCCTCCTCCTGATCCTCCTCCCCCTCATCGCCTCAAGGCGCATCGGCCGATTGAAGATCGATCCTGCCCACCCCATCAACTTCGGCCTCTTCGTCGTCACCTACATCGTGGTGGGGCTGAACAGCGGCGCCATGGCGAAGGAGGCGGCGGGGGTCCTCTTCATCGCCATCGCCCGGACCTTCGCCTCGGGGGCGGTCGTCTACGCCGCCTCGGCGATGGCAGGGGTCGGGCGTCCTCAGAGGATCGCCTTCACCCTCTTTGGATCCTTCAAGAACCTGGGGCTCGCCGCCGCCGTCGCCCTCCTCCTCTTCGGCCACACGGCCGCCGTCCCGGCGGCGGTCTGCATCCTGACGGAGACCGGCTTTTATATCCTCCTCTCGGTCCTGGGGGGAAGGAAGGCAGCCAGCCCTCCAGAAACGAGTGGTTCAACCGGAAGGTGCTGTCTATCCGATAGATAGATGCCGGGGTAGACTCCCAGGTATGCGGTGGAGACCAGGTCTAGGAGAGGTGGCTGCCGTCTACATCAAGAAAAAGAGGCGTGGTGATCGGAGGACGGGATCACCGTCTATCGGATCACCTAGAATGGGCTTAATTCTTTCTTTGGTGGCTTCGTCGGGTCGGTCCCATCTTCTTGCGGCAAACCTCTGGCCGACGTGAAGATCGTCTTTGCTGCGGTCAGGCCATAGGTTCCGACCATCGGCCTGCTCCCGGCGGCGTCCCTCCTCTCCTTGAAGCCTACGTCCGAGAGCCAGATCCTGGCGGGGTTGGTGTAGTAGAGGGTGCTCGTGCCGCTCCCGAGGTCGAGGCGGTAGATGTTCTGGCGCCAGTCGGCGTAGTAGAGGCGGCCGTCCCGGAAGACGAGGCCGGCTATGGATGTGTCCCTCGATTCGAAGATCCTGGTTATGGCACCGGTCCCGGTGGCGACCTTGTATATGCTGGCAGGCACCTGGTTTCCTGAGCTGAGGTAGAGGTTTCCGTCGTAGTCGAAGGCGAAGTCCCCGGCCCAGAACCCGCCGACGTCAGCGAGCTTGACGGTGTAGATCGGGGTGGCTGCGGCGCCGTCGATCCGGTAGATCGTCCCGTCGCCTCCGGCCCCCGTCGCCTCGCTGAAGTAGAGGCCGAGGTCGCTGTTCTGGTCGAAGGCGAAGGCTATGTCCCGGACGTAGGTTTTGTGGGTGAAGATGGTCGATTCAGCGGACCAGCCTGATCCGGTCTCGGCTACCATGTAAATGTCGTTCTGGTTGGCGTTGGCGTAGTAGAGCTTCTCGGGGACCCCTGGATGGAAGGTGAAGCTGTAGAGCCTCCCCGAGGGGCGCGTATAGATGATGTTATCGGGAGCGGTGCTGCTGGCGGCGTAATAGACCGAGCCCCTGGTCTCGCCCCCGTCGGCGTAGTAGATGGGGGCGAACCTCTCCATGACGGTCATCGTCACCGGCTTCATCTCGACGACGGGCATCTGCTGGGCTGAGGCGGCGTCGGCCGCAAAGATCGGCGATGCCAGCAATAGCAGTGTCAGGATCGCCGCTGTATATCTCGATTTCATGATCTTATGAACCCCCTGAGTTCGGACGGGCTGGGATGCAGAGCGATAGATCACGGCATCAATCGGCCCGAAACCTCCTGGTCGAAAGCTCCGATCGACGGATCGAATATCCGTCCTCGTAACAGAATTAAGTTACACCATTGCCCGGCATTTTACTTAAATTTTTGTCCCCGCCTCCGGGTTTATCCCGATAGAAGATCAGCCTGATGGCCATCAGGGCTCGAATAAATCTCCAAGATCGCTCAATACCGCCATTTCATCTCAGGTGGATGGAAAAATCCCTCCGCCATTTTTCCCGAACGGCAGCCCCCAACATCGAATAAAAAGTCACTTATAGGATCGAAGAGTATCCATAAATCCGTCAGAGAAATGTAAGACGAGACGGCAGGTGATATCGTTTGAAGATTTTGCCATCTCGGCTCTGAGGCGGTGGAGATGGTGGCGGATAGTAGAGAGGTAGAAGTGGAGAAGGAGGTGGAGAAGGCCTGCCCCTTCGTGGCGAGGGCCTGCCTGCAGGCCGGTTGCATGGCCTGGGAAGAAGCTGGCGCTGGCGGAGTCTGCAGGCTTATCCCGACGAAAGAGGCCGCGAGCGCCTTCGACGCCCGCCTCCGGGAGGCGGCGCCGCTCCTCTACGGCTCGCTCCTGGACCTGGTCCGGGTGATGGAGGAGAGGGGGCGGGAGTGCGACGCCTGCGGCCCCGACCTCTGGGACTACGCCGCGGAGGTGAGGAGGTCCTTTCTTGACGAGCTGGTGGAGGCCCAGCTGAAGGTGGGGTGAAGGGGAAAATGTGAATCGTTCCTCTCTATCACTAATCACGAAAAATGTTTCGATACCGGCTTCATATAGCCTCCCTTCACCTGATTCAGTTATTTGAGCTTGAAGATACCAGCACGTTTTTATTCAGCAATCCCTATCACGTCACTGGGCGTCTTTAGATGATGTGCCACAGGTGATTAGATGATAAGTTGCGCAGATTATACGATGTTTTACTCAACTATTGCATCAAGTGTAGGTGCACTAATTTCAATATCTGCAGCGGTGGTAATCTATCTATTACAGCAGCGCTCTCAGAAACGAGAAACAATTGAATTAGAATTAAATAAACTAGATATATTAATTGGTACTTATTGTAACATTTCCGAATCTGCGGTTGGAAATATCGCAGTGCATCAGAATCGAGACGTACAAGAGCATGTAGATCTTGTCATACAAAATTTTAACAATTGGAAACATCTGAATCATATATCAAATAAATATGTATATGAAGAGAAACATTATAGGCCGTTTTTGGATTCGCTAAACTCATTGCAATACAAGATTTATAAAGTTCTAATTAAAAAATTGCATCGAGTCTCGCAGCTAGATCCATATGAAAAAAATTATAGATATATTGTGTGTATGGATGATTATGAGTGGTATATAAAAACAGTTTACCCATATTTAAATAAAATTGAGGGCATCAATACACAACTGGGTGGTGGCAATATTCAAAAAGAAAACATAGATTACAGGTCAGACCAACTGGAAAAGAAAAATGAAGAATTTTATGCTGGATATTGGGATATATTATTGAAAATAAGGACAAAATCAAGTGAAATAAACAAAATGGTAGAGGAATTTTATCAAGGAAATATATTAAATTCACTTATGGGCTCTTATAAATCTACGCGATACATATTGATATCGTTCATTATAGTTGGAGTATTTGGATTCATTGTTCCTCTTTACATGATACAGCCGAATAAATTCATTGGGTATTTGCCCTGTAAGTATGTCTTCGATTCAACAATAGTGGCATCAATAATAATTATTTTTTGTGTATCTAAAGCGTTAGATAATAGATATAGATATTTGATGATATCGCTTGAGTCGGTAATTGAAACTCTTAAGAACCATGAAAAGGAAGGCTTTCGTAGAAAAGCTGCAGAAGATCTTGGTAATATTAGAGATATGAGGGCAGTAAAACCTCTGAAAAAAGCACTCAAAAACGAACAAAGCAAAATAGTTCAATTAGCCGCTATAGGTGCTCTGGTGAAATTAGGGAAAACGGAATACCTTGATCAGATAATAGAGCGTATTAAGGACGAAGATAGTGCTGTCCGATCATATGCAGTCGATGTTCTTGGGGACATCCGTGACCCTTTGGCATTAGACCCACTAATCGCAGCTATAGATGATGATAACGAGTCGGTCCGATTCAGGGCTGCTCTCTCCCTTGGCAACATCGGAGGCCCTCGCGCTAAAGAAGCGCTAATTAAATGTGCGAAGGATGATGAATCCGATATGGTTAGAAAGTGGGCGATATTTTCGTTGGATTCGATAGACTAGAGAATAAATGAAAGATGTGGAATATGAAATCTCTGAAAAATCGATTCGAAAACAGGAATTTCATATGAGCACAATAATAGTGAATCAGAATTTCGTCTAAGGAGCCCCACTTTATGATCTCACGACGAGCCGAAGAGATGACCCCCTTTCTGGTGATGGACGTATTGGAGCGCGCCCGGGCGATGGAGCGCCAGGGGATCGATGTAGTCCACCTGGAGGTGGGCGAGCCGGACTTCGACATCCCCGCCCCGATCCGGGAGGCCTTCACCGCCGCCTTAGCCGAGGGGCATACCAAATACACCCACAGCTGCGGCGACCCGCAGCTTCGGGAGGCGATATCCGACCACTACGCCGAAAGGTACGCCGTCACCGTCGATCCCGATCGGATCGTCGTCTGCTCCGGGACGTCCCCGGCGATGATGCTCGTCTTCTCAGCCCTCCTGGAGGCCGGAGACGAGGCGATCATCTCCGACCCCGGATACGCCTGCTACCCCAACTTCATCCGCTTCTCCGGCGGAGTTCCCGTGCCGGTGACCGTCGCCGAGGCCGACGGCTTTCAGCTCTCGGCGGAGGCGATATCTTCGCGGATCACCCCGCGGACTAGGGCGGTCGTCATCAACTCGCCTTCAAACCCGACGGGGACCCTCCTCTCCGGCGAGAGGATGGAGGAGATCGCCGATCCGGGGGTCCGGGTCGTCTCCGACGAGATCTACCACGGCCTCGTCTACGCTGGAAGGGAGAGGTCGATACTGGAGTTCTCCGACGACGCCATCGTCTTGAACGGCTTCTCCAAGCTCTACGCCATGACGGGCCTGCGGCTCGGCTACCTGATCGCGCCCCCCGAGTTCATAAGGCCGATCCAGAAGATGCAGCAGAACCTCTTCATCTGCGCCAACTCCGCGGTCCAGAGAGCGGGGATCGCAGCCCTCCGGGAGACGGGGGAGGACGTCGCCCGGATGAGGCGGACCTACGACGAACGGCGGCGGTTCATGGTAAAACGGCTCCGCAAGCTCGGATTCGGGATCGCAGTCGAGCCGACGGGGGCCTTCTACGTCTTCGCCGACGCCCGGCATATTTCGTCCGATTCGTACAACCTCGCCTTCGACATCCTTGAGAAAGCCCGCGTCGGCGTCGCGCCCGGGATCGACTTCGGCGCTGAAGGCGAGGGGTACCTGCGCTTCTCCTACGCCAGCTGCCTAGAGAGGATCGCCGAGGGGCTCGACCGGATCGAGGGGTATATGGAGGCGCTATGAATCTGGAAGTAGCGATGCCGGAGCCGAAAATTTAAGTAGCCAGCCAGATCAGATCAGTTTGAACTATTGCGATGCCGGTTCGAGCTCATCGGCATCAGGGAGACGGTGTTGGAGTATGAAGGTCAAAATCTTTGCAGTAATAATCATCGCCGCGGCGATTTTCTTGATGGCTCCCCTGGGAGGGGGTGCGCAGTCCGTCGACCAAAGGGCCTCCGAAGATGCGAGCGAAGGGGCCAACCAGCTGGATGAAACCAAAATCACCACGTCCTGGGACCTCTCTTTTCTCTTCGAGGATAAAGACGGGGCTAGGGTCGAGTTCGACCGCATCAAGCTGCAGGCCGAGAGGATCAACGAGACCTACCGGCCCGCCTTCGAGGAGCTGAACGGTCCGGTCCTTCTGGGATTCATTGAGGACGAGAAGAGTCTCTCCATCTCCCTCGACCTCCTCTCAACCTACGTCTACGCCCAAAACAGCCTCAACGTCAACGACGATTTCTTCGAGACCTTCATCTCCGAGATCCAGACCTTCTACGCCGACTATTACGCCGCCACATCCTTCGCCGAGATCAGGCTCAAATCGCTGTCGAGAGATGAGTGGGAGATCCTCTTCGGCCAGGAGCCGGGGCTTGAAGAGTACAGAACATATCTCGAAAACAGCTACATCCGGTATGCAGACCACCGGCCGCGAAACGAGACCCACGCCGCCTTCATAGCCGAGATCGGAGATAATCTGATGAAGCTTGAGACCCAGGCCCTCAAGGAGATCACAAACAACGTCACCGTCGCCGGAAATATAACCCTCACCGAAGGCACAGAGTACCCCGTCAACTCTCAATCCTACTACAAGCTCCTCTCCACCGATGCCGATCGAGAGAACAGGAAGCTATGCTACGATAAGAGGTTCTACCACCTCAAAAACGAATCCGACAAGATGGCGGCCCTTTACCTGCAGAAGGCTAAGGCCGGCGACCTCCTCAGCCGGGAGCTTAACCACTCCGATGCCTACGCTTCCAAGATCTTCGACAGCTACCTCTCCGAGGAGCAGATCGAAGAGATGAACTCCGTCTTCAAGGAGAGGAAAGACGCCTTTTATGGGTACCACGAGTTCAGGAGGGAGAAGATGGGGGTAGGCCGGCTGATGCCTTACGACATGTTTCTTCAGCTGACCGACGACCCCGACGAGGTCTACACCTATTCAGAGACCCTGGCCGAGGTCGGCGCCTCTTACGCCGGGATGAACCCCATCTTCGGGGAGATCTTCATCAATACCGTCACCGCCAACTTGATCGACGTATACCCCCGCCCGGAGGAAGGAAAGCAGCCCGGAGGATACTGCATGAGCCTATTTCCCTTGAAGCTCTCCGGTTTGATCTTCCTGAACTTCGACGGCCTTATCACCGACAAGAAGACGTTGACCCACGAGATGGGCCACGCCACCAACTTCTACCTTATGGGCAACGCCGTCGATTACGTCTACTGCGGCGGCGAGAATTACGAGATGGAGATCCCCTCCACCTTCAATGAGGAGCTATTTGTGGATTACGTCCTTCAGAACTACGACCAAAAGACCGCCGTGGCCGTCCTGGACCAGCACATAAGGGACTATGAGAACTACTTCACCTTCCAGCCGATGATCGCCGAGTTCGAGCACCAGGCCCACATACTCTGCGACGGTAGAGACGGAATAGAAGTTTCTGAGCTCAACGCCCTTTGGACAAGATTATCCAAAGAGTACGAGGACGAGAATATAGGCTACTACGACGAGGACTCGGCGGGGTGGACATATATAAGCCATATCTACCTCACCAACAACTACTACACCTTCAGCTACTCGCTCTCAAAGGCGATAACCCTATCTCTATTCAAGAAGTATAAGGAGGACCCCCAGGAGTTCAGCGAGCGGTACGTAAGCTACCTCTCTGCCGGGACGACGGAGACCCCGCCTGAGAAGCTCGAGAAGTACTTCGGGATAGAGATAAACAGCACCCTCTTCGAGGACGCCATGGACGTCGTGGAGATGAGGGTGAACCAGCTCAAGGAGCTGGATGAGGGGCAGTAGCGGGAAAAGGTGAAAGGGGGGGGGTCGGTGAGCTGTCCTCGGTCCCCCCTTCGCTACCATCTCTTATCCAAGGCCGATGGACAGCCCTTTATCCGGCGAATAGCTCTGAAAGAGCCTCCTTCAGCCCCGAAACCTCCTCAGCCCCGACAGGCACGGTGATGCTCGAATTTTCGAAATCGTCGCCAACAGGCTCAAACCGTCCGCCCAAGTGCTCAGAGAGGAAAGCCTCGGCGACGGCGTAAAAGGACATTCTGTTCTCAGGTCGGGCAGAGCCGTGACCCTCATCCGGATACAGCACGTAGGTCACTGGAATCGCCCTCTCCTGCATCGCCCTGACTATCTGGTCTGACTCGTTCTGGTTGACCCGCGGATCGTTGGCACCTTGACATATCAGGAGAGGCCGCTGAATCCTCTCGACGTGGTTGATTGGAGAGCGCTCTCTCAGCAGCTTTCGGCCCTCTTCGGTCCTGTGGTCGCCCATTCGAGTCGCGAAGAGTTCGATCTCCGGCTGCCAGTAGGGGGGTATCGTCTCGATTAAGGACGTGAGGTTTGAGGGACCCACCATGTCAACGCCGCAGGCAAATACATCAGGGGTGAAGGTGAGGCCCACAAGGGTCGCATACCCTCCGTAGCTCCCACCCATGATCGCCACCCGATCGGGATCTGCGATCCCCTCACCCACCGCCCAATCGACGGCGTCGATCAGGTCGTCGTGCATCTTGGCACCCCACTCCAGGTTTCCGGCGTTGACCAAATCCTTCCCAAAGCCCGTAGATCCGCGGAAGTTCGCGCTCAGGACGGCGTATCCCCGGTTGGCAAGCCACTGATGGGCGGGGTTATAGTCCCAGACGTCCCGGTCCCAGGGACCGCCGTGGACGTACAGGACCATGGGGAGGGGCTCCTCCGGCCTGCCGTCACCATCCGGGTCGCTTCCGAGAGGCAACGTGTAGTAGCTCACCAGGTTCAGACCGTCCCGCGAGACGATGACGGCCGGGATCATCATCTTGGCGAAGGCCAGATCTTCCAGATCCTTCCGATTTGTGAAGAGGAACTCTGCCTCTTTCTTCTCGCTGTCGTAGCGGTAGTACCTGAAGGGGCCATCGTCCACGACGTAGACGACTATCCAGGTCCTGTCGTCGAGAGACCGGCTCACCACCTCGATGTCGCCATCGTCGACCGTCGCGAGGAAGGCCAGGTCGTCGGCCACCGATCCGTCGATCACCTGCCAGTGCTTCCGCTCGTAGGTGAAAGCAGCTGCCTGGACGTTCCTCTCTGAAGGGTGGACCATCCAGCCGCTGAAATCAGCTTTGGGGTCTTCTGCGATTAAAGTCTCGACCCCGGTCTGCGTATCCATGGCGAAGAGCGCCGCAGTATTCCGGCCGCGGCTGTCGACCATATACAGGATCTCGCCGGTCTTGTTGAACCCAACCGGTCCCGTCGTGATCACGTCATCCATCGGGATCTTTGAAAAGACCTCCCAGCGGTCGTCTCCTCTCGGCCTGAAGATATCTGCACCGCCGTCTGACGTCATATTCGTCGCAAACCTGACGGTGTAATTGTCATCTATGTCGAAGGATGAAAAATATCTGTTCTCCTGGATCAGGGTCATCTTCCCGGTCTGTATGTTCAGGCGATAGAGGTCGTGGTACTCCGGATCGCGGTCGTTTATGCCGACGATCATCTCCTCAGGGAAGTTGCGGCTGACCTTTACAATCCTGGCCTGGACATCCTCGAAGGGGGTGTGGTCCTTCATCTCGCCGCTACTCAGGTTGACGCTGTAGATCCGCCAGTTCTCATCTCCGTCCTTGTCCTGGATATAGAGGATGTGCTCGTTGGTGTAGGCCCACGAGTAGGAGCGTATCCCCCGATATGTGTCGTTGGTGACGGGCTCTGTAGCTTCCGGGTCCTCGATAGGTCCCACCCAGACGTTCAGGACTCCGTCTTTAGGGGCGAGATAGCTGATCCTTGAACCGTCGGGGCTCGTTCTTACAGTGATCTTGTCAGGATTGCCGAAGAGCAGTTCTCGCGGTATAAGTGGATCTGCTTCTTCCGTTTCCATCTCTCCATCCGCTACCCCCATCCCTAGGGCCCATCCAGCCATCGATAGGAGAGCTAAGAACGCTACGCCAATTAAAACTCGTTTCATGAGTATCCCTCTACTTGAGCTATTGCAAAGATCTGCGAAGGACCATTACACCGATCTTATTTAATAATTATGTCTAATGAAAAATCCGGCTTATAGCCATCCCCCGCGCCCTTCGATCCATTTCATCCGTCTCTTGATGACCCCCATAATTCAAAGAGGCCGGCCCTTCTTCCCCGGCATCGTCCTGTAGATCCTGGCGTCGGGGTGGATCTTCCCCTCGATCCTCAGCCTCTGGACCTGGGAGCCGACGGTCTCCATCCTCTCGGCGAACTGGCCTGCAACGAGCTTCTCGAGCCTCCTTCTATCCGGCTCCTTCCCACCCCCCATGCCCGGGCAGGTGGGGTTGTACCCTATCTCGAGGACGATCCCCCCTGAGGGCCCCGACCTCTCGACGACGACGAAGGGGAAGAGGCGGCAGGCCGCCGGCCGGACGGGATAGATGGCGCAGCCCTTCCCGTCTCTAAAGAAGACGCAGGCTCCGTCCACATCCCTCGACCTCATAACAGGAAGATCGAGGATCACCACCTTTCCTCCATCCTCGACTCTTACGGACCCCTTTTTATCCTCATAGAGGGTGTCGACGAACTCGTCGGCCTCTAAACCCGTCCTCCTGCTGATCTTATCGATATCCTTCTCGGTGAGATAGATCAGGTTGGACCTCTCTAAGAACTCCGCCATCCTCTCGGGGGGTATGAGGTCGTCGAAGTCGTCGGGGCGGCGGTGATGGCAGCAGCTTCCGCACCGCTGGCACCGAAAACGGCCGCTTCCAAAGGCAGTCCTGATCTCCACTCGAAACGGCAAGTAGATCGCCTCAAAAATAAAAAAAGAAAAAAAGAGGGGTGCTCAGAGCAGCTTCTTGATCGGGTGGTTCGGGTCCAGCACTTCCAGGCCGAGCTCTTTTGCGCTCTCAGCGCACATGATGTCGACCATGGCCGCCGCCGGGAATACCATCGTGGCGTTCTCGATGGGGCCGTAGAGGTAATAGTCGGCTCCCATGATCCCGGCGACGAGGTTTGATCCGATGTCCACCGGAGGGAAGGCTGCCTTGTTCACCTTCTTGTACTTCTTCATCCAGTCCCAGGCGGAGGCACCGTTGTGGTAGCCTGCCCCGACGGGAAGGCCTAGGATCGCCTTGACGGCTATCCCGGCCCGGATGGTGGCCCCGGAACCGGCTCCGAGGGGCATGGCGGCGACGTCGATGAGGGGCCTTGTGATCCCCGCATCAGCGGCGTAGTCGAGCATACCCTTCTCTGCGCCTCCTGCGGCCTTCGTCAGGACGTCCATCTTCCCCTGGGTGGTGGCGTCGAGGGCGTTGAAGGCGAGGACTATGGCGGCGTCGAGGTCGCTCTCCTTGACCGCCTGGAACTCTTCGGCGGTGATGGAGGCGTTGATGGAGTTGTGGATCGCCCTGTCGGCGACTCCGATCTCGGTGGCGTACTTGACCCCGAAACCCCTCACGCTCGGGGCGCTGGAGTCCACCAGGAAGGGTGCGTCGGATATGTCGACGAACCAGTCCAGGTACTTGGTCATAGCCTCGTCCGTCTCGGCGACGATCTGGTTGAAACAGGGGTTTCCGGTGGTGTCGCTCATCTCTTCCTGGTCTTTCCACAGCTTCTCTGCGGCTGCCACATCGAAGAGCCCCTTGTCCTCGTCGGTCACAATCTTGTGCCGGGAATAGAACATCGTTCCTATGCAGACGGTGGGGTACTCTCCGGGTTGACCTCCCACCTTGATCTTGCCGAACTCGAAAACCTCTTGCTTCTTGTCAAATTTGAACATGTCAAACCCTCAGACCAAACGCCAGCAAGTAGTATGCCAGCACTATGATTAATCCCCCACAGGCTCCGTAGAGGATGCCGATATCTCTGCCGACCTTCTTGCCCTGCCTCTGGGCCATCTCCGCGCTAACGAACTCGATCTTCTGATCGATCTTTGCCAGCTTCTCCAGGACCTGGGTGTACTGCTCCTGGTCCACTACGACGCTGGGCACTACTTCTCGATTATTTTGAGCCATTATCGTATCACCTCAGGTCATGAAGTAGATCGGCAAGAGGACCATCAGAAGCGCAAAGAAGAAGCCTATAAACGCCCCGATGGGCATCGCGGCGTTCACGGCGGAGCTGAGCTTCTGATCCCTTGCTATCAGCTGTCCTCTGTATGTTACGCTCTCGGTGATCTCGTGAAAAGGTCCCATGAAGGGCGTCAACACGGTAGGAAGACCCTTGCCGTATGGTATGTCGGCAGTTATCGGTTTCTCCGGTGCGGCCGCCTCTTGGACCTCTTCGGTCTTAATCTCCTCATCTGCCATCTCACATACCTCCCATCCACATGATCATCCCGAAGAGGACGAGGACGATGGTTATCCCCATCACTATCCCCTCTATCTTCCCGGCATAGACGCCCGCAGCGTACTTGTTCTGAAGGCCCATGTTGGTTACATTGGCCTCGATCTGCCTCATCCTTGCCCGGATGTTGGCGATCTCTGCCGCCATGGGACGAAGCCCGTGGGCGGCCTCCGCCTCCTCCCCTTCGGATATCACTATCTCCATCGGCTCGACGTCGAGGGCTCCAGGATCCTTGGAGACGCACTCCTTGATCTTGGAGACTATGGTGCCGGTATCCTCGGTGTCGATGATGTTGACCGTCGTGATCTGCTCTTTGAACCTCTCTATAGATTCTGGAGTGAGGTTCTGGATGAAGGGTATGGCGCCCGTGGCACCGATGATCCTGCCCTCCTGGTTGATCCCGCTCTCCGCGAAGGCCTCTATCGCCTGTCCCGTTATGTGGCCCTTCACCTCCATCCCCGTGATTATCAAGAATCTGATGTTGGGGTTGGAGACGATATTCGCCACCATCTTCTCGATACCGATGTTCTCGGTCTTGCAGGGTCCCGCCAGGGCCGCGCCTGCATCGAGGAAGGGGGCGTTGTTCATGTGAGAGCCGCAGGTTACGACGGCGACGGGGCTCTCGGGGTTTCCGACCTCATATTCGCCGGTCATCCAGGGCCAGGGGTCGGACGGTTTCACTTTGTTGGCCATTTAGAAAGCACCTCCATGGGAGAAGACGTAAACAAAGGCGACGATCAGGCCGACTATGAACCCGTACCATATGTTGGTGTAAATACCAGCCATGAAGCTTGCACCCTCTCTCCCCTTGTAAGAGTTGAGGAGGGGCGCATCTGGAGCGAGGGAGTTCACCAGATCGTCGGCGACCTTGTCGATGATTTCGATCTGCTCCATTATCGGGTCCAGGGCGAACTGAATGACGTCATCTCTCTCCTCTGCGATCATCCCCTCGAGCGGATCGAAGACCAGATGCAGATCTGCCGGGCCTGCTCTGACTATCCCCATCTACAGACCTCCTTCATGAAGAAGACCGGTTCCTATGACTCCTGCCGAGTCCCTCTTGACCAGCTTGAAGTACCAGAGGAAGGCTTTCAGCCAGATGACGGCGGCTATCAGCATCGTCAGGACGGCTCCACCAACGCCCACGGTGACAAGAGATGCGATCCCGGCCGCGAACATCGCAAGACCTCCAGTGGATATGGCGAGGACGAGGGTCCTGTCCTGGGTCTCGTCGGGGCCGAGGTTTGCGTTGAACGGCTGCAAAATGGCAAGAGCGCCGGCTATGAAGACTATCGCTATATATCCGGTGAATATGACGTCTTTAAGCATATCCTGGTAGCCGATCTGCCCGGATATTACGACGCTAAGGGCGATTATGACCATTGCACCAGCGCCGCCGAGGCTCATCAAGACCTCTTCCATCACCGGGATATTCATCTTGATGATCTTGTTTGCGAGCATTCCCACAAAGTAGCCAAATCCCATGGCTATGGCGATCCCGATGATCGGTCCCGCAACTCCGGCGACGGCGAGGCCGAACATGGCGGCTACAAGCCCCATCCCCATCGCCATCATCCCTATCGACGGGACTCCGGTTCCTATGCCGTAGGCACAGACCCTTCTGACGGCGTCGGCGCCCATCAAGACGGCGGCGATGGCCCCAAGGCCTGCGAGGAACGAGAAGTACCCGGTCCCTGTTATCATATTCAGAACGTGTGCGAGGTATATGCCCAGGATCCCGCCACCCAGGCCGTACATCGTCAGCTTGGTCTTGTCGATCTTGGACGCTCCTCCGCCTGCTGCAACGCTCATTTCAGGCACCTCCGTGGATCAATACAGCGAATATTCCTATGATGAGGGTTGCTATGAAACACGCTTTGACCGCCCGGGGGATCCTCTTGAACTTCGGGTCGTGGAACCCCTCGATCGTCCCCTGGATATTGTAGGAGGCTATGACCGCGTTCACGACGAAGATCCCTATGGCGAAGAAGGCGCTCAGTCCCGAGACGCCGTTGATGTTCATCAGGGCGTAGTAGATCAGAGAACCACCGGCTCCACCCATCAGACCACCGATCGTCCCGCTGACGAAGCTGACGGTGGGAACCCCATGACCTACGGTCCCCGGGGATATGTATGGAGGTTGTGGGTCTTTGGTTATCGGATCGTAGTCCACCTTTGCAGCCACCGGCGGAACGCCGACGCCGTAGATGTATACCCAGTTTCCGACGATCATCGTGACGTCCATCATGATCATGGCGCCGACGGCACCGCTCAGCACTATCAAGAGGATGTTGTCCGTTACGCTCATCATCAGGCCGGCGCTTATCAGGCCGGTGAGCCCCGATCCTGTCGCCAGCTGAACTGTGCCGGTCCCGACGCCCGTGGCCTGGGCCATGGCCGCCGGAGCGCCACCGACGGGAACGAAGTGGACGCCTATGCCTACAAGAAGCCCGCCGATAACGATCTGTATTACGTAGATTAACGTGCTTGCGTCAAAGGTGCTCATACCTTAATATCCCCCACATATTCGGGATACGGCCCGTACCTCTTCTTCGACCTGACCTCAAGGATTCTGTTGTAGACGTTGAGCAGAACCACGATAAGTACTCCAGTCCCGATCGCATACCACCCCTGGGTGGCAGGATCGAAGATGGTGGTCCGCCAGTTGTCCAGGAATACTATAAGACCGAAGGCCAATCCCGTGACCGGGCCTCCGAACTTGGCACAGAACCAGGCGTTGTCGATCGAGCTTCTGAGGCCAGCTTCGGCCTTTGTGACGATGTCCCCGGAGTTTGCGGCGTTCAGGCCGGCTCCGAAAGGATACTGCTGAAACTCCCTCTCAGCTCCATAGTGGACGTCGCCCGTCGACGAGCCTATGGCTCCCAGGGCGATCCCCCAGGTGAAGGCGATGACAGGCAGCGGGAATGGATGCTGGATCGGAAGCCAGGTGGCCGTCATGATGTATGATATCGTGACAACGCAGAAGGCTGTAATGTACGCATGTGCCATTATAGTGGTAGTGTGACTGCGCAAGACGTCCAGATAGATGTATTGGTTGAAACGCGCCTGGCTCGCATTCCTCCCCATGTACGAAGTCATGGAAAGGATTCCGTTGAATATAGCAGCGACAAGAGCGCCGACCGCTATTGAGAAAAACGCGTTCATGCCGTACGCATCGGACATCAAGACACTAGCTACAACTGCGGCAAGGGCGGCGTAAAGAGCGTTCGATGGTGGCTCTCCAGATATGGCTTTATTGTAAATCCTGTGGGTGTGACCCACCTGGGCAGCCAACTGGACCTGTGAGTTGGGATTGCTCTGAGAACCCACATCGGACTCTAAGTCCTCGCTTGCACCGGCTATCGTCGCAAGGGCGCC
Source organism: Methanothrix harundinacea (assembly GCA_002506535.1). Taxonomy (GTDB): domain Archaea; phylum Halobacteriota; class Methanosarcinia; order Methanotrichales; family Methanotrichaceae; genus Methanocrinis; species Methanocrinis harundinacea_B. The sequence continues at coordinate 63,354 of DAXT01000022.1, forward strand.
CATTGCAGCTAGGAGCCCCATGCTAACCATGTCCATTTGCTCTCCTCCTTTTTAATTCTTGCCAATTCATAGTAATCTATGAAAAATTTGGCCAGTAACGTACTGACTATCGGTTACTCGACTTATAAAGCTTTCGAAATGGTGATGGATACCCGATTTTCGTTTTTTTTGGGGGGTTTGTAGGGTATAGCAAGGCCTAATACGATGGATTTAAGCTCGAAATGTTAAAATTAGATACTTGATCCATTTTCGTCCGTTTTAAATCTGGAAATAAGGCTATAATCGAAATAATGGGGGTATATTAAAATAAAGACGTCTAATTCTCGGATAACATGAGATATATCCCGGCATTCGCCCCTGATTCCCTGGGATGGTCCTCCTCTGCCGGTCACCAGGGCTCCTTCTTCGCCTTTATCTTGTATCCTATTATGTTGGTCACCCTGTGGAGTATCGGCGTTATGATCAGGACGATGAATAATACCATTGGGGTGAAGTTCTCGGTGAACCAGCCGGGGGCGAGGAGGAGGGTCAATGCCCAGCTTCCTATTACAAAGTCGAGCTGGTCGACGAGGAATAGAGCCGCTCCCCTCTCCATCCCCATCCTCCTCTTGAAGAAGCTGGCGACGATGTCTCCTGCCATCGCCCCCAGGGATAGCCCCAGCAGGACGGGTACCATCTCATATCCTGACCCGAACTCAGGAAGGCCGAGATCCGGCCGGAGGTAAGCGATCGAGTCGAGGACGAGGCCGACCCCCACGCCCCCCAGGGTTCCCATGATCGTCCCCCGGAAGGTTTTGCCGTCGCCGAGGATCCGGCGCCCGTCGGAGAAGGTTTTGCCGAAATCGAGAGGCTTCCCGCCGCCGAAGAAGGCGGCGAAGTTGTTGGGCAGGTAGGCGGGCAGCATCAGCCAGATGGCGACTATCAGCGGATTCAAGATCACGTTCCCTCCGGGAAAAGACTCCTCACCGCCGGAGTCCTCAGATATCCCCGATATATCAAACTATCTAATTTCGCAGAATATCCGATCCCGTCGCGGGGGACGCGGTCTTCTGGCGGTATCGCCGAAGACGAGGTCATCGCCATCTTCCGACCCCTTTCGCCGGGAGGTCGCCTGATGGATGATGCTTCTGGGAGACCGTCCCCCCGGGACGGCGGCGCCCCGCCGGATCGAAAACGTTAAGTTCAACGAGGCGGTGGGAGATCTGAGCGCCGATGGTCTAGTGGTTATGACTTGGGCCTTCCAAGCGGCAGATATCGCGGAGCAAGCCCAAAACCCGGGTTCGAATCCCGGTCGGCGCATCTCGTTTTATTCAAGATATATTTTCTCGTCATATGACGAACTCCTCTTCGTTAACTTTATATTCTAAGCAGGCCCCTCTTCGTTCCATGTCGGCTGGGGGGGATATCTCCGATATTCGAGGACTGCTCGCAGAGAAGATGGCTGGTGAGATCACTTTATCACAGAATCCCGGCGAGACGCTGAAGAAGTGGAGGAGAAATTTCGGCGTCACCCAGACTGAGCTCTCCAACCACCTGGGGATATCGCCTTCCGTGATAAGCGATTACGAAAGCGGCAGACGCAGATCCCCTGGCATCCTCATCGTCAGCAAGATCATCGACGCGCTCCTGGAGATCGATAAATTTCGGGGAAGCGCCACCGTCCGGACTTACGGCGCTATGCTCAGCGATGGAGGGTCCTTCGGACGGATATGCTGCGTCTGCGAATACGTCCAGCCGTTTTCTCTCTCAGAATTCGGGGATCTGATCGGAGCCTGCGCCGTCTGCGGCGACATCGACATCCCCATATACGGCTATACGATCATCGATAGTCTGAAGGCTATCTTAGAGCTTCTTCCCGACCAGTTTCACAGGATATACGGCAGGAGCACCGCTCGCGCCCTGATATTTACGGGCGTCTCCACGGGGAGGTCTCCGATGGTGGCGGTGAGGGTCAGCCACCTCAAACCAGGCGCCGTGATCCTTCAGGGGGTCGACCCCGCCGATGTGGACGGCGTCGCCAGGAGGATCGCAGAGCTGGAGAGGATACCTCTCCTCGCCACCACCATCTCGGCCGAGGATCTGGCAGCCAATCTCAAATCGCAGGTGATACTTTGCCCGCGGGAATAGTCAGCTATGGAGCGTACATACCCCGGTACAGGATACGGGCTGAGGAGATCGCCAGGGTCTGGGGCGAGAGGGAGGATATGGCCAGAAGCCTCAACGTATTCCAGAAGTCGGTCCCTGACCTGGACGAGGACGCGGTGACCATCGCCGTCGAGGCGTCGAGGAACGCCGTCAAGCGGGCATCCGTCGACCCGGCGAGGATCGGTGCGATCTACGCCGGGTCAGAGAGCCACCCCTACGCCGTCAAGCCGACGGCCACGATCGTCGGGGAGGCGATCGGCGTCGACCACCAGCTAACGGCCGCGGACTTTGAGTTTGCCTGCAAGGCGGGGACCGCGGCGGTCCAGGCCTGCCTCGGCCTAGTCTCTGCGAACCTGATCGACCTTGGGCTCGCGATAGGGACGGACACGAGCCAGGGGGCTCCCGGGGACGCGCTGGAGTACACCGCCGCCGCCGGCGGAGCCGCCTTCATCATCGGCCGCGAAGACCTCGCGGCGGAGATAGAGGGGTTCTACTCCTTCACCACCGACACCCCTGACTTCTGGAGACGGGAGGGGATGGCTTACCCCGAGCACGGGGGGAGGTTCACCGGGGAGCCGGGCTACTTCAAGCACGTCACTTCCGCCACCCTGGGGCTCCTGGCGAAGATGAAGACCGGACCCGAAGATTACGATTACGCCGTATTCCACCAGCCCAACGGCAAGTTCCCCGAGAGGGTGGCAAAGAGGCTCGGCTTTTCGAGAGATCAGATCGAGCCGGGGCTCGTTGTCCCCTGGATAGGGAACACCTACTCCGGGTCGAGCCTCATAGGCCTTGCCGCGACCCTCGACGTCGCAAGCCCCGGAGAGAGGATCCTTCTCGCCAGCTTCGGGTCCGGAGCGGGAAGCGACGCCTTCAGCATAAGGGTAAGAGACGCGATAGACGAGATCCGGGATCGGGCCCCGAAGGTCAGGGATTATTTCGAGGACGTCGTCTACCTGGACTACGCCGTCTACGCCAAGCACAAAGGAAAGCTGCGGCTGTGATATCATGAGATCTGTATCGATTATAGGAGCCGGCTGCACCAAGTTTGGGGAGCGGTGGGACGACTCCCTCCGGGACCTGGTGGTAGAGACCGGGATCATGGCCCTGGAGGACGCCAGCGTCAGCGGCGAGGAGATCGACGGCCTCTACGTCGGGAACATGAGCGGCGGCCGGTTCGTGGAGCAGGAGCATATCGGCGCCCTGATCTCCGACTGCGCCGGCCTCTCCCGCCTCCACGTCCCCAGCACCAGGGTCGAGGCGGCCTGTGCATCGGGGGGGCTCGCCCTGAGGCAGGGGGTCCTGGCGGTGGCCAGCGGATACTCCGACGTCGTCATCGCCGCCGGGGTCGAGAAGATGACGGACGTCACCGGAGGGGTCGCCGCCGACGCCCTCGCCGCCGCCGCAGACCGGGAGTGGGAGTGCTTCTTCGGGGCTACGTTCCCCGCCCTCTACGCCATGATAGCAAGGCTCCACATGCACCGGTACGGTACGACCCGGGAGGAGCTAGCCGAAGTTGCCGTAAAGAACCATCACAACGGCTGCAGCAATCCCATATCCCAGTACCAGGTGGAGATCACCATCGACGAGGTCCTCAGATCCCCCCTCGTCGCAGACCCCCTCCGGGTACTGGACTGCTCGCCGATCACCGACGGGGCTGCCGCCGTCGTCCTGGCTCCGACTGAGGAGGCGAAGAAGTACTCCGACGGACCCGTCAGGATCCTGGCGGCGGCCCAGGCGAGCGACACCCTCGCCCTCCACGACCGCAGGGATATCACGACCCTGGACGCGTCGGTCTTCGCCGCCAGGAAGGCCTTCAGTCAGGCGGGGCTTGCGCCGGGAGACGTCGACCTCGCCGAGGTCCACGACGCCTTCACCATAGGAGAGATCGTGGCGATCGAGGATCTCGGTTTCGTCGAGAAGGGGAAGGGGGGGAGGGCCGTCAGCGATGGGCTCACATCCATCGGCGGAGAGATCCCCGTCAACACCTCCGGGGGCCTGAAGGCCTGCGGCCATCCTGTAGGCGCCACCGGGATAAAGCAGGCTTACGAGATGGTCCTTCAGCTCCGGGGCGAGGCGGGTAAACGGCAGGTAGAGGGAGCGCAGGTCGGTCTCACCCATAACGTCGGCGGGTGCGGCGGTACGGCGATAGTCCACATAATGTCGAGGTGAGAAGTTGTCCACAGTGCCGAGGTTCTGGAGACATATACCCCAGAGGTACAACCTTGTGGGGACCCACTGCAAGAACTGCGACGAGTATTACTTCCCCCCCAGGACGATCTGCCCCACCTGCCGGAGGGCGGCGAGGATGGAAGATCACAAGTTCCGCGGCGAAGGCGAGGTCGTCACCTTCACCACCATCTACAACGCCACCGACGACTTCAAGAGGCAGACCCCCTACAACCTCGCCATCATAGAGCTGTCGGAGGGGCCGAGGCTGACGGGGCAGGTGATCTGCAGCCCGTCGGAGATCGAGATCGGTATGAGGGTCAGGCCCGTCTTCAGGATCCTGGGGAAAGATGGGGACCGGGGGATAATCTACTACGGGACGAAGTTCGTGCCCGCCGGGGGCCCTATATAGCCCTCATTACCCGGCTTATCTCTCGTTTCTTGAACCGGTGAAGGATCGGTCCGTTTCCCATCTGGAAGGGACTGCGGTCTTCTACCACCCTCGCTTCTCTGTAAAGAGGCGTTCATCGGCCGGGGAGCCGGTTAAAGCTAAGTATCGGGAGGGCGATCTCTTCCTTCCTGCCCTCCGTACGAGGGGGGACTCTTTCCCCGCCAAGATCGCCGTCACAGGATAAAGTCTTCGAATAAAATACATCGAATCAAAATCTTGCCGCTGGCGGTTGTCGATTAGGTGGGGGGAACAGTTATATATAATGGGATAATTTGATTGTGGGTTATTTATGTACTCGGGGGAGAATCCGGTCTTGAGCGAAGTAATAGAGGAGTACGACGCAAGCACCATCCAGGTCCTGGAGGGGCTCGATGCCGTCAGGCGGAGGCCCGCCATGTACGTGGGAAGCACCAACACCGCCGGCCTCCACCATCTCGTCTACGAGGTGGTGGACAACAGCATAGACGAAGCCATGGCCGGACGGTGTTCAGAGATCAACCTCGTCCTCCACGCCGACGGCACCGCTTCCGTCGGGGACGACGGGAGGGGCATCCCGGTAGACATCCACGAGCATTACAAGAAGCCGGCTCTCGAGATCGTCATGACGAAGCTCCATGCCGGGGGGAAGTTCGACCACAAGTCCTACAAGGTCTCCGGCGGCCTCCACGGGGTCGGGGTCTCCGTCGTAAACGCCCTATCGGAGTGGCTCGAGGTGGAGGTCCGCAGGAACAACCTCGTATACTGGCAGAGGTACGAGCGGGGAAGGCCCGCCTCGGACCTGGAGGTCCACGGCGTCTCCGACCATACCGGGACGCGGGTCAGGTTCAAGCCAGACCCCGAGATCTTCGAGACCGTCGACTTCAGCTTCGAGACCCTGGCGAGCAGGCTGCGGGAGCTGGCATTCTTAAACCGCGGCCTGAAGATAACGATCGAGGATGAGAAGACGGCCAAGAGGAGGGAGTACCTCTACGATGGAGGGATCGTCTCCTTCGTCGAGCACTTGAACAAGAACAAGGACCTCCTCCACACCCCCCCGATATACTTCTCCCGGGAGAAGGACGGAACCTCCGTCGAGGTGGCCCTCCAGTACAACAACACCTACAACGAGATCGTCCTCTCCTTCGCCAACAACATAAACACGAGAGAGGGTGGGACCCATCTCACCGGCTTTCGGGCCGCCCTCACAAAGACGACGAACGAGTACGGCAAAGAGAACAAGCTCCTCAAGGACGATACCAAGCTCACCGGCGACGACCTCCGGGAGGGGCTCGTCGCCGTCATAAGCGTCAGGCTCGCCGACCCCCAGTTCGAGGGGCAGACGAAGACGAAGCTCGGCAACAGCTCCGTCGGCGGTATCGTATCCTCTCTGGTCTCCGAGGGTCTCTCCGAGTTCTTCGAGGAGAACCCCCTCGTCATCAACAAGATCGTCGATAAGGCGACCCAGGCTTACCGGGCGAGGATCGCCGCCCGGAAGGCGAGGGAGCTGACCCGCAGGAAGAACGCCCTCAGCTCCGGGGGCCTACCCGGAAAGCTCGCCGACTGCGCCGAAAAAGACCCCAGCCTCTCGGAGATCTACATCGTGGAGGGCGAGTCGGCGGGGGGCTCTGCAAAGCAGGGGAGGAACCGGCACTTTCAGGCGATCCTACCCCTCCGGGGGAAGATCCTGAACGTGGAGAGGGCGAGGCTCGACAAGATCCTCAAGAACAACGAGATCCGAAACATCATCACCGCTCTGGGCACCGGGATCGGCGACGACTTCCAGCTGGACCGGGCGAGGTATCACAAGGTGGTGATAATGACGGATGCCGACGTCGACGGCTCCCACATAAGGACGCTCCTGCTCACCTTCTTCTACCGGTATATGCGCGAGCTCATCGAGGCGGGATACGTCTTCATCGCCCAGCCCCCCCTCTACTTGATCAGGAGGGGCAAGTCCGCCACCTACGCCTACTCCGAACCGGAGCTCGCCCGGATCCTGGAGGCGGCGGGGGGCAAAACCCAGATCCAGAGGTACAAGGGCCTCGGAGAGATGAACCCAGAGCAGCTCTGGGAGACGACTATGGACCCCGAGAAGAGGACGATGCTGAAGGTAACCCTGGAGGACGCCATGGAGGCGGACGAGATCTTCTCGATCCTTATGGGGGAGAAGGTGGAGCCGCGGCGCGAGTTCATCGAGGCTCACGCCCGGGACGTGAGGAACCTGGACGTATGAGGTGAGACGATGACGGAGATCGATGTCGACATAACTTCCGAGATGAAGTCTTCTTACATAGATTACGCCATGAGCGTCATCGTAGGAAGGGCTCTCCCCGACGTGCGGGACGGCTTGAAGCCGGTCCACCGCCGGATCCTCTACGCCATGTACGAGCAGGGGATGACCTTTGACCAGCCTTACAAGAAGTCAGCGAGGGTCGTCGGAGACGTGATGGGTAAGTACCACCCCCACGGCGACGCCGCCATCTACGAGACGATGGTGAGGATGGCCCAGGACTTCTCGATGAGGTATCCCCTCATTGACGGCCAGGGGAACTTCGGGTCCGTCGACGGCGATCCCGCCGCGGCGATGAGGTACACCGAGGTCCGCCTCTCGGAGATCGCCGGCGAGATGCTGGCGGATATCGAGAAGGATACCGTCGACTTTGTCCCCAACTACGACGACTCCCTCAAGGAGCCGACGGTCCTCCCTTCGAAGCTTCCAAACCTCCTCCTCAACGGCTCCTCCGGGATCGCCGTGGGGATGGCGACGAACGTCCCCCCCCACAACCTGAGCGAGGTGGCGGGGGCGATAACCAGGCTGATCGACTACCCCGACGCGACCCTCGCGGACCTTATGGAGGAGATGCCGGGGCCGGACTTCCCGACGGGCGGCTACATCCTGGGAAGCTCCGGTATAGAGGCAGCTTACGCCACCGGCCGGGGGATCATCAAGCTGCGGGCTAAGTCGTTGATCGAGCAGGCAGAGAGACCGAAGATCATCGTAACGGAGCTTCCCTACCAGGTCAACAAGGCCAAGGTCGTCGAGACGATCGCCGACCTGATAAAGGCGGACCGGGTCGACGGGATCTTTGACCTGCGGGACGAGTCGGACCGGGAGGGGATCAGGCTCGTCGTCGAGCTGCGGTCCGGGGTCAACCCCGAGGTGGTCTTAAACCAGCTCCACCGCCAGACCCAGCTGGAGACATCTTACAGCATCATCAACGTCGTCCTCGTCGACGGCCAGCCGGTGACCCTCCCTCTCCGGAATTTCCTGGAGGAGTACATAAGCCACCGGACCGAGGTGATAGAGAGGAGGACCCGTTTCGACCTCGACCGGGCCGAGAAGAGGGCCCACATCCTGGCGGGGCTCCTCATAGCCCTGGAGAATATCGACGAGGTGATAAGGCTTATCCGGGCGGCGCAGTCGCCGGCGGAGGCGAGGGAAGCCCTCACCGACGCCTTCGCCCTCACCGAGGAGCAGACGAAGGCGATCCTGGATATGAGGCTTCAGAGGCTCACCGCCCTGGAGCAGGGGAAGATCAGGTCTGAGGAGATGGAGCTGGAGGTGGCGATAGCCCGGTTCAGGGAGATTCTGGCCGATTTCCGTGAGATCCGAAAAATAATAAAGCAGGAGCTGGCAGAGCTCGTCGGAAAGTACGGCGACGGCCGCAGGACCGCGATCATCGAGGCGGAGGGGGAGATCGATCTCGAGGACCTGATCCTGGAGGAGGAGGTGGCGGTGACCATCACCAGCGACGGCTACATCAAGAGGCAGCCCCTCTCCGCCTACCGCCAGCAGAGGCGAGGGGGCAAAGGCGTTATCGGGGCCGATACCAAGAGCGAGGACTTCGTCACCGACCTCTTCGTCGCCACCACCCACGAGTACATAATCTTCTTCACCGACATGGGCAAAGCCCAATGGCTTCGGGTCTTCGACGTCCCATCCTTCGGGAGGGCCGCTCGCGGCAAGTCGATAGTCAATTTGCTGCAGCTGGAAGCGGACGAGAGGATCACCGAGGCGATCCCCGTCAAGAGCTTCGACTCCGAGGGGTACATCGTCATGGCGACTTCGAAGGGGCAGGTCGTCAAGACCCCGATCCGGGCCTACATCAACCCCCGCAAGGGGGGGATCAAGGCCGTCAACCTCCGGGGCGACAGCCTCATCGCGGCACGGCTCACCAGCGGCGACCAGGACCTGATCCTGGCCACCGCCAGAGGCAAGGCGATCAGGTTCAACGAGGCTGACGTGCGGCCGAGCCACCGGGGCTCCATGGGGGTCCGGGGGATAACCCTGGAGGGGAACGACGAGGTTATCTGCATGGACGTCGTCCGGCCGGGGGCCTCCCTCCTCACCGTCACCAGGCAGGGTTACGGCAAGAGGACGGAGCTATCGGAGTACTCGGCTCACCGGAGGGGCGGCAAGGGGATGAAGAATATAGATCCTCGGAGGGGGGAGGTCGTCGCCTCTCGGACCGTCTCCGAGGAGGACGAGCTGATGATCACCACCAAAGACGGCGTCATGATCAGGATCCCCGCCTCCGACATCCGGATCCAGGGCCGGGCGACTCAGGGGGTCAGGATCATGCGGCTCAATGAGGGAGACGAGGTGGCGGCGGTGGCTCGGATAAACTAGGCCGCCGACGACGTCACCCTCTATTTAGCCGCCGATATCCCTTCCTCTCCCTAATATCCCGGATCACCAGATCCCTGATCCTCAGATCGCGGATCTCCAGATCCCGGATCACCAGATCCCTGATCCTCAGATCGCGGATCTCCAGATCCCGGATCGCCAGATCCCTGATCCTCAGATCGCGGATCGCCAGATCCCTGATCCTCAGATCGCGGATCACCAGATCCCGGATCGCCAGATCCCGGATCGCCAGATCCCGGATCCTCCCAAATCCAGGCGTCGGCGGAAGATATACCCGACGGCCGAAGGTGCGATTATGATATGCATCAGGTGCGGCCTGTGCTGCCAGAACCTCGACGTGATGATAGTAAACCCGGGATCGATACGTCCCGACGGGACCGTCGATCCCGCAGACCCCGATTCTTTCATCAAGAAGCCGATGGGGAAAAGATGCCCTCACCTCGCATATTTGGGGGATCTGGCCGTCTGCATCATCCACGACCTCCCCTGCTACCGGGGGACTCCCTGCGACCTCTTCGACCAGATCGGCCCCGATGACGGCTTTTGCACCTTCTCCGGCTACTTCAAAACCTCCAATCCGGCGAATCTCTGAGATCTGGCAGGAGGGATCTGTTTCATTTAAATGAGGAGTATGGCGACGAGCCCCGCAGCGATCATGGGGACGAATATCACGGCGACCCGCAGGCCGAACTCCTTTGAGCCGAGGATGAAGGTTATGACGAGCTTCACCAGGGTGTTGGTGATGGCGGCGAGGGTTATCGCCGCTACCGCCACGGTCTCATCCAGCTGGGGGGTCTTGGCCAGGGTCGCAAGAGACAGAGTTATGGCGTCGACGTCTGCAAGCCCGGCCACCAGGCTCGCGGCATAGGTTCCGGCATCGCCGAAGCCTATGCTGGCGAGCTTTGAGACGAGGAGGACGAAGGCGAAGAAGGCCCCGAACTTGAGGGCCGGCGAGAGCCTGAAGGGGTCGGAGAGCTCGACCTTCGTCTCTATCGTCTCCCTCTTTCGATATAGGAGGAGGGCCATGGCAACCCCGACTCCGGTCATGCTCGCCATGGGGAGAAGGAGGGGGACGAAGAGATCTCTGTTGACGACGAAGACCTCCAGGAGGATCCGGGGGAACATGGTGCAGCTGGCGATGGTGACGGCGAAGACCGCCGAGGGGACGACCTCTCTATGGGCCCTTGCCTCCGCCGCCATGGTGGTGGCGACGGCGGTGCTGGAGACGAGCCCCCCCAGGGCGCCGGTGATGGAGAGCCCCTTCTCAGCCCCGAAGATCCTGATCATGAAGTAGCCGACGTACCCTATCAGGCTGACCAGGACGACCATCAGCCAGATGTTCCTGGGGTTTAAGACCCCGAAGGGGTCGATGGGGCTGTTGGGGAGGAGGGGGAGGATCACCAGGGCCACAAGCCCCATCTTGAGGGTGTCGAGGAGCTCCTCCTCCCGGATGACCTCGACGTACCGGTGGGCTGTCTTCTTGATGGCAAGGATCGCCGTAACGAGGATCGCAAGGGCGATGGAGAGCATCGCCGTCTCTGGAGAGTGGCAGAGAGCCCCCAGGGCGAAGGCTACGACGGCCGCCACCTCCGAGGTGAAGTCGAGCCTGCCGAGGTTAGTCGCGCTGGCGGCGTAGCCTACGGCCACCATGATGGCGAAGCTGGCGAAGGCGACGACGATGAAGAGGGAGCCGTAGACGGCCGCCAGATGCGCCGAGAGGGTGCCAAATAGCGATATCAATACGAAGGTTCGAAGCCCCGCAACCCCCCGCTTCTTCTTTTCGAGCAGGTCCCTCTCCCTCTCCGTACCTATGAGGGCTCCGATGAGGATCGATATGAGGAAGGGGTAGAGGTCGCTGAAGGCGAGGGCCTCCAGGCTGAGGTAGCCTATCTCCATCACCCCCTCATCGGACCCCTTCGGCTAATAATTTTTCCATGGAGGGCGGGGCGCCCTCCCCTCCCCCCAGCGTCAGGTTATTGGACCGGTAAGGGCCTGGAAGGGGAGGATGAAAGCGCCCGATCCCAAGATGAAGATCTCGTCAAAACCGCCGGAAGAGACCGCCGACAGCCTTCGAAGTCTGATCGACCTTCTGGAGGGTATATACGGTATCCCCAAAAGCCGGGGGCTGGGCCCCGTCGACATCCTCGTCCAGACGATCCTCTCCCAGAACACGACATCCGCCAACACCCACCGGGCCTTCGAGAACCTCAAGAGGAGGTACCCCGACTACGGGGCGCTCCTCGCCGCCCCCGACGAGGAGGTGGCGGAGGCGATAGCCTGCGGGGGGCTCGCCAATATCAAGACCCGGAGGATCAAGGAGGCGCTGCAGAAGATAAGGGAACGGAAAGGCCGGGGCGTGATGGTGAAGGGTGAGGAGAGGGGCGATCCCGGGGAGGGTATCGAGCCTGCCGGGATGGCAACAGGGATCGACCTCGGCTTCCTCGGGCGCCTCGACCCGCATGTGGCCCGCGACTACCTCCTCTCCCTCCCCGGGGTCGGACCGAAGACCGCCGCCGTCGTCCTCCTCTTCGGCTTTTCGATGCCCTTCATCCCCGTCGACACCCACGTCAACCGGGTCTCCCGCAGGCTCGGCCTCGTCCCGGAAAAGGCGACCATCGAGGAGGCGGAGGGGGTCCTGGAGGCGATCACGCCCCCGGATAAGCGCTGCTCCTTCCACGTCAATCTGATAAGGCACGGAAGGGCGGTCTGCAAGGCCCGCTCGCCCCTCTGCCCGGGCTGCCCCCTGAGGGAGCTATGCCCTTATCCGGATCGAGAGGGGCAAAAGGGTTAAATGGTAGAAAGCCAACCGAAGGGCACCCCAACGGGGGGCGTTCGCAGCGCTCCGGTAGTGTAGCTCGGCCAATCATGCGGGACTCTCACTCCCGCGACTGGGGTTCAAATCCCCACCGGAGCATCTTTTTACCGTTAAGGGTTATTTGTCAGATGTCAGTTCAACTTCTGGAACCTCGGCAAATTCGCGATAGGTTCATCCTCTTCGGAATCATCTAGAATGCGATGAAGATCTCATCTTCTTCTGTCTACTGATAACGTTTCCTTCGCAGGTTACGCCGTTGAAAGTACGATCTTCATTAGGAGATGGCAGATCTATGAACTCTGGCCATGGACCCTTTCTGCCATCTTTCTATACCAATTGTAAATATCAATCTATAAGTATAAAGATTGACCTGTCAGGTGATCACTGCCCGGAAGTTTAATCTGGAGAAAACGCCTTTGAAATAGATATGAAGCTTGAGTTCTACGGGGCGGCTGGGGGCGTTACAGGCTCCCATGCGGTTCTTGACGCCGATAATATTCGGATCGGCATAGATGCAGGGCTCTTTCAGGGGGGCGATTCGGATCAGAACCAGAGAGGTTTTGGGCATGATCCGCGTTCTCTTAAGTCGTTATTGCTTACGCATGCTCACATCGATCATAGTGGCCGTGTACCGCTTCTGGTCAAGGAGGGGTTCTCAGGGCCAGTCTACTCAACCCCAGCCACCGAAGACCTATGTGAAATCATGCTCAAGGACTCTGCTTACCTGATGCAAGAAGCAGCAGATCGTGAAAACCGCCATCGAGATCAGCGTAGCGGCCAATCTCGTCCTCCGCTATATACGGAAGAGGACGTTGTCGACGCCTTGAAACGGTTCAAGCCTATCGATTATGACAAAGTCCAGGATATTGGAGGCATCTCTGTCAAATTTATGGACGCGGGCCATATCATCGGTTCGGCGATGATCGAGCTATCTATCGGCAACAGGAAGCTGATATTCACCGGAGATCTGGGGCGGCGCGGCGCTCCGTTCCTCCGGGATCCTCAAACGGTAAATGAGGCCGACTGGCTGGTAATCGAGTCCACCTACGGAGATAGAGATCACGGAGATATGGCCGAACGCGGAAAGAGGCTCGTGGAAGTCATCCTTGGGACGATGGAGCGCGGCGGCAACGTAGTAATCCCCGCTTTTGCCGTCGGCCGTACCCAGGAGATAATATACGAGCTGAATCATTATGCTGAAAAAGGCAAATTGAAGGGCGTAAAGGTTTTTGTAGACAGCCCCATGGCCATCTCGGCGACGGAGATCTATAGACGCCATCCGGAGTACTTCGATGAGGAGACGCTCCGCCTTCTCGAAACTGGGGACAATCCCCTCGATTTTCCGGGGATAAAGTATGCGAGGTCGAGAGACGAATCGAAGGCCATAAACGATCTGAAGGAGCCGCACATCATAATCTCAGCCAGCGGCATGTGTACGGGTGGTAGAGTTCTCCACCATTTGGTTCAGAACATCGGACGCAAAGACTCAACTATTTTGTTTATCGGCTATCAGGCAGAAGGAACCACTGGGCGAAGGCTATTGAATGGGGCCAAAACCATCAAAATAATGAATAAAGAGTTGGATGTCCGTGCCAGGATTGAATCGCTCGACACGTTCTCAGCCCATGCGGGACGGACGGGGATGCTAAATTGGCTGCGCTCGTTCAAAGAGTTTCCCAGTCAGGTCTTCGTCAACCACGGGGAGCCGGAGGCGAGCCGCTCCTTCGCCGAGGCGATCAGGGGCGAGTTCGACGCCGAGGTCGTCGTGCCGCAGCCCGGTCAGAAGTACGATCTGAAGTGAGGATGGGGGAGGGGGGCGCCGGGCAGGGCCGCAGCCCCTCGAACTCTAAGGATGAGATCGGCGGGAGAGATGGCCGCCGGAAGGGAGGGAGTCGGAGGCTGGAGGTGCTCCGGGCTGAGGGACGAACTCTGGGGAGGTCGTGGCGGAGGAGGCGGGGGTATCGGAGGGGCTGGTGGGGTTCATTTTGGGGCGATGATACCGATACATTTTTCGTGGGTTAAGACATTAATCTCAAAGAAGGCGCGGCGCTATGTATTCGAGCAGAGGGAGAGGATCGAAAATGAACACGGTTATAATTAATATACGTTAGAGTAAAAAGGCCTCTACATATACAGGGGGGATGATCGAATGGATGATATTCAGCGGGTTGCAGATGATCATCAAAAAGTCGTGGATGGAATAACGGCTGAAATCCAAAAACAGGCGGATGAATTCCGAAAAATCGGGGATGGACTAACGGCTGAAATCCAAAAACGTGCGGATGAACTCCAAAAAATCAGGTATGAAGCAGCAAAGCCTGTGGCCGAAATCCAAAAACAGGCGGATGAACTCCAAAAAATCGGGTATGAAGCAGCAAAGCCTATGGCCGAATTTCAAAAACAGGCGGATGATCTTCAAAAAGTCGTGGATGGACTAACGGCTGAAATCCAAAAACGGGCGGAAGAATTCCAAAAAATCGGGCATGAAGTAACAAAGCCTATGACCGAATTCCAAATACGTATGAACGAAACGATAAATTTTCTTCGCCAGGAACGGATGGACTAAGCATAATATAGTTATGTGACTATCCCGGGCCGGTTTGGCGGGAAAGTTACATAACCACGAGGCGGGGCGATCCGCCACGGCTCCGAAAGAGAGACGAGAGCAAAAATCGAGACTAGAAGAGCCAGAACCGAACCCGCCAGAACAATATGAAGACGACTAACCACGACGACGACATACGACGACCGGGGAACCGTATTACTTTTTGTTTACAAATCTTGATCGCCTGCGATACGGGCCGGGGCCGAGCCCCTTAATCCGCACCATCCCAAGGTACGAACCACCTCCGGGACCGTGGCGAGATGGAACGGCGAGGACCTCCGACGGCGAGCGGCGAAGGCCCGAAAGCTGAAGGCGAAGGCGCTAGGGCTTCGCTAATCTCCTTTAGTTATGTGACTCTAAATCCATTAAGGTATATTAGAGTCACATAACTAAAAATGAAACATTTTTCAGTGACCGCGACAGTTTCCCACGAGAGAGGAGGGGATGATAACGAGACTCAAACCGATTTTGGCCCTTCTGGTGCTGGCTTCACTTATGCCTATCCTGGCGGCGGGATACGTACCCTGTGGAGCGTGAAAACCCCCATAAAGATCCGTATCGTCAACTCCAGGGACGAGATAGCGGAACTTGATCCAAAGGAGAGGGTCGTCCATCTGACTTTCCACCTTCCCGCCGTCGCCCTCTTCGAGCTGATGAAACGATGCCCCCGATTGAAGGCTATCGAGGTCCCTCCGTCGCGGTTCGCAAAGCTTTCTAAGCCATCTCTCTGCCTTTTGGAAGGCCAGGGGGTGAAGGTCTTTCCGGGGCTGGTATGGGGTCATAGGACCGACATAGACGAGTACATCACCGTCGATGAAGGCTCTATCCTCCAGATGGCGGGGGAGCTCCGGGCCGAGGGGGTGGACTCCGGGGAGATCGTGGCGAAAGTGGCTGAGGAGGCGGGGGTATCGCCGGGGATGGTGGAGTTCGTCTTAGATTCGGGGCTCAGGCCTTCGCCTCTTCGACGATCCTGATCTCCTCTTCAGTCAGCCCGTAGAGTTCGTAGACGAGGGCGTCGATCTGCTTATCGGTGGCTTCAATCTGGCGCTGGAGGAGGGTATTTTCGTGGCCTATCTTTACCTCAGAAAGTCTCTTATTTAACATTAGCATTTTATCTACTAAATTTATCATTTTACTCTTCGAATCCGTACTATAATTCGGGATGGGTAATTTCTTTAATTCAGATAAGGTCACTTGGGGGAAATCATCTTTCTGTGCTATCGAAGAACTATTAACAAAATACCACGAGATTATAGTCATGAACCTAACTATT
>DAXT01000001.1 GCA_002506535.1 Methanothrix harundinacea
GCAGCACCCCAACGTGGACGTGGACAACGTCGAACGCTGACGCTGGGGCAAACCAGGTGAACGTATGGGTCAGAGACGGTAACCACGAGGGACCCGGAGGATACGATTCCTTCAAGGTGGCAGATTTCGTCATAACAGAGCCCCAGCCCCTGGTTCAAAACCAGCCGCCGGTCGCCAACTCCCTAAACCCGGACAAGACGAGCCCACAGACCCCAGGAACGTCGATCATATGGACCGCCGACGCATCCGACCCGAATCCGGCAGACACCATACTATACAGATTCTGGCTGAAGGGGCCGTCTACCAGCGACACATGGGTCGAAAAGAGAGGGTGGAGCAATGATAAGACGTGGACATGGACGACGACCGCTGCGGACGTCGGAGCAAATCAGGTCAACGTTTGGGTCAGGGACGCAAACCACCAGCCTGCATCAAGCTACGACTCGTTCAAGGTCGCTGACTTCGTCATAACCGGGCCGAATCAGCCCCCAGTGGCCAACTCCCTAACCCCGGACAAGACGAGCCCACAGACCCCAGGAACGTCGATCATATGGACCGCCGACGCATCCGATCCGAATCCGGCAGACACCATACTATACAGATTCTGGCTGAAGGGACCGTCTACCAGCGACACATGGGTCGAAAAGAGAGGGTGGAGCAATGATAAGACGTGGACATGGACGACGACCGCTGCGGACGTCGGAGCAAATCAGGTCAACGTTTGGGTCAGGGACGCAAACCACCAGCCTGCATCAAGCTACGACTCGTTCAAGGTCGCGGACTTCGTCATAACCGGGCCCAACCAGCCCCCGGTATTCAACTCCCTGACGCCGAACAAGGCCAGCCCCCAGATCGTCGCAACGACGGTGAGGTGGACGGCATCGGCATCGGATACTGAAGGAGACACCATATTATACAAGTTCCACCTGAAGGGACCATCGACGGGCGGAGCCTGGGAGACTGTGAGGGGCTGGGGCGCCACCAACTTCTGGGACTGGACTTCCTCTCAGGAGGGCGACTACGAGGTCAACGTATGGATCAGGGACGGAAAACACGCCGGAGAGGAGAGCTGGGACGCCTTCAAGATAACGCCCTTCAAGGTGAACCCTGCCCCTGCGATCAACCGGCCTCCGAAGCTGATCAGCTTCATTCCCGACAGGCCTAGCCCCCAGATCTCCGGGGCCAGGATAACCTGGACGGCCGCAGCGACCGATCCCGATAACGACCCCATCCTCTACCGCTTCTGGATGAAGGGGCCCTCCACCGGGAACACGTGGAAGGTCGTAAGGGACTGGTCCACCAGCAGGACGTGGACCTGGTCGACGTCTCCCGGCGACCTCGGACAGTACGACTTTGCGGTCTATGTGAGGGACGGCAAACACCGGCCTGCAGGCCAATACGACGACATGTTGGGATACAGGGGATTCCAGCTGATCGCCATACGGCCGGTGAACCTGCCTCCGACGGTGACGGCCCTCGCGCCGAACAGGCCAAGCCCCCAGATCGCCGGATCGACGGTGGTATGGACGGCGGCGGCCATGGACCCGGATAGGGACACCATATTCTACAAGTTCTGGCTGAGGGGCCCCTCCACCGGGAACGCCTGGAGGGTCGTTCAGGACTGGTCGACAAGCTCCAGCTGGGCCTGGACGACGGGTCCGGCCGACTCTGGCCTCTACGATGTATACGTCTACGTCAGGGACGGAAAGCACGCGCCCCCCACCAGCTACGACAGCGCTCGAGGCTTCGGTGGATACCTTCTGACGGCGCCCGTCCTCGTCCCCATCAACCAGCCTCCTGTGGTGACGGCCCTATCGCCGAACAGGCCGAGCCCCCAGACGGCGGGATCGACGGTGGTATGGACGGCGGCGGCCGCAGACCCGGACAGGGACACCATATTCTACAAGTTCTGGCTGAGGGGCCCCTCCACCGGGAACGCGTGGAAGGTCGTGCGGGACTGGTCGACGAGCCCCAGCTGGACCTGGTCGACGGGTCCTGGCGACGGTGGGCTCTATGACGTCTACGTCTACGTCAGGGACGGAAAGCACGCACCTGCCACCAGCTACGACAGCGCTCGAGGATACGGCGGATATCAGATGATAGCGGTGAGGCCGAATCAGCCTCCCGTCGTCACCGGCCTCTCGCCAGACAGGCCGAGCCCCCAGATCGCCGGGAGCAGCATAACCTGGGCGGCGACGGCAAACGATCCCGATGGCGACCCCATCCTCACCAGGTTCTGGCTGAAGGGCCCCTCCACCGGGAACGTCTGGAAGGTCGTCCAGGACTGGTCTACAACTCCCTCCTGGACCTGGTCTACGGGTTACGGTGACGGAGGCGAGTACAGCGTCTACGTCTACGTCAGGGACGGAAAGCACGCACCTGCCACCAGCTACGACAGCGCTCGAGGATACAGCGGCTACCAGATCAGAGCTATCGGGGGCGTCCGCCAGCTCACCTCCGGCGACGCCGTCCAGGACAGGCCGTCCCTCGTCTTCGGCGATCTTGGAAGCGTTATGGCGTACCAGTCCTGGGAGGCGGGCGCATTATTCAGAGGCGACATATTCCTGAAGAGGTTCGACCCCGGCTGGAACCAGATCCAGAAGGTGAGGGCGACAGGCGATCAGGCCTACCAGGACACCCCGTCGGCGATCTACTCCGACGGCTACTACTACGTAGCCTACGTATCCGACGAGACCGGAAACTGGGATATCTTCATGAAGAAGTACGACCGGGATCTCTCCCTCGTCGAGACCCGGAGACTGACCACCTCCACCGCAGACCAGGACAGCCCATCCCTGATCAGGGTGGGCAGCGAATTCTACCTAGCCTACCAGTCCTGGGAGACGGGCCCGTCTTCCGGCGGCGACATATTCATCGAGCGGTTCAACTCCGCCTGGACATCGATCCGGAAGGTGAGGGTCACCACCGAGGCGAGCTACCAGGACAGGCCGTCCCTCACCCTGGGAGGGGATGGGAGGCTCTACGTCGCCTACGTCTCGGAAGAGACCGGCAACAAGGATATCTTCGTCAAGAAGTACGATCGCAGCCTCAACTCCCTGGAGAAGAGGAGGATAACCACTAGCCCTGCGATCCAGGACTACCCGTCTCTCCTCTGGCAGAACGGCGTCTTCAACATAGCCTACAGCTCCCAGGAGGGGGGGAGCCTCGACCTTTACATGGAGAGGTTCGATCCTGCCTGGAGGCTGATCGATAGGGCTCAATTGACGGGAACCTCCGGCGACGAGGTCTGGCCCAGCCTCGCCTTCGGCCCCTCCGACGGCCTCCTCTGGGTCGCCTACGTCCATCAGGACGGTCCTGGTGGCGGGAACATCTTCGTCCGGCCCGCGATATCGATGAGCTCGATGACCAGCTGCTGGGCTTCCATGGACTTCAGCGCCACAAGAGCCTACAGCCCATATACCCTAACCGTCAAGTTCCGAGGGCCCGGTGGCGAGCTCGCCGACCCATCGAACATGAGGCTGACATGGGGGCCGGCCGACGCCGTCCTGACGAGCAGCGCCCTGCGGAAGGTATCGATGGGGACCTACCAGCTCGATTCAAGGTTCGGGGCTCCTGGCCTAAAGAGCTTCACCGTCAGCTACAGCTTCGCCGGATGCAGCGGCGATAGCACCGTGGCGGTCCAGGTCGGCTGAGGAGACGGAAGATGGACCGCTGACAAGAACTGAACAGAACGGCGGCGGATTCCAGGCCGCCGATCCCGGTTTTTTTTTCGCCCCAAAAAGATGGCCCCCCCGGTTATGCCAGGGGATCGAAGATTCATGGCGGGCTCCGGTCGAAGACCGTGACGTAGAGCCTCCTGTTGTACTCATCTATCGTCCTTTTAACATCCACCATCGAGTAGCAGTAGACGGCCAGGATCAGGGGGATGAGCAAGACGCTCGCCCCTGCAAGGGTCTCGCCGGGATGGAGGGGACCCGCACCCCGGAGAGATAAAAGGCCAGCGAGGAGGATCCCGTTGATCAGGATCAAGATCGCCCCTTTTGCCGCCTTTCCGGCATAGATCACCCCACCACCTCCAAAAAGGGATATAACCAGCAGCAGCCCCAAGACCAGCTTCTTTCGTTCCAGCTCGTAGAAGACGATCCTCTCCATCTCCGGCATCCTCTGGGCGTTCTCCCATATGATCTCGAACTTCTCATCCTCTCTCATGATAAAGGCCTCGAACTTAATGGATCAGGTCGATTTAAAGGTTAGAGTTTTTCCCCAACCTACGAAAAGTATTTTTATGACTTTATGCGTAACAGATATATAACTAAGATATATCAATAATAGGCCAATAGATGGGGGAGCCATGTTAGCCCTTTTAGCCACCGTTGCAGGTTCGTTGATCGCGGGGTACTCCGCATATAAGATACTTACGACCCAGAAGGGGCGGGGTCGCAAGCTGCGGGATATGGAGGTATTGAGACGGCTCAATATACCCCCAAAAAAGCAGGCCCGCGTATGGACTTTCCTCATGGCCCTGGGGATCGTCCTCCTGACGCCAGGCCTGGCCCTCCTCCTTTCCAGCGATCCGATCTCAGGGGCGGGCGGATACAAATCGCCCTCGAATCTGAGAGCCTCCACCTCATCGGAGAGTCCCGTCATGGTTCCTCCCTCAGAAAAGCTGGATAAGACCCCCAGGACCGTGGAGAAGGGCGGATCCGGCTCCTCAGGAAGCCCCGTATTCTTCTCATCCTCCAGCGGCGGCAGAAGCTCGGGAGGAGGCGGAACCTCAACAGAGCCTTCAGCGGACGAGAAGGTCGCCGAGATCGATGAACCGTCCCAGAATAGCCCTGCGATCGACCAGGCCCCAGATATCCTGGAGGTCCGGTCGGCTCAGAGGGGACCAAAGATAGAGCGCGAGCCGGAGAAGACAGAGAAGGCCTACGCCTCCGAGCCCCTGGAGTCTAAGGGCGATAAGGGACCGGAACCGAGAACAGCAGCGTTGATCCGCGCTCCGCCAGAGGAGGGGTCAGCTCTGGAGGATGAGAAGAGAGTCCTGGACGGATCGGATTATCCTGAGGAAGAACCGACCCCAACGAAACCCCAGACTGCCACCGCGGTGGTGGACGTCGGGCCTGAGAAGAAGACGGCCCCGGAGATATCCAGGCAGGCGGCGGCTTCCATCGACCCTGAACCGGAATCGAAGACCTCCCAGGCCCAAGAGGGGGTCATGGAGGACGATGCTGAAATTGGCGAGTACCCGCAAGGCTCAGATCCCCTGGCGACCGGCGACTTGAGCGAAACGGCTTCGACGGCAGAGCCCTTTGAGGATGAGGTCGAGGTAGAGCTTGCGGAACCTTCGCCTCCAACGGAGGCTTTCGAGGAGGGCGATGGGGTTGATCTCACCGGGCCCGCCAACGCGTCAGACGGACTTCCGACAGGCGAGGCGGTTATCGCCGCGGTCCCGCCGGCGCAGACCAAGACCGACGGGGTCAAGAGGCTCGTATTTAAAGAAGATCCATCGAGAGAGACCGAATCAACGGGCAACCTTTCAGGAGAAGGGATAGTGCCTCCAAACGAATCTCTCTTGAATCTTACAGAAACCCCCTTAGAGGAGGGAACTGCAGGAGCCATCGAAGGCTTCAGCAGGAGTTTAGAGTTTGGGAAGGAGTTTGATAATTTCACTATGCAGTTCCAGCCGTGGATGGGGACGGACCGAGGAGGAGCTTCAAAGCCCGTATCGATCATCGAGTTCGAGAAGATCGACCTCGGATCGAACTTCGGCGGGGGGTTCGGTCTGACCCCGACCAGCCCCATCTGACGCTTCCTAGTAATAATTCATAGACAGATCAAACGCGATAGCTTCCAACAGACCCCAGGGTGCGGATGGAAATGGTGTTTGAAGAGGCCGATAAATCAGATCGGGGGATTATGGGTGGATATATCTGCGCTCCGTTGACGCTGCGCATAAGGTGCATAAGGGCTCCTGGCCGTCATATCGACGGGTCCGGGCAAAAGACCTCCATGATAAAGAAGGTAGCGATCCTCCTCATCTTCCTCATCCTAGAAGCTCCCCAGGTCCTTGGAGAGGAGCTCTTCGCCAGCGACTGGTCCGAGATGGGGAACGCTCAGGCCGGAAGAGGCGAGTTGCGGGAGGCGGTGAAGAGCTACGATCGGGCCATCGCCCTGGACGCCTACAACCCCGACATCTGGTACAACAGGGGCCTCGCCTTGACCGGCCTGGGGGAATATGAGGAGGCCCTCAGATGTTACCAGAGGGCGACGAACCTCAAGCCCTTCGACGCAGACCTCTGGCTGAGCAGAGGAGCCGTCCTATCCACCCTCGGGAGGTATGAAGAGGCGCTGGAGAGCTACGATCGGGCGACGGAGTTCGGCTCCCAGGATCCCGACGCCTGGAACAACAGGGGTACGGTCCTCGCCAGACTGGGAAGGCACCACGAGGCGATAGAATCTTACACGAGGGCGATTCAAATCCGCCCTGATGACGCCGAAGCCTGGAAGAACATGGGAACGGTTCTGGCAGCCCTCGGAAGGTATGAGGAGGCGATAGGCTCTTACGAGAGGGCGATCCAGATCCGGCCCGGTGACGCTGACGCGTGGAACAACAGGGGCTCCGCACTCCACCGGCTGGGTCGATACCAGGAGGCTCTAGAATGTTACGACAGGGCCATCGGCCTTGATCCCCTCCATCGTTACGCCTGGCACAACAAAGGGCTCCTCGTCCCAACCCTCGACGAGGATACGGAGAAGGCCTTCGCCTTCTTGAGGAAGAGGATTTACGTCGAGACGGAGACGGTCCCCCTCCAGGACGGAGACGCTCATCTGACAATGGCAGGCGATGGGGCGGTGGATGGGATGCTTTCTGGTTGGAAGGCCCCTCTGGTGATCGCGGCGATGCTGGCGGCGGGGCTCCTCTTGAACCTGGGAGGTAAAGGACGGGCCTTTTACAAAGACTCCTTCCAGTCGTCCCTCAGCAGGCTGATCCTGATAGGCGACCGATCACTAAGAAGGCGGTCGCCATGACGATGAAGCTCATCCTTCTCCTGGCCCTGGCGGCCCTTGCTGCCCCTTCGTCCGGAGCCGCCCCGGACGAGGCGAGCGGGGTCGTCGTCGCCGTCCTATTCGGGGACGTCTTTGAAGTTCAGATCGTCAGGGCTGACCCCAGGACAGGATCCGGGATCGAGACGGTGAAACTCGCCGCCATAAACCTCTCAGGTAACGGATCGGTCGAGGGGAAGGCCGCTGAGGAGTTTATTGAGTCGCTCCTCATGGACAGGACCGTCTGGCTGGACATCGACGATAAGAGCAGCGGCGGACGAGATCCCCTGGGAAGGCTCATCTGCGTCGTCTATCTAGAAAACCCGGATGGCCAGATCAATCTGACCCACCCCGTCAACCGAATTTTGGTAGATGAAGGCTTCGCCCTGGTCGGGGGCTCTGAGGTGACCGAGTTCGATCCGGCGGCATGGTGGCCTGATGAAGGCCGCCGTTACGCGGCTGAGAGGATCGTTCTCATAAACGAGGTGGAGGCGAACCCCGACGGCAGCGACGAAGGGAACGAATGGGTGGAGCTTTACAACCCTGGCCCTGAAGACGTCGATATCGGCGGCTGGACGGTGACGTCTGCTGGCGGGTCCGTCGTCTCGATATCTCCGAGGATTATCATCCCCGCCTGTGGGTTCATCGTGGTGGCCTCCGACGGCTACTGGCTTCGAAACAGCCAGGAGATGGTGATCCTCAGAGATGATAAGGGGGAGGAGGTCGACAGGACGCCCGCCCTCGACGACGATGGAAACGACGATTACAGCTGGTCGAGGTACCCCGATGGAGGCGGCGAGTGGGTCTACATCGTGGCGAGCCCCGGATCGCCGGTTCCGTCGAGAGATCTATCGGAGGAGAGCCTCAACGACGAGTATGATGACGACGATAACTGGCTCACCGCCTCAAGAGGCTGTTCTTCATGTGGCCTCTGGGATATCTCAGACTTTCTGATATAGGTGGACCAAAACGGGGGCTGGCCTGTCCGCTCCCATCATGTGGCAGAGGTCCCGGCCTTCCTGGGATTCCGGCCTGAGGGGCGGTGGGACTCTTATTCCGATTCCAGATCTCTCGCCCTCTCCAGCGCCTCTTCGGCCTCTTCGTCCCTCCCCAGGGCCTTCAGGGCCATGGCCAGGTTCTTCCAGGCGGTGGTGTATTCCGGATAGATCTCCACCGCCTTCGAGAAGCACTCCACCGCCTCAGCGAGCCGTTTTAAGGCCGTCAGGCAGACGCCCTTGTTGTTCCAGGTGTAGAAGTCGAAGGGGTCGATGATGATCGACTCATCGTAACATTCCAGAGCTTCCTCATGCCGCCCCAGGTTGTCGAGGGCTGCGCCCTTGTTGTTCCAGGCCCTTCCGGCTTTGGCTCCCAGGGGCTCCATCTCTATCGCCCTATCGTAAGAGTCGGCGGCATCCTGGAACTGTTTTATCGAGTGGAAGGCGTAGCCCTTGACGATCCAGGATCTCACATCCGACGGGTCGATCTTCAGGGCCTCGTCCGCCGACTCCAGCGCCTCACGGTGCCTGGCCAGCTCGTTCAAGGTGATCGCCTTTCCCCGCCAGCTTCTTGAGAGCTGAGGCTCTATATCAAGAGCGGTCTCGAAGGATTCCACCGCCTCCTGGTAGCGGCCCGCCTTCCTGAGGGATTCGCCGAGGAGGTGCCACGCCCCGACGGAGAGGGGATCGTCTTCGATCGCCTTTCTGAGGGATTCGGCTGCCTCTTCGAAACGGCCCGAGCTGTACTCGGCGGCGCCCTTTTTAAGCCAGTGATCCGGATCTATCAACCCTTTACCCCCCGGTCCCGATCCCCGTCTGAGACGGCGTCCAGGATCTCAGAGCCGACTCCAGCTCCGCAGGTTGTTAAGCCTTATCCTACCCTCTGATGAGGCCGGATATCGTCTCGGAGAGGCCCAGCGCCGCCTCGCGAACCAGAGGGGCTCTGGATCTGAGGAACTCCGAAAGGTCGGTGAATTCGACCTCCCCTGCCAGGTCCAATAGCCCCGCCGGAAGATCGATCCCTCCAGTTTTAGCGTAAAGGAGGGCGGCGGCGAGGACGAGGAGGAGGACGGCTGCCTTCGCTTTGGACCTTCTTCTCTTCCCCTTCGCTCCGATGACGGGCCTATCAACCTCCCTCCTCTGCCCCAGCCCCCTCTTCTCTGCGACGTTCCTTCTAAGACGATCCACCTCCAGGGAGCCCCAGAGCCTCACCCCCCGCCTCGCCGCAAGATCCGTCGCAGACCTGGAGAAACCAGCACGTGGCGATAGGAGGACGGTGATCCTTCCCGGAAGCTTCTCGCTTCTCCTCTCGATCCGGTCCAGATCCTCCTCCGTCAGGGGAACCTCGGATTCGATATGGTGAATGATGTAGGCGATCTCCTGGCCGACCTCGTCTATCCTGGAAGCGGCGATCTGCGATCCGCCGCCATCAGATCTCCCCGCTTTCGCGACCCTGTAGCCGTTCAGCTCCAGGAGATCGATAAAATCCTCATCGAATGAGCACCCCCCTCCGACAGGTTCAGCCATCTCTCCCCCAATTCATCTGCGACCCCCTGCGAGATCAGCTGTTGCGCCCTGATATTATTTTGTCCGTCTATACGGCCTATCAGGCTTATAGGCGCTATCAAACCCCAGGAAGACAAATACCTTATATATTATGATATTCTATGGTTATTTATAGTTGGGGCAGAGCTCGGCCAGAGGAGTTAAAAACCTTCCTCGTCAGAACTTCCAGCCGGAGGAGGATGGATCGGCCGGGGGAGCTCTGCGGCACGGCAAGATATATATTGCCATGCCGCAATTCGCTGTCCTCATGGTACCTGGACGGTGGTGATGATATATGAGTTCGATGCAGTCTGAGATCGCCGGCCGTTTGGTCCAGTTCCTCGACCTGGACACTGATGGAAGAAGGCGGTTCGTTCTGGGCGTGATCCTGGAAGCAGGGGAGATCACCGTAACCTCTCTTTACAGGGCGGTCAAAGAACAGTTCGAGACCTCACGCAAAGTCGTAGCATCCCTCTTGGGCTACATCTGCTCCAAGCTGGGAATCCTCAGGGCGCACAAGAAATCCTACCGTCTGCCTACGGTTTACATACTGAAAGAGGAGTACGCTGACCTCGTCAGATCGGTGCTAAAAGCCACCCAGACTCCCAAGAGTTCATGACCCACGTCAAGAACGCTCCTCGAACCGCGACGACCCTGAAGATCAGATCCAAGTCCGAACACTGGATCAGCCGCTCAAAGGATCCCTACCTTGAGCTGATGCTCCGCCTCTTCCAGGATGAAAAGACAGCCCGCCGGGGGAGAGATTTTCTCAACATGGTGGAGGAGTCTCAAGGAAGGGGCGAGCCCCTGAAGACGAGGGACTGGAAACGGGTGATGGAAGATCTTGAGGTATCCAGGTCCGCCTTCTACTTCATGAGAAACAAGCTTTTGGGGGCGGGGCTTATAGCCGTCCGGTCCGGGGAATACCGGCTCTCCGGCATGTTCTCCCGCGACCTTGCGGACATGTCCCGATGGTGGTGGACGGCGGTGATGGGAAACGATCCTGAGGCGTTATAGTTTAAAATGCCGGATTTGCCGCTGGACGGGTCAGAGGGCGGCGGTCAGATCCCCCATCCTCTTCTCGATCGTCGAGACGATCCTGTCGTTCTCCATGTACTCAAGGCCGGCTCCGCAGAAGGGGCATACGAAGTTATTCTCGCTCGCCTCATCGAAGACGAAACGGGCGCATCCGCCGACGCATGCGTAGAAGATGTTGTTCTTCTCGTAGCTGAGCCGATCTCCCAGCTTCCTCAAGAGCTTCTTCACCTCCGACTCCAGGGCACGGTCGAGGTTCTCAACGCATAGGGTCCAGAGGTAAGTCAGCCAGCCGCTCTCCGGGTCCCTCTCCCTCTTGTACTTGGCGAGCCGGTGCTCGTAGAGGAGATAGAGCGTCCTCCTGACGGTGTTGAGGCTGATCCCCGTGATCTCAGCGACGTGCTCATCGGTGACCTCGTCCTCGGGCATCGATTCGACGATCTGGAGCCCCTCCTCACCCACGAGCTTGCATAGATAAGCGCGATATATAGGGTCCTCAATCAATACCAATGGATAACCACCATGCTCCCCCGGAGGGAGATATTACGTCCAGTTTGTCCTTCGCCATCATATTTTCCCGTATCGTGATATGTTGCGCTTCTATCGCTTATAGCGATTTCCCTGGCCACGAGAGGGTCGATCCAGCCCCCGACCCCCATATCCATAACCAGAAAAGGGCTTTTCAGCGGTAGGTCAGAAGCGGACCGTCTTCGATCCCTGGACCCTATCGACGAACCTCCTCTTCTTCGCGATCGCCCCCTCGGCGGCGATGTCGACCTTCTCCCTCATCTCGGCGAACTCCCGGACAGGCCCCGCGTCCACCGCCTTCTTTATGGGGGTGTATGCCGACTCCCGGAACCGGGGCTCAAACTCCCTTACTTTGCCGTCGGCGTGGAGCTCGACGCCGGACCCCTCCTCGACCCTACCGATCATATCAATATCGACCCCGGTGCCCCTGACGACCTTCATGATCTCCTCGGCGGAGGAGGGGGGGGCGATGATGAGGAGGGCGTCTATCGAGACCCCCAGGTAGTCGATCTCGAGCGACTCCAGCATCTCCAAGACCCTCCGGTTGACGAGACGGGCCATAGCATCCTCGTAAAAGACGAGCTTCACCCCGGCGGTCTTTGAGATCTCCTTCGCGTCCCCCCTGATCCCGCCATTGGTGACGTCGGTCATGGCGTGGATCTCGACGTCCTTATCCAGAAGGGCCGAAGCCGCCTCCAGGAACTTGACGTTGATCGTCTCCTCGACGACGTCGTGGTGGCCGTAGTAAAGGGCGGCGGCGCAGACCGTTCCTCCTCCCGCCCCCTCCGTCATCAGGATGACGTCCCCGGGGGCGGCGTCCTTCCTCGGCGAGAGCCGATCTGAGACCCCCACCGCCCCGACGCAGCCCGTCAGCCTATCGCCGATGACCATATCCCCGCCGATCCTCAGGGTAGATCCGGTTATGAGGGGGACCTTCGCCAGCTCCCCGACGGCGGCGATCCCCGCCAGGTGGTCGAAGAGCCGGCTGACGTCCCCGTCGTCAGCGAGGTGAATGTCAGAGAACATGGCGACGGGGCGGGCCCTCATGACGTATATGTCCCTCAGGGTCGCTCTTGTAACGTGGAAGCCCGCGAGGAAGGGGTAGTCGCTGAGGCGGGAGTGCATCCCGTCGACGGTGAGGACGATGTACCTTCCTCCCGCCTCGACGGCCCCCGAGTCGTCGAGCTGCCGGGAGTCGATGACCGCCCCCGTCTCCCCTATCACCTCAGCGATCTTCTCGTGGGCGTAGAAGTCGCCCAACCCCCGGGAGCCGATCCCAAACTCCCCCATGGTGACCCCCACCTCCGGCAGGGCGAAGACGTCGCCTTTCGGGCTTAATGTCGCCGTCGCCTCTTCTACCACCGCTTCTGCGAGCCTCTCGGCGTAATCCCCCGTGATCCTCTCCCCCTTCACCTCGAGGATCATCCCGGCGAGCCTCTCCCGGACGTCAGTGTCGCCCCTCAACAGGCCCCTCTTCGCAAATCCCTCCAGATCCATGGGTGGGGTGTTGACGGCGGGGGATAAAAATAACTCCATCTGGGTGGGAAGGGGTTCAAGATATATCCCTAAAGAGCCCATTACCGATAGAGATCTGATCAGTCAATCGCGAATTCATAGACCGATATAATCCTTGAAAGGGGCATTTGCTTGATTCCTGATATGAAGTTCGTTCCCACCACCTGTCCCTACTGCGGCGTAGGATGCGGCCTCAATCTCGCGGTCGGGTCCGGAAGGGTGATGGGGGTGGAGCCGTGGCAGGCCCACCCCATAAACGAAGGGAAGCTCTGCCAGAAGGGGAGGTACGCCCACCAGTTCATCCAGAGCCGCGACCGGCTGACGACGCCCCTCATAAAGAGGGACGGCGGTTTCGTCCCTTCGAGCTGGGAGGAGGCCCTGGGGCTGGTGGCCCAGAGGTTATCATCCTACGGGCCCGAGGAGATCTTCTTCCTCGCCTCGGCGAAGGCGACTAACGAGGAGAACTACCTGATGCAGAAGTTCGCCCGGGTCGTCGCAAAGACGAACAACGTGGACCACTGC
Source organism: Methanothrix harundinacea (assembly GCA_002506535.1). Lineage (GTDB taxonomy): Archaea > Halobacteriota > Methanosarcinia > Methanotrichales > Methanotrichaceae > Methanocrinis > Methanocrinis harundinacea_B. Next base: position 13,146 of record DAXT01000001.1, read on the forward strand.
GCCCGGCTCTGCCACTCCTCCACCGTCTCCGCCCTCTCGGAGGTCTTCGGCTCTGGAGCCATGACCAACTCGATCTTCGACATCGAGGAGTCAAGATGCATCTTCGTCATAGGGAGCAACACCTTCGAGCAGCACCCCCTGATTGGACGAAGGCTCGTCATGGCGAAGAAGAGGGGGGCGAAGATCATCTGCGCCGATCCGAGGCTCACCCCTACGGCCAAGGCGGCGGACCTCCACCTCCCCCTCCGCCCCGGGACGGACGTGGCGCTCTTGAATGGCCTGATCCGCGAAATCATAAAGAACGGGTGGGAGGACCGGGATTTCATCGAGAGGAGGACCCGGGGCTTCCGGTCAGTCCTGGAGACGGTTAATAAAGAGGCTTGCAGCCTCGAGAACGCAGCTGAGATCACCGGGGTCCCAGCTTCTGATATCGAAAGGGCGGCGGAGTGGATCGGGACGATTAAGCCGGCGTCCCTATTATATTCGATGGGGGTGACCCAGCATACCACGGGGGTCGACAACGTCCTCTCCATCGCGAACCTGATGATGCTCACCGGAAACGTCGGAAAGCCCGGATCCGGCGTCAACCCCCTCCGGGGCCAGAACAACGTCCAGGGGGCCTGCGACATGGGAGCCCTCCCCAACGTCTATAGCGGATATCAGAGGGTCACCGACGAGGCTTCCCGGAAGAGGATGAGGGAGGTGTGGGGGGCGGGCGACATCGGCGATCCGAAGGCGGGGATCACCTCCACGGAGATGATGGAGATCCTGGCGGAGGAGCCGGGGAGGATAAAGTGCCTCTACCTGATGGGGGAGAACCCAATGATGACAGACCCCGACCTGGCCAGAGTAAAGAAGGCCCTCGGCAACCTCGAGTTCATAGTATCCCAGGAGATCTTCATGACGGAGACGGCAGAGCTCGCCGACGTCGTCCTCCCGGCCGCCTCCTTCGCCGAGAAGGACGGGACCCACACCAATACCGACCGGCGGGTCCAGAGGCTGAGGAAGGCGGTGGATCCGCCGGGGGAGGCGAGGCCTGACTGGAGGATCATCTCCGATCTCGCGAGGCTCATGGGGTATGAGAAGCAGTTCTCTTACGGTAGCGAGGAGGAGATCTTCGATGAGATCGCCAGGGCGACCCCCTCCTACGCCGGGATCAGCTACCCCCGTCTCGAGGACCCCCACGCCCTCCAGTGGCCCTGCCCCGCTCCCGACCATCCAGGAACCCCCATCCTCCACCGGGAGAGGTTCGCGACCCAAGACGGTCTGGGCAAGTTTACCGCCGTCGAATGGAGACCCCCAGCCGAGGTCACCACCGGCGACTACCCCTTCATCCTCACCACCGGAAGGTCCCTCTGGCACTGGCACGCCGGGTCGATGACCCGCCGATCGGAGAACCTCGACGCCGAGGTGAAGACCGGCTGGGTGGAGATCAGCGAGATGGATGCAAGGGAGATGGGGATAGAAGATGGCGAGGTCGTCCTGGTCTCATCCCGGAGGGGGGGAGATCGCCGTCCCGGTGAGGGTGACGGGGGAGATTAAAAAGGGGGTCGTCTTCATACCCTTCCACTTCCGGGAGTGTCCTGCAAACCTCCTGACGAACGGAGCCCTCGACCCCGTCTCGAAGATCCCCGAGTTCAAGGCGTGTGCTGTGAAGGTGGAGAAGATGAGGGGGCGGTAATATCCGGGGAGATGACGCGATCGGCAAGGGAGAGAAGGTCGAGGAGGTAGAGACGGCAGGGAAGGCAGAGGTTATCGGCAATGGAGAGGCGGTCGTCAAGGGAGATATGATATACGCCTGGGCCCGCGACCCCAACCTCCGGAAGAGGGGAGAGTCGGGGGGGGCCATCACCGCCCTCCTCAAGTTCGCCCTGGAGGAGGGGATCGTCGACGCCGTCCTGGGGGTTAAGAGGGGCCTAGACCTCTACGACGCTAGGCCGGTCCTGATCACCGATCCGGCAGAGGTGGAGGAGACGGCGGGCTCGATCCATGGGGGGACGCTCCTCATGTCGAAGCTCTTCGGCAAGTACCTCGGAGGCGCCGAGGGGTTTAAGGTCGCCGCCGTCATGAAGGGGTGCGACGTCATGGGGACCGTTGAGCAGGCGAAGAGGGGTATGGTGAATATAGATAACCTCCTCCTGATAGGCCTCAACTGCGGCGGATCCATCGCCCCCTCCATGATGAGGCGGATGATCTGCGAGGTCTTCGACGTCGACCCCGGGTCCGTCGAGAAGGAGACGATCCACAAGGGGAGGTTTCACATCACCGTCGGCGGGGAGCACCGGGCCGTCCGGATCAAGGAGCTGGAGGAGGGGGGCTACGGCCGCAGAGACAACTGCCGAAGGTGCAAGATGAAGGTCCCGAGGGGGGCAGATCTCGCCTGCGGCAACTGGGGGGTGAAAGAGGAGCTGGTGGGGGAGGCGACCTTCGTCGAGATCTGCTCCGAGAGGGGTAGAGACCTCGTCGAGAGGGCCTCGGCCGCCGGCGCCATCGGGGTAGGCGTACCCGAGGTGCCCTGCATCAAGGCTCGAAAGAGGAGGGAGGATCTGATCGTCAATTTGTCCGACGAGGAGCAGAAGGAGGACTTCGCCCTCCTGGAGGGAAGCTGCGACCGGATCAAGTATATAGTCGAGGAGACGGCCCGCTGCATCAAGTGCTACGCCTGCGTCGAGGTCTGCCCCGCCCTCTTCAACACCACCGGACCCTACATGACAGCTTTTCCCGGGATCGTCCCCCCCGGCCTTGAGTTCCACCTGACCAGGTACGCCCACATTGCCGACAGCTGCATAAACTGCGGCCAGTGCGAAGAGCTCTGCCCCATGGATATCCCCAACGCACGGATCATGCACGCCATCGCCACCGACCTGGAGGAGCTCTATGGATACAGGGCCGGGGAGGATATGTCGAGGCCCAAGATAGCCCTCATGAAGAAACCAAACAACGCCCTCCCGTCACCTCCGACCGAAGATCTTCTCCAGCTCGGCAAAGGATAGAGTGACGGAGGTGGGCCTCCCGTGGGGGCAGGTTTTGGGGTTGTCGCAGGCGAATAGCCCTCGCAGGAGGTCGTGCATCTCCTTCCAGCCCATATCGTGCCCCGCCTTGATGGAGCCGCGGCAGGCGAGGAGCTTGAGGATCTCCTCTCTTGCCGTCGCCTCCGTCCCGACCCTCCCCAGGGCGAAGAGGTCCCTCAGGACGTCGTGGACCGCCTCGGTCCTCTCGAGCCTCACCCCTATCGCCGGGACGGCCCGGACGGCGTAGGCGTTGCCGCCGAAGGGCTGGACGTCAAAGCCCATCTCCTCCAGCGTCGGACCCCACTCCTCCAGGAGGACCGCCTCCTTGGGCGATAGCTCCAGGGTGACCGGGACGATCAGCTCCTGGGATATGGTGCCGGCGTCGTATTTCTTCGTCAGGGTCTCGTAGCGGACCCTCTCGGCGGCGGCGTGCTGGTCCACCAGGACGAGCCCCCCCGGACCCTCCGCCACGATGTAGAGGCAGAGCGCCTGGCCGAGGACCCGCAGGCCCCCGGGTAGCGGCTCCGCCTCGATCTCCAGGTCGAGCCTCCCCCTCCCAGAATATAGGGGGAGGGTCCTCTGAAGGTCCGATACAAGGCCGCCGGGATCGGATCCGCCGCCCGTCCCCACCTCTCCTGAAACGACAGGACCGACCGGACCCGGACCGGGAGCGGGCGCCACCGTCCCGCCCTCCGGGACGAAGAGATCCGTCGGGGCGGGTCCCTCCGCCGTCTTGGGCGGCTCCGCCCCCCCCCCCGCCTCCATGAGGGCGGCCCTGACGGCGTCGGTGACCATCGCCGCCACCACCTCCTCCTTCAGAAACCTCACCTGCGTCTTTGCGGGGTGGACGTTGGCGTCCACCATGGCGGGGTCGATCCTGATGGAGACGACGGCGACGGGGTGGCGGCCTGTCGGGATGAGGGTCCTGTACCCCTCGGCCACGGCCCTGATGAGGGCCCTCGACCTGACGAGCCGGCCGTTGACGTAGGTCATGATCCAGTCGGGGCTGGACCTGGTGACCGTCTCTCTTCCGACAGACCCGGTGACGGAGACGAACTTCGACTCCGCCTCTATGGAGACGAGGTTTCGGGCGACCTCCCTTCCCAGGATCCGCAGGATCGAATCGTTCCAGCTATCCGACCTGACGGACTTGAAGACCGTCCTCTCGCCGGAGAAGAGCTCGAAGGATATCCAGTGGCATATGACGGCGTAAGAGGTGACGACCTCGGCGATCCTCGCCAGCTCCGCCCTCCCGCTCTTCAGGTACTTTCTCCGGGCCGGGATCTCTCCGAAGAGCCCCCGGACCACCACCGTCGTCCCCGCGGGAACTCCCGCATCTCCCACCTCCGCGACCCGCCCCCCCTCGACCCTGACGCGGGTCCCGGGAACTCCTACCCCGGAAGACCTGGCCTTCGTCACCATGTCGACGGATTCCGCGACGCTGGCGATGCTGGAGAGCGCCTCGCCCCGAAATCCCAAGGTAGATATCCTATCGAGGTCGCAGGCGCCGGAGATCTTGCTGGTGGCGTGCTTCTCGAAGGCGATGGAGGCGTCCTCCCGGTCCATCCCGGAGCCGTCGTCGGTGACCCTGATGAGCCGCTTGCCCCCGTCGACGACCTCCACCAGGATCTTCGTCGCCCCGGCGTCGATGGAGTTCTCGACCAATTCCTTGACGACGGAGGCGGGCCTCTCGATCACCTCCCCGGCGGCGATCTTGGAGACGGCCTCGGGGTCTAAGAGCTTAATTTTTGCCATATTCCCCCAATAGCCTCCTCTGGTACTCCGAGAGCCTGTTCAGGGCGTCGATGGGGGTTATGAGGTTCAGGTCCAGGTCCCTGATCTCCTCGATGAGGTAGGCCGCAGCGTCCCGATCTCGTCCATCTTCGTAGACTTGTGCCGGAGGGCCGCCGTCGACGTCGACGGCGCCTTCACCGTTGCTGTTACTGCTACTGTTACCGTTACTGTTACCATCATCTTCAATGTTGCCGCCACCTCCTCCTCCGGGACCGTCGAAGAATATCAGCTGGGTGTACCGGGGCCCCGCCCTCCTCGACCGCCGGTCGTTTCTCAGGGGCTCGATCACCGCCTCCCTCTCGATCTCTCGGAGGACCTCTCTTGCACGAGCCACCACCTCTTCGGGGACCCCCGCCAGCTTTGCGACGTGGATACCGTAGCTCCTGTCGGTGGCGCCGGGGACGACGGTCCGAAGGAAGACGACGGAGTCCCCCTCCTCCTTCACCGCCATGTTGTAGTTCTTGACGCCGGGGAGGACCCCCGCCAGTTGGGTGAGCTGGTGGTAGTGGGTCGCAAAGATCGCCTTTCCCCGGACCTTGTTGTGGATCTGCTCGGCGATGGCCCAGGCGATGGCGAGGCCGTCGAAGGTGCTCGTACCCCTCCCCACCTCGTCGAGGAGGATAAGGCTCTTTGAGGTGGCAAAGGAGAGGATCTTCGCCACCTCCGTCATCTCGATCATGAAGGTGCTCTGACCAGAGGTCAGATCGTCGTAGGCCCCGACCCTGGTGAAGATCCGGTCTACGGGGGATATGGAGGCGAAGGAGGCGGGGACGAAGGAGCCGATCTGGGCGAGGATGGCGGCGAGGGCGATCTGCCTCATGAAAGTCGACTTTCCGGCCATGTTGGGGCCCGTCAGGATGAGGAAGCGGTTCCCCCTTCCGTCGAGGTGGACGTCGTTGGGGACGAACCCCCCCCGCATGGAAGCGTCTAGAATGGGGTGGCGTGATCCCCTCATGGAGATCTCCCCCCTCAAATTCAGCTCGGGGCGGATAAGCCCCCTCTCGGCGGCGAGGGTGGCAAGGGCGATGAAGGAGTCGATCTCCCCCAGGGCGGCGGCCCTCTCCTGGATCTGGCGACCTCGACAGGCCGCCTGCGACCTGATCTTCAAGAAGAGCTCCTCCTCCAGGGAGGACGACCTCTCCTGGGCGGAGAGGACCCGTTCCTCCATCTCCTTCAGCTCCGGGGTTATGAACCGCTCCCCTCCCGCCAGGGTCTGCTTTCTTATATACTCTGGCGGCACCGCCGAAAGGTTCGGTCTAGTCACCTCGATGTAGTAGCCAAAGACGTTGTTGTAACCGACCCGGAGGGACTTGATCCCCGTCCGGGCCCTCTCCTCCCTCTCCATCCGGGAGATCCAGCCCCTCCCCTCCCGCAAGAGCGACCGGATCTCGTCGAGCTCGGGGTCGTAGCCGTCCCGGATCACCCCTCCCTCCTTGATCCCCGTAGGCGGATCTTCTTCTATCGACCTTCCGACGAGCTCTGCCACCTCCCGGAGGGGGCCGATATCGAGCCTCTCCTTCAATTCCAGAAGCCTCTCGGCCTTCGCATCGGCGAGGAGCTGAACGATCCGGGGGAGCCGCTCTATCGCCCCCTTCAGGGCCAGAAGGTCCTTTGGGGACGCGGTCCCGCAGGTGGTCCGGGCGACGATCCGTTCGAGGTCCCCCGTCCCCTTCAGCGCCTCCGTCAGGTCCCCCCTCCTTAGGGGATCGGCGAAGAGCTCCTCCACCCCGTCGAGGCGCCGCTCAATCTCCTCGGAGGAGATGAGGGGCATCTGCAGCCACCTGCGGAGGGTCCTCGACCCTCCGGGGGTGGAGGTTAGATCGATGAACTCGAAGAGCGACCCCCTCTTGGTCCTCTCCCTGATGTTTCGAAAGATCTCAAGATTCCGTAGCGTCGTATCGTCCAGGACCATGAACTCCTCGGGGGAGTAGATCCTCACCTCGGCGATGTGGGATAGGGCGGGGATGTGGGACGAGGATAGATATGATAGGGCGGCCCCACAGGCCCTCGCCACCAGGGGCAGGTCGAGGAGCCCCCATCTTTTGAGGGCATCCTCGCCGAAGTGGCCGGCCAGAAGCGCCCTCGCCCGGTCGAGGGAGAAGTCGTCATCTTCTATCCTCTGGACCGCCATACCCGACAGCTCGGCGATGAGACGGTCGGCGGACTTCGGGACGAGACACTCTGCGGGCCGAAACTTCGCCAGCTCCGCCGAGAGGCGGCCTTCACCCGACAGCTCTGTTGCGAGAAACTCCCCGGTGGAGACGTCGAGGAAGGAGAGGCCTATTCGCCCCCCCTCCTCTACGACAGAGGCGAGGTAGTTGTTTGCCCCCTCCTCCAGCATCGAAGGCTCGATGATCGTCCCGGGGGTGATCACCCGGACGATATCCCTCTTGACGAGCCCCTTCGCCTTCTTGGGGTCTTCCACCTGCTCGCATATCGCGACCTTATAGCCGGCGGCGACGAGCTTGGGAAGGTAGGCGTCGAGGGCGTGGTAAGGTATCCCGGCCAGTGGTATCCGATTTCCCTCCTTATCCTTCTGCCGCGAGGTGAGGGTGATATTCAAAACCCGGGCCGCCACCTCGGCGTCGGGACCGAAGGTCTCGAAAAAGTCGCCCATCCGGAATAGGAGTATGGCGTCGCCGCACCGCTCCTTCATGCCGAAGTACTGGTCCATCAGGGGAGAGATCTTGGCCATGGGCTATCCGCAGGAGTGGAGGGGGCTAGTCCGTCTTATCGGTTTCGCCCCTGCGGAGGTGAAGAGAGGAATAATGACGGCCTTCTCTGAAGCCGAAGTCGAAGGGGCTATCCGCCAGATCCCCATCCGGAGAAGATCATCCTCGGGCTATTGAATCTGAATTGATAGCTGAAGGGATGTTGGAGCCTGAAGGTCCGGATCTGACCGCCAGCCCAGAAAGGCGGTTCCTCAAAGGGAAACCCAGGCCTGTAAATCGAATAGAGCTTGGGGTATGCCTCATGGGATGAGGATCTGAAAAGCGGATCGCCTCCCACCCACGGCCTTCCTAGACCCTGCTCAAACCGTTCCTCGGCCGCGGCCTCTCCGGGGCGCATCATAACCCCATCCTTCAGATCGAAGGCTGCCGCAGACCCCATCAGGGATATGATGAGGACCAAAGATATCACAACCCTCTCCATAACTGTGTAGCCTCCTATTATTAGGACTTCATTTGACTATCTTCTGAAGGAGGAGAGGTTATCACAAACCACCCCACCTACCCCCAACCTTCGGGAGACGCCGACTCATCCAGGAGATGGGGAGTCACCCCTCTACGGTAACCTGGCGGGCCGCTCTAGACTCCACCCCGGGATCCACCGCCACGTCGAAAGGAGGGGTTGACGCAATTATTTCGTCTGAGGGAGATCAAAACTTCAGCTCCATCCCCAGGATCGTCTCGGTGGAGGTGACGCCGTGGATCTCCCGAACCTTCAGGACTATCATGTTCAGGTCGTTTATCCCGTCGACGTCGGCTATGGCGATGAAGTCCGTCTCCCCGTAGACGGGGACGACCTCCCGGACCCCTTTGATGGCGGTGAGAGCGTCGTAGACCGCTTTCTCAGACCCCGGCTCTGCGTTGATCATGACGAAACCTTTCAACCTCGATCCCTCCTTTACAGGTTCTTTATACCCTTCCCATATATCCGACCCCACCCTATATCAGCCTTCTCCGGTCCGGTCGGCTCAGTCGGCTCAATCGTTTCAGTCGGTTCGTGTAGTTCAGTCGGTCCGGCCGGCCCCGTCCCCTTCGCCGGGGAGAAAGCCGCCGAACTCCGCCCTCACGGCGATCTCCATCATTAGCCTGCGCAGCGCCTCGATCTCCCTCTCGACGGCGATGGAAGGCTCCAGGTGGCCAGCTTCCATCAGCGCCCCCAGCGCCTCCTCCAGAAGGCCCATCCCCACCAGGACGGCGGCGAGGTTCCTGAAGTCGCAGGCCTCCGGCTCTCCGGTGACGATCTCCTCGTAGGCCTCCAGAGCCTCCTCAAACCTTCCCATCGCTCTGAGGACGAAGGCCCGGTTCCTGCGGGCCTCGAGGCTTTCAGGGTCCGCTTTCAGCGCCTCGTCGTAAGACGTCAGCGCCCCCTCCGCCTCCCCCATCTGGTAGAGGGCGACCCCCTTGTTGTTCCAGGCGTCGGCGTTCTTCGGGTTCATCTCCAGGACCTGGTCGAAGAACCCTATCGCCTCCTCGAACTCTTCCCTCTTCACCCGGTCCATCCCCTTGTGGAGGAGGACCTTCTCTTTCGACTTCATCATATACCTCACATGTAGCCCTGGATGGGGGCGGACTCTCCAGACTCCGCCTTCTTCCCGCCGAGCTTCTTGATCTCGCCGAACTGCCGCTCGTATTCCTTCATGTGGTTATTAAGCCAGTCGGCGAGCTCCTTTGCTGCCATCGGCGATAGGATCAGCTCCGCTTCGACCTTCCGCTCCATCACGGAGAGCTGCTTTCCTTCCTGGACGACGGCCTTCGGCGAGTCGTTGTAGAAGGCGATCCGGAAGTCGTAGGGGCTGTGGCCCCCCATCGCCCCCACGGCGTAGATCTGCCTGAACTTGTCGCTCTTAACGATCTCCAAAGCGAACTCCATGGCGGGTAGATCCCCCTTCAAGCTTAAAATAGCTGGTGACCTGAAAATCCTGACCGATCCGTCATACATCGCCCCCTCCGCTATCCCGGCGATAGACCTAAATAGATTAAGATGATAATAGGTATTCGAGGCGCGAGCAGAAGACCAGACGGGTCGGCAGTCCCCGTAAAAGGGGCGTCGGATAAAAAACCGGCGATTTTGTTGCTCCGCGCCTCTTAAACTCCTTCTGCGATTCCATCTCCCAAGACCTCTTCATCCCATCTTACGGGCCGCCGACCTCTGGCCCCCGTTTCGACAATATCGATCCATCGACGAGATCTCTCCGGCGCCATCTCGATCCGGCCGGTCCTCCGTCGAAGCCCTCCGGGGAGGGTGCAGGCCCAGGGTCGCGATAGCCTCTCTGGGACGGCGACGGAATTTGAAGCGATACGATTTATGTAGTATCCGATCATAACCCCGCCCGGCAAATTAAGATAGAGGTGAATTTATGGACGAAGACTTCCAAGAGGCGGTAAAGTTTCACGGCCACTCCTGCCCCGGCATAGCCATAGGCTACCGGGTGGCCAGGTACGTCAAAGACCATTATGACAGGGCCGAGGACGAAGAGCTGGTGGCTGTCGTCGAGAACAGCTCCTGCAGCGTCGACGCCATCCAGCAGCTTCTGGGCTGCACCTTCGGGAAGGGGAACTTCATCTTCAAAGACCACGGAAAACACGTCTATACCTTCTACTCTCGGGACCACGGCAAGGCCCTGCGGATCTACTTCAAGAACGTCCTCCCCCGGACAGACCCCGCCGCCATGAAGCGGTTCCTCTCCGGGGATATGTCCCCTGAAGAGAGGGAGAGGTTCATGAAGCTGCGGGAGGAGGCGACCGATTACATCCTGGCCGCCCCCGACGAGGAGCTGTTGGTGGTCCGGGAGGTCGATATCCCCGCGCCGGGAAAGGCCCGGATCCACCCCTCCATCGACTGCCAGGAGTGCGGCGAGGCGTTCATGGAGATAAGAGGGAGGACGGCCGCAGGCAAGACCGTCTGCGAGGAGTGCTACCAGAAGTTCGTGGCATAGGCCTCCATCTTTTCTTTTTATATTCTAAATCCCGATCCTCTGCAGGTCCCGCCCGATCTCGACTTCGACGCCGGGGCCGACGCCCGCCGCCACGTCCCGGGCCATCTCCTCTTCGCGGCCGATCGTCTGGGGGTAGAGGTGGGTGAGGACGATCCGCTTTACGGCAGCGTCCCTGAGGTTCTCTCCCAACCACTTAGGTGTCGAGTGGTTGGTGACGACGAAGGGCTCTGGAAAGGAGCACTCGTGGACGAGGAGGTCGCAGCCCTCTGCGAGGTCCCTGATGGAGGGCGCAGGCTCGGTGTCCCCGGAGTAGACGATCGCACCGCCGCCCGATTCGATCCTGTACCCCAGGGCCGGGATGCTGTGGACCGCCTCGCCAGCCCTGATCTTAAAGCCTGATAGGGCGAACTCGTCGCCGGGGCGGACCGTCGTGACGGAGACGTCCAGCTCTCCGAGGTAAGAGTAGAGGGACCGGACTCGGTCAAACCACGCCCCCGTCCCCTCGGGGCCGTAGACATCCATCCTCTCCTCACCGAGGAGCCACCGGGCCTTCGCCAGGGGTAGGAGGTCTGAGACGTGGTCGAGGTGAAGGTGGGTGAGGAGGACGAGGTCGACGTCCAGGGGGGAGGCCCCCGCCTCCGCCAGCCTCAGCAGAACGCCGGCGCCGCAGTCGAATAAAAGGGATTTTCCCCCTCCGACGAGAAGCCCCGCCTGGGCCCGGCCCGAATGGGGTATCCCCACCCCCGTCCCCAGAAGGGTCACCTCGATCTCCGCGACAATTGCCATGGTAACCTCTTCTGACATCTGGAGGTAGATAGAGGTTGCCTCGATCTTTACCGGTCGGTTTAAGTAGATCCAAATAATCAGATCTCAGAAGCGATAATCCGACTACAGAATCGATCGAGGTGTGATACTTGAAGGATAACGTCATCAAGGATGCGGGGCTGGCCGATAAGGGCAAAAAGAGGATCGAGTGGGCGAGGAGGCACATGCCCGTCCTCCAGAAGATCAGGGAGGAGTACAGGGCGGAAAGGCCCCTCGAAGGCGTCAAAGTCGTCGCCTGCCTCCACGTCACCGTCGAGACGGCGAACCTCCTCTCGACCCTGACGGCCGGAGGAGCCGAGATCGCCGTGGCGGGGTCAAACCCCCTCAGCACCCAGGACGATGTCGCCGCCGCCCTGGCGGAGGAGGATATGTACGTCTACGCCTTCCACGGCGAGAACGACCAGGAGTACTACGACTGCATCAACAGGGCCCTGGACATACGCCCCAACGTCACCCTCGACGACGGCGCCGACACCATCGCCACCATCCACCGGGACCGTCAGGACCTGGCCGCCGATATCCTCGGAGGGTGCGAGGAGACGACGACGGGGGTGATAAGGCTGCGGGCCCTAGCCGACGCCGGCAAGCTCATGTACCCGGTGATAGCCGTCAACGACGCCGAGACGAAGATGATGTTCGACAACCGGTACGGTACGGGACAGAGCACCATCCACGGTATCATGAACGCCACCAACTTCCTCTTCGCCGGCAAGACCGTCGTCGTCGGCGGCTACGGCTGGTGCGGCCGCGGCCTGGCGACGAGGGCGAGGGGGATGGGAGCGAACGTCGTCGTCGTCGAGGTGGAGCCCCGAAAAGCCCTGGAGGCGGCGATGGACGGCTTCCGGGTGATGTCGATGACCGCGGCTGCGCCTATAGGGGACTTATTCGTCACCGTAACCGGGAACGTCTCGGTCATAAGAAGAGAGCACGTCGATCTGATGAAGGACCAGGCGATCGTCGCCAACAGCGGTCACTTCAACGTGGAGATCGACATCCCCGCCCTGGAGGAGATGGCTTCGGGGGTGGCTGAGGTCCAGGAGAACGTCGCCGAGTACAAAATGTCCGACGGCCGGAGGATATACCTCCTGGCTGAAGGCCGACTGATTAACCTCGCCGCCGCCTACGGCCACCCGCCGGAGGTGATGGACATGAGCTTCGCAAACCAGGCGCTCTGCGTCCGTTATATAGCAGAGAACGGCCCTGATCTCGACCGGAAGGTCTACCCCGTCCCCCCACAGATCGATAAGAGGGTGGCGGCCCTGAAGCTCGCGGCGATGGGGATCGAGATCGAGTCCCTGACTCCAGAGCAGGAGAAGTACCTCCACAGCTGGGATATGGGGACCTGAGGGAGGATGGGATATGGATCTACAGAGAGGGGCGGTGGAAGCGTACCTCCGAAGCGTCGCAGGGGAGGACGCTGAACTGGTCGGGATGAGGAAGCTCGGAGAGACGGTCCCCACCACCGAGGACGTCAAGGGCTTCGGCTACGGCAGCCCCGTCCTTCTGGAGTACTCCGCCGGAGGGATGGCGATGTCTGCGGTCCTCTCGACGATGCGGGTCCAGGAGGGTTTCGGCCACGACCACTTCTCCGACCGGGCCCAGGTCCTCCTCTGGCAGCACTCCGCCTTTGGGGGCCTCCCGAAGCACGCGAGGTCGATGGACGTCGGATACTTCGACTCCAACGGCCGCCTCACCTCCTGCGGCGACGCGAGAGAGTTCTTTATCCTGATGGAGAAGATCGAGGGGAAAGAGTACTTCTTCGACCTGGAGCGGGTTAAGGAGGAGGGTTCGACGGACCTGGACATGAGACGGGCCGAGGCCCTATCCACATACCTCGCCGAGATCCATGCGAAGAAGAAGGACTCTCCATCCCTCTACCGCCGGAAGATAAGGGAGACTGTCGGCCACGGCGAGTGCATCATGGGGATCCTCGACGACTACCCGGCAGACCCCGATTTCCTCGCTCCCGGGGAGCTGGCGGCGATCGAGAAGAGGTGCGTCGACTGGAGGTGGCGTCTCCGGGATAAGACCCATCGGCTCTGCCAGACCCACGGCGACTTTCACCCCTGGAACGTGATGTTCCGGTCGGGGACGGACTATTCGGTCCTGGATCGGTCCCGTGGGGAGTGGGGGGAGGCGGCCGACGACGTCACGGCGATGACGACCAACTACATCTTCTACTCCGTCCAGAAGAGCCTGAGGCTCGAAGGCGGCCTGGCGGCCCTATTCGAGCTATTCTTCGAGAACTACCTCGACAAAACGGGGGACGAGGAGCTCCTCTCGGTGATCGCCTCCTTCTTCGCCTTCAGGATGGTCGTAGTCGCCAGCCCCACATGGTACCCCCTCCTCAACCGGGATGTCAGAAGGGCCCTCTTCAACTTCCTGGAGAACGTCCTCGACGCCGAAGAGTTCGACTACAAGCGGGTCAACAGATACCTGGAACCGTCCCGGATCTGAGATGGCGGCCCGATACGCCTTCGAGCTCTCGGGGGAGCACCCGACGATCCCGCGCAGCGAGGCGCTCTCCCTTCTGGAGGTCACCTCGGCCGGATATTGGATCATCTCCGAATCCGACCGGTGCCTCGTCGTCGAGGCCCGACACCTCGACCTCTCCCTCGCCCGCCTCGGCGCGAGGATGGCGATGACCCACCGGATCATCGAGGTAGCCGCCGATGGCGAGCCGACGGCTCAAGGCGTCTCCAAGGCCGCCGCGGAGCTCGACCTCCCGGATAAGACCTATAAAGTCCGGGCGAAGCGGCTCGGCGAGGCTTCCATCGCAAGCGACGAGGTGGAGAGGATGGTGGGCTCCGTTCTCTGGAGAAGGGGATACAAAGCCGACCTGGCCGAGCCCGAGATCGAGATCCGGGCGGTCGTCACCGAAGACCGGGTCCTTCTCGGCCGGGAAGTCGCCCGCTCCGATAGGGCCGGGTTTCGGGCCCGGCGCCCTCACCTGAAGCCCTTCTTCTACCCGGGGACTATTCTCCCGAAGCTCGCAAGAGCCCTCGTCAACCTCTCCTGCGCCAGAGAGGGGGAGCGGCTCCTCGACCCCTTCGCCGGGACCGGAGGGTTCCTGGTGGAGGCGGGGCTGATGGGGGTCCGGGGGGTCGGCCTCGACGTCCAGAGGAGAATCGTCCGGGGCGCCCTCGCCAACCTGGAGGGGCTCGACTGCTCCCTCATCGTCGGAGACGCCATGGCCCTTCCCCTCAAGGACAGGTCCGTCGAGGCGGCCGTCTCCGACGCCCCCTACGGCAGGTCGGCCCTCATCCAGGCCGGATCGCGAGACGAGCTTCTGGCTGGAAGCCTCGCCGAGCTGCGGCGGGTCCTTATCCCCGGCAGGAGGATGGTATTCGTCGACGACCGGCCCGTCGGTGAATTGATCGTGGAGGCGGGTTTTGAGGTCCTGGAGGTCCACCGGGAGCGGGTCCACAGGAGCCTGACGCGGCAGATATACGTCTGCAGGTGAGGAAGAGGCCGCCTTCGAATCATGCCGCCAGGGCAGGATCTGCGGTGTTGGTGGTCGAATAGAAATAGGGTATCCCCGAATATCCTCTGACGGTGCCTGCCGGCTTTTGAGGGGCCTGCGGTGGGCTATTCTTCAGATCAATCTTGATCGATAGCGCTGGATCTCCTAGCCAGAGGTACATCCTCAGGTTGTCCATGTAGATGCTGGAGGGACCATAGCCGTTGATCAGCCTGACGTTGGCCCGGTTCAAGGCCCAGCCGATGTCGTATATCTCCTCGTTGCCCACGGCGTCGAAGAGGTATCTGTCGAAGTCGTGGTTTGGGACGGTGTATGAGGGGCGGGTCGCTCCCAGGAAGGCCACCGCCAAGGAGTCGTCCTTGACGAAGGCCTCCCCCAGGGACTGCGAAGCGGTATCGAGGGCGGCGTTGTAGCAGGCGACGGAGAAGACGACGGGGGTCATCTCACCGTTCGCCAGGGCGTGGGCGTCGGCTGCGGTATAATCCTGGTTGTCCGCGTTCCATTGGGAACCCCAGGCGGTCGGCGATCCGTGGCCCCTGTAGTTTAAAATCCCAACGCCAGAATCGACAGAGCGTTTGACGTCGGCGTTGGTGGCCCCGCCTCCCCCCTGGGCGGGGAGGGCTCCGTAAGCCGTATCGAAGGTGGTGGGTTCAAGGTAGGATCTCGTCCTTATGCTCTCTTTGCACCCCTGGTATTTCCCGGGTGCTTCCTCCTTATGGGCCACCAGCAGGACCCTTTTGGACCAGTCCCCCGGGGGATCTTCGGCGTAAGCGGTGATCTTTTTCACCTGCTGGGAGACCTCGGGGTCGCTCCTCACCGACAGCCTTCCCACCGCCAGCTCCGGCCAGAGGTCGTCTCCGAGGACGCAGCCGTACCAGTAGTCCCCGGGGATGCCGTTCCAGTCGGGCTTCCAGGGGAGTAGGTCGATATCACCCACCAGGAGGACGTACTCCATCTGCGGATGGGCGGAGTACCTGCCGGATATGAGGGCCTTGATATCCGCAGGCGTCGGCCGGACCCCCGCCGAGACGTTCCAGACCTCCACGGGGAGACCGTTCTTCTCGTGGAGATCAACCAGGGGTCTGAGGCTCTCGTAAGATGAGGAGTCTTCGTGATATATCATCAGATACTTCGTCGTCGGATCGAGCCGGCCGGGGTCGCCGACCTGATTGAACCCGGCCGGGGCGACGGCCTCCACCCACTCCCCCGGTTCGGGGGTCCCGACGACGACGTCGAGGGTCTCGTAGTTCAATATCGCCCTCCTGTAGATCTGCGCGAACTTCGGCTCCATCGTCCTCAGGGCGAAGGCAACGTCGTCACCGTATTCCACCCTGATCCTGATGTGGTCGTAGACCAACAGCTCCCCCGTCGCGGGGTTGGTGAAGACCGGGTTTATCTGGATGTTAACAACCGCGAGGTCCCTCCAGACCCCGGGCGCCCCGAGCACCACCATCTCTAGGGGGTAGAAGGCGTCGATGGAGTAGAACTCCCCGTCGATGAGAAATTCGACGGCTCCGTCTTCCCCTTCACCCCCGACCGCGCCCGGACCGCAGTCGAACTCCGGGGGCTGGACGGGATAGACCCGGTACCCATCGTATGTCGAGTAGTTCGCCTCCAGGACAGTCGCCCTGATCGCCCCCCCTTCGGGGACGGCGATGGTCTCCCGGATCACCGGGATCTGGGGCCGTCCCACCTCCTCGGTGTATCCCCGGTCGTGGATGGTGAGGATCTGGTATGCCGCCCCCTCGACCTCCACCTCTTCCACCTCAACGCCCCGGACCCGGACGTCGATGGTTATCCCTCCGCTGTCGAAGGCGAAGAGCTCCACCGAGGCCGTCACCTCGTCGCCGTTCAATATCGTCTTCATCCCCCCGGACCCGCTGCCGCTACCGCTGCTGCTGACGTTACCGCTGGCGTTGCCGCTGCCATCGTCCCGGAGATCCCGGTCCCCCGCGGGCTCTATGCCAGGGTCGATGTCGATATCGATACCGGTGTCCCCGAGACCGTCGAAGGGGTCGGCGATCGTCCCGAAGAGGTCGCCTTCCATCCCGGCGAACGCCGACCAATCTTCATCGATCCCCGAGCCGTTGGAGAAGACGGCCGGGAGAAAGCCCGCCGCCGTCCCGGCCCCGAGGCGGCCGTCCCAGCCCTCGACTGCCCCGGACGGGACGATGGATAATGATAAAGCCAGAAAAAATGCGAAGCTCACAATAAATGTAGAAGATGCCGTCTTCCTTCTCTCTGCCATCCAGCGTCCGCTCCCTTCAAACCCGACTAGACCCCTGGCTTGCCGTGCCAAGGTTGATGAAATAATGTAGGGGGGTTACGGATATATACCTTCGTCGGGGGCGGAAGGAGGGGATCGGGGGGGAGCATCGCGGCCGGGGCGCGGAGGGCCGGCGGGCGGCGCAGAAAGATCGGGGCTGCAACAAAAATGCGGTATCGGGGGAGCGCGCCCTTTGGGCTATTCGGATCGATCGGGGGCGTCGATGCGCACGGCGTCGAGATCCTCCAGGCAAATCTCGATGACCTCTCTTATGTTCTCCAAAGCCTCTTCTAGGGTCTCTCCGTAAGAGTGGCAGCCCTTGAATTGGGGGCAGCTGGCTATGTAATAGCCGTCCTCGTCCATCTCGATGACTATGGGCAGGTGCAGTTTTTTTACTTCCGACGACATCAACCCGATATATCGCTCTCCAAATTAAAGACGCTTTTGCCTAAAGGTTCCTGCTTATGAAGCCCTCAAAGCTCAACCCCCTTTATCAGGATGTGATTTCTCAACACGCTCTCGGCGAACCCGTCACCCTCGTTTTTCATAGCCTCCCACCTGTAAAAAGGGATCACCGTGAGCTGCGCCTCCCGCCCCAGCGCCGACTCGAGCTCCAGGGCCCGATCCCGGTCGACGTCGGACTCCTCGCCGATCACCAGGACGTCTAGGTCGCTATGCTCGTCGAGGTTCCCGGAGGCGAGGCTTCCGCGGACCTCAAGGAAGGTGCAGCCCTCGGCGATCCCCTCTGAGCCGAGGTCCTTGAGCCTGAGGATGCTGTAAGACCTCAAACTCAAAACTCGCGCCAGGGGCGTACGAAGAACTGGACCTCCACACCAAACGGGCTTTTGACACGCGAAATAGGCCGGAAAGTATGGTGACGACGGGAAAGTTGAGGATGGTCTTTCTGAGCTTGTATACAGATGTTAAACATATGCTGGATCTGGGCCTGGTTTGGATCCGTTGGCCTCGATCGCCTTCTGGTGGCTCTTTTCAATCCTTCTTAGGCGCCTTCGGACATCCTTGGCTTGCCTTGTATACCTCTTTTTCAGATCCAAATCCTCTACATGATCACAACAGGCAAAAGCACGGTTTAAAGTCCGCTGGAACTCGGCCTTGCCAGTCTTTCGCTCATCTTCCCCATATGTTTCCAACTCGTACTCCAAAGCCAAGGCCAGGTGAAGATAATACTCAGGCTCTGCCCGCATGCAGACGGCTTTCTCCAATGAGTCAATGGCCTTTTTGATACCGCTGCCATCTCCCAGCTTCGCCTGTTTGTAGAGAATCCAACCTCCACAATGATAAAGCCTAGATTTCATATCAGTTTTATCGGAGTCATCTTCCATAGATAATTCTTTTATGTAATTGCCCGCGGCCTCAACTATTTTTAAAACATATCCAAAATCTTCATTACGTTCCGCATATACATCACGTTCAGCATAAGACAATGCCATGTTTAAATAAGAACGACTCACCATATAACCCAGAGAGAACTTTTGAAATCCAAGTTCAAGGCCTACCTCTACTAAAGATGCCATTTTCTGAAGTGTCATATCTTTATAGATATCTTTTTTCTCCTCTTTTAACTTTGGAAGATGGGAATCATTAACATATCTTAAAAGCTTGGTGTAGAGATCTTCGCATTCATTATATGATCTGTTCGCTAAGTAGGCGGAACCTAAATTATATTTTGCTACGAGATGGGATGAAATGTCGGATTTTTCTGTCAGGTTCATTGCTACAGTCCAGTTATATATCGCGTTGTCAAATTCGCCTAGCTCGTAATGAGCCTGACCGAGCCAAAAATGAGTCCACGTGCGAGACTTCATGCTATTTTCAGATTCATCTTCCCTCTTTATTGAGTCGCTCTGCAAGAGTTCTAAAGCTCGATTTAATATCTCGACGAACTTCTGTAAAGCATCCTGTCGCTTCTCGATGTCGCGAAGACCGATACCAAGCTCCGGGCGAGAAAATGCAATCTTTTGGAGCAATTCTAGATTTGCTGGATCGATGCTCAAACAGATCTTGAGCTGGGCGTTGACCTCCTCGAAGCTTTGATAGCCTCTGTAAACCTCGGAGAGCACACCGCGATCCCAAGAGCTCCTAGGATCCAAAGCCACCGACCGCTGGGCTTGATAAAGAGCCCGGCCATACTCTGGCTTCGTCTGGCTCATGAGAGCGTGCGCCAATTTGCCATGAAGCCCTTGTTTTCGGGTCTCCTGGGGATGGTCCTTTTCGAGATGGTGAACTGCCTCATTAATCTTGCTCACTTTTTTGCCACTATCGCTCTCAAGATCTGCTAATTTTAGTAAAGCCAGTGCGTAACCCCAATCCCAACCAGAAAGGATGCTTTTCAAATTTTCCAGCCGAATCTTATAAGCATCTTCGGTTTCATTTTTCATGAAGTCCAACATGGCCTCATTTAACATCTCGCTGGTTTTGTTCTTATCGCCTCTAATATCTCTTAATTTTTGGAAAACAAGTGCATAGCCCCAATTAGAAGGACTACTTATTAATATTCCAAGTTCGCATTTATAATTTTTTACAAATTTTACTTTTTCCAGCCCACACATAAATCTCGACAAATTTTTAATGGGAGGGTGCTTATCATTATCGAACTTTATCATGAATTTTAGTAATTTTCGTATATCTTCTGAATCCCCCTCAATCTCATATTCAACCTCATATAATTCATATAATCTTGTTATTACTTGTACAATATACCAGTCTCTATCCAATTTATTATTGGATAGATTATCTAATACATTCTTAGATCGCTCCAACGTTTCTCTGTTAATCCCCGAGAGGTTGTCTACGGCGCGCTTATAAGCATAAAGTGCACTGTCAGCTAAACTTTGCTTTGAATAAGCCTCTGCTAAATAGCTCCAGAAAACCGCCTTTGGGTTGATCTTCAGCGCATATTCCAAACACTTCGCAGCCTCTGAATATTTCCCAACATCGATCAACACCTTGCCCAGTTCAAAATAAAGGTCTGCATCGTTAGGAGTCAGATGGATCGATTGACAAAGTTCAAGCTTTCCGAAATAGGATGATATATGCAATGATAAAAAAATCTTCATAATATTTTTTGCAGGTAAGTCTGCATAGCTAAGTGCCACTGCCAAGTTACGAGTACAGCTAGCAGATAATAATATCTTCTTATGGCCAACGTCCTCATCGCCTTTGAGTCTGCAAAGGCACATCTCCCGCCATGCCAACGCTGTTGCTACACCTCGAAACGGAACTACCTCGTCCCTCCAGTAATCTTGGCATTTACCAGTGGTAAGCTGCCCCTTTACCTCCTGCTCCTTGACCCGTCTCTTGACAAAACCCTTAAGATTCCAAGCTCTCACATTATCGGGCTGAAGTTTTATGGCTTGATCACATAGCTTTAAAGTAAACTGGTAATCAACATCCTCCCATTTATTCGCCTTTTTTTTCTCCCCTATCATCTTTTCTTGAATCTGAAGATGATTTTGAGCCATAGCATGGTAGACATTAGAGAGGCGGTCTTTTGGCTCCTTTGGTTCTGCTGCTTCGGATAGCACCGAATAAGCAGACTCGTACTCCTCCAGTGCAAAGTATACTACACCTAGATTGTAATAGCAGCGCAAGAACTCTTTGTCCTCGCCCAAGGCTAAAAGGAAAGCCCGCTCAGCCTGACGAAGAAGCGGCTTTTTATCCCTATCAGTTCGCAGAGTATCCCGATAGCAACGAAGACCGGTGGTGTAATGGCAAACAGCCCTCCAGCGAGGAGTTCCAATATGCTCTCTCTCAAGATCGGTGAAGATGCGGTAAGCCAACTGCCGGATCATCCGACTTAAACGATCCCCCTCTTTAGGGATCTCTTCTGAGATCTCCGAACTTGAGACCCGCCAGTCTCCCTTAAGCCCTCCACCGCTAATCTTGGCGATGATAACCAGGCAATCGTCTTCTTTGTGGAGGCCGCCTGTCAACCTCGGCCCCTCCACAGTCATACTCAAGACGCCCATGATGGCGCCTACCGGCACCTCCAGGATACCCAACTTAACCTTAGAGTCGGAGGTAACGGCACTTTTGAGAGCCTCACCTACGTTGGAGCTGATCATCGGGTGTATAGATAGCTCATCTTTGCCTGGTGAGTCCATGCCTTGATAGGCCAGACCGTACGGATCTGTTTCATCCACCGTCAGGTAAAGGTCTACCAACCGCGCCAGCTCGTTTGACAAGACCGAAGATATCCCTTCCGCGCTGGATTTCAGCGTGTCATCCCCAGTAAGGTTGGAGAACTGAAGGATCGCGATCCGCGTGCGCGATTTGTAAGCCCAGCGAATCAAAATCAAAAGGGCCGAGATGGCGAAGACCTTCATCCAGAAATCCGGCATCAGGAGATCCATCCACCATGGGGGAGAGTTCGTTATCGCGTCGCTGAGATTGCCGCTCGGGGCGATGGCAAGAGTCCCATTCAGCGTGCCGTTCAATGTCCCGCTGAGAGTTGCGTTGAAGGTGCTGTTTAAAGTGATATTTTGACCGCCATCATTTAGAGCGATTTGGATTATCTTAAGAATTGAGGCTACGCTAATCAGCAAAAGGATGGCTGGTCTCCAGCCGCTCGACAACCAGGAGAAGACGATCCCGCAGCCTTGGGAGACCCACCAGGCCAGATAACGGAACCTTATACTGAACCAGGCAGGAAAGATCAATGTTAGAAGGATGAAAAGCGCTTCGAAAAAAATTAGCGGTTGCATCAACGCAGGATTTACTGAATGGGGTATCACCCACTTTGCCAAGGCAAGGTAAATCGGTATAATAAGAGGAAGCGTGAAAAGGAGATATCTAAACCGATAGGAGAAGAGGTACAAATCCCGCCTTATTTCGCAGAAATCCATAAAGATCCTCTTATTATTGCACGGTGAATTAATAGCAGATTTTTAGCCCATCTGAGAAGACTGAGATTGTCCCAGATCCTCCTTGCTGTGGTTTATTAATCGCTTTCTTGAAGATACCTTCTAGAGATTCCTACATTTTTAGATTAGATCTCTATACTTAGATGAGCAAATACTAATACTTAAATTTTTTCTAGCTAAATGCGGAAGTGATGAAATATTAGTTTATTAAAATTTAAAATAAAAAAAAAATACATCTACAAAAATGTGGCGGCGGTGAGCCAAGCGCATAATCCATCCGCCCACCAGCAATTTGTCCTTCAAATCTTCTGTATCTCGTCCTTCGTCGCGAGCTTGATCCCGGCGCCGGTGAGTACCTTCCTCGCCTTCTCGATGTTGTCGACCCGGATGATCAATAGCGCCCGCTCGGCCTTCGTCGTGACGAAGGCGTAGGCGTAGTCGACGTTCACCTCGTTCTCCCCCAGGGCGTTGACGATCTCGTATAATCCCCCTGGGATATCCTTCATCTCGACGGCTAATACTTCAGTCTCGGAGACGGTGAAGCCGCTCTCGTGAAGGACCTTGTACCCCTTCTCCGGATCGTCGACGACCATCCGGATGACCCCGAAGTCTCCGGCCTCGGCGACGGTGAGGGCCCGGATGTTCACCCCGGCGTCGGATAGGGTCTTGGAGACCTTCGCCATCCTCCCGGGCCGGTTCTCTACGAACAACGATATCTGTTTGATTGCCACCATTTTTTCCACCTCGTTTTTGTAGTCGTTCAGACCTTCCTCTTGTCGATCACCCTCACCGCCTTCCCCTCGGACCGGGGGATCGTCCCCGGCTCGACGAGCTCCACGTCGGCGACGACGTTCAAGACCCCTTTCATCTCCCTGGAGATCCTCCTGGAAAGGGCCATCAGGTCTCCTATCTTGTCGCTGAACCCCGTCTCCGTCACCTCCACCATCACCTTCATGATGTCCAGGGGACCCTTCCGGTCGACTATGATCTGGTAGTGGTCGCCGACCTCGGGGATCGTCATCAGGACCGACTCCACCTGGCTGGGGAAGACGTTGATTCCCCGGATGACGATCATGTCGTCTGTCCTTCCCAAAATCCTCATCAGCCTCGGGTGGGTCCTTCCGCATGCGCAGGGCTCGGAGTTGATCTTAGTCAGGTCCCCGATCCTGTACCTGATGAGGGGTATCGCCCATTTGTTGAGGGTGGTGATCACCAGCTCGCCGGTCTCGCCGTCGGGGAGCTGCTCGCCGGTCTTGGGGTCGATCACCTCGATGAGGAATAGGTCGGACCAGACGTGGATCCCGTTCTGCTCCCGGCACTCCGTGAAGAGGGGGCCGCTCATCTCGCTCGTACCGAAGATGTCGTAGGCCTTGATCCCCGTCGCCTCCTCGATCCTCCGCCGGGTCTCGTCGGACCACGGCTCAGCCCCGAAGACCCCGACCTTCAGGCTCGTGTCGTCCCGGATGGAGACGCCCATCCTCTCCGCCACCTCGGCGATGTGGAGGAAGTAGGAGGGGGTGCAGGCGATGGCGGTGCTCCCCAGGTCCTGCATCAGCATGATCTGTCGCTCGGTATTCCCCGTCCCGGTGGGAAGGACCGTCGCCCCGATCTTCTCCGCCCCGTAGTGGAGGCCCAGGCCGCCTGTGAACAGACCATAGCCGTACCCCACCTGGATGACGTCGCCGCGGCCGAGGCCTATGGAGGTGAGGGCCCTTGCCAGGGAATCCGACCACATCTCGATGTCGTCTTTGGTGTAGCCGACGACCGTCGGCTTTCCCGTGGTGCCGCTGGAGACATGGTAGCGGACGATCCTGTTCCTGGGGAGGCTGAACATCCCCGTTGGATAGGTGTTCCGTAGATCGACCTTGTATGTGAAGGGCAGCTTCGCAAGGTCGCCGAGGACCTTTATATCCGATGGGACCACCCCGGCCTCTTTGAACCTCTCTTTATAGAAGGGGGAATGATCGTATACATAATGGACCATCGACTTCAGCCGATCCTCCTGGAGCTTGGCGAGGTCCTCTCTGGGCATGCGTTCGATCTGCGGATTCCAGTAATCAAACATGGCCATCAACCAGTCCATCCTCACTCCCTTGTACGATAAATATCAATCGATCGCCCCTTCGCGCCCTGGGGTGTATCTCGAGCCCCTTCGACCTTCCCGACGATCCCATCCGGGAAAGCCTTCGGAAATCAGATATACGATCATGACCAAGGACTATCCGGTGTCGAAGTGACTTTGAGGGGAAAGATCTACCTTTGGGCCCTGCTGGCGACGCTCCTCCTGGCGGGCCAGTCGTGGTGTCAGATGGCGGAGTTCGAGAAGATCGGAGCCGGCGACGACGCCTCCGAGCCGGTGCTGGTCATAGGAACCTCCACCGAACCTCAGGGTCTACTGCCTTCGGTGAAAAGGGTCCAGTTCAGAACAGAGACGGGATGGTCGAGCTGGCTCTCCCTGAAGGGGGTCAGGCTGACGACGGATCCCGCGGCGGTATCGCCGGAGCCGGGGGTAGTCGACATCCTCACCGGAGGAAACGACAACGATCTCTGGCAGATCCGCCTCATCGGCCATGACAGCTGGTCAGACTGGATCAAGGTCTTCGGCCCCCCGCCCTACAACAAGAACCTAGGCGGGGTCCACTTCAGAAAGTACGAGCTGGCGGCGGTATCGACCGGCTCGTCCGGCAGCGACTACCACCTCTTCACCTGGGGTCCTACAAACCACTGCCTATACAAAAGATGCTGGGGGTCTGATGGAAGGGTCGCCTGCGACCGGACCCTCGACTGGATACCGATGGAGGGAGAGATCGGATCGAGGCCTGCCGCCGTCCTCTCCTCCGGGAAGATCCACCTATTCGCCCTCGACAGCTCCAGAAGGCTCGTCTGGAACAGCGCCGACCTCCCGGCGACTGGGTCGAGAGATGCCCCCTCCTGGGAGGGCTGGTCCCCGCTGCGGGGCGGCTTCGTCTCGCCTCCGGCAGCGGCCACCGACGCAGAGACGATCCACGTCTTCGCCCTGACGGAGGGGGGCGGCGTCGGGCACTTATCCATCGACCCAGAGAGCGGTGACTCCGCCTTCGAGACGATAGACCTGAGGATGGACTCCGCCCCCGCCGTCGTCATTGACGGGGATCGGATCGACCTCTTCGGAGTTCGGGGAGATGAACTGATCCACGTCCTCTACGACGGCGAATCCTGGGTTAGAGGCGATAACCTGAAGGGGTCGATCTCCGGCCAGCCGACGGCCGTCTCTGATGGCCTGGGCCAGATCTGGATCTTCGCCCGGGGTCAGGGCGGATGGCTCTGGGGTATCCATTATGCACCCAGCTAATAGGCCCAGGTGCTTCAAGAGGTCCATACCATCGAGGACAGGGCTGCGAAAGATTGCCTGAATGATGCTAGAGATATTCCAAGGAGATGGGGGGCGAGGCGTTCCCCCATCAGATCCCGTCGAGCGCCTCCTTGACGAGGCGGTTCGCCTCCCCTGGATCCGCTCTTCCCCGGGTCTTCTTCATAACGACGCCGACGATGAAGTTGATCGCCTTCTCGTTTCCGGCCCTGTAGTCTGCCACCGCCTGGGCTGACTCCTCCACGGCGGCCCTGACCGCCGCCTTTACGGCGTCGTCCTCGGCCCTGGCGAGTCCCTTCGCCTCTACGACCGCGACCGGATCCACCACCGACGGATCTCCTGAGTGGTCCAGGATCGTCCGGATCACCTCGACGGCCGCCTTCTCAGTGATCTTTCCCTTCTCGATCATATCGAGGATCTCGACCATCTGGTGGGAGCTGAACCTATCGATGGTGACGTCACGGTAGTTCAGCTCCCCCTTGAGGACGTCGGCGATCCAGACGGCGGCGAGCCTCGGGGGCGCCCTCTTTGCCACCACCTCATAGAAGTTGGCGACCCTGATCTCGGAGGTGAGGGACCTAGCGTGGTCGTCGGCTATGGCGTACTGTGCGACGAACCTTTCCCTCTTGGCGTCGGGGAGCTCCGGAAGCTCTGCCTCTACCTTTGGCACCCAGTCGGCGATCCTCATGGGGACGAGGTCCGGCTCGGGGAAGTAGCGGTAGTCGTGGGCCTCCTCCTTAGTCCTGATGGATACGGTGATCCCCCGCAGCTCGTCGTAGTGGCGGGTCTCCTGGACCTGGGCGACCCCCCTCCTCCGGGCAGACCTCTGCCTGGTGATCTCGTAGGCGAGGGCCTTCTCGACCCCCTTGTGGCTCGATATGTTCTTCACCTCTGCCCTCTCGCCTCCGGTGAGGGATATATTCGAGTCAATTCTCATCGCCCCTTCGAGGTCTCCGTCGAAGACGTCCAGGTATTCCAAAATGTTCCGCAGTTTATCGAGGAAGGACCTCGCCTCCTTCGGGGACCGAAGGTCCGGCTCCGTCACCACCTCGAGAAGGGACATGCCGCATCGGTTGTAGTCGACCATCGAGTACTTGGCCCGGTCGATGGTGCCGGCGTGGACGAGCCTTCCGGGGTCCTCCTCCATGTGGACCCTGGTGATCCTGATCTTCTTCTCCTCGCCGTCCTCCCCCTTGATCAGGATGGATCCCCCGAGCCCCAGGGGGAAGTCGTACTGGGTTATCTGGAAGGCCTTGGGAAGGTCGGGGTAGTAGTAGTTCTTCCGGTAGAAGAGAGTCTCCCCCTGGATATCGCAGTTGAGGGCTAGAGCGACCCGGATGGCGTACTCGACCGCCCTCCTGTTCACCACGGGAAGGGTTCCCGGAAGGCCAAGACAGACGGGACAGGTATGGGTGTTGGGGTCCGAGGCGTGATAGTCGGTGGAGCAGCCGCAGAAGAGTTTGGAGCGGAGGCGGTTCAGCTGGACGTGGACCTCCAGGCCTATGATGACGTCTTTTTCGGCCATCCTAGACCACCTCCTTCGGGACCGCCTCGTGGTACGGAGTCGCGTCCTCGTAGGCTTTGGCGGCCCGGAGGATGGAGGCCTCGTCGAAGTGGCGGCCGATGATCTGCAGGCCTATGGGAAGGCCCCCGGCAAAGCCGCAGGGGACGGATATCGCCGGGACCCCGGCCAGGTTTATCGGGACGGTGAAGACGTCCGCCATATAGAGGGAGAGGGGGTCCTCGATCCTCTCGCCGATCTTGAAGGCGGGAAAGGGCATGGTGGGGGTGACGAGGAGGTCTGCTCCGCCTGCCGACAGCGCCCTCTCGAAGTCCTCTTTTATCAGAGTCCTCACCTTGAGGGCTTTTAGGTAGTACCGACCATAATAGCCGGCGGAGAGGGCGTAGGTCCCTAAAAGAATCCGCCTCTTCACCTCGGGGCCGAAGCCCGCCGCCCTGATCTCGGAGAAGGTAGTGTGCCAGTCCTGGTCGGCTCCAAGCCGCAGGCCGTACCGCAGACCGTCGAACCTCGCCAGGTTCGACGACGCCTCGCTCATGGCGATGATGTAGTAGGCGGCGAGGGCGTACTTGGTATGGGGAAGGCTCACCATCTTCCAGGCAGCCCCCAGATCCTCCAGCTTCGATATGGCGTCCCAGACCGCCTTCTCCACCTCTGGGTCCACACCCTCCCCGAAGTACTCCTCGGGGACTCCCAGGGTGAGCCCCTTGACTCCATTTGTCAAGGATGGCAAGTATCTTTCTGTATGGGGTAAGAATACTCTATCCTGTTCGGCGGAGGTCGAGTCCCGCGGGTCGTGGCCTGCGATGACGTCCAAGACCAGGGCCGCGTCCTCGACGGTCAGAGCGAGGGGGCCGATCTGCTCGAGGCTGTTGGCGTAGGAGACGAGGCCGTACCTCGATACGAGGCCGTAGGTCGGCTTTATGCCGACGATCCCGCAGAAGGAGGCGGGGCACCGGATGGAGCCGCCGGTGTCTGAACCCAGGGCCGCCGGGGCTTCGCCGGCGGCGACGGCCGCGGCTGACCCGCCGGAGGAGCCCCCAGGGACCCGGTCGGTGTCCCATGGATTTCTTGTGGGGCCCAAGCAGCTCGTCTCGGTGGAGGTCCCCATGGCGAACTCGTCCATGTTCGTCTTCCCTATGATGATCGCCCCCTCCTCCTTCAGCCGCTCGATGACGTGAGCGTCGTATGGGGGGATGTAGCCCGAGAGGATCCGCGATGAGCAGTTCGTCTCGATCCCCTTAGTCGAGATGGAGCTCTTGATGGCTATGGGGACGCCGGCCAACAGCCCACCCCACGGCTTTTTATCGAAATTCTTCGCCCTTTCCAGGGCCGACTCCTCGGAGAGGCAGTTGTAGGCGTTCAGCCTGCTCCTCTTGATCTTCTCAAATATGGCCGAGACGACTTCCTCGGCCGAAGCCCCCGCCGCTAGCCCCTCCTTCAGCTCTCTCAACATGGCGATCACACGATCCTGGGGCTCTTGAAGTAGCCGTTCTCCGTCCTGGGAGCGTTTCTAAGCGACTCCTCCTGGGAGATGGACTCTTTAACCACGTCCTCCCGGAAGACGTTGGTGAGGTCCACCACCCTGTAAGTGGGCTCCACATCCTCCGTCTCCAGCTCGTCGAGCTGATGGAAGTAGTCGAGGACCGAGTTGAAGGAAGCGACGAAGGCCGACCTCTCCTCCTCAGATACCTTTATGCTGGCAAGCCAGCTTATATGATCCACATCTTCTCCTGTAATCATCGCGATCCCACGCCTATCGACGAGGATGAAAATCCTGGGAGGCTATGAACCTTTTGCCGGAGGATGGGAAGAAAACAGGAAGGTTCGATGAGTTACGAATAGACGAAGAGAGACGGAGCGCAGACCGTCGGGGAAGAGACGGACTGATCGACGGAGAAGAGACGGGCCGATCAAGAATAAAACAAAAAAGGGTCGTAGCGGACTCGCCGGGATTCGAACCCGGGACTGAGGCTCCGGAGGCCCCCGTGTTATCCAGACTATACTACGAGTCCAGCTAAGATTCCAGTACTATCTCGATGTTGACGTTCTTGGGAACCTGTATCCGCATCAGCTGGCGGAGGGCCCGCTCGTCGGCGTCCAGGTCGATCATCCGCTTGTGGACCCGCATCTCCCAGTGGTCCCAGGTGGCGGTCCCCTCCCCATCGGGGCTCTTTCTCGTGGGAACTACCATCTTCTTCGTCGGGAGCGGGATAGGTCCCGCCATGTGCACGCCCGTCCTCTGGGCGATCCCCTTAACCTGGGTGCATATCTCGTCCAGGGAGCGGGGATCGGTCCCAGATAGCCGTATTCTTGCCTTCTGCATAACTCAAACACCAGATAAATTTGAGTTAGCGGGGTGTGATGTTCATGCACATGCCCGCTGCTACCGTCTGGCCCATGTCCCTGATGGCGAACCTGCCCAGCTGGGGGATCTCCTTGACCTTCTCGATCACCATCGGCTTTGTCGGCAGCACGGTGACTATGGCGGCGTCGCCAGCCTTGATGAAGGCCGGATTCTGCTCCTTCACCGCGCCGGTCCTGGGGTCGAGCTTCGCCTTGATCTCGGTCAGGGTACAGGCGACCTGGGCGGTGTGGCAGTGGAAGACCGGGGTGTAGCCTGCGGAGATGGCGCTCGGATGCTGCAGGACCACGATCTGGGCGGTGAACTCCTTGGCTACGGTCGGCGGCGAATCGACGTGTCCGCAGACATCGCCTCTCCTGATGTCCTTCTTTCCGACGCCCCTGACGTTCCAGCCTATGTTGTCGCCGGGGAGGGCCTGTTCGGCCTCTTCGTGATGCATCTCGATCGTCTTAACCTCGCCGATTACGCTGGCCGGCTCGAAGATGATCTTATCTCCCTTCTTTATGATCCCGGTCTCGACCCTCCCCACGGGGACGGTTCCTACGCCGGATATGGTGTAGACGTCCTGGACGGGGAGCCTGAGGGGCAGGTTAGTCGGCTTTTCGGGGACCTTCAGGTTGTTCAGCGCCTGGAGAAGGGTAGGCCCGGTGTACCAGGTGAGGTTGTCGCCGCGGGCGATGACGTTGTCGCCTACGAAGGCGGATACGGGCAGGAAGGGTATATCTGCAACCTTATATCCGACCATCTGGAGGAGCTTTCCTACCTCCTCCTTCACCTCGTTGAACCGAGCCTCGCTGTACTTGGCGGCGTCGATCTTGTTGATGGCGATGACGAGCTGGTTGATCCCCAGGGTCCTGGCTAGGAAGACGTGCTCCCTCGTCTGGGCCATGACGCCGTCGGGGGCCGCGATCACCAGAACCGCGGCGTCTGCCTGGCTCGCGCCGGTGATCATGTTCTTGATGAAGTCTCTATGTCCGGGACAGTCCACGATCGTGAAGTAGTACGTGTCGGTGTCGAACCTCTGGTGACCGATGTCGATGGTGACGCCTCTCTCTCGCTCCTCTTTCAGGCTGTCCATCACCCAGGCGAACTCGAAGGACCCCTTGCCCTTGGACTCGGCCTCTTTCTTGTACTGCTCGATGATATGTGGAGAAACGGCGCCGGACTCGAACATCAGCCTCCCTACGAGAGTGGACTTCCCGTGGTCGACGTGTCCGATGAACGCCAGGTTCATGTGTGGCTTCTGTGATGCCATCTTTATCTCCTCCGGTTAACTCTTAACTCCGTATTTACGTCTATTCCGTTTAAATCTTTTCAGAGAAGGCCTCAAGCCTTCAGGTAATCGCTGGGCTTAGGCATCTCGGTCTTTAAACCTTTGCGCCCCCGGATCTGGCGTACCGTCTCTACCATCGCCGCTGGCGGGATGGGCTCAAAGCCGGCAAACTCCGTGCTCCATAGGGACCTGCCCTCGGTGGCTCCCCGGATCGCGCCCGCGAACCCGAAGAGCTCCGAGACCGGCGCCTTCGCCTTGATTATGATCATGTCGCCCTCGGTCTCCATGCTCAGGATCATGCCTCTTCGGCCCTGGATCTCGGACATGGCTCCCCCCATCTGCTCCTGTGGAACCTGTATAAAGACGTTCTGGAAGGGTTCCAGGAGGGTGGGGTTCGCCATGAGGATCCCGGCCTGAACAGCCTGCCTGACAGCGGGGATGACCTGGGCCGGCCCCCGGTGGATGGCGTCCTCGTGGAGCTTGACATCGATAAGCTTCGCCTTTACGCCCTGGACCGGCTCTCTGCATATGGGGCCGTTCTTCGTCGCCTCGACGAAACCCTCCAGCATCAGCTCCATCGTCTCTCGGAGGTACTGGACGCCCTTGGTCATGTTGATGAAGATGTTGGACTCGAAGATGCCGGATATGTTCCTCGACTCTTCCTTGTCCATCCCCTTGCTGATCAGGATGTTCCTGCGCTCCAGCTCCTCCATCTTCATGGAGACCTCGCCGGCCTTGATCGCGTCTACAACCTCGGGTAGCAACGGCTCGATCTCGATGTAGAAGCGGTTGTGGTGGTTGGGGGACTTGCCCTCGACGGCACCGGAAGTCTTTCCTCCTATCGACTCCCGATAGACGACGATGGGCGGGGATGTGGTGATCTCGACGCCCTTGTCCCTCTGAATCCTGTAGGCGACGATCTCCAGGTGGAGCTCCCCCATCCCTGCCATCAGGTGCTCGCCGGTCTCCTCGTTGATGTTGATGTTGAGGGTCGGATCTTCTTTCGCCACCTGCCGGAGAACCTCCACCAGCTTGGGGAGGTCGCGGGTGTTCTTAGCCTCCACCGCCACGGTGACCACAGGCTCGCTGACGTGCTTTATGTCCTCGAAGGGCGTTGCGTCCCTATCCGAGGAGACGGTGGACCCGACGAAGGCGTCCCGCAGGCCGGTCACCGCCGCGATGTTCCCGGCGGGGATCTTCTCCACCTCGATCCTGTCGGCTCCCATGAATATCCCCGTCTGCTGGACCCTGTTGGGCTTTGCGACACCGGATATGGAGAGCTCCATCCCCCTCTCCAGGGTTCCCGAGAAGAGCCTCCCCGTCGCCACCTCCCCTGCGTGGGGGTCGACGGAGATGTCGGTGACCATGAAGGCGATGGGTCCCGCGGGGTCGCAGGATTCCATCGACTTGTAGAGCTTGCTGCTCCTGTCGCCGTGCCAGATGACTCCGACACGCTCTTTCTGGGCCTTGATGGGGCTTGGGAGGAAGCGGATGACCATGTCGTTGACGGCGACGTATAGAGGGCATCTCTCAGCCAGGGTCTTCATATCTCCGATCTGGCAGTAGTCGTAGACCTCGCCGAAGCCGATCCCGGTGCTCTTCATCTGGGGAACGCTGATCGCCCAGTTGTAAAGGGCGGAGCCGAAGGCTACGCTCCCCTCAGCGGCGTCGACCTTCCAGCCCGCCTTGTACTTCTCCTCGTTCATCCCCCGTATGAGCTTGTTTATGTTGTCGATCAATTTTCCGAGCCGCAGCTGCATCTCCTGCTTGTCGACCTTCAGCTCGTTGAGGAGCCTATCTACCTTGTTGACGAATAGAACCGGATGGACGTTCTCTTTGAGCGCCTGCCGCAGGACCGTCTCGGTCTGGGGCATCGCCCCCTCGACGGCATCGACGACTACGACGGCGCCATCGACGGCCCGCATCGCCCTCGTCACGTCGCCGCCGAAGTCGACGTGGCCTGGGGTGTCGATCATATTGATGAGGTACTCCTCACCCTTGAACTCGTGGACCATGGAGACGTTGGCGGAATCGATGGTGATGCCCCTCGCCTGCTCCAGGGGGTCGAAGTCCATGAATAGCTGCTTGCCCGCCAGCTCCATGGATATCATCCCAGCTCCTGCAAGCAGATTGTCAGATAACGTCGTCTTGCCGTGATCGATATGCGCAACAATACCGATATTTCGAATCTTATCTGGCTTGTCCATCAGCGCCGTTACGCGCTCAGCTATCTTCTTCCTCTTGCCCATATCAAGCCTCGCGAAATTTGAGATAAAGCTCAGAATCTTGGAGTCTCGGTTCCATTTTCGTACACCTATATAAGCCTTCGGCCCTCGGCGCCAACGTCCGGGGGGTAGCCACCATCGATTTTTCGTCGCCGGATGGCGTTTGATATGAGGCACTTGCCCCCAAGATGCATTATATTGAAGGAAAAAGTGAGAGAGAATCTGGCGATCGAAGGAGAGCGTCTTCTTGGTGAAGGCCGGATCATCTCCCCGGAGAGCCGCTTCTGCCCATCGGCAGAGGAACCTCCTGGGGCAGGGACGGCCGCCGATTTAGAATATACAACATCAATTATAAAACGGTGAGTAAAGCTTATATCGATGGGATGGGACCTTCACAGGGTTTTCAAGATGGCACGCTTGGTAATGAAGTTTGGCGGATCCTCGGTCGCCGACGGGGCGAAGCTTCGAAACGTCGGAGAGCTGGTGAAGAGCCTGAGTGAAGATAACGAGATCGTCGTCGTCACCTCTGCTCTGGGGGGGGTCACCGACGACCTCCTCCAGTGCGCCAGGGCGTCGGCGGATGGAGGGAAGGTGGAGGATATAGTCACCTTCGTCGACAGGCTGAGCAAGAGGCACATCCAGGCTCTGATGGAGGCGGTAAAGGACCCGGAGATCGTAAAGGAGCTGAAGGAGGTCGTCATCAAGAGGCTCGGCGAGCTGGAGAAGGCTTACATCGGCATCTGCTACCTGGGGGAGCTGTCGCCGAGGTCCATCGACAGGATATCGAGCTACGGCGAGAGGCTCGCCGCCCCCATCCTCTCGGGGGTACTGAGGGACCTGGGGCTGAAGTCGAGGCATTACACCGGGGGCGAGGCCGGGATCGTCACCAACAGCGATTACGGGAACGGAAAGCCCCTGGAGAAGACCTACGACCTCCTCTCCTCGAGGCTCACACCCCTCGACGGCGTCCCGGTGGTGACGGGGTTCATCGCCGAGGACGAGAGGGGGAACATCACCACGTTGGGCAGAGGCGGCTCGGACTTCTCGGCTTCCCTCATCGGGGCGGCCATCGGGGCGGACGAGATATGGTTCTGGAAGGATACGACCGGCGTTCTGACCACCGACCCCCGGATCGTCTCGGAGGCGAAGAACATACCCGTCATCTCCTACCGGGAGGCGATGGAGATGTCCTACTTCGGGGCGAAGGTCCTCCACCCCAGGGCGATCGAGCCAGCCATCAGGAAGGGGATCCCCGTCCGGGTGAAGTGCACCTTCGATCCTCTCGATCCGGGCACCCTGATAGTGAAGGAGGGGGCGGCCAAAGAGGACGTCATAAAGGCGGTCACCCTCTCAAGGAACGTGGCGCTCCTCACCATCTCCGGCGCCGGGATGATCGGGACCCCCGGCATCGCGGCCCGGGCCTTCACCTCCCTCGCCAACGCCGGGGTGAACATCATCATGATCAGCCAGGGATCCAGCGAGGCGAACATCTCTATCGTCGTCGACGAGCCCCAGGCAGAGGCGGCCGAGATCGCCCTGCGGGCGGAGTTTCCGACGACGATAGTGAGGGAGATCTCTCACAACAAAGACGTGGCCGTCGTCGCCGTGGTGGGGGCCGGTATGGTGGGGACCCCCGGAGTCGCCGGGAGGGTCTTCGGCGCCATGGGCAGGTCGAAGATCAACGTCCTGATGATCAGCCAGGGGTCGAGCGAGCACAACATCTCCTTCGTCGTCTCCATCTCCGAGGCGGAGAGGGCGGTCCTGGAGCTCCACCGGGAGTTCGGCCTTGAGAGCGGGTCGAAGAGATAAGAGGTGAGGATATGAAGAGGCTTACCTACGCCGACTCCGGCGTCGACATCAGGGCGGAGGAGAGGGCGATCTCCGCCATGAAGAGGGTGATGACCGGCAGGCGTAAGGGTATCGGCGCCCCGATCACCGATATCGGCCACTACGCCGGCCTCATCGATATGGGCGATTACGCCATAGCCATGACCACCGACGGGGTCGGAAGCAAGGTCCTGATCGCAAGCGAGATGAAGAAGTGGGATACCGTCGGTATCGACTGCATGGCGATGAACGTCAACGACCTCCTCGCCATCGGGGCCGAGCCCCTCGCCTTCGTCGACTACCTCGCCCTGGAGAGGATCGATCCGGAGATGACCGCTCAGATAGCCGTCGGCCTTGAGCGAGGGGCAAAGATATCCAACGTCAGCATCGTCGGGGGCGAGACCGCCTCCTTGCCCGAGATCATCCGGGGCTTCGACCTCGCCGGAACCTGCATCGGCATGATCAAAAAAGAGGACGTAGTCACCGGCGAGAAGATAGAAAAAGGGGACGTCGTCGTCGGCCTTCCAAGCAGTGGCCTTCACAGCAACGGCTTCTCCCTCGCACGGAAGATCGTCGCTGAGTCGAGCTACACCTACTTCGACAAGATGCCCGGCTCGGAGAAGACGATCGGCGAGCTCCTCCTGGAGCCGACGAGGATCTACATGGAGGCGCTGGAAGTAATAAGGAAGGCCGATATCCACGGGATGGCCCACATAACGGGGAGCGGCCTACTCAAGCTCCACCGGA
Organism: Methanothrix harundinacea; assembly: GCA_002506535.1. Taxonomy (GTDB): domain Archaea; phylum Halobacteriota; class Methanosarcinia; order Methanotrichales; family Methanotrichaceae; genus Methanocrinis; species Methanocrinis harundinacea_B. The sequence goes on from DAXT01000001.1 coordinate 48,376, forward strand.
TCAGCGGCTTCGGCTTTGAGATCGACGACCCCCTCGAGCCCCAGCCGATATTCCGGTTCCTCCAGGAGGAAGGAGGCGTAGCCGAGGACGAGATGTACCGGACCTTCAACATGGGGATGGGATGGGTCTTCGTCCTCCCGGAGGATGACGCCGACGCCGTCCTGGGAATGACCGACGGAAAGGTCGTGGGCAAGATCGTCGCCGAGGGGCTGCGGCTCGGGGATATCGAGCTGAAGTAAAGCGGCCGGATGGACCGATCAAATCGAGATTTGGGCGGGGGGCTAATCTGGCAACGACCTGGCTATAAGGCCCCAAAACAATATTTTAAGATGAAAATAGAAGCTGGAGGATTAAGGGATCACAATATACCCTTTACCCCTTCTGAAAGCCCTCTGGACCCAGACGACACCGCTTTCGACGAAGTATTCGAACCTGTGCTCTCCAACCCGCAACCGATAAAGGTCTTGGGACTTGCCTTTGAGCCTCTTGATGTCGGCACCGCTCCTGGAGGTGAAGGGGTCCTCCCCAAGCTTCCTCAAAACGTCCTTGAGCCTCTCTTTCTCTCCGCTATCGTCGAGGTACCTTTTGACCTGGGGATGAACTCGGACCTCCATCTAAATATCTTCCAGGGGGATGTAGTCCTTCTTCTCCTTCTGCAGCTTCAACCATCGAGCCTCGATGATCTCTTCGACGTCCATATCCTCGAGGGAGTCCATCAACCGATTGAGGATCTCGTCGTAGGACTCCCCCTCGCGGCCGAAGAGCTGGAGCCTGTTTTTAACCCCCTCATCTACGTGGATAGCGGTGCTCATAGAAGTACAAAGTTGGAAAGGCGATTATTAAAGATTGCGTCGAGGGGATATCTGGTCATGACGAGGCTTTTGCCGGGGGCGATACTTTTCCCAGCTTTCCCGACTTAAAAAGAGGTTGAGGAAAGATGAGAACCTCCGAGGCGGCCTACACGACCTTCCCGCCCTTCGCCGCCTCCTCCTTCGCCATCTTCCCGAAGAGCTCCTCCAGCTTCACCTTGATCTCCTTGATCGCCTCGATCCCCGGCCCCCCGACGTCCAGGGGCGACTTTCCGGCGAGGTCCGCCTCCATGAAGTTTCTGTCGAAGGGTATCATCCCAAGGACGGGGACGTTCATCTCCGCCAGCTTCTCTTTTATCTTCGCCTGCTCCTCGGGGGCCTTGTTGATCACCGCCATCACCCTCTCGATCCCCAGGTCTTTTGCGAGCTTCTTGATCCTCTCCAGGGTCTCGACGGACCGCAGGCCCGGCTCGACGACGGCGATCATGACGTCGACCCCCTTCGTCGTCCCGCGCCCCAGGTGCTCGATGCCCGCCTCCATGTCCAGGATGACCAGGTCCTTCTCCCGGAGGATGACGTGCCGGAGGAGAGCCCGCAGGAAGGCGGTCTCAGGGCACATGCAGCCGCTTCCGCCGGTGTCGATCGTCCCCATGACGGCGAGCTTCACTCCGTCGGGGCCGACGCAGCCGCACTTCTCGATGACGTCGTCGACCTTGGGGTTGAGCTTGAACATGCCGAACTCGGCGCTCGCCCTCTCCTGGACCATCTCCTTGTAGTCGGTGATGGGCCGCGGGTTCTCGGGGACGCCCAGGGCTGACGCCAGGTTCATGTCGGGGTCTGCGTCTATCGCGATGACGTTGTACCCATCCCGGGCGAAGAGGCGGGCGAGGGTTCCGGCGAGGGTCGTCTTTCCGACGCCCCCCTTTCCAGTGATGGCTATCTTGATGGTAAGACCTCCAGGAAGTTGAATATCGTCTCAGGTTGGATCTCGGCTCGGATCTTCTCGGTTCAGATCTCCAGATATATATGGGAGGATCACAGTTTATATCGCTTCTGGACGGGCCGACCGGGGGCGGATCGGAGAGGAGAGGGACGATGGGGATTAAGAAGGGCGACGGGGATGAAGACGGAAGAGAGGATGGATAGCCAGGATATTGAAGGAATCCGCCGGGCTGACGGGGCGAAGAAGACGCCCTCTACATCCCGGCCCCGGTATAGCCCGGCCACCGGCCTCGGCCCCTTCGCCCCGGAGCTTCTCAGGAAGAGGTACCTGCGGCGGGACCTCTCCGGGAACGTCGCCGAGACGGCCGAGGAGATGTTCAGCCGGGTGGCCCGGACCGTCGCTCGCGCCGAAGGGAGGTTCGGCGGCGATGCCACCGCCATGGCGTCGAGGTTTCGGGACGCCATGGCGGGGGGGGTCTTCCTCCCCAACTCCCCGACCCTGATGAACGCAGGCCTCTCCCTGGGGCAGCTCTCGGCATGCTTCGTCCTCCCGGTGGAGGACTCCATGGACGGGATCTTCGGCGCCCTCAAAGAGATGGCGAAGATCCACCAGAGCGGCGGGGGGACCGGCTTCTCCTTCTCGCGCCTGCGGCCGAAGGGCGACCCCGTCCGGGCTACGGGGGGCGTCGCCAGCGGCCCCGTCTCCTTCATGGAGGTCTTCGACGCCGCCACCGAGGTGATAAAGCAGGGGGGCAGGAGGCGCGGGGCGAATATGGCGGTCCTGCGGGCTGACCATCCCGACATCCTCGAGTTCGTGAGGGCAAAGGAGAGGGCGGGGAGGCTTCAGAACTTCAACCTCTCCGTCGGTATCACCGACGACCTGATGAGGAGGGCCCGGTCGGGGAAGGACTTCGACCTCATAAACCCCAGGACCGGCAAGGTGGCGCAGACGATCGAAGCCTCAGCCCTCTTACGAGAGATAGCCGCCAACGCCTGGAGGCGGGGCGACCCCGGCGTCCTCTTCCTCGACAGGATCAACGACGCCCACCCCCTCCAGGGGACGATCGAGGCGACGAACCCCTGCGGCGAGCAGCCGCTTCTTCCCTACGAGTCCTGTAACCTCGGCTCTGTTAACCTCTCCCGCTTCGCCGGAGGAGGCGAGGTCGACTGGGACGGCCTTGCGGAGACGGCCCGCCTTGCCGTCCGGTTCTTGGACGACGTCATCGAGGTGAACCGCTTCCCCCTCCGGAAGATCCGGGAGGCGACCTTGAAGAGCAGGAAGATCGGCCTGGGGGTGATGGGCTTCGCCGAGATGCTGATCGAGCTTGGGATCGGCTACGCATCGAAGGAGGCGGTCGAGATGGCGGAGGAGACGATGAAATTCATCGCCGCCGTCGCCAGGGACGAGTCTTGCCACCTCGGCGAGGAGCGCGGCTCCTTCCCGCTCCTGGAGGTGAGCAGCCTCGACTACGACGCCATGAGAAACGCCACCGTCACCACCATCGCGCCGACGGGGTCGATCAGCCTCATCGCCGGGACAAGCCCCGGGATCGAGCCCTTATTCGGCCTATCCTACTCCCGGGACCTCCTCGGCGATGATATGGTGGCGACTAGCCCCCTCTTCGAGAGGATGGCGAAAGATAGGGGGCTTTACACCGAGGGCCTGATCCGGCACCTCGCGGCGCGGGGGACCCTGGCAGGGGCCGAGAGCGTCCCCGAGGACCTCAAAGATTTATTCGTCACGGCGATGGAGGTCGCCCCGGCCCAGCACGTCAAAATCCAGGCGGCCTTCCAGAGGTTCACCGACAACGGCGTCTCCAAGACCGTCAACCTCCAGTCGGAGGCGACGGTCGAGGAGGTCCTGGAGATCTTCGCCCTCGCCTACGACCTCGGCTGTAAAGGGATCACCGTCTACCGGTACGGCTCGCGGGACCAGCTCCTCCACCTGGGAGATCGCTTGAAGTGTGAAGAGTGCGGCGGAGGGTAGATATTTTGATGGAGATTGTGGAGGATCTGATGATGGAGCTTCGATTTAAGTCGGATTGAAGGGAGACGAAAGATTAAAATAAACTAAGTTATAAGTTAAAATATGATATTAATGGTAATCAGCTCCTGAAGATCAAAAGTTATACGACAGATTTCTGGTTTATAATTCTGTTAAGTTGAACTGGAAAAGGAGCGATGCACAGATTCGATCGATATTTTGGCTGCGACTGTTAATCAACGGATCTAGCCCCATTGATCCACAGCCAGCGTCTTCCATCGCGAAGACCTGCAGATAAAGGAGGGTAATGATCATATAAATCAATAAAAATCGATAAATTATTGTCAAACGAAAAATTTAAGTATAATAAAGAAAAATCCCGGTGGGGCAACTTATGTGCTTGTAGACTTAAGTTGTTCCGAGGAACCGGATAGGTGCAGATTATGGCAGAGTCAAAGTTAGAGAATCTTACGGAATCTGTGAGCAGAGATATCCTGGCCAGGGCGGGAATAAGCGATGAGGTGGCAGACAAGCTCGACCGACTTTATGAAGAAGCTCCGTTGCTCGGTGGCACCGTCGACCAGGAGATAAGCATTCAGATAACGAACGGACATGGGTCGGGAGGGGTGGACAAAACCACCGCCTGGGTGACCATCACCGGCTACTGCGAAATAAAAGAGCCTGCCAACGGCACATGGACGATCATCGCAAAAGACGGCGGAAAGACGGTTTTCAATCGCAGTGGATTAAAAAAAGGAGACAAAGTAGATTTCAGCTACAAGACAGATTTTAAGCTGCACCTAAAAGTCGAGGCGATCTGGAGTGAGGGCGGAGATACGACCTTAAAGGCGTTCATACACGCCACGTATTGAGGACGCCTCCGAGATTTTGGCGCTTCGATAAATCGTCCTGCTGATGGCAGATGTGTCTTGTGCCGATCCCCCGATCCCACAATTTGTGCCGTCTGCATGACCTTATTTTTAGCACGACCTCCAAGGATATTGTAGAGGCCTTCGATAAACCTTAAACGTCCCCAAGACCAACTGCCCCTCCATGAAGATCGGGATCGCCGACACCAACTTCGCCCGATACGACATGGCCAGGGCCGCCATCAAGGAGCTTAAGCGGGGCTGTTCCGCCGAGATCATCCGCTACACCGTCCCGGGGGTCAAGGACCTCCCGGTAGCCGCAAAGATCCTGATCGAGGAGCGGGGCTGCGACCTGGTGATGGCCCTGGGGATGCCGGGCCCCAAGCCGATCGACAAGACCTGCGCCCACGAGGCCTCGACGGGCCTGATCATGGCGCAGCTTATGACCAACACCCACATAATCGAGGTCTTCGTCCACGAGGACGAGGCCGACTCCGAGGGGGAGCTCGCTTCCCTCGCCGAGCGGCGGACCCGCGAGCACGCCGAGAACGCCATCAAGCTCCTCTACTATCCCGAGAGGCTCACCCGGGAGGCGGGGACCGGCCAGCGGGAGGGGTTCGAGGACGCGGGGGGGGTGGGGGACTAGGGCAGAGATATTCAAAATCGGTTAATTTGGTTTAAGATTTTTATATTTAAGATCACGTATATGCAGTATAATGCCCCAAAGAGATTCCTTTTAGAGGAAAAATTTTTTTATTCAAAGTTATGAATGAATCGTAAGATATGATTTCAGGAATCGTATAATGAACGGAAGATATGGACTATAGCTTAATGAGAATACATGCACGTTAATTCGGAACATGCTGGTTTTTGTGTTTCGGGATGTATCGATGAATCGAGAACGTTTATGCAAAATGATCCAACAAGTCTGCGAACTTGGGAAAATCTATTTAACTAAGTTTGGAGATAAGCTATGGCGATTAGAGCGGCCTTATTTATAGCAATATAAGGCCGAGTTAAGAAAGGATGTTGATGGTTGGAGGGAGATCGATGAATTGTCGAAGCTGGCCTTACCAGTCGAGGAATATAATCCGACTTGCATTAGCATTTTCGTTTGTCCTATTACTAATCGGTCAGGTAGATTGCGCCATTGATATAAATTTTGCAGATAGATATAGTAATCCGAGTTTCGAGCCCGGTGAAGAGATAGTGATTAAATGGAACGTGGATTCCACAAAAGAATTGGAATACTACACCGTTTCAGTCCACGAAAAAAATACATCAGCGGAGAAGTGGTCGCATAAATTCATGCCGGGTTTTGATATACAGGAGTCCGAAACACTTCGTATACGAGATGAAGGGCAATATTACGTCCAAATAGCGACACGTCCAACTGATCCCCACCTTCCTCCGGACAGCTATTCCAATGCCTTCTCAGTTACGATTGAAAAAGGAAGCATACTAATTGAGAAATTTTATGATACTAATGATAATGGCATCATGGACCCTGGTGAGGGGCTTGCAGGTCAGTTCAACGTGGCATTTATTGGCGGAAATCCGCAACAATACTCTACCGATAATGGAAGTTTGATTATTCCCGACCGAGGGACGGTTGAGCATATTATTGAGGACGTGGGGGTCCAACAGGGATGGCGCACCATCGATCCTAGGAGAACCGTAACAGTAAAAGCTCGCGAAACGGTAGCGGTTAAATTCAAAACAGTACCAACTCCTGTAATCATATCTGAACTTACGCCGAAACATGATTCTCGATTCAGCTCTAATGATGTAAGATTCTCTTGGAAGACATCTGAGAGCAGCACTAGCAAGTTATATTTAAAGGCGGTGGGAGATACGAACTACCGGCTTCTGACCGGAGCCGATGGATTCGATCATTCAATCGATGCTACAGGTCTCGAACGAAATACTGCTTATGATTTCTATGTTAAGAGTGAGTCGGGGATTAGATCGGGCCAGAGTGAACCTAGGAGATTCTTTGTAGATAACGGGATTACCTTTGACCCGAGATCATACGAATTTGATATCAATAGGGATTACAACCAACAGAAATTCCTATCTATTACTAATACGGACTCAAGGGCACATGATCTTCTCGTGGGCATATCTAACCCGTACGAAGATATATATTTGGATTTTGTAGGAAATGGCTCTGCTGGCAGAGAAATCAGATTAGAGCCTGGCGAGGCTAGAGATCTTGAACTGGTTATCCATGCCCAGGATGCCATGTCGGAAAGCTACGCCTTGGATGCAAACCTGACGAACCTCGGCCCAGAGGAAATAGTAGACTACGCCTCGGTCAAAGTGAATGTCAGGCAGCCTAATATCGATTTTGATTTCAGAGAAGTAGGCACCGATCCGTTCACGCTGACCAAGACGTATAGGATCACAAATCGCAAAGACCCCTTGACGGATCTGAGCGTGATGCCTGATAAGGATCTAGAGAGAAATGTCGTCATTCAGCCCGTTGTTGAGCATTATTACTTGGGAACTGGGGAATCTATCGAATTCTCTGTTAGTCCTCTATGGTCAACGGAGATCGGATCGATCAGTGGTACCTTAAGGGCCTCTGCAGCTAGCTCGAGCAAAGTACTGGATGTAGATTTCTCATGTGATGGGGGGCGGCAGCTTCACCAAGTAATACTCACGCATCCTATATTGTACTTCGATCTTAAGAGCCTCTACTGCACCAACGCATGTCCTCTTGGAGGTACGTTCAACCTGCCTCCAGGGCTTACTTCTGACAAGGTAGTATATGCTCGAATAAATCTGGAGCTCAATTCGGAAGATCTGAATAAACAGTTGAGAAGATACAGTACCTGGATAAATATCAACGACCACTTGGTTGGGAGGTTGGATAATACCATCCCGTCTGGACATCACGTGTTTGAAATCGACCCAGCTCATTTCAACTACGCGATGGCAGGTTCCGCCTCAAACAGTTATACTCTGGATTCGGATATAACTCGATCTTACTTAACAATGCTATCCAACATCAGAGTAATAATATGCGTGGATGAGCTGAGGCTATACATCTGTGCTGAAAACCAGCAGGATGCAGAAAAGATTGCATGGACAGCTCCTTGGATTTACAGACCATCCGAAGAAATTGATGCAGATATCATCTCGCCTGAAAGCGGTGAATGGGTGGAAGAAGGCAAACCTGTGATTATAAAAGCAAAAATTTTGGGTGATGAAGGGCGAGAGGAGAAGCATTGCACCGTTATAGCAACAATTAGCGATAGCGATCACCAGATATATCTGGTAGATAACGGGCGGCATGGCGATGGTCAGGCGGATGATGGGATCTATGCCAACACGTGGACCCCTCATAAAACCGGCGTCTTTGAGATAGGTGTGAGGGCGAGCAACTGCGCAAGCGAGGGAACGGCATCTATGCAGGTCGGTGTAACGAGCCGGAATAGGCTTGAGATCGTGAATTTCCATGATCTTAACAACAACGGCAGGCAGGATCCCGGTGAAATCGGTCTTTCTGGATGGGAGTTCGCTATCCAAGGTCCTGCCGGTATCGAAACAAAGCTTTCCGATATTGATGGGAGAATTCGCTATATTTATACTCCTGGGAGATATGTGATTAACCAATCTGTCAAACCTGGATGGTACAGCACCTCTGTTTTCCCAAGAGAGGCGCCACTTGATAGCGGACTTGTAACGCTCTATTTCGGAGTCGATGAGCTAAAGAACCTAAATATTTATCTGTTCGAGGATCGAAACAGAAATGGCTTGCTCGATTCTGGAGAGTCAGGAATACCCAACCGAGAATTTAGAATCGTCAGCCAAAACGGATCCAATGAAATCATGTACACCGATTCGGAGGGCAAGATCGTATACGAGGTCCGCTCCAACAGCAGATACACGGTATCAGAGACGTTGCCCTTGGGATGGTACAATTCGACCCCAACGAAACAGACCGCAGAGGTAGGCCTTAGCGACTTGAATCTGTTTTTCGGAGATTATCAGTTACCTCCTGTCATAGAGGTCCAGGCGTACGATGACATCAACTGCGACGGGATATGGGATCATCCGAAAGAGACAGGTGTAGCCAATAGGGTCTTTAGAATCGTTGGCCCTGAGGACTTAATCGATACGATAGTAACGAACGAGGACGGGTATGCTTATTACTTATGTCCTAGCCCTGGGAATTATACGATTGAAGAGATTGAGTCATCCTGCTGGTGCAATACAACCTCATCCACCGTACGCACCTTTGAGATGAAGATGGGAGATCGTACAAGGGAGGTTTTCGGCAGCTACGAATGTTGTTCTCAATGCGTATGTATGCCACCAGTGGAATCAACGATGTTTAGATTTGGCGATCTCGACGTCACGAAGTCTATAAGACCCCACATTTTATATCCCAATCAGATCAACTCTAAAAATGGGTCCGTTATAAATTACACACTACAAGTTAGCGTTAGGCCCAAGATGCCACCGACGGATCTGGTGATCGCAGTTGACACATCGAACAGCCTTTTGAAAGCGGGTCAAAAAGCCCGCGATGATACAAAGAAGGGCATAACAAGGTTCATAGAAGCAAACAGAGGCAGCCCGGATCTAAGGATAGGGTTGGCCTCCTGGGATGAAGATATCGATTTCTCAGTGGGACCAACAGACAACTATACTGCTCTCATGGAAGCTGTTGATAACCTCGAAGCAAACCACCTGGAGGCAGCAGATTATCAGGTCGGAATAGAAGCCGCCCTTGATGCATTCGGGAAATCTCCCAGCGATGCCAGGAAGGTGGTCGTCTTCATAACCTATGCTCAAGATGAATACGGATCATTCGAGAATTATGCGGCTCTTGATGAGCACGTTATCTACGCGATCGCGATCGTTCCAGGAAATCTCGACGAGGCTTATGAGCAGATGCTAGCTGACATCACCAGAGAGCATCGCGGAGAACTGATAATCTTGGAGGATCCGGAGAGGATCGAATCAAGCCTAATCAGATTGACTTCGGAGAAGCTTCTGGCTACCAGATATCTGGAGAACGTGCAGGTGATCGATTCGCTTCCGAGCTATCTGAGCCCGATAGATGGGACTTTCACAAGGGAGCCCTCTGATATCAGGATAAACGACGACGGAAGAAGCTGGAAAACGAAGACGATGGTGTGGGATATAGCCAACCTATCTTCAGATGGGGGATGGAATACATCTTATGATGTCCTATTCTGCTGGAGAATCCAAGGGAATGTTTACCAGAAACTCGATTCGCCGAGGGTGACATCTGAGATCATTTACACCGACCTAGAATCAGGTGCCATGAGGCGCCTCCCAGTACCAGAAGGAGGAATTTGGATAATGCCACATCCACTCGAAAAGCCTTCTGGAATCCCAGGCTTTGGAATATTGATGTCAGTAGTAATATTTTTAATAACGATACGCATATTTAGGAAGTAATAAGCTGCTGACATATACATTTCAATATTTTTACAAAGAGGAACTTGTATGGACGGTGGGAACGTAGCGCATAGTACGAGAGATATTGGGTGGTTTTTGGACCAGCTCAAAATTGGACTATTAATATATATAGTAGTACAGGTCCCTTCATATTTAAGCTCTATTTCTATTGTATTTTCAATTATAATTGCAATTATATTTATTATAATTTTTTCATTACTTCCTATAAACACTATAAATCGTATGATACCCTGCGCTCGCGATAAAATAAATCGTATGATTTTTTATCTGGGACTTTCTATTGCTGTTGTTATCACCTCGATATTCATTTGGGGATTTAGTTACGGTTCTGTAATACCATTAATGTTTTTATTAATGTTGCTAATTATAGCACTTAAATCTACTCAAATTTTTAATTTTACCAGTGCAAAGCTGAATTTAATTTTGCACAGAATAGCAGCGTATAGTATTATCCTTTCTTTAGCCACAAGTGCTGCACCGATTGTTGGGGAATTCGATGAATTTAATAAGGATAGAACGAATAATGCTTTATCTTATCAATTAATAATCAAGAACGAATGCAATTTTCCGATCAATTACGAGATTCGAGGAATCAATATAGACTTGATGCCTGGAAAATACCAAAGTGTTCCAGCTCCACCATACATTTTAATCGTGGCACATCATGGATCATATATTTCTGTCTGCGACTCTAATGGAATACTAAATCAAATTTTTAAAATACCACCTAATAAATCTATATTTATATCTATAGATAATCAACCGTTAATTCCTGGAGATCGCAAAGAGATATACCCAGATAAGGATCATGTATTAGTGATAAAAAGTCGATATTGACCTTTAATCCGGAGACGACTGAATTTGTTCTTCAGTTTTGTTTCGCGATTAGGTCTGCATGTAGCAACTTCACGATTCGGCCTGGCAACTTTCAGGATAATATTCGGAACGACAACTTACAATCGATGTCGGATAATATTCAGAGGAGAAAGTAGATTTGCGGTTGTCTCTAATCGATCGCCTCCTCCGCCAAGAGAATATACTTTGACCGAACATTACGAAAATGTGCCCAGAAGAATTTCGATTATCAGCACACGCGCCCGGAGGCTCCGATCGTGCCCAAGCTGAAGATCCGGGGCGGGGACCTGGACCTGGTGGAGTACGAGTTCAGCCCCTTCTCCCCCGGCGAGAAAGTCAACACCATGGGGATCGGAAAGGACCGCAAGCTTGGGCCGATCGAGGGGAAGGTGAGGGTGACGGCGCCGGGGAGGATCCACCTCACCGTCCTGGACATGAACCGCTTCGCCCCCAACAGGCCCGGCGGCGGCGGGGTCGGCTTCGCCCTCTCGATTTACTGCTTTGCGGAGGTGGAGTGCACGCCTGGGAAGACCGAGATCGACTACTCCCGGGAGCCGATCGTCCGCCACTTCGTCGCCGTCTTCAAGGAGGCGATCGGCTACTCCGGCGGCTTTTTGATCAAGGTGAGGGATCACGACCAAAAGCACGTCGGCCTCGGCTCCACCGGATCGGTCCTGGTCGCCCTGGCCAACGCCATGAACGAGGCCCTCGGGGGACCTCTGACAAAAGACGAGATCCGCCTGCTCATCGGTAACAACTACGTCGAGGAGACGGAGGACGGCCGCGTGACTTTGGGCTTTGAGACCGGCGTCGGCCCCGCCGCCGTCACCTACGGCGGGATGGCGGTGATGGGCGACGAGCTCTCCCTCGCCTACCACCACCCCTTTGCCGAAGGAAAGAACGTCTTCGTCATCATCCCCGAGACGACCGTCTCCTCCTCAGGAAGGGCGGAGTTCGACCTCCTGATGAACCGGGCCCGTAACCTCGACTACCAGGACCGGGAGCTGAAGGCCTACTTCATCCTCATGGACCTGATCCCCGCCCTGGAGCGAGGGGATTTGAAGAGGATCGGGGAGGTCATCTGGGAGATCGAGTTTCGGGGCTCGAAGCGGGCGGAGGTCGAGCACCACGGATTTCTCATCTACCAGCACATGAGCCGCCTGCGGGAGGAGGGCCTGGAGTTCGTCGGGATGAGTTCAGTCGGGCCGTCGATCGCCGTCGTGACGGAGCGGTCGGAGAAAGAGATGGCCGAGATCCTGGAGCCGATGGGCCTTTCGATCGCCATATCGACGAAGGTCGACAACGTCGGCCTGAAGGTGGAGAGGATCGGGTAGGAGCCGCCGCCCGCGACCCATCCCCCATCATGAGTTAGAGTTTTATTGGCCCCTCAATCCAAAGGCACCGGAAGCTTCTCCTCCGGCCCATAAGGAAGGGTCGCCCTATGCATGACGAGGCTCTCGTCGAAATGCAAAGCCCGATTAAGAACCAGCCGCTTTCCCATATCGGTGAGGGCGTAGACCGGTATCGAGATCCCGATCTGAAGCTTTGCCCGCCTTCCCACGACCTCCCGGACCTCCCGCGAGGCGCAGGCCCAGACGACGTCGCAGGTCTCGGCAAGGAGGCGGGCGCCCTCCTCAGATACGCCGAGGTTGTGGACCGCGAAGATGACCGGCCCCTCCCCCGACGCCGACCCACCCGCCGAAGCTACAGCCGTCTTTCTGATCTCTCCGGCCTCGAAGGCCCTCCTTCCGGTGATGGTGACGACGACCCTCTCAAAACCCGCGGCAAGAGCCCTTCTGTACCCCTCGACCTGATCGATGGTGCCCCGGTCGTCGAGGAGGATGCACCCCCTCTCGAGCAGGCCCGACTGGACCTCCTCGATCGGCTCGGTCTTCGCGAGGCCGGTCATGTGGGCGCCGATGGCCGCCACCACCTCCGGCCTCGCTGCGACGACCGTCCCCGCCCCCTCGCAGACGACGACGGCGGCATCGACGAGACCCGATCTCATGGCGTCGGCGATCATCTCCGAGGCGCCGAAGCTGACGGGCCGCTCGGTTAACTCTAAAACCCGGTCGGGGCCGTACATCCCGAGCTCCTCCATGTGGCCTCTCAGGACCGCCTCGACGGTCTCTTTCGACTCCTCACCGATCCCGTAGAGGCCGCTTCGAAGGGGACACCATTTGACCTTCGGGTCCGTCAGGACCTCGATCTCTCCGTCCGTCACCCTCACCAGGGCTCCGGCCATCTCCACCAGATGCTCAGCCAAAGAGATCGACCTTATGAATATAGGAGGTGGTCATAACTGATCGTCCGGGACGAACCTGAGGGCGACGGAGTTGATGCAGTACCGTAGCCCCGTCGGGGGCGGCCCGTCCTCGAAGACGTGGCCGAGGTGGGAGTCGCACCTCCCGCAGATCACCTCGACCCTCACCATCCCATAGCCCTCGTCCTTGCGCTCCGTGACGGCATCTTCGGTGATCGGCTCCACGAAGCTCGGCCAACCCGACCCGGAATCGAACTTCCTCTCCGAGGAGAAGAGGTCGTTTCCGCAAGCTACACACCGGTAGATCCCCTTCCCCTTGAAATCGTAGTATTTGCCGGAGAAGGGAGGCTCCGTCCCATGCTTCCTGGTGACGATGTACTCCTCCCTGGTGAGGAGCCTCTTCCACCCCTCGTCGGTCTTTACCACCTTCTCGACCATCAGAATACCAACCTCGGACCTCGATATTTAACGCCATTTCTGCCCGGCGGCTCCCATCGCCTCCGCCTCCCGCCTCGGCTCCCACCGTCCAGCCTCGATGGCGGCCCCCTCATCCCCAGCTCTCGAAGGTGACGATATCGTCCCTCTCCTTCCGGAGCCTGGCGGAGGGCTCCTCTGCGGGGTAGCCTATGGGCAGGAGGGCGACGACCCTCACCTCGGGGGGTATCTTCAGGATCCTCTTGACCTCCTCCTCGTAGAAGGCCCCGATCCAGCATGTGCCCAGCCCCTCCGCCGTCGCCGCGAGGGTCATGTGGTCGACGGCTATGGCGAGGTCGATGGGGTATGTCAGCTGGCCGCAGGTCATGACGTAATCGGTGACGGTGGCGCAGGCGGCGATCACCACAGGCGCCTCGCCGACGAAGGTCTGGCCCTTGGCAGCCTCGGCGAGCCGCTTGCGCCTCCCCTCGTCCCGAACGACTACAAACCTCCACTCCTGGAGGTTCTTCGCCGAAGGTGCGAGCCTTCCCGCCTCCAGGACCCGGTCGAGCTTGTCGTTCTCGACCTTCCGGGGCTGGTACTTCCTGATGCTCCTCCTCCTTCCGATCGCCTCATAGACGTCCATCCCCCTCACACCCTCTTCTTCAGCTCTTTCGAAATTTCGATCCCCAGGTCGGTGAAGTTCCAGACGCCGTCCGTCTCCTTCAAGAGCCCCCTTCCTGCGACCTCTTCCAGGGCCCTCCCCACCACGGGGGCAGTGAGCCTGCCGAACTTGGCTATCTTCTCGGCGGGCTGGGGCCCCTTCGACTCGAGCACCTCCAATACCTTTATCCTCTGCTTATTTCCCATGACAAAGCCTATCATCTCTTCCATCATCTCGCTAAACCTCCTTGGTCAATCACGGTTAAGATCACGGTTCAGATCACATATCAAATCCCGCATAAAATCGCGGGCCAAATCCCGGGCGAGATCTTGCGTTAGGTTTATGTTCCACCAAATGACTCTCTTATCCGCGGGCTAGTCCGGGTGGTTCGGCGTCACCTGTAACCCGATATCGCCGATATGCGGGGGACGAAGCTGGTGGACGACTGAGGGTGTTGCAGGTTCAGTCCAGTTGCTGACTGTGATTCTCCGCCCTGTGGGGACGGCATTGGTGTCCGGGCCTGCCGGAGGGCAGGTCTGTTCATCTCAACTGCGGGGACCGGTTCAGGCCCGGAAGGGAGCAGACCTACCGCGGATAACCGTCGCTTGCAGACTTGCGGGGAGGAGAAGGTTTCTGGGTCACCTGGCCTGCGGCATCGCTGGCTACCGCCAGCGCGCCCGCATTAAAAAATCAATTTACTCGATCTTGATCTCCTTGCCCTTCTCCGCCTTCACCTTCTTCTCCAGCTCTACGGAGAGGACCCCGTTCTTATAGCTGGCTTTGGCACTATCGGGGTCGACCTCGGAGTCGAGGGCGATCGTCTTCGCGAACTTCTTATCGCCGGTCGTCTCGATCCGGATCGACCGCTCGGTGGAGTCGAGCTTGATCGTCTCCTTCTCGACCCCCGGAAGCTCGGCGAAGATCTTGTAGAGGTCGCCGTCCTCCATCACGTCGACCAAGGGCTCGCGGCCGGCGCTCGGCTCGATCCCGCTGCGGCCGGGGCGGATGTTCCCAAACTCTCTGAAGGTCGGCTCCTTGCCCGGCTCGGCGGTGTAGCTGAAGCCGTAGACGAAGGGGCCGTAGCGACGGGACGTCCCCGCCGGGGTCTCCTCCTCCCGGACCAGCTCCTTCAGGTCCTCGGGGATCCCCTCCTGGAACCTCTTTATCAGGTCGTCGAAGGGGTCTCTATAAACCCCCCCCTCGTGCTCCTCCTCGAAGGGAAAGCCTCTGAAGAGCCCCTCGAAGGCGTCGAATATGGACGGGTATCTCCTTCTTCTCACGATTTGTCACCTCTTTTTTATCGGTCGAGGTTATTATTATAGGGGCGCTCGGATATACGCTTTTTGGTGATCGGGGAGAGGTGGGGCGGGATAGACTTCCGGAAGTCTAGTGGGTTGTCTAACGCCTCACGGACGACCCAGACCCCCAGGGCACCCGGCGCTCCTCGGCGATCTCCCGGACGATCAGGGCCGAAGCCTGCCGCCACATCTCGGCTAGTCGCTCCAGGACCGCGAGGCGGGCAGCTCGGCGCACCTGTTCACTCTCGTTGGATGTTAAAGCAGCTCATGGGTCATAATCCGAGCTCTGCCTTGAGGTTCTTCCAGGAAATGCCCTTCTCCCTAGTCTCTCGGGCGAGCCTGTCCAGCTCCTCGGGCTCGGGTTCGCCCGCATCGACATCTCGAACCGAATCTCGCCTAACCTTGACCGAAGACATCAAAATCCTCGTGCCATTATCTCCGCGTTCCATAGGCGCCCCTCACCGAATTTATAATCCATCATACCCCTTCAAAAGAACCTCGCCAGCGTCGTCTGCCCCGCCCCCCGCGCCAGCTCCGAATGCGCCCGCCACTCCCGCGCGGGCGTCCGGATCCGCGTCGCCATATTCGCCAGGGCCGCCTCGAGGGTCTCGAACCTCTTCGGCTCGCCCGCCAGGGCGGCCCTCGCCGCCTCCCTGACGACCCAGACCCCCAGGGGCGCCCAGTACTCCTCGGTGATCTCCCGGACCGCGAGGACGCAGGCCTGCCGCCTCATATCGGCCAGTCGTTCGAGAAGTGCGAGGCGGGCGGCGTAGTACCCGCCGGCGAGGCTGCTGTACCCCTTCTTCGGGCCGGGGCCCTCCCGGTCCGAGCCGATCCACGCCTCCTTCCCCGACCAGACAGACCGGGGCAGCCAGATCTCGATCAGCTCGTAGGTGAAAGAGCCGGGGGCGAAGAGGACCTCGAAGCGATTTCCCAGCCTCTCGCCTGAGAAGAGTAGAAAGTCGCCGATGGGCTGGTAGTCGAGGATCGTGGAGATGAGATGCTTTCCGGCGATGTCGTCGGAGGCGGTGATCGACCACCTCGTAGGGACGAGCTTTCTGTTCTTGCCGAGGAGCCCCAGGGATAGGAGCCGGGAGATCCCGTCCACCTCCACCCCCGACCCGTAAAGCTCGCCGACGGCGGCTGCGGCCAGTAGGTCGGTATCCCCCACCACCTCGTCGACCTTCCGGGGTACCGTCGGGTTCGAGATGATCACCATCTCCTCGACGGTGCCGACCGGCCCCGAGGGCATCATGAAGCCGTCGAAGCGCAGCCTCCCCCGTGGGGGCTTTGCGAAGGTCACCTCCGTCTCTACCGGAGTCGAGGAGATGGCGATCTCCTGGGCCATCTCCAGGAGCTTTCCGGGGTTTTTGGCGTCAAAGACCGCCACCTTCGAGGCGGACCTCACCATCGACGACCTGAGGGCGACGATCTCCCCTACGCCCATGAGGGCCAGCTCCGCCGGCCGGGAGAAGAGAGATGGGGGGAGGGGGGTAAAGGGGTCGATTTCGGGGACGTTCACTGAATCGGAGATGGTGGCGGACCTGGAGGAGGCCGATCGAGAAGAGAGGGCTGAGCAGATCCCGTCCCCATAACTGCTTCCATCCGCCGGGACCAGGGGGCCGGCGGAGACCCGGGGGTAGCCGAACCTCCCGACGAAGACCTCCGGGGGCGACGGCCCCTCGATCGTCGTCCCGAGCTTCGGGATCTGCTCCACGACCCGGAAGCTCTGGAGGATCGGGCAGACCGGCCTTCCGCAGAGCCCCCTCCCCTTGCACCGGACGCACCTAGTAGCCAACTGATCGAAAACGGCTTTTATAGGATATAGCCCCTATCATCCAGCCATGATGGAGATCAAGGGCGACCTCATCCCGGCGGTCGTCCAGGATATAGAGACCGGCGAGGTCCTGATGCTCGCCTATATGAACCGCGAAGCCCTGGCGAAGACCCTGGAGACGGGCAAGGCCCACTACTGGTCGCGGTCGAGGGGTAAGCTCTGGCTGAAGGGAGAGTCCTCCGGCCACTTCCAGAGGGTCGTGGAGGCGAGGATCGACTGCGACCAGGACGCGATCCTCCTTAAGGTGGAGCAGGAGGGAGGGGCCTGTCATACAGGCTACCGGACCTGCTTCTACCGGGATCTGGAGGGGAAGGTGGTGGGTGAACGGGTCTTCAATCCCGACGAGGTCTACCGGTGAATAAGGGGGCGAAGGAAGCGAGCGAACCTAAGCGGTACACCCTGGCCTCCAGCCCCCTCCTCCGGGCCGAGGCTTCCGTCGCGGACGGGAGGGTGAGGCTGGAGGCGGCGGGACCCCTCGGACGCCTCCCCTTCGTCAAGTCGGCCCAACGAATCGCCGACGGCCAGATCCCTGTGATGGCCGGGGAGAAACGGTTGATCCTCTCGACATGGTTTCCGCCCATCCCGAGCCGGGCCTTCGACCGGCTGGCGAAGAGCTACCTCAAGGCCTCCTTCGGCCTGCGGACCCCCGACCAGGTGACGATATCCATCACCGAGGACTGCCCCAACCGCTGCCTCCACTGCGCCCTGCCGGATACGGGAAGACACCACCGACTGGAGCCAGCGGAGGTCGAAGACGTCGTCGGCCAGGTCCTGGACCTCGGGACGACCCTCGTCATATTCGACGGCGGGGAGCCGACGACCTACCGGGAGCTCCCCGACCTCGTCCGGTCCGTCGACGACCGGGCGGTATCAACAATGTTCACCTCTGGGGCAGGTTTCACCGAACGGCTCGCCCGGAATTTGAAAGATGCGGGCCTCTACGCCGTCAACGTCAGCCTCGACTCCGCCGCCGAGGCGGAGCACGACCGGATGAGGGGGAGAACTGGCGCTTTTCGCGATGCTATGAAGGCCGTCGAGAACGCCCTCGCAGCCGGCCTCCTCGTGGACCTGTACGTCGTCCTGAGGCGGGAGAACGTCTCCGAGATCGGGGAGCTTCACAGCCTCGCCGCCGAGTTGAAAGCCAGCGAGATGACCCTCTTCGAGGTCGTCCCGACGGGGAGGTGGACCGGCGAGGACGATTCCTTCCTGACAGAAGATGATCGTGCCCTCATCGACGGGTTCGTCTCGGAGGCGCCGCCTCCCAGAATATTCTCCGTCCCTTCGGCCTTCCGGGAGCTCGGATGCTTCGCCGGGAGAAACTGGATGCACATCACCCCTGAGGGAGACGTCTATCCATGCGCCTGTCTTCCCAAAGTGGTCGGAAATGTCCGGAAGGAGTCTGTCAGGAAAATATGGCGAAAGATGGCGAGACTACCCTTCCGAGGGAGAAAAATCTGTCCGGCACGCAAGTATTAGCCCAAAGATCAACACGTATTTATAGCTCATAATCATGAAGGACGATCCGATCAGTATGGAGCTCACACAGATACAGCGAGAGATACTGACTGCTCTGATAAACTTGCAGAGACGGGAGGGGAGGGCTGTCAAGGGCGAGGAGATCGCCACCATCATCGACCGAAACCCCGGCACCATCAGGAACCAGATGCAATCACTGAAAGCTCTTCATCTGGTAGAGGGAGTTCCAGGGCCCAAAGGGGGGTATCGGGCCATATCCGCCGCCTACGAAGCTATGAACCTGGATGGGGCCGACGACGTAGTGGACGTCCCTGTGGTAAGGAACGGATCTCCCGTCCAGGGGGCCACCGCCAACGAGATCACCTTCTTCACCGTCATGAGGCCGAACCAGTGCAGCGGCATCGTCCAGATCATCGGGAACATCAGGGACTTCAACATCGACGACGAGATCGAGATAGGGCCGACCCCCGTCAACAAGACCCATATCAAGGGGGTCGTAACCGGAAGGGACGACACCACCAACCGGCTGATATTCGATATAAAGGAGATGGCTTCGATACCCAAGATCCCGGTGAAGAACCTGGCCAGTCCTGCCATCACCATTGACCCCGAGACCACTCTCCTCGAAGCGTGTCAGAGGCTCTCCGATTCGAAGGTCCGGGCAGCCCTCGTAGGAAAGAACGGGGACCGGATGGGGCTCATCTCCATGGAGGAGATCGTCCGGGGGGTGGCGGAGGGTAGGATGGACCGGCCGGTGAAGGAGTCGATGGATAGGGATTATCCCACCGTCGAGGGGGACGAACCGCTCCACGCCGCCATCACCAAGCTCGGTGAGACGGGAGCCTCTCAGGTGGTAGTCACCGACTCCGACGTCCCATCAGGGATGCTGGAGGCGAAAGACCTCGTCCGCTGCATGATCCGGTTTTAGGGGCCGAAAGGCCCCGGTTCAGGAGATCTCCGTACCAGAGTGGCCGCCTTCGGCCCCTCTCTTCAGGTTTTCCGCGTCCGCGCCGTGGACTACGACGGTAAATATGGATGACCGCTCGATGATCTTCGCCGCCAGGGGGTCGACGGGCGAGCGCGACCCCGCCTTCATCTCCGTCTCCATGGCGAGGCGGACGAGGTCTTTGGCGCTCATCTTATCGAACTTCACCGCCCCCGGATCGACCTCCGGGTCGGCGGAGTAGACGCCGTCGACGGAGGTGGCCACGATCAGCCGATCGGCGCCGACGTACTCGGCCAGGAGGGCTGCCACGGCGTCCGTCGTCTGGCCGGGGGCCATCCCCCCGAGGACGACGATTCTTCCTCCGGCAGAGGCAGAAAGGGCACCAGCGTAGCTCTCGGCAGGTTCGGGGGCGGCCGCCTTCCCCAGGGCGGCGATGAGGAGCATGGCGTTGAGCCTCGTGGCTCCGATCCCCAGAAGATCGCAGAAGGCCTCTCCGGCCTGGAGGGCCCGAGCCTTTCCTATGTACTCCCGGGCGATCTTTCCGCCGCCGACGACGACGAAGATCTGGTGGTCCGCCGCGAGGTTCTTTAGAGCGGCAGCATACTCCTTGAGGCTCTCGGCATCGCGGCCCGCCAGGATGGAGCCGCCGAGGGAATAGACGAGTATCATGGGGGAGAGCAGGATTATCGGCGGATAAAAAGGTTCCTTGTGATCTAGTCGGACCACTCCGCCAGCTTCTTGCAGACGGCATCGGCGGAGGGGCTCTCGATCTCCTCGAAGATGGCGAGAGCGGACCTGGCCAGAGAGAGGGCCTCCTCATTTTGGCCCAGGGCGTGCAGAGAGAGGCTCATATTGAACAGGCCCTTTCCTTCGCCCCGCCGGTCCCCGATCTCCCAGGAGATTACAAGAGCCTCTTCGTAAAAATCGATCGCCTTCCGGGGATCGCCAAGATCGAAGTAAGCAAGCCCCAGGTTGCCCAGGTGGCTTCCTTCGCCCTGCCGGTCCCCGATCTCTCGTGAGATCTCGAGAGCCTGATCGTAGAGTTTGATGGCTTTTTGGAGGTTATTCAGATGAAAATAAGCAATCCCAAGTTTGCCCAGATGAGCTCCTTCGGCTCTGCGGTAGCTGATCTCTTGTGAGATCTTGAGGGCTCGATCGTAGAACTCGATTGCCTTTTGGGGATCGCCCAGAAAGAGGTAGATTTCGCCCACATTGCCCAGGTGTATTCCTTCATTCTCCTTGTCTCCGATCTTGCGAGAAATTTTGAGCGCTTGCTCATAGTATTCGATGGCCTTGTGAGGATCCCCAAGATGAAAGTAGGCTAGGCCTAGGTTACTCAGGTTAATTCCTTCACCTCGAAGGTCTCCGATCTTATGAGAGATTTTGATTGACTGCTCGTAATACTCGATCGCCTTCTGAGTATCGCCCACATGAAAGTAGGCTAGGCCGAGATTCCCCAAATGTGCTATTTCGCCCACTAGGTCTCCGATCGAACGAGAAATTTTGAGCGCCTGCTCATAGTACTCGATGGCCTTATGAGGATCGCCAAGATGGGAGTGGTACTTACCAAGGTTATCTAGGCTATTTGCTACTGCTTTCCAGTCTTCTATATCACTAGAAATTTTGAGTACTTGTTCGGTGTATTCTATGGCCTTGTTAGGATCACCCAAATGAGAGTAAGCTAGGCCCAGGTTGCCCAGGCTATATATTGCGAGCTGCTCGTCCCCGATTTCACGAGAAATCTTGAGTGCTTGCTCGAAATATTCTATGGCCTTGTGAGGATTGCCCAGATGAAAGTAGGCTAGGCCGAGATTCCCCAAGTGTGCCCCTTCTGCCCCCTTATTATTTATCTCACGCACTGCAGTAAGCGCCTCGTTCAACCATTCGATATATTTGGAAGGATGCAACCTTAAATTTAAAATATTGCCCATCCAGGCAAAGTCGCTGCAAATTTCTGCTATTTCGGTGCACTTGAATTTGTTCTCACTCGCCCACTTCTGCCCAGCCTCAATGTTTATCCAATCTATATCGAAAAGCATCAAGCCCATTGCCAAAAAATCATTGCCTTCCTGAATTGATTCTTCTGCCTTCCTTAGAATATTTAGGTAGTATCTGGCATGTCTCAATCTGGCCGTCTCGCGGCTATAATCATATAATTTCGATCCGGCAAAATCCCGCGCCAGGTCGTGGAGCCGATATCGTCCCCCTTCGCCGGTGGCGGAAGGTGAAAATTCCACCAGGCTCCACCGGATCAGCTCGCCTAGAGCGTCCTCGGCGGGCATCTCTTCCATCTCCCAGACGGCCGCCGCTCCGGCGAGGTCGAAGTCTGCGGGAAATATGGAGAGGAGGGACCAGAGCCTCTGCAGCTCCGGGGTGAGGAGGTCGTAGCTCAGGGTGAAGGAGGCTTCCACCAGCTCCAGCCGCTCCCTGGCATCTCCCAATCTCTTGATGTAGTTGGCAACGCTCAAATTCGGCTTCTCTCTCAAGATAGAGGCGGCGTTTCTCAGGGCGATGGGAAGGCGACCGCAGAGCTTTGCCAGCTCTTCCGCATGATCGCCGATACGCTCGCAGATCTCCAGGAGGAGATTCTTGGCGTCATCCTGGGGGAGGACGTCCAGGTCTTTTTCCGCCAAACCGGGAAGGGTGAATTTATTGCGAGAGGTCACCAAAAGAGAGCAGCTATTTGGTGGCAGGAGGGGCTCAACCTGGTCACGATCTGCGGCATTGTCGAGCAAGATCAAGGCCTTCTTGCCGTTTAGGACAGTTAGATAAAGCCCGCTCAGTCCATTCAACTCCTCCGGCAATGAGGCATCGGCTCCAAGATAGGAGCGAATTACGTGAGCCATGGCATCTTTGGGGTCGAGCGGGCTCTTGCTTGTGCCCAGCATATCCAAGAAGAGCTGGCCGTCTGCAAAACGATTTTTGAGTCGATCGGCCAGAACCAGGGCCAGAGCAGTCTTGCCCACGCCGCCCATGCCTCTTAGACCTGTGATGGTTGCACCATGGCCGAACTTCTCAAGAAGGCCTTTGATTTCGTCCTCACGGCCCGTGAAGTCTGCCGGTTGTGGCGGGATTTCCTGAGGGACCGGCAA
Organism: Methanothrix harundinacea; assembly: GCA_002506535.1. Lineage (GTDB taxonomy): Archaea > Halobacteriota > Methanosarcinia > Methanotrichales > Methanotrichaceae > Methanocrinis > Methanocrinis harundinacea_B. The sequence goes on from DAXT01000001.1 coordinate 71,285, forward strand.
AGCCGAGGCTGAACCAGGTGGTTGAATGATCACCTTACCAGCACGGCGAATGTTGATCTGTTCTTTTACAGACTGGCCTTTTTGGTCGAAGTCTGATGGCTCCGTCATCTTCGTCATCTCTATTTGGTGCCGATATTTACTGAGCCTTGCACATTTCCGATATTGGTCTGGGATCCAACATTCTGTCCACGCTGATCAAAGATTATGCGATTTGAGGAAGCCTCATTATTAATTTCATCAAATAGCTTTTTGGCCAATTCAGCAAACTCGGGGTCATCTTTCATCTTCTCAGCTAGGATTCCTTTGAGCGCAATCTGCCGGTCATCTGATTCAGGCATCTCCTGGGCTCGGGCCAAGGTCTGCTCTGCATAAGAATCTCCTTTGAATTTATTAGCTACAGCCTCGCAAAAATCAACCATCTTCCCGCCCAATTTCTCCCCGGCGGTCTTGGTGAAAGCTTCTGCGCCTTTGGCTAAGAGCGGTGCGGCAAAGGCGGCCAAACTGACCGGATCAAGTACCATTTCAATCGAAAGATAAGTTGGTGAATGAAGATGATAAGTTTTTGGATAACACCAAACAAAAAGAGCAAAAAAAGTTATGAAGATGGGCGCTTTAAATCTTATCCAGCGCCACGGCGACCTTCCCGAAGATCTCCTTGATATCCCCTACGCCGATGACCGTCGCCACGATCCCCCTTTTGTCGTAGTAGTCGATGAGGGGCTGGGTCTGGGCGTGGTAGGCCTGGAGCCTCTCCTTGACCGTCTCCTCGGTGTCGTCCGCCCTCTGGTAGAGGTCGGCTCCGCAGGCGTCGCACTTGCCGGCGACCTTCGGCGGGTTGAACTGGACGTGGTATGTGGTCCCGCACTTGCACATCCTCCGGCCGGTGACCCTCTTGACCAGCTCCCCGTCGGGGACGTCGATGTTCAGGACGACATCGATCTTCTGGCCCAGATTGGGGAGGATCTTGTCCATCGCCTCGGCCTGGGGCATCGTCCGGGGGTAGCCGTCGAGCATCCAGCCGCCCTTGACGTCGTCTTTGGCCAGCCTGTCCTTGATGATGTCGATGAGGAGGCTGTCGGGGACGAGCTTTCCCGCCTCCATGAACTTCTTCGCCTCCACTCCCAGGGGGGTGCCGTTTCGCACGTTCTCCCTGAGGATGTCTCCGGTGGAGATGTGAACCACGCCGTACTTATCTGCTATCATCTTCGCCTGGGTGCCCTTTCCGGATCCTGGTGGACCGAGTAGTACTATGTTCATAATATCCCTCCTATCTTCTTCTCGATGAATAGCAACCTTTCGACGCCTGCGCTCCCGAGGGTCAAGATCCCAAAGATTCCATCGAAAGCTTGTGGATTCTCAGCCCAAAGCCGGACGGCATAGCCGCAGGCGGTTGCTCTGCTCTCTTTTAAGTTGACTCTCAACAACGTTAAAAAACCTTTCTCCGCCGGATTCAGATGAGGACTGCAACGGTCATCGCCGACCCGGCGAAGAGGGGGATGGTGAGGTTGTCGTCGACGACCCTATCCCGGAAGGAGAGGGGGACGGCGTCGGCGAAGGTCGCCGCGGCGGCGCCGGTGGTGCAGACGAGGAGGGATAGAACCCCCGGGCCGGAGAAGTAGATCCCCTCGATGATGCTTGCGGCATAACCGACGGCGAGGCAGACGGCGAAGGTCCCCACCACCACCGGGACCGGCTTTATCCTGCGCCCCCCGCCCTCCATGATCAGGGTCCTGACCGCCGACCCCCGGACGACGGAGCCTATGATCCCGGAAGCGGCGTCCCCCAGGGCGAGCATCAGCATCGCGGCGATGGCGATCGGTGGGGTGAAGAAGAGGACCGCCAGAAGGGCTCCCAATATGTAGTAGAAGTAACCCGCGACCCTCTCCGCCTCGTGGTCGCGGACCGCCGGAAGCCTGACCTTCCCCGAGAGCCTCGCCCGCTCCAGGATGACCGCCACCACCAGGGCCGCGGCGACGAACCCGACGGCAGCGCCCTTCCCGAAGAGGAGGATCGCCGCCGGGACCAAGAGACCGGTGAGGTGGATCGCCTTCCTCCTCATCTCCATCGAAAGAGACGCCCGCCGCTCTGGCCCCTTCATCATCACCATTCAAACCCCCTTCGATGGAGAGATCAGGCCGCCTTCCGCCCGAGATCCCCCTCCCCTTCAGCCCCGGTGGGGGGATCCGGCCCCGGCGAATTCCGTCTCCCCTCTGAGGAGGGAGGCGACGATCTTCGCCACATCGGACCTTGCGACCCTGATCTGGGCCATGGAGTCGCGGTCCCTGATGGTGACCGTCCCCTCCTCCAGGGTCTCGTAGTCGACGGTGACGCAGTAGGGGGTTCCCACCTCGTCGTTTCGGCGGTACCTGCGCCCTATCGACCCCGATGAGTCGTACTCCACCCGCAGGTCGAGGGATCGAAGCTCCCTGGCGACCTCCTCGGCGGGGCCGACCAATTCGTCCCGGTCCATCAGGGGCAAGACAGCCACCTGGATCGGAACGACCCGGTTCTTGAGGGCGAGGACCGCCCTCGTCTCCCCCTCCACCATCTCCTCCCGGTAGGAGTGCTCCAGGATGGAGTAGAGGATCCGGTCTATCCCGAAGGAGGGCTCGATGACGTGGGGTACGACCTCCTCGCCCCGGACCTCCACCACCTCCATCTCGAAGGCGACGAGGGAGGGATCGACCTCGACCTCATCGCCGTCGACGACGACAACGATGGGGTCGCGCTTCAGCTCCTCCATCGGCAGGGCGCAGAGGGCGTCGGCGACGGCCTTGGCCCCCTTGCGGAATAGCGGGCCGAGGCTCTTCATGTCGGGCCTGACCACCAGCCGTTCCTCTTTCCTCGGCAGGTCGAAGGGGAGGTAGACGGTGAGGTTCGCCTGGCTCTGGGCCATGTGGGACCGCAGGTCGTAGTTCGTCCTGTCGGCGACCCCCACGATCTCGATCCAGCCGAACCGGTCCAGGAGCGCCTCGGCGTCCCAGCAGTCGGCGGCGTAGTGGGCCATCTCATCGGCCTTGTGCTGCCGGAACCGGAGCCTCTCCCTCGAGAGCCCCGCCTCGACGAGGAACTGGTAGGTCCGGGCGACGTAGTAGGCGAGGGTCTCGTGGGCTATGATCCCTCTTTCCACGGCCTCGCCGACGGTCATCTCCTCCGTCACCCCCCTCTCCTGGCCCTCCTGGGAGTAGAGGGTCATCACCAGATCCGCCACCTCCCCGAACCGGGGATGGCTCTTATCCGCCGGGTTGATGAAGATCTCCGCCTCGGCCTGGGTGAACTCCCGCAGCCTTATGACCCCCTGGCGGGGGGAGATCTCGTTTCTATAGGACTTTCCTATCTGGACGGCTCCGAAGGGGAGGCGGTCGCGGTAGTGGCGCAGGAGCCGCGAAAAGTTGACGAACATCCCCTGGGCGGTCTCGGGGCGGAGGTAGCCGGGCTGCTTTCCTCCGGGGCCGATGGAGGTCTTGAACATCAGGTTGAACTCGTATATCTCCGATAGGTCGCCGCCGCACTCGGGGCAGAAAACGTCGTTCTCCTTTATGACCCGGTATATCTCGTCGTTTGCCAGGGCGTCGGGGACCTCGACGATGTGCTTTATGAGGTGGTCGGCCCGATATATCTCGCGGCACTCCCGGCACTCGGTGAGGGGGTCGGAGAAGCCGGATAGGTGGCCAGAGGCCTTGAAGATCTCCTCGACCCCGATGGTGGGGCACTCGATCTCGCAGAACCCCTCCCGGATGACGAAGAAACCCCTCCAGAGGTCTTCGATCCCTCTCTTCAAGGGGGCTCCCAGGGGGCCGTAATCGTAGAAGCCCGCGGCACCGCCGTAGAGCTCGAAGGCGGGCCATATGAACCCCCGCCTCCGGGCAAGCTCGATCACCTTCTCGTACATGTCCATAAGCCAATCCTCGCCTCATCTAGACCCCGAGGGATCATTTAACCTTTGTCGTTTGGCGGGGGGCCAGAGATGAAGAGGGGTGGGTCTGACGGGGATCTCTTTCCGAGATATTGTAATCCGATGTTGATGCCGTGGAAAAGCCCCTTTACGCCACGGCCCTGGCTGCGGGGGGGTCCTTTCGCCCGACAGGGTTTTATGGATGGGAGGGTATCGGCGGTTGGTGAGTGATCACTCATGAAAGAGATTATGAAGTTAGGGTTAGTGATGGGCGTGCTCTTCTGCACAGCCCTCGGCGCGGCGAGCGCCCAAGAGGCGTTCTCTGAGGACTACAAGGCGGGTTTCTACGATGCGGCGATGATCATAGGCCAGGCGACCTTCGAGTACGGAACCCTGGCGGACCTGTACTTCAGCCTGGGCGGCGAATCGACGGTATTGAGCCCTGAAAACCAGGAGATCGTCGATTACTACAACAACCAGTCCACCCAGTTCAACCAGGAGAGAGTTCCCTTCGTCAACAGCGTCATCGACCAGATCTTCGGCCCCAACGACAACAGGACCGAGGACCTGTACATGCCACAGCTTCCCATCATTCCCATATCCTGAGCTAAATGGCAATAATGACCGGAGGGCGGCAGGGCCGCCCCCTGATCACTTCCTTATTTTATCATCGGCCTAAAGGGTCCTTCTTTTATCTGGATGAGCCCGCGGGCTTCAGCAGTCCCCCATCGATCAGACCCCGGCCCTCACCGTCTCCTGGACGCAGATCCCCCGTTCCTCCAGCTCTCCGATGTACCTCTCGTAGGCCGCCCCCCGGATCCCGTCCTCGGGGGCGACGATCCCCTTCTCTTTGACCTCGTGCCTTCCCAACATCACCGCGGCGACGGCCGCCGAGAAGCCCGTAACCCTCGCCATCGCCGATATGCCGGCGACCTCATCGGGGCCGGCCAGGAGGCGGTGGTCGACCCGGGCCGCCTCGCCCCCCTTCTTCCCCAGGACGGTGTTCATCATGACGCAGATATCCGTCTCCCCCGGGAGCGGCTGAAGCTTCGGCCCCACCACCGATATGAAGAACTCCCGGGGGCTGATCTCCATCCCCCCGAAGGGATGGGGGTCCAACTCCAAGAGGCCGCACCCCCTGAGAAGGTCGATCCCCTCAAAGTGACCCGGCCAGCGGATCGTCTTCTCCGAGAACTCGGCAAGATCCGGCCTGGTGTAAAGGAGGCTCGGCATCCCGGGGGTGACGGCTGCCTCGAAGGTCTCCCCCAGGGGCTCGAAGACGAAGGTCTCCCGGTCCGCCAGGGCGGGGACCTCGACGATCCTCCCGTTGCGTAGGACCATCGCACCGATCATGTACTCCCGGAGGGCGTGTCCGAAGGACCAGGTTACGGTGTACCGGAGGGGGTGATTGGCCGCCGCCTCCTTCGAGGGGATGCCGCCGACCCTGGCGGTGGCGGCCTCGGCGGAGTCGAGAAGGTCGATCCCCCGGCCGATGGAGGCGTTGGAGAGCCCCGGAGCAAAGCCCATCCCGTCGAGGAAGGTGACGTCGTTCTCCTCCGCCCTCTCGTGGAGAAAGTCGCCGTACTCCACTGGGGTCATCCCGCCGGGGATGGCGAGCCCCTCCGTCTCGTGGGCGTCGGGGCGCCGGTGGTACTCCTCCAGGACGTCGACGGCGGGAAGGCTTGAGTCGATGGCCGCCTCCAGAGCCCGGTAGCTCGTCCTTCTGTCTGGGAGGGCGAAGACCCCGACGTCGTAGCCGTCCATCAGCCGACGGACCTCGCGGACGTCGCCAGAGGCGGCGTCGCAGGGGTGGAGACGGATCTTATCAGACCCGATCCGGGCAGCGGCCCTCTTCAGCCCCTCCTCCTTCTTTCCTACCAGACCCACCTCTTCGACCTCTTCTGCCAGCGCCAGATCCCAGGCGGCGGCAGACCCGATCCTCCCCGTCCCTCCGAAGACCAGCACCCTCATCTGCCAACCCCTCCGCAAAACCCGTCCTCTCTGGGCATATCATCACCTCTTCGCCGATTCTCGTCCCCCATTTTATATCAAGAGCCCGCCGGGTGGGCAGAGCCCGGACAACCGGAGTCCCTGGACTGAGGAGGACGGCCGGTGGGGAGCCGGATCGCCACCACCCCCGGCAATAGTCTTCCGGCGGACCCTTGTGCCCTTCGCCCCTCGATCCCGTCGAAACCTATTTAGACCACCTCCTTGCTTGTGGTGGCGATACTATGATCGGCGTCTTAGGGTTGGAAGACGGCACCAGGGTCGAAGGGGTGGGCTTCGGCGCCCCCAGCGTCGTCTCTGGGGAGCTGGTCTTCGTGACGGTGATGTCCGGGTACGAGGAAGCGCTCACCGATCCCTCCTACAAGGGACAGCTTCTGATGTTCACCTACCCCCTCATGGGAAACTACGGGGTGAGCGGCGACAACTTCCAGTCGGACCGGATCGGCCCGACGGCGATGGTCTGTCGGGAGGTCTGGGATAGGCCCCTCCACCACCGGTCAACGAGGACGATATCGAATTTCCTGGAGGATGAGGGGGTCCCCGGAGTCTCTGGATTGGATACGAGGATGCTCACCATCAAGATCAGAAGCCAGGGGGCGATGAGGGCCACCCTCGCCGTCGGGGAGACGGCGGACGTCTCCGCCGAAGACGTCGTAGGCCTGGCAAGAGATCAGCCGGAGATCTCAACCCTGGACCTGATCTCCGCCGTCTCCTGCCGCCAGCCCTACCGGATCCCCGGCGAGGGTCCAAAGGTGGTGATGATCGACCTCGGGATAAAGAGAAGCATCCTCGATTCCATGGCATGCCTTGGGTTCGATATAGTCGTCGTCCCCTCGCAGACGAGTCCGTCGCAGATCGAGGGTTACGAGCCGGACGCCCTCTTCATATCCAACGGCCCCGGCGACCCCCAGCAGGCGGCGGGGGCGATCGAGGCGGTGAAGCACTTTGCAGGAGAGAAGCCGGTCTATGGGATATGCCTGGGCCTCCAGGTGATCTGCCTCGCCCTGGGGGCGGAGACCTACAAGCTGAAGTTCGGCCACCACGGCGGAAACCAGCCGGTCAAAGACCTCGCCAGCGGCGTCGTCCGCATCACGTCCCAGAACCACAACTTCGCCCTGCGCCCCCAGTCGGCGGAGGGGACGGGGATCAAGATCACCCAGGTCAACGCCAACGACGGGACGGTCGAGGGGATCAGGAACGACTACCTGGGGATGGAGGCGGTCCAGTACCACCCCGAGGCGAGCCCCGGCCCCCTCTGCACGAAGGAGAGGTTCTTCGCGTCGGTCGCAAAAGAGATCGAAGGGAGGAGGAGGTGATCGGAGTTGCCGAAGAGATCTGATATCAAGAAGGTTCTCCTCATAGGGTCGGGGCCTATCCAGATCGGCCAGGCGGCGGAGTTCGACTTCTCGGGGTCCCAGGCCTGCAAGTCCCTCCGGGAGGAGGGGGTGGAGGTCGTCCTCGTCAACTCCAACCCCGCCACCATCATGACCGACCCGGAGATGGCGGAGAGGATCTACATCGAGCCGCTCGTCCCCGAGGTCGTCGCCAAGATCATCGAGAAGGAGAGGCCCGACGGGATCATCGCCGGGATCGGGGGCCAGACCGGCCTGAACATAACGAGCGAGCTCGCCGAGGGAGGGGTCCTGGAGAAGTTCAACGTCGAGGTCCTGGGGACCTCCGTCGACGCCATCCGGGAGACCGAAGACCGCGACCTCTTCAAGAGCGCCATGATCAGGATAGGCGAGCCTGTCCCCAGGAGCCGGGCCGTCGAGACGATGGAGGAGGCCGAGGAGGCGCTGGCGGAGCTGGGCCTTCCCCTCATCATCAGGCCCGCCTACACCCTCGGCGGCTCCGGCGGAGGCGCCGCCGAGACGGAGGAGGAGTACTACCGGATCGTCGATATGGGGATGAAGAGGTCCCGGATCCACCAGGTCCTCGTCGAGGAGAGCCTCGTCGGCTGGACGGAGCTGGAGTACGAGGTGATGCGGGACGGAAATGACACCTGCATCACCATCTGCAACATGGAGAACATGGACCCCATGGGGATCCACACCGGCGAATCCATAGTCGTCACCCCCATCCAGACACTATCAGACCAGGAGGTCCAGACCCTCAGGACCGCGGCCATAAACATCATCCGGGCCCTCAAGATCGAGGGGGGGTGCAACATCCAGTTCGCCGCCAAGGACGGCGATTACAGAGTGATCGAGGTGAACCCCAGAGTCTCCAGAAGCTCCGCCCTCGCCTCCAAGGCGACAGGCTACCCCATCGCCCGGGTCACCGCCAAGATCGCCATCGGGATGACCCTCGACGAGATCGGAAACGACGTCACCGGGGAGACCCCCGCCTCCTTCGAGCCGGCGGTCGACTACGTCGTCATGAAGATCCCCCGGTGGCCCTTCGACAAGTTCGTCAAAGCCGACAAGACCCTCACCACCGCCATGAAGTCGACGGGAGAGGTGATGGCCATCGGGAGGAGCTACGAGGAGGCGCTGATGAAGGCGGTCCGGTCCCTGGAGATCGATATGGACCTGGGCTACGCCGGCAAGTACGAGCCCTGGACCGACGAGGAGGTCAGAAGCCTCCTCTCGACCCCGACGGACGAGAGGCTCTTCGCCATCTACCAGGCGCTCCGGCGGGGGATATCCGTCGAGGAGATAGCGGATCTGACAAAAATCCACCCCTACTTCATCTGGAGGATCGAGAACGTCATCGCCATGGAAGACGAGGTCCGAGACCGCTTCTCCGTCCCGATTTTGAGGAAAGCAAAGAGGATGGGGTTCTCCGACGACCGGATCGCCAGGATCCTCGGGAAGGAGAGGGCGGAGATCGCCGATCTGCGGATCGAGAACGGGATCGTTCCCACCTACAAGATGGTCGACACCTGCGCCGCGGAGTTCGCAGCCAAGACCCCCTACTACTACTCCTCTTATGAGGATGAGTGCGAGCTAGCCCCAACGGACGAGAAGAAGGTCCTGATCATAGGCTCCGGCCCCATCAGGATCGGCCAGGGGATCGAGTTCGACTACTCCACCGTCCACGCCGTCATGGCCCTCCGGGAGCTGGGAATCGAGGCCCATATCGCCAACAACAACCCCGAGACCGTCTCCACCGACTACGACACCTCAGATAAGCTCTTCTTCGAGCCCCTGACCCTCGAGGACGTCATGAACATCATCGAGAAGGAGAGACACTTTGGCGTGATGGTCCAGTTCGGAGGCCAGACGGCGATGAACCTTGCAATCCCCCTGGAGAGGGAGATCGCAAGACGGGGGCTAGATACCAAGATCCTGGGGACGAGCCCCGAGAAGATCGACGTCGCCGAGGACCGGGAGAGGTTCAACCTCGCCCTCCAAAAGATGGGGATACCCCAGCCGGAGGCCGGTTACGCCACTAGCCCGCAGGAGGCGAAGGCGGAGGCGCGGCGGATCGGCTACCCGGTCCTAGTGAGGCCCAGCTACGTCCTCGGCGGCAGGGCCATGGAGATCGTCTACGACGAGAAGGAATTGGAGGTCTACATGAGGGAGGCGGTGAGGGTATCGCCGCAGCACCCCATCCTCATCGACGACTTCCTTCAGAACGCCGTGGAGATCGACGTCGACGCCGTCTGCGACGGCCGGGACGTCCTCATCGGGGCGATCATGGAGCATATCGAGGAGGCTGGGATCCACTCCGGGGACAGCGCCTGCATCATCCCTCCCCAGACGATACCTGCGGCCGTTCAGGAGACCGTCCGGGAGTACGTCAAAAAGATCGCCCTCGCCCTGGAGGTGAAGGGGATCCTCAACATCCAGATGGCCTACAAGGACGGGATCGTCTACGTCCTGGAGGCAAACCCCCGGTCTTCCAGGACGATCCCCTTCGTATCGAAGACGGTGGGGATCCCCCTGGCCAAGATCGCCGCCTCCGTCATGGCAGGAAAGACCCTGGCAGAGCTGGGGTACACCCGCGAGCCGAAGATCCCCTACGTCTCGGTGAAGGAGGTCCTCCTCCCCTTCGAGAAGCTTCCCGGAGCCGACACCCTCCTGGGGCCGGAGATGAGGTCGACGGGGGAGGTGATGGGGATCGACCGCGTCCCCGGCCTCGCCTTCTTCAAGGCGGAGCTCTCCGCCGACAACCCCCTCCCGACGGAAGGGGTGGTCTTCATCTCGGTGAAGGACGAGGACAAAGGCGCCATCGCCGAGGTGGCGAGGAGGCTCACAGAATCCGACCTCTCGATCATCGCCACCGAGGGGACGGCCGAGTTCCTCGCCAGGATGGGGGTCGCCGTCGAGAGGGTCGAGAAGATCTACGCCGGAAGCCCCAACGTCCTCGACTACATGAAGCGGGGGGAGGTGAGCCTCATCATCAACACCCCGACGACGAAGCAGTCGGTGAGGGACGGCTTCCAGATCCGGCGTAACGCCGTCGACTACCACGTCCCCTACATAACGACGGTCCAGGCGGCCCGGGCCGCGGCCCAGGCGATCGAGATCGCCAAGTCCGGCGAGATCACCATCAAGCCCCTCAACGAGTACCATCAGGAAGTACGGTGAGAAGGATCTGGGCCGGCAGATTCAGGGATTGAAAAGGAGAAGAGGGACGGCGAGAGAAGAGACGGGGATGGAGGAGGGGCGGGGATTGAGGAGGAGAGGCGCAAAGATGGGCAGCGGGGTGGCGGCAACAGGTGCCGGGGGCCGCGAAGCCCACCGGATCCCGTCCCGGCGCCCTCCCTCAACCTCGCCTCAGACCGAAGGGTTTATCTTCAAAAAGCCCAGTGGGAGCATCCGTCGTTTGTGGGCTCGTGGTCTAGCTGGTTATGACATCGCCTTGACATGGCGGGGATCATGCGTTCGAATCGCATCGAGCCCACCTAACTCGCCCAGGTAGCTCAGTCCGGGAGAGCGTCAGACTGAAGATCTGAATGTCCCCGGTTCGAATCCGGGTCTGGGCACTAATTTTCTTTCTGCATAATCCCCCAGCAGATCCTCTCTTTATCGTCGCGTCCGGGATATGCGGTTCCAGCGACTCCATCTATCTAGGAGGTCCGATCTACGAAATCTGTGAGGATCCCCCTATAATTTTCTTGGAGGAAAGAAATGATTATATAGGTTCAGTATAAAAATGTTTGAGCATGGCGCGAAAACCCAAAGCAGATTTGGATCCTGTCGAAGAGGCGGCCGGAGAAGGGGCCGAGAAGGGGAAGAAGGGAAAGAAGGGGAAGACTGACGGCGAACCGAGAGCGTCGAAGGTTGTGGTCGTCAAGAGGTGAGGGTGGCCGATGGATCAAGACCACGGATCAGATGGGATCCGGGATCAGGGCGCCCAGGGGTGCAAGAGGCGCGAGATATAATGCCGCAAAGCGGCAGGTTATGATCCTGGCAGGAGAGATCGCAGAATTTCTGGTGGAGAGGAGGGTGCTTTTCGCCGGTCTGGCGGTCTGGCGCTAGCCATCGTTGATCAACAAAACCGGAAGACTTTTCGCCTTTGATGGCAAAGGGGATAGGCGGTGATCTCGGATGGCGTTGCATAAGAAGATCCTCAAGGTGCTGGCTCTGATCGGGATAAGCAAAATTATCGGGCTCATTAAAAAGAGGTATAAGCGCCGCCGCTGACCCTCCGACCTTACTCCGGCCTTATCTTCTCCGGCCTTCCTCCTGCCGTCCATGGGACAAGACCGATAAATTTTTCACAGCCCTTGACAGCCTCTCCTAGGCAGAGGAAGGTGAGGAGGGCATAGAAGATGATTCTGAAACTGATTTTGCGGACGGTGGCCGGCGATGGCGAGGATCGATGACCTATTGCAGGATCTGAAGAGCGGCGATCTCCGTGCCCGCACGATGGCGGCTTACGTCCTCGGCAGGATCGGCGACCCCGTCGCTACAGAGCCCCTCATAGAAGCCCTGAAGGACAGGGATGGGAGGGTCCGGGAGAGGGCCGTCTGGTCCCTGGGAAGGATAGGAGACCCGAGGGCGACTGAGCCGCTCATCGGTGCCCTGAAGGACGATGACTGGCGGGTCCGGGCGAGGGCGGCCTCTTCCCTCGGCAGGATCGGCGACCCGGGGGCGGCCGGTCATCTGATGGAGGCCCTCGTCGACGAGAAGAGAGGTGTGAGGTGGATGGCCGTCGAGGCCCTGGGAAGGGTAGGAGACCCCGGAGCCGTCGACGATCTCATCGGCGCCCTGGGGGACGCCGTATGGTCCGTCCGGTCGAGGGCCGCCTGGTCCCTCGGGAGGATTGGCGACCCGAAGGCCGTCGATCCGCTGATCGGCGCTCTGAAGGACGATCACGCTTATGTCCGCCGCAATGCCGTCATCGCCCTCTGCAGGATAGGGGATCTGAGAGCGAAAGCGCCCATCGCCGGGGCCCTCGACGATGTGGACAGGCTGGTCCGGGAGGCTGCTCGCGAGGCTCTGGAGAGGCTGGGGTCGGATTAGCCCCAGCCCCTCCCCCCATCTCCGGTGGGAGACGGAGATGGGGAGGGGGGCGGCGGCAGGACGGGATCGGGACCGGGATCGGGACCGGGACTGCTAATTTCTTTTTAATCGCAATTCTTCGTCTGCGTTCCTTCTCGATCCTGAAAGACGACCCCCCCGGCGCGGCCGGGGGATCGCAAGAGGCCAGAGGGAGGGTACATTTGTCCCGAATTATTGAAATTATTGACGCCTAAACCGAGAGCCATTCCTCTCTCTTGATCCCTGCCTCCCGAAGGATGATAGCCAGAAGCTTGACACCGATCTTCCCGCCGTGAGGGTTTGGTATCGTGACGATGAGGTCTCCTCTGGCCATATAAGGATGCTTCGTTCCGGGATAGGGGCCCTCGAATCCGAGCTTTCGCAGCCGCCGGATCAGCTCTCTGGAAGAGACGGGCAACAGCTTAGACAACGGCTTCGGGCTCCGCTGATACCTCGATAGTCTTTCCGCCTATGGGGGGTATGGCCATCCCGAGCCTCAGCCGAAGGGCGATCCATCCTTCCAGAACCTCGATGAGGTTCGTCCGGCACTCCTCCACCGTCCCACCTACGGCGATGACCCCCCGAAGGCCGGGGACCGTGGCGCAGTGTTCGCCGTCTTCGATCGGCTCGTAGACAGCCCGGGCGAGGGCCGCCTGGATGTACTCTGAGAACATAGCCTGATCCTTCTTATGGCCCCCCGCCAATTTATACCCTTTTCCCGGCCTGGGATCGACCATCTGATCCTCCATCTCCTTTCTTCCTTCTCGATCCCGGAGAACGAAGGGTGGCGGGAGAGACCGTCGAGGATATATCGAGTCGTTAATATATCATTAGAAATATACCCCATGCTGCGAAAGACCGACCGACTCACGCTCCCCACCCCGCCGATTGATGCCCTTCTACCGACCCGACATCGGCCCCCTCATCCTCCTCCTTTCCTTCTCGATCCCGAAAGACAACCGCCCGGCGCGGAAGCGCCGGGCGGCGCAGCGCCCAGGATAGGCCAGAAGGAAAGACGCCCGAAGCCAGGGCAACGCCTTCACCGGGCAGCCTCCTCCACGATGGCGACCTCCTCCTCCGAGAGGCCGTAAAGCTCGTAAACCAGGGCGTCGATCTGCCGGTCGGTGCCATCGATCTGCCGCGAGAGAAGGGTCTTCTCGTGGCCGGTCTTCGATGCGGAAAGCCGCCTGACAAAAGCGAGCATATGATCGGCGCGGACCACCATCGAAAGGTGGCGGGAGAGACCGTCGAGGATATATCGAGTCTTTTAAATATCATTATAAATATACTCCAGGCGGCGAACGACCGCCCCGCCCGCCAGCCTCTCGCCCCCCTACCCGCCAATTTAAGCCCTTCTATCGGCCCGACATCGGCCCCCTCATCCTCCTCCTTTCCTTCCCGATCCCGACGAACGACCGCCCGGCGCGGAAGCGCCGGGCGGCGCAAGGGTAAGGATAGGCCAGAAGAGAAGACGCGTGGGGCCAGTGCGGCGCCGTCACCGGGCGACCTCCTCCACGATGACGACCTCCTCTTCCGCCAGCCCGTAAAGCTCGTAAACCAGGGAGTCGATCTGCCGGTCGGTGCCATCGATCTGCCGCGAAAGGAGGGTCATCATCCACGGCTCCATCAAAGCCAGCAAAGTAGCTAGCTGAACAAAATGGGCTCAAAAAACACAAATATTGTGATTACACATTTATGATCACAATTAGGGGAATTAATGTGATCATGAATGTGAGTTTATATTTAGCGCACGTTTCATCATCCATCGCAGTAAATGTATCGAGAACCACGCCCCTTGCCTACGAGTTCAACTTTTCCGGGATTTTCGTCTACAAGTTCCCTCATTAAGCGGATAACCTGGTATCTACCTAAATGTGTGATCTGTCGAATTTCAGTATTTGAAAGCCCACTTTCGCCACGTTCAAATCTCTGCTTGAGAACGCTGAGTATCCTCGTCTTCGCTGCATCCCAGTCTATGCGCCGGTCTCTTTCTGGATGACCAGACGCCGAAAGCTTACGGTGCAAGTCAGAGCGTAATATCCAATAGGTTCCACGACCAGATCCACCACGTTCAAGATAGTTTCGATTAAGTTCCATCTCACTGAGAGTTTCATGTGCTTGTTCCTCTGAACGCTGGCATATTCGAGCTGCTTCGATACTGCTCAGCTCAGCATGACGTAAAAGGTATTGAAGAATCAAAAGTTGATCAACCAAAAGACCTCTACCAATTTTGCTCTCTTCTTCAACGAAGGCGCGGAATGTTGTGGACAAGTCACCAGATAGTAATGTTACCCTCACCGACTCTCCCTGTTCTTCGATTAGGGGTGGCTCCTTTCCTTCAATCAGCATGTATTTGAACATGCGCGAAATTCCTAAGTTGCTACGGTTGACAAGGTGTAGCTTTGAAAGAGCATTTACTAAGTGAGGATTCCTAGACACTGGATGATGATGTAATATATTTTTTGGAGTAATGCCGCCGATGAACCCACCTGGATTGCTGATTTCTAATTTGGAGGGGTATTGCTTGACTAGAATCGGTCCACCGATTCTATAGTCCGCATGACTAAAGGCGTTCATCAGAGCCTCACGAAGGGCGATTTCTGGATATGTACGATATTCGAAATGGAAAGGGCCGTACACTATAGTAGTGAGGGGGTTGTCTGCCATGATTCGATCGATTAAACGAGCCAACGCTATGGGCAACGCATCGCGACCGTCCATCCGATCCGAATAATCAGTATCATCTTTCATTCGAAGATGAGTCCACACATAACCCGGAAGGTGCTCCTGAATTGATTCCCTCTTTCCGACAAGGAGCAGTCCGGACCTGGTTAAACATCCCTTCCGAAGAAGACCGATCGATTCTAAGAAATCAATATTATTTATCTGTAATAGTTCTTCAGGCGTATGACTTGCTCGCGCCACATCACGAAGATATTCCACAGCAGAAGCAGAAATATGTGAAGTAGGGTCACCCGGCACCTCGATTGCGGTGAAGTCTGTCTCGCCTGTTTCCACCATCACACGGCGTCGCATGGTTCCTGTGAGGGGTTGGCAATCCTTGCCGACGCGAATCTTGCCTTCTCCAGAAGTAGTTGTGTAAGGCGGAAGGCCCGGAAATACATACATTACCAAAAGACGACCAGTGCCTTCAGGCACTTCTAACTCTTCAAACTGAGGTGTAAGTCTTGGATCGGTGGAATCATAGACTGCTTTTTTTAGCTGGTTGATATCTATTTCAGCTGGGACACCAGAAATGGCGCGAGATCTTCCTACGACATTGTCGTTCACTCCAAATACGGTGGCCCCTCCACCCCCGTTTGCCATGCATACGGCCATATCTACAACCATTTTCACTGATTGTTCTTTGCTATCGAAGATCCATCTCTTGAAGTCCAAGTCCTGATTTTCCAGCTCATCTGCAATTTTGGTATCCAACTCATCAAGAAGCATGGAAATCTCTTTTAGGCTACGCATTTTAATCACATCTTATACTTTTTAATATTATATATATCTTGGGTTTGGGGCTCACGCCTTCGCTTCCTCCACGATCTCGATCTCCTCCTCCGAGAGGCCGTAAAGCTCGGAGATAGGGGGCATCGATCCGCTGATCCGACATCACCTTTTTACGCAATTCTACCGGCCAGGTATCGGCTCTTTTAGAGCCTCCATAGCTCACTTAAGATCTCTATTAAATGTTCTTGCCTTTTTTCAATAACTTCTGGGGTCCACTCTTGTTCTTGCAGAACCTGTGTAGTTAAAACGAAAGGTGAAATCCCTTTATCGGTGGCGAAGTATTGTCGTTTTTTCTTATCGAAATCATAGTTTCGTGCTTGGCTGTTTTTCTTGCGAGATAGCAATACCAAATTGCCTAGCTTATGAACGAACATTTCTCTGTCTTCTTTTTCAGGAAAGTGTTTAGTCCAATAGCTTCCATCACTGGGGTTTTGCGGCAATACATGCTCAATTGTTATTAATGGATACTCATAAGATGCGTTACCGTCAGAGAGAGCGGCATCTAATCTGAGAAGAACATACCGGGGTACATTCTTGGATAAATAAATATTTCCATCCAATACATTTAAGATCTCACTTCTCTCCTGAGGTGTAATCTGCAGCGGAGAGCTTGATGTATTGAGATCATCTCCAGCATCGATATAAGTCAAAAGCCTACCATACCGATCAAGACGTTGGTTGATATTTGCACGCAGAATCATTAAACTTGCCGCAAGACGTTCTAAGTCTGTGAAGAAATCGAATAACATATTTGGTTTATCTTTATTCTTTGAGAAATAGAGTACCGCAGGAGGTATCCAATCAACATTGTCTATTCGATTCAACCAAGATAATAGAGCGTTTACTTCCTCTGCATGTTTATAGCTCTGATACGATGAATTCTTAATAACATCGAAAGCATTGGCATACGGGATTAATACATTATCTATAAAATTCTTAGAATCTTTGGTCGGATTTACATACTGGCGGAACTCTTTAAGGATCGTATCTTTTGGTTTAGTTTTTCGATGAATCATTCTGATATGAGCAAATAGATCACGAAAAGTGTCTCTACGCAACGCTACTTCTAAATCTTCCCATTTATCAGTATACGAATCCTGTTCGCTTAAAGGTATGGTACCTATAACATCCGCTTTTATAATATCTGTAATTGAGAGATCTAAACCACGATCATTGAGAATGGAAAAAATCCGATAGGCAGAATCGAAGTCGGGAGTTGATACTCCGACTATTATGCAATGGTTAATCACGAATTGGGTGAGGCCTAACAACTCTTTCTCTGAAAGATCTTTAAGTTTATCAATGAAGTAAAGTGCATTTTCCACTATGTTAAGCTGGCTATCAGAGAGTCTACTTGTATCTAAACTTTTTAATTTTTTCAAACCACTTTCATCTTGGATGTACTCCTTGAAG
Organism: Methanothrix harundinacea; assembly: GCA_002506535.1. Lineage (GTDB taxonomy): Archaea > Halobacteriota > Methanosarcinia > Methanotrichales > Methanotrichaceae > Methanocrinis > Methanocrinis harundinacea_B. The sequence goes on from DAXT01000001.1 coordinate 88,550, forward strand.
AATTCTGCATCTTTCTCTTTAAGTGTCAAACGATAACGATTTGGAGTACTCTTTATTTCACTTCCTTTTTCATATATAAACGGAGTTATATCGCTTGCATATATTGGTGTTAAATGACGGAGGGTCGATAGCAGAATTGTAAGGGTAACCAATCGCTGCTGCCCATCAACCACTTGAGCTTCAGGAGCGTAATCTTTAATCAGAACTATGCTTCCTAGGAAGTAAGGACTGATGTCATCTCCATTTCCAGTATTATCCTCTCTGAAAGTTATCAGATCATCTAATAACTCGCCTGCATGTTCAGTCGTCCAAGCATAAGGACGTTGATAAAGAGGTATGGTGAAGACGAATTCGTCACTAAATATCTTGCTTATAGGGTATGATTCACCATGAATAGTTATTTTGCTCATTATCATGCTCTCCTTAGATGGCGATTAGTTCTTCTATATCATTAGGCTTTCGATCCTCGTACACACCGTCATTTCAATAAGTACATAGGAAATCCAAGATTCAAGGCTCAGGCCGTCGCCACTTCCACTATCCTTATCTCCTCCTCGGTCAGCCCGTACAGCTCGTAAACCAGGGCGTCGATCTGCCGATCCGTCGCCTCGATCTGCCGCGAGAGGAGGGTCTTATCGTGGCCGGTCTTCGACTCGGAAAGCCGCCTGTGCAGGTCGAGCATATTCTCGGCGAGGGCCATCGTCAAAGGGTGGCGGGAGAGACCGTCGAGGATATATTGCGTATTTAAAATATCATTAGAAATATACCCCAGGCGGCGAAAGACCGCCCCGCCCGACCGACTCTCGCCCCCCTCCCGCCAATTTAAGCCCTTCTACCGACCCGACATCGGCCCCCTCATCCTCCTCCTTTCCTTCTCGATCCCGAAAGACAACCGCCCGGCGCGGATAGCGCCGGGCGGCGCAGAGCCCAGGATAGGCCAGAAGAGAAGACGCGTGGGGCCAGTGCGGCGCCGTCACCGCGCGACCTCCTCCACGATGGCGACCTCCTCTTCCGAGAGGCCGTAAAGCTCGTAAACCAGGGCGTCGATCTGCCGGTCCGTCGCCTCGATCTGACGCGAAAGGAGGGTCTTCTCGTGGCCAGGTCTATCGATTCGGAAAGCCGCCTGACAAAAGCCAGCATATAATCGGCGCGGACCACCATCGAAGGGTGGCGGGAGAGACCGTCGAGGATATATAGAGTCGTTAAAATATCATTAGAAATATACTCCAGGCGGCGAACGACCGCCCCGCCCGACAGCCTCTCGCCCCCCTACCCGCCAATTGAAGACCTTCTACCGGCCCGACATCGGCCCCCTCATCCTCCTCCATTCCTTCTCGATCCCGACGAACGACCGCCCGGCGCGGAAGCGCCGGGCGGCGCAGCGCCCAGGATAGGCCAGAAGAGAAGACGCCAGGAGCCGGGGCGGGCGACGCCTTCACCGGGCGGCCTCTTCGACGATGGCGACCTCTTCTTCCGAGAGGCCGTAAAGCTCGTAAACCAGGGCGTCGATCTGCCGGTCCGTCGCCTCTATCTGCCGCGAAAGGAGGGTCTTCTCGTGGCCAGGTCTATCGACTCGGAAAGCCGCCTGCCAAACGCCAGCATATGATCGGCGCGGACCACCATCGAAGGGTGGCGGGAGAGACCGTCGAGGATATATCGAGTCTTTTAAATATAGTTAGAAATATACCCCAGGCGGCGAAAGACCGCCCCCACCGCCTCTCGCTCCCCTCCCCGCCAATTGATGCCCTTCTACCGGCCCGACATCGCCCCCCCATCCTCCCCATTCCTTCTCGATCCCGAAGGACGACCGCCTGGCGCGGAAGCGCCGGGCGGCGCAAGGCTCAGGATAGGCCAGAAGAGAAGACGCGTGGGGCCAGTGCGGCGCCGTCACCGGGCGGCGTCCTCGACGATGGCGACCTCTTCTTCCGAGAGGCCGTAAAGCTCGTAAACCAGGGAGTCGATCTGCCGGTCGGTGCCATCGATCTGCCGCGAAAGGAGGGTCTTCTCGTGGCCAGGTCTATCGACTCGGAAAGCCGCCTGCCAAACGCCAGCATATGATCGGCGCGGACCACCATCGAAGGGTGGCGGGAGAGACCGTCGAAGATATATCGAGTCTTTTAAATATAGTTAGAAATATACCCCAGGCGGCGAAAGACCGCCCCCACCGCCTCTCGCTCCCCTCCCCGCCAATTGATGCCCTTCTACCGGCCCGACATCGCCCCCCCATCCTCCCCATTCCTTCTCGATCCCGAAGGACGACCGCCTGGCGCGGAAGCGCCGGTCGGCGCAAGGCTCAGGATAGGCCAGAAGAGAAGACGCGTGGGGCCAGTGCGGCGCCGTCACCGGGCGACCTCCTCCACGATGGCGACCTCCTCTTCCGAGAGGCCGTAAAGCTCGTAAACCAGGGCGTCGATCTGCCGGTCCGTCGCCTCTATCTGCCGCGAGAGGAGCGTCTTCTCGTGGCCGGTCTTAGATTCGGAAAGCCGCCTGTGCAGGTCTAGCATCCTCTCGACGAGGGCCACCATATTATCGTGGCGGGCGACATCCTCGGGGTCGGAGAAGTCGATGGTGCGGATGGGAAAATCTTTGACGTACTGAGCACGAAACTCTAGATAACGGTCATTTGAACCCTCCAAAGCTGCACAGAAGATGCTAAAATAGAAGAAAGCAACTTTAGCATTTAAAATTCCTAATATAAAGAGATCATCTGTCGGCAAGATGAATATCTTGTTATTTGAAAAATAGCCGCTATCGTCATATGTGAATTGACACGTCTTTGCAATTTCAGGATATAGGATCTTACCGCGTCCAAATATTGGTACAAGTGCAACGGATGGTTGCTGAAGTTCGTACCATGCTTGTTTGGTGGCTCTCCTCTCAAGACGTTCCTTGTAAGGTTTTAGGTGAGATTCAATCGCAGGGTATTTCGATATGTCAAACCCATGATATGAATAAATCAAGTATCTTTTTGGCGTATCTAATTCATATCTTTTGATGTCTTCCCCAAATAAAAAGGGTTTTATCACTTCAGCGCCATTTGGATCCAATTTAAGGATTTCAGATCGAGTCTTCTGATCGATTACGAAAGCATCATTCAATCCAGTTTTTACACCCCATAAAATTTGACCCTTCACAAAATGCGATAATGGTTCTGAATGGCTTAATATCGTTTGGAGTGTGTACTGTTGAACCTGATTAATGAGTAACCATCTATCAGATGTTAGTGATCCCTTTGGAAGAACAAAGCCCCTCGAATTTACGAGATCTGAAATCGTTTCTGAACCATTAGCTAAATATTGGAACGTTTCTAAATCGACTGGTGGGAGATAGACTGTAGAGGCAGATATATTATTTTCTGGATCTTTTCTCCTTGTAAGAAGTACTAATGTCCTTACAGTAGCTTTTTGGAATACTCTAAGTCCTGCAAAATCTGCTATTGTATCGATGATTGACTTTGAATCCAGGAATTGGCGAAGTGGTGAACCATAATTTGCCTTAACGAATTTGTTTGATAGGATCATGCCGAAAACACCATTTCTGAGAAGTAATTTGTGACCCCTTTCGACAAAATAGGCGTAAAGATCACTTCTAGCCCCGTGTACTTCGTAGTATTTGCGAAGATAGTCTTTAATTTCTTTGAAAGATTCCATGCGAATATAAGGCGGATTCCCGATCACAGCATCAAACCCGCCCCGGCCCATCACCTCGGCAAACTCCCTCTCCCAGTCGAAGGCGTTCACCCTGTACATCTCCTCCTTGTCCAGGAGGGTCGTCTGGCCGTCGTAGAAGTCGGGGCCGATGAGGGAGTTTCCGCACTTGATGTTCTGGCCGAGGTAGGGCAGAGCCCTCTCCTGGAAGAGCTTAAGCTGCTTGGTGAGCGTCTCCTCGTTCTCTCCCTCCAGGACCTTCAGGTGGAGGGAGAGCTTCGTCACCTCCACCGCCTGGGAGTCGATGTCGACGCCGTAGATGTTGTTCAGGAGGATACGCCGCCGCTCCCTGGTGGTCAGCTTCCACTCCCCGCCAGCCCCCTCGAATATCGGAAGCTCCCGGGGCTGATCCATCCCCGGCGGGCTCTGGCCCTGGCCCCGGCCCCTCACGCCCCTCTTGTTCGGGGAGGCGTACCCGGCGGGGAGGAGGGCGGCGACCTCCTTCGAGGCGGGGCCCTTTCCCTCGGCGAGGAGGGGGACGAGCTTCTCGACGTACCAGTCCCGGTGCCAGTCGAGGAGCTTCTGATAAGCGCCTATGAGGAAAGAGCCCGAGCCGCAGGCGGGGTCGAGGATCCGCAAGTCCGATACGGCGGTGGGGGTCTGCCCTTCTAGGAGACGCCCGACGGTGTTCTCTACGATGTAGCTGACGATGTAAGAGGGCGTGTAATAGACGCCCCCGGCCTTCCTGACCTCGGGCTTGTAGTCGACCTTCACCTTTCGCCCCGGCGAGAGGGAGATCACCTTTCCCAGGAACTGCTCGTAGACCTGCCCCAGGATCTCCGGAGGGAGGACCGAGAACTCGTAGGGGCTCTCGGGGTAGTAGAGGCTCTTTATGATCTCCTTGAGGGGCTTGTCGTCGATATCAAGGGCGAGGGTGACCCCGTCCGGCGGCTCCGTCCTCTCGGCGTCCTCCTCGAAGTGGAAGAGGCCGGCGTTGTACCTCTCGTCCGCCCGACGGAAGAACTCGATGAGCCTCGGGTAGACCCGACCACCATCGAGGAGGGTCTGGAGCTGGCCGTACCTCTCGATCCCCCGGTCCTCGCAGATCCGGAGGAAGACTATCCGGTCGATCGTCCTCTGGACAGCGAAGTTCAGCTCCCTGGATGCGAGGTCGGGGTTTCGCAAGGCGATATTTCTAGCGAGAAGCTCCCGCCAGACCTCGATCTCCCGGAGGAAGGCGGCGTCCACCTCGGCGGTCCCCCTCTTGCCCCTGGAGGACTCGACGTACCGATCGAAGGAGCCCTTGAGGACCTCCTCCCTTGAGAAGATCGAGGCGATCTCGTCCCACCGGTCGACGTACTCTTTGTAAGTGAAGTACTTGACCCGGGCCGCCGACGCCTTGTCGGTCTTGGCGGGCTGGATCCGGCCGTCGTAGACCGCCAGCTCCTCGAAGTCGGTGAGGATCCCCAGGGGGAGCTTGGCAGACCAAGAATAGCGGCGGAGCTGGAAGGCGGGGCTGATATCCTCTTTGAGGTTGACGGAGGGCTTCTTCGCCTCGACGAAGAACTTGCGGGTCCCCCCCACCCGGAAGCTATAATCGGGGGCCCTGGTCGACCCCCCCACCTTGACGGCGTCTTCGTGGAAGACGTCTTTGTAGGCCTCAGCGTACCCCTTCTCGTTATCCACATCCCATCCCAGGGCCTTGAAGAAGGGGTTTATGAACTCCAGCCGGATCTGAGTCTCGTTATAGCCACCGGACCTGTAGGAGTCGACGTTCCTGTCGAACTTCTCCACCAAATCCACGATAGCCTGGGGTGCCGTCAATTCGCCTTCGCCCTCCGAGAATCAGATTTTGAGGGATGAATGATAAACGTATCGACAGGCGTTTCGATCCCTTCGCACAGATCCGCAAGCAGATCCTGGAGGATCGAAACGCTTTTCACCCGTCGGATAGTCTCCTTCTGAAGGAGAAACTTTGATGCTGCTGAAAATGATATTGACGTTGATGGCGCTGGCGGCGATCTCGATGCCGGCGATAGCGGGCGGTCCGATGACCCCGATACAGCTCTCCGGATCATCCAGCCATCCGGCGACGGATCTGCCCTTTTCGTGGACGCCCTCCGGCCAGAAGGTCTTGATCCCGCCGGCCGAAGCGATGCCGATCTACTCTCTCCCTTGGTCGATCTCATCCCGGACCGGGGAACCGATATACCTCTCAGGATCTAAATTCTACGATTCGAGATACTTCTTCATCCCCGGTGGATGGGGGAGGTCCTTGGGCGGCGGGGATGGCGCCAGCAGCGTCAGGGTCGGCTGGCTCGCCCTGATCTGATCCCGGGCGGGGTGTTATGGGGGCCGAAGGGCCCGCAGAAAGCCGTTCGGGCGGATCATCCCCCTCACCCATCCATTTTATAAAATTGGGAGCGGTTCAAGGCCGGTTCATTTACAGGGTCAAAGCCGTATCGATCTACATCCCCGATCGTCCATCTGATCTTGCCCCTCCACAAAAGGCCGGGCCGAAAGGCGCAAGAGCCGGCGGAAAAACCGGGCGAGAAAGGCGTATGCGAGGAAACCTCAGTCGCCACCCGTCTGCGCCGCCTTCCGGCGGAGCCGCGGTTTCTCAGACCGGCAGAGGTGCTCTCCGGTCCTGCAGAAGGCGTCGAAGTGGTCCAGCCAGACGGGGCGGTCCGGCCCCTCCTCGACGAACTTGACGAGATTTTTGATCTGCTCCACCGTCTTGGGGTCGAGCTTATGCTCCATGACGCAGGCGTCCTTGTCGGCGACAGGCCCCGGGACGCCGATGAGGATCAGAAACGCCTTTATCGTCTCGTGCCGGTCCTTTATCACCCGGCCGACCTCCTCACCCTGGGGGGTGAGATAGACACCTTCCTGCCGCTTGTGGACGACGTACCCCATCTCGTCGAGCTTCTTGACCATCTCGACGACGCTGGGGGGGCGGATCGATAGCTCGCTCGATATATCCCTGATCCTGGCGTGCCCCTTCTCCTGGGATATGCTGTAGATCGCCTCGAGGTAGTCCTCCGCCTTCCGGGATAGTCTGTTCGTCATGATACCACGCCGCCCTCTTCCGCCCTTCTCGGGGTGCGGTTTGACTCGGGCCTTCCCGCAGGTGGGTTTTAGACGGATATATCGGTATCCCTAAAATGGTTAGGCTCTTTGATTAAAACCTAATGTATGCTCCCGCCCACCCCCCTGCAAGCCCCCTTGTCTCTCACCAGGCCATCCCCGCCAACAGCCCCCTCACCCTCAGGGCCAGGGGGAGGGAGAGGAGGAATATCCAGACCTCGGGGCGCAGGTCAAAGATCCCGGGGAAGGCCTCCGCCTCTCCCAGGAGGTACATGAGCGCCTCCGCCCCGGCCAAAAGGAGGTAGAGGAACCCGAAGACGGCGGTGAGAAATAGCCCCCCCACCACGAAAGATAACCCCTCGTACCTCCCCGCAACCGTCCCCTTCACCCCCAGGAGATAGGCCGCCGCCGTCACCATCAGGACGAGGCCGCCGAAGAGATCTCCTGGGATCGCCTCCCCCCATCCGCCAAAGATCTCCAGGAGGCCGACGGCGAGGGTCGCCGCCCCGAGGATCGAGGCGTAGCTCCCGAGGAGTCTGCCGGTCTTTTTGCTGTAATCCGCGTCCATCACCATAACACCTCACGAAAACCCGAGGAGCCGGCCGATCCCGACGATCAGGCCGGAGACGACGAAGGCGAGGGCCAATAGATAAGCGACGGCGAAGGCGGCCCACCGGCGAGAGTTCGCCTCCTTTGCGATCGTCACCACGACGGCGAAGCAGGGGGCGTATATCAATACGAAGGCCATGAAGGCGAAGCCGGAAAGGGGCGTGAAGAGCCCCAGGGCTACGAGGGAGCTTCCAAGAGCCGCCTCCTCTGATCCGAGGAGGATCCCGTAGGTACCCACCACCACCTCTTTGGCCAGTAGGCCGAAGAGGAGGGCGACCGCCGCCATCCAGTCCCATCCGAAGGGGCTGACGAGCGGCTCCAGCTGCCGCCCCAGGGATGCGATGTAGGAGTTCTCGATCAATACGCCCCCGGCCGTCACCTCCCAGGGGTGAGCGGCAAGTAACCAGACGACGACTACGGTCCCGAATATGACCGTCCCCGCCCTGACGAGAAACCACTTACCCCGCGCCCACATCTGGAGGACCGCCGTCTTCGCCCCCGGGACGGCGTAAGATGGCAGCTCCAGGAGGAAGGGGGACGGCTCCCCCCGAAATAGCGTCCTTCTGAAGACCAGAGCCATGATTATGGCGAGGAGGATCCCCAGGAGGTATATGGTGAAGATCGCCGTTCCGGCGGTGCCTGCGCCGAATACTGCGCCGGCGATGAGGACGTAGACGGGGAGGCGCGCCCCGCAGCTGATGAGGGGGGATATGAGGATGGTGATCATCCTCTCCTTCTCGCCTTCGATGGACCGGGCGGCCATGATCGCCGGGACGTTGCAGCCGAAGCCCATCATCATCGGTATGAAGGAGCGGCCGTGAAGGCCGAGGCTCTGCATCACCCGGTCCATCAGGAAGGCGGCCCTCGCCATGTAGCCGCTGTCCTCGAGGATGGCGAGGGCGAAAAATAGCATGAATATCGGAGGGACGAAGACGAGGACCGAGCCGAGGCCGCCGAAGATCCCCGCAGCTACGAAGGAGGCGATCCGGGGATTTTCTACGCCTGCCGCCGCCAGACCCCCCATCCATCCGAAGAGAAGCTCCGTCCCCACCATGAAGGGCTCGGAGAGGGCGAAGGTGAAGGTGAAGACCGCCCAGAGGAGGGCGAGGAATATGGGGATCCCCAGGGGCCGGGATAGGAAGACGTGGTCGAAGATCTCCGTCCGGGTCCACCTCCCTTCGCCCCTGGAGACGGCCGCCTCCATGATCTTGGATATCGCCTGGTACCTCCTCTCGGCGAGGACCTCGGCCATATCCTCCCTTTTGGGGTCGCTCATCACCTTCCCACCATGGCCATGATCTCGGACCGATCCCGGCTCGCCTCCAGCAGCCCCATAACCTGGCCGTCGCCTTCCAGCGCCTTTATGGCGAGCCATCGGGACGGATAACCCGAGAGGGCAGGATCTCCCCGGACCGCCTCTTCGACCTCCTTTATGGCCTCCTCCACGTCATCGCCGTATCCTATCGCAGGACCCCTTTTTACGCCCCCGGCCTTAGAGGCGGCGACGATCGCCTCCTTCAGCAGATCGAGCCCCTCCCCGGTGGTGGCGACAATGGGGACGACCGGCGCCCCCAGGATCGCCGAGAGCCTCTCGACGTCTATCGAGATCCGCCTCTCCCTAGCCATATCCCACCGGTTGAGGGCGACCACCAGGTTCGCCTCCAGCTCCAGGAGGAGGAGGGTGAGGTAGAGGTTCCTCTCAAGGTTCGTCGCATCTACTATGTTCACCACCACGTCAGGCCTCTCCTCGACGATGAAGTTCCTGGATATCAGCTCGTCCCTGGCCCTGGAGGCGAGGCTGTAGGTACCGGGGAGGTCGACGACCTCGATCTCAACTCCACCGAAGACGAAATTTCCCGTCTTCTTCTCCACCGTCACCCCTGGCCAGTTTCCGACGTGCTGCTTCATCCCGGTGAGCCGGTTGAAGAGGACGGTCTTTCCGACGTTGGGGTTTCCGATGATCGCCACCGTCTTCATCGGGCCGCCATCTCCTCCGGCAGAAACAATCTTGCCGATCCCCCCGGTGGCGGTGGACGCAAAGCGCCTCAGGCTAGGACACCTCCAGCAGGACCCTGGCCGCCTCACCCCTCCTCAGGGTGAGCCTGTACCCCCTCAATATAAACTCCAGGGGGTCGCCGAGGGGGGCGCGCCTCACCATCTCGACCTGCGAGCCTCTCACCATCCCCATATCCATCAACCTCTGCCGGAGGGAGCCGCCGGGAGATATCTCTATGACCATCCCCCTCTCGCCCCTTTCCATCTCGTCTAGCCGCTTCTTTGCCATCCTTTCTCCCCTTAGGCCCATCGGACCGTTGCGAAGGCCATCTTCTATCCGGGTGAGGGCTTACTTATGCCGTTAGGTGGAGAAATTGGTATCCCGAAATATGTTAGATTCCTGAGGATAATCCGAACGAGCCGACGAGAAATTATAATTTCCAGCTAAAAAAAGTTCGGCGGGCCGGAGGCGCCCGCCGTTTGCCCGCGAGACCGGTCCCGCTGTCCCGGGTCCCATATCAGATAGTTCTTCCATCACATCCGGCAGCATCCGTAAGCCCAGCTGCACCATCGAGCACAGCCGCAGCTGCAGCAGATCGAGGCGCTGGAGAAGGCGGGGCCGCAGTTGGTGGCGACGCAGCCGATGTAGCCGACGATGGAGGTGGCCGATGGGCTGCATTTGGTGATCCCCGATCCGCACTCATCGCCGATCTCGGGCAGCTGCACTATTATGCAGGTCCACCAGCTATTCGCCTCCAGGACCTCGAGCTTCCCCGGAGCCCCTCCGACGTAATGCTCTCTAATTGAGGAGACGTCGCCCTTCGGGGCCTCCAGGATGAAGGTGTAGGTGTTGGTGTAGGTCCCCGCCGAATCTCTAAGGACGATCCGGCCGAGGGCGGCGGTCATCTCCGAGGCGGGGTTTGAGTACTCCTGGAGGTAGAGCTCGTAGCTCTGCTCGGCGTCTGCCCCCTCCAGCCCTCCGGAGTAGGTGTGCTTAATCCCGAAGAAGTTATCCGCCGTATCCTCCCTCGCCGGCGTGAAGCCAAGGGCTGCGAGATACTGGTCCGCCTTCTGGACCCGGTCGTCCTGGGCCCGCAGGTCGTCCATCGCCAGGCTGACGAGAGACCCGGCCAGGATCTCAAACTCGCCGGTGGTGGCGATCCCGCCCTCTTCATCCGCTCCGCAGATCATTGGAGAGGCCGCAAAAATTAGGCCGAATATCGTAACTAAGGAAACTATCGCGCTTATTCTCATATTTACCCCCCTCTATTCTGGCGGTGGCTGATCGTCATCTGTTCAGTCATCGCCATAATTTTAGAGGCGTTTTGGATATATGACCTTTGCGCCAGCCCGGTGGCCGGGCCGATCGGACTTCTGTTGCCTAAGATTCATGCAAAATTGTTCCTATAGCCGAATGGAGCTGACGTTTCAATTGGCGAGGCGTCGTGACTTTAAGCGATCATTGTTAAGGCAGAGCTGTGATGTTGGCACAATTTTTTAATAGGGAGCATGGAATTACATCATTTGAGAAGCTACAGACTTAACAAGATTATAGATATATTTTGATGCTTATTTTGACATTCCTTGTATACAAGAAAGTATTTCAACTTGAGATGACCATGTTCATATTCATGACATCTGAGATTAGTGAAAATGATTTGAAGGAAAAATATACGAATAAATTATCAAATAAATTAGAATATATTGAGAAACTAAGCATGTGTATAAATAGTAAAGAGTTGCTTAAGAATTTATGTGATATTCATGATGCGGTGAAGACAATATGGGATCCTAATGAACGTCTCATCAAAAATTTTACAGACCACGGAATCGAACACAGTGATCGAGTAGCTCATAATATTTTATGCTTATTAAAAGCCAAGAATATTAGTCTCTCGGAGAAGGAAGCGTATAAGCTTTTGGCCAGCATTTACTTGCATGACATAGGTATGCAATGTGATATAAAAGAGAATTCTATTATTAAAAAGGCAGAAGATTATTACAATAAGGCGGATCATGCGGAAGAAGAAATATTTAAAATTAATTATACTGCAAGAGATTTCAGCGATTATGATTATTATGAGCAAAAAGAAATACGTAAGAATCATCACCTACTCTCCGCAGCTTGGATTGACCTCCTGCGTGAAGATGGAAATGGTTCGATCATACATAAGGCGGCGAAAAATATTCCTGAAGATTGCATCGAAGATATCATAGACATCTGCATGTATCATAGTAAATTGGAGCTAAAGTCGGAAGCCTTTGAAGATCCAAGGATATTTTTATTGGCCATACTCTTGCGCTTTGGAGATGAGTTGGATATCGCTAAAGAACGCGTATCACCATATATGTATCAAACATTCAGGGTAGCAACAGAAAACAGTAAACACTGGTGGTTGCACCAACATACTGAAATTAATTACAGTGAATTAGAGAGAGGAAGAGTCGTTTTAACGTATTATCTAAATTCTGAAGACATGCGGAATAATAGTCATATTATCAAAAATTATTATCATTTTAATTTTAAAATTAAGAATGAAAAAATAGCCGAAGAGTTAGGAATTCAAATCGAACCTATAATAATAAAAGATAGCTCCAAATATGAGAAAATGCAACCCGAACTAATAAAAGAATTGGCAGAATATAAGTACAACGTGGAAGAGTCTAGTGTAAAACGAGCCAAATTTGAAATGCAACGATTGCCTAAAGAAATGGATGCTCATGATGAGAAAAATTATAGTCCATTTTATTCAATAACTTTCGATATTCCTGATAATTGGATGATTGGCCCCCCATCTAAAAATGAAGGAAATATCGGAATAAAGCTGACGAATAAATCTAGTCATATAACATTAAATGTCATCAATATTGAAGGGCATGGAATTCCGCAAATATTAACGAGAAAATTATTAAAAGATAATTGGAAAGAACGTTATAATAATGGTAGCTTTTCATGGAGTGTAAATACCAACATTGGAGAGCATTATATTTATTATATACTTTTTAGTAATGATTTTTGGACAGGTCAGTTCAGTGTTGGTACAGGTCTTAAACCAATAAAACCTGATTGTGTGGAATATCCATATTATGCAATTAAATATAATTTTGGAATGCCAAATGAGTGGATTATTGCTTGGACAAAGCCCGAATATGAAAATAAGATTGTAGCAATTCATGCAATATTCAATGAAGATTATAAATGCCGTGATGTTAAGATAGGAGGTTCTGGTGGACCTACTAATAAAATGCAACTACCATTGTATGATATATTGGAGAATATTAAAATAGTGGTGCATGAAACGACCTGATTTGACGAAGTCGATGAGAAATTTACACAGATGGGGGCATCTACTGGAAGAAATTGTGATTAATACCCTCATGGCGTCACATAGCCACACCCTTTGATGCGCAGGAAAATCTCCTTTTGCTGCTAGCGCTAGATGGCTCCTAGTGGCCGCCTTCAGCTACATAATCCTGGTTTATCCTTTCGACCTCCGCGGTGGGGGAAGGAAGATAAAACCCAAAGATGCCCCATCCACATACCGTCCCCCTTTCCACCATCCCTCTAATACTATTCTGGAAAAAGTTTTTAATCAATCCGGACCAACCCGGTATAGTGATCAGATATGACCGAAATTGAAGCTCTATTGAAGGCCACCATCGGAGAGATGGAGAGGCTCCTCGCCAGCAAGACGGTCATCGGCGAGCCGATCACAGCGGAAGGAAAGACGGTGATACCCCTTTTGAGCGTCGGCGCCGGCTTCGGGGTCGGGGCGGGCTCGGGCAAGGGGGACGAGGGGACTGGGGGCGGCGCCGGGGGAGGCTTCGGTATGAGGCCCGTCGCCGTCATCGTCATCGAGGAGGACGCCGTCCGGGTGGAGCCGATCCGGAAGGGGGGCGGCTCCATCATCGAACAGCTGGCAGATAAGGTCCCCCAGCTGATCAAAAAGGAGATCGACGAGCGGGAAGAGAGAAAGCAGAAGGAGTCTGCAGAGAAGAGCGGCGGAGAGAAAGGGAAGGGAAAGGAGATAAAAGTCGAGTAGGGTGAAGCCCCTCCATGTCCCACCCCGCGATCCTGGGCCCGGCGGCCCTGATACTGCTCATCATCTTCATCCTGCTCGCCCTTCTCCTCCTCGTCCCCATCGACTTGGAGGGGCGGATCGCGAGAGGCGGGGGCGCGCCAGAGACCTGGATGAGGATAGGCTGGCTCTTCGGCCGCCTCCATAAAGACTTCACCTTCTCCAACGAGCTGGAGCCCTCGGAGAAGGGGGTGGAACAGGCCCCAGAGATGGGAGGAGTGGAGGAAGAAGAAGAGGAAGAAAAGGATGAGGAAAGTGAGGCAGGGGGGGGGCGGGGCTCCTTCAGAATCGCCCTCGAAGTCCTGAGGACCGGGGGCTTTCTCGAAAGCCTATCCCGCCTCTTGAGGGGGCTCCTGGGGACCCTTCAAGTCCGAAACCTCTCCATCGATATGAGGATCGGCCTTACCGACCCGGCGGAGACGGGGGAGGCCGTCGGCCTCCTGGCGGCCGCCCTAGCCCCCCTGGAGGCCTTCTCGCCGGTGAGGGCGAAGATCGTCCCCAACTTCGCCGAGGAGGAGATCGCCGGGTCCGTTGAGGGCGGGCTACGGATATGGCCGATCAAGGCTCTCCCGCCCATCGCCCGGTTCCTCCTCTCGCCCCCGGCCTGGCGGGCCGGTTGGAGGGCGGCCTCTGCCCTCTGGAGGGAGGGGATGCCTTGGAAGAGGTGGCAGGGGATGGGACCGCTGGGGAAAAGACAGCGTCGGAAGAGCCGCCGGGGGAAATGGTGAAGTAGTCTTCGGCGAGAGGGAGGGCGAGGGCTCTAGAATGAAGGCTTTGATCTACGGGGGCGGAGCCGTCGGCCTGGGAGTAGCAAGCTGTCTTCTCTCCTCCGGCGAAGAGGTCGATATCATCGCCCGGGAGGGGACGGTCTCTGCCCTGAGGAGGGACGGCCTTGTAAGGACCGGGATCTTCGGCTCCGTCGAGTTCGGGGCAGAGATGTTCGGGGCGTTCGCCTCTTTGGACGAGCTTCTCCGGGGCGCAGGGCTAAGGGTCCGAGATGGCGATATCCATATCGAGGGCGGTCCCGGCTACGATTATATCCTCATATGCACCAAGTCCCACGGCTCCCCGGCCGCCGCCGCGGACCTCTCCCGCCGCCCCGATATCCTAGCCCCGGCGGGGAAGATCGTCCTCTTCCAGAACGGCTGGGGGAACACCGAGATATTCAATGAACATTTTCCGAGAGATCAGATCTACAGCGCCCGGGTGATCACCGGTTTTCAGATGACGGCGAATAACGTCGTCGACGTCACCGTCCACGCCGACTCGATCCACCTGGGGAGCCTCTTCGGCTCGGATCTCTCGCCGATGGTCCCCCTCGCCGAGGCGATCTGCCGAGGCGGCATTCCCGCCGAGGTCGTTACGGACGTCGGAAAAGACCTCTGGGCGAAGATGCTCTACAACTGCGCGCTTAATCCCCTCGGCGCCATCTTCGGCGTACCCTACGGCGTCCTCGGCGAGGATGCCTCCTCAAGGGAGCTGATGGAGGAGGTGATCGGGGAGACCTTCTCGGTGATGGAAGCGTCGGGGTACGAGACCCACTGGCCGGCCCCCGAGGAGTACATCGCCGTCTTTTACGAGAAGCTTCTGCCGCCAACGGCGGGGCACGAATCATCGACCCTCCAGGATATCCGGGCGGGAAAGCCGACGGAGATCGATGCCCTCAGCGGGGCCGTCGTCCGCCTCGGGGAGGAGGCGGGGGTACCGACGCCCACTAATTGGGCGCTATACAAGATGGTGAAGTTCATGGAGGGGAGGAGCCGGAACAGACCGGGGGTCTGATGATCCCCTCCGGAAGAAGGATCCGTCGATTCCGTCATCTCCTGAATTATAGAAATTTCCGTTTATATATACTGGATCAATCGAATATCAGCCTCCTCGCCCGCATCGTCGCGAGGTCGAGGTAGGGGACGATCGCCGGGGTCGGCTGGATGTTCATATTCTTCTGAAAGTCGGTCTGGGACTGCCAGGTGCCGCTGTTTATCGCCGTCACCCCCTTGTAGCGGGCCATCCCGACGGTGTGGACGTGGCCGGAGTGGAGGACCGCCGGCTGCCTGTGGATCACCATGTGGTCCTCCACCTCCGGGGCTATGGAGACCCGGTTGCCGTAGATGGGGGAGAGGTGCCTCCTCTTAAGCATCTCCACCATCGCCTTCTCCGGCTCGCCGTAAGAGAGCCCGGGGATCTTGAGGACGAGGTCGTCTATCGACCTGCCGTGGTAGACGAGCCATTCGACCCCCCCGAGCCTGAAGGCTGCCGGGTTTCCGACGAAGGTGACGTTATTCTTGAAGAGGCCCCGGAGAAATTCGGGGAGGGCGGGCTGGGGCTCCGCCTGCCTGACGGCGTCGTGATTTCCGGGGGAGAGGACGATCTGGATGTGATCGGGGATCTCGTTCAAGAGCTCCGCCGCCCTCTCGTACTGCTCCCAGATGTCCTTTATCGCCAGGTCCCCCTCCTGGCCCGGGTATATCCCGATCCCGTCGACGAGGTCTCCGGCGATGACGGCGTACCTCACCTTCGAGGCGATCCCCAGGGGGTCGTCCGCCTCGCCGGAGATCCAGCCGACGAACCGGTCCCAGGCCTCCTCCATGAAGTAGGTCGACCCGACGTGGACGTCCGAGAGGAGGAGGGCACCCCCCTCACCGCTCGCTATGGCGGCGCGGGCCTGAAGGTCCGGCCGGATGAAGGTCTTGGCGAAGAACCGCCCCTTACCGTCGGTGGTGCCGGTGACCCCGATCACCTCGTCGGGGACGAGGGTCGCCACATCCTCCGACCCCGGATCCCCCTTGCTGAAGATCACCGTCACCGTCCCCGTAGGGTCCTCCAGCTCCACCACGCGGTTGCCCTTGGCGCTGGTCCTGACATCCATCACCATCCCGATGATGGAGATCTCCCTCCCGGCGACCCCCCTTTTGAGGCTCTCGATCGGCCTTCCGTTCACCCTCCCCAAGAGGATATCCCTGATCTTCGAGTACCTGTCCCGGAAGTACCGGACGAAGTCCCGGTACTCCCCGACACAGGTCGACCTCCCGGTGATGTCGCAGAGCCCCTCCAGAGAGAAGGGGGCGGTTGGGACGATGGGGACCTCTCCGGAGCCCAGAGGGGAAGGGAGGCGGTCTCCACAGAGATCTCCACCGCCGGCGGCCGGGATCTGCGGGCTCGAAGAGGAAGAGTTCGACCCCCAGGGGGGGAGGGGCCGTCCATCGAGCTCCGGGTCGGATACATGGACCTGTGGGAGGAAAACCCCGCCCCTTCCGGTCCGCGGAGCCTTTGGGGGACTCAAGAGGTCATCATCGAGGGGGTCGGGGAGGCGGCTTTCGATCGCCCCGGACCCCCCCGGAGCGGTGGGGCGGGGAGATATCTCCGGGACGGATGCCCTCCATCGGGGCTGCGGTGAGGATCTGCCCCCTTCTGCCGCCCCCTCCCTCCAGGGGGGTGAGGCCCGGATCTCCGACGCACCCACCACCAGCATAGACCCGGTGAGGCCCCTGATGACCCCCTCCACCAGCTCTTCCCGGGGTCCGCAGTAGGAGGCGATCAGCTCCAGGGCCTCGGGATCTATCATATACCCCGCCTCGGCGAACCGCTGAACGATCTCCTGCATCAACCTCCATTATCTTCAGAGCCCTTAGATAAAGGGCTATGGTGGACCTCCCCCATGGCGAAGCACCGAAAACGGTTATATCGGTAATGAGCGGATAAAGCAATCCCGATGAAACTTTTAGAGTGGCTGAGAGGAGAGGGGAAGATCCAGGGCTTTCTCCGGGACCTGCTATTCGTCGCCGTGGTGGTGGGGGTCATCTCCATACTGTCCCAGGTCACCCTGGGGGTCTGGACGCCGATGGTGGCGGTGGAGTCGGGGTCCATGCACCCCAACATGAAGGTGGGGGACATAATAGTCATCCAAGGCGCTTCCAGGACGGATGTAGTCACCTGGGAGGAGGGGGAGGCAAACGGGTACAGCACCTTCAACAACCCCGGAAACGTCATCCTTTACAGGCCCTACGGCAAGGAGAAGCTGACCCTCGCCGACCAGGCGGCCCACATATTCCTGCGGAGGCCCTACCCCGCCGACAAGGCGACCCCCGTCATCCACAGGGCGATGCTATGGGTCGACGAGGGAGAGCCGATGTGGGAAGGTGGACCTGCGGCCCCCTTCGCCGGCTACATCACCAAGGGGGACAACAACTCCGAGATCGACCAGAACGCCGGCCAGCTCCTGGGAGTCGTCAAGGATAGCTACTTCAATGAGCAGATGGCCAGGGGGATGATCGAAGAGGTGGGGAACGGGACATACCTTGACCACGAGTTCGGTTACACCTTCATAAGGCGGGGCGACGAGGTCTATGTCATCTTCGGGATCAATTACCTGATGCCGGTCCACGAAGACTGGGTGATAGGGGTCGCCCGGTTCAGAGTCCCCCTCGTCGGATACGTCAGGCTCCTTCCGAGCATCGTTGGAAACGAGATACGAGAGCTCTTCAGCTGAATCGAAGTGAGATGCGAGAATGTCCGTGGTTCTTCGCCGCCCCCGCAGAGGGGCTTGAGAACCGGACCTCCCTCCCCCCGATCGGCCCCGCGCCAAAGACGGATGGAAACCTCGTCGGCGACCTCCAGCAAGAAACCAGGCCGCGAATTATGGCAGAAGAATCGGAAAAGGGCCGCAGGATAAGGGGGCCGGGGGGGGGGACTACCGCCTCTCCACCTCTTTTCTCGCCACCACCGCCCAGTGATCCCGGTGATAGGGGCGCAGGTCTGCAGAGGATATCACCTCGACCCCCGCGAGCCGCTCCACCTCCGCTTTATAGACCGCTTTTGGGTCCGCCGTCACGTCGACGGACCTCGCCTTGATCATCAGGACGAGGGCGCCTCCGCCCTTCAGATAGCGAGCGGCGTTTCGAGCGGCGATCTCCGCCTGGTTTCTCTGGGCTACGTCCTGATAGACGAGGTCCACCGGCTCAAGAAACGGGCCGTACCTCTCGGGGCACGAGGCGTCTTCAAGGATTGGTATGATGTTGTCCCGGGCGGTGCAGAGGACGAGAAGGTCGCGCATCGACCTCGCGGAGAACTCCACGGCGTATACGAGGCCGGCGGGCACGATGTCGCTGAAGTGGCTCGCCGTCGTCCCGGTGGCGGCTCCCAGGTAGAGGATCTTTGAGGCGGGGGATAGGTTCAGATCCGATACGAGTTTGTAGAAGGTTCCAGCGATGTGGCTCTTGATGAGGAGCGCCGCCATCTTGCTCCGGTAAGGGTCCCAGATCCGAAAGCCCTCGACGATCCGCTCTCCGTAGACGGGGACGGGAACCTCCGGCCTGGTCGCCACCCTCGTCTCGCCGGAGAGGTCGAGGACGGAGATCCCGGAGAGATCCTCTAATATCTGCAAACCCGGCGCCTCATCCATGCTGATCTGATATAATTTAGCCGCCCTTATGGAGTTTCAGAGCTCGGTGCCGAGGGAGGTGGTCGTCAATTTGACGTGCTTGACCCCTTTCAGGGCCATCATCTTCTCCGCCGCCTTCCTGACGTCCTGCCCCTCGCCCCGGAGGGTGACGATCTCCAGGCAGTTCTCGTGGTCCAGGTGGACGTGGAGGGTCGACTGGATGATGTCCACAAACTCGTGCTGGATGTTGGTGAGGGCGTCCACAAGGCCTCGCTGGTGATGGGAGTAGACCATGGTGATGATACCGACCCGATCTCCCTTGACGTCGCTCATCCACTCGTAGTGGACTATATAGTTTCTGATGGCGTCCCTGATCCCCTCAGACCGGGAGGAGTAGCCCCTCTGCTCGATGATCCCGTCGAACCTGGTCAAGAGCGATTCCGGAAGAGACACCCCAATTCTCATCAGTTCCTGTTCCATAAATATCACCTATGACGGTGATTAGAGTCATATATAGTAATAAATCTATTGGAGCTCATTCTGAATATATAGGACAAAGTGGGAGGTGGTTGGAGAGATGAAGGCGGTAATAGGATAGAGGAAAGTATACGGCTGAGACGGCTGAGATGAGACGGCCAGGATGAAAAGATGGAGATGAGGATCTCCGGCATAAAAGCTTTAGACCACCTCCGGAAAAGATCCTCCTTACATGCCTGATATAGCGATCATCGGCGAGAAGACCTTCCTCTTCGATAAGCTCCTGGCGGAGACGGGAAGGGAGTACCAGTTCGTCAAGCCCGAGGTCCTGGGAAGCCCCTTCCTCCCCCGGTTCAGGATGCTGATGATACCGACGGGCTTCGCCAACCCCCAGTACTCCAGGGCCCTCTCCGCCCTCCGGGCCGCAAGATCGAGGATCGCGGAGTTCCTGGAGAGGGGCGGGGTCGTCACCGTCTTCGGCCCCCTGGTCCCCGAGCATGACTACGAATGGCTCCCCCTCCCCCTCAGATACGTCGGCGATTACCGCAACGCCGATCTCGTCGCAGCATCTGACCACCCCTGCACCGCCCTCGTCGGCGCGAAGGCCGCGGAATGCGACGGATATCTCGTACCCGGTGAGGGGTTCTCGACCGCCCTCACCGACGACCGGGGAAGGGCCGTCCTCGTCGTCGGGAAGTTCGGCCAGGGCAAGATCGTCGCCACCACCATCCACGAGTTCCCCTCGACGGAGTTCCTCTGCTGGGGCGCCGAAGAGGGGAAGGCCGCCAAGATCTGAAGAGATGCAGAAGGGGTGATATGGCTAGGATAGAGGAGGGCGGAGAAGGGCGGAGAGATGAGCTGGCCGAGGACGAGCCCGCCGAAGAAGACGACTACAAGGTCGACGATAAAGACGACGACGAGCCCACCGAAGAAGTCGCCTGCGAGGTCGAAGATGAAGACGATTACGAGGTCGACGAGGACGAGCTCCTCCGGGAGATGGAGGCCCTCGGAGCGCGAAAGAGGAGCAGGCATCGCGAAGAGATCGAGGCTGCCCTGAAGGCCGCCCTGGAGAAGTCCGGATCCGAGGCTGGAGCGGGGGCCGTCATCCTCCTCAACCTCGACGGCGGCGAATGCCTCTCCTTCGACGGCTACCCCGGGGCCCTCGAATACATGGCGAGGCATAAGGGTAGGTGGTACCTCGCGCCGAGGGGGATCGGCCGGGGCGGGATCTAGGGGTAAACCAAGCCAGAGTGAATAATAATGTCGATCTACTCAGATACATATTTCCCAAGGATGCATAAATTAAATCTGCAATGAAGTTATTGTGCCTTAGAAGAACACTGCTTAGGAGCGATCCACCATGGGAAAAGAGCCACTCATCCGAGACATACCATCCCTTAAGAAACCTCTTCAGGATCTGGAAGGTCTGAAAACCATTAAAGACGCGATGCCACTATTAAGTCCTTTACTAAACGAATTGGGGGTTGATATAAACCAAATCGACACGCAGTTAGCCAAGATTGAAGAGCTTGAACCCTCAGCAAAAGAGATGGCATCTATCCCAGATCGGTTTAATGACCTTTTCGCTAGCCGTGGCTGGATCATGTATGAATCAATGAATGATGAGGTTGCTAAAGCAGCCATAAAGAAGGCAGAGTCTGGCGACGTAGATGGCGCTGAAACCGACTTAATCGCGTATTATAATGTAGAGACCGTTGAGTTAAAATTAAATGAAATGAAAGGAGTTGAGACATTTCGCGAAAGGTGGCCTCTTGCAAGAAAAGCGCTAATCGATTATCGTGAAGAGCGCTATCATGCATGCGTTCCGGTTATTCTTGCTTTGCTAGATGGAATGGTCAACGAATTGCACGAAATAGGACGCGGCTCAAAAAAGGGATTCTTTGCAGAGGGTGCGAATCTGGAAGCTTGGGATTCGATTTCTGCTCACAACAGGGGATTAAAAGCGTTAGCAGATATTTTCCGAAAAGGCCGCAAGAAGACCACCACTGATAAGATATCCATCCCCTACAGAAATGGAATAATGCACGGCATGGACCTTGGCTACGATAATAAGATTGTCGCTGCCAAAACTTGGGGAGCTCTATTTGCTGCTCGAGATTGGGCAATAAAGACAGAACAGGGATTACTGGAACCAGCCCCCCCTAAGAGAGACATGACGATAAAGGATTTAGCATATCAGATATATAAAAATAATTTAAAAAAAGCACAGTTGCAAGCATGGAAACCAAGGATGTTAAATGTTGACCAAGATGTTCCTGCCACCGGAGATCCAGAGGCATTTGAACCCGGAACACCTGAGCAAAAACTCGCGGAATTCTTCATCTACTGGAGGAAACGTAATTATGGGTATATGGCAAAATGTGTTTCACCAAGTCCGAGTCTCGATATTAAAAGGATGGCAGCACATGTCCGAGAGATCTATAGTTCAAAGAACCTGAAATCTTTTGAATACAAGATGATCAATGATAATGCTCCTGCGATCACCGAGATACAAGTGGAGTTAATTTATGATGAATATGATAAAGAAGTAATTAAGAATGTTCAATTTCGCATGATAAATAAGGACGCTGATGGAAATCCTTCAGTTTATGGAACCTCAGAAAGTAACTGGGAAATATACAATTGGGATAATCCAAAAATTATTCATTCTCATTGATATTTATTTGCATCAACGAGGCGCTTCCTCTAAGCACAACAATTTTCTTTTATGGGAGAGAAGATCTAGCCATGAGATCCTTCGTCCTCACCCCAGCAGCAGGAAAACGACTTATCGGTAAAGCGATGGCGAGCCACCCCGCCATCGAAGCCGCCCTCGAATCGGGAACCATCGTCATCATCGCCGGGACGACCAACGGCTACGTAGCCGAAGAGATCCTCGCGAAGACCGGACAATTCGACGGCTTCTCCCGGGAGAGGTTCTTTCGCGGGGTCACCCTGCCGCCGTGGCTTCCCACCAACGAAGACGGGATGATCCACGACATGTCCGGATTTCCCGGGGACGTCGTCCTCGTCGACGGCGTCTGGCATAAGGGCAAGACGATCCTCAACGTGGTGGACAGGTTGAAGGAAGGGGACGTTATCGTCAAGGGCGCCAACGCCCTCGACCTCTGGGCGAAGCGGGCCGCCGTCCTCATCGGCCACCCGAAGGGCGGGACGATCGGCCTCGCCCTCCAGGCGGTGGTGGGCCGCCGCGTCCGGCTGATCCTCCCCGTAGGGCTCGAAAAACGGGTCTTCTCCGACCTAGACGACCTGGCGGCGAAGCTGAACCGACCCGGCGCCGAAGGGCCGCGGCTCCTCCCGGTCCCCGGCGAGATCTTCACCGAGTTTGAGGCGATCGAGCTTCTCACCGGCGCGAAGGCGCAGCTGGTGGCCGCCGGCGGCGTCTGCGGGGCCGAAGGGTCCGTCTGGCTCGCCGTCGACGGGTCCGAGGAGGAGATGGCGGCGGCGGAGGAGCTGCTGGAGTCTGTGGCGGCGGAGCCGGGGTTTGTGGTATGAGGCGTCATCTCCGATGGGAACCGTCCATGGGGGGAGATCTCCGGCCGAATGCTCCGAGATTCAATCGTCCAGGTGAATAGATGATCATCATCCGAGAAGAACGAACCGAGGAGAGAGATGCTATCCGGAGGATAAACCAGGATGCCTTCCGCCAGCTGGTCGAGGCGGAGGTCGTAGACCGGATCCGGGAGAACTGCAAAGATCTCCTCTCCCTGGTGGCGGTCCGGAATGGAGAGATCGTCGGCCACATCCTCTTCAGCCCCGCCTCCATCGAGGAGGAGGGCGGCCCCCAGAAGGTGACCGGGATGGGGCTTGCGCCGATGGCGGTCCTCCCGCGGTGCCAGGGGCAGGGGATCGGCTCCCTCCTCATCCACAACGGTATAAAGATGCTGAGGGAGAGGGGCTGCCCCTTCATCATCGTCCTCGGCTACCCCGAGTACTACCCCCGCTTCGGCTTCGAGCGGGCGTCCCGCTACGGGATCCACAGCCAGTGGCCGGAGGTCCCCGACGAGGCTTTCATGATCCTGATCCTCAACAAGACGTCGATGGTCGGAGCCTCGGGGATCGCAAGATACCGCAAGGAGTTCGACGAGGCGGTTTAAAAGTATGAAGAAGGCGCTGAAGCGGACGGTCTTTCGCCTCAGCTCGGCGCCTAATTTGGGCAGAGGGTTAGAGGGTTATAAAGATCGCGTGGACAGAACCGGGGAAATTTCATCTCAGGTTCTTCTTTCGAAGATACAACGCCCCCCATATCAGGCCTATTATGATCGTAGCCGTAAAAGCGAGGGCGCTCAATAATATGCGGTCTTGGACATATAA
Source organism: Methanothrix harundinacea (assembly GCA_002506535.1). Classification (GTDB taxonomy): domain Archaea; phylum Halobacteriota; class Methanosarcinia; order Methanotrichales; family Methanotrichaceae; genus Methanocrinis; species Methanocrinis harundinacea_B. The sequence continues at coordinate 112,159 of DAXT01000001.1, forward strand.
AATATAGCTGATGATTAAGCCGGCTATTCCGAAGAGTATCATATTTTCATCGCGATTCATTTTATCCCCCCTCGAAGATCTCCATCTCCTTTTGACGTCCTGGAAATTATTCCAAAAGCTACCGCTTGTGGGCATCCTCCCTGGTCCTCCGCCTCGACCTGAGGGAGATATCGCGTCCTGACGCCGTCGAGAGCCTCCTCCACTCCACCAGGTGATGAACCTGTTCGATGATCCCGTCAAGACGCTCTGATCGCATCTCTGGCGTCAGCCTGCCGGAGTCGAGCTCCTCCAAAAAATCAGCGAGCTTCTTTCTGATGATAGACGCCTCAGCATCGCCTCGGTACCTCGAAGAGATCTCGTCGAGCTTCTTCATGGAGCTTTCCAGAAGCTCTCGATAAATGTCATCTCCCTCCGGCTCGAGCGTCCCGATCTTCGCCTCCACCATCGCGTCTTTTGCCACCTTTAAAAGCGCCTCAACATCCTGAAAGATATACCCGCTCGCCTCCACCATAGCATCTCCCCGCCTAGTTCAATCCGAGGTAGCGGATCGCAAGGTAGACCATGTAGACGCCTCCGATGAAGAGCGAGATCGTAGCACAGATGGAGGCGATCCACATGATGAAGTAGATCTTGACCCGAACGTCCTTCCTATTCAACATCCTTTCAAGATAATAATCTTCGTGCACGGATAACGCCTCCTTCAGACCGTGGAGATGATGAACGCGTACTGGGTTGCCGAGGGTAGCTCGCGTCTCAGCCTCCGTATATCTGGCCTGAATATCACCATCTCATCCGCGGTCTTCCGCTCCTCCCCGAGGATCTCCTGGACGATGTCACAGTATACCCGCCCCCTTATCCTGGCGGCAGAGCGACCGTAATCAGGAGCCATTTCGATCAGTATGGGGAGCTTCAGCCTTTCGGCCTCCTTTCCCCACTTCGACCCTGTTATCCTCTCAATCGTTTCCAGCTCCTCTCTCCTGATCCTATGGGTGGATCCGTCCCGACAGACTACTCTGGGCTTCTCCTCCCTCAGGAGCTCTGCGAGGGTCTTTCGCTCCACCGGAAGGTGATCGTTCAGGGATCTGACCAGCTTTGCGAAGACCCTCGATTCCGGGTCCATCTCACCTCCTTATCTGCGGGATTATGGGGATGAGCATCATGACGCCTAATAGCTCCTCTTTTTTAACCGATCCGTCCACCCCTGCTACAAATAGCGCATGATCTGCCGAACGGTCGAGTTCGATCGGCATCGCTATCTCCTCGCCGATGCTTATTATCTGGCCGATCCCATGCCTCCCGTAAGGGCTTATCAGCAGGATGGTATTTCGGGGGATCGCCACTTTCTTTATCTTCACAGGCTTTGCGTCCCCCGACCTGAAATCCTTATCCTCCTCGGCGATCAGATAGTCGATATGACAAGTCCCTTGGAGAGCGAAATCGAAAGGCACCCTCTTCTGCTCGTCGATCTCCTCGATTATTTTCTTTACCCTGTGGGTAATGACGGGCATCTCCTCACCTCAGGCCGCCTCAGCCCCTTCCTCACCGGCCTCGATGGCAGCTTTAATCTTCTTGAGACGGGTGAAGTTCTCCCTCTCCATCTCGGCGAGCCTCATCCTGATGTGAATCGCCGTGGCTTTGAGGCGGGGTATGACGATGTACTCCAGAGCGTTGACCCTCCGTTTCGTCTTGATCACCTCGCTAGCCAAGCTCTGGACGCTCTGCTGCACCTCGGCCAGTTTTATCACTTCACCGATCGCCTCCTCGAAGTTTCTGGATGCATCATCCAGCTTTGAAGAGGTATCTGCAAAGCCGTATCCCCTATCCACCATGCTTCTCTTGACATCCTCGATGACGATCATCGGAACTTTTACGCCCATGATGTTCATCGTGTCCACATCGACCTTTATCTCCTGACCTGTGACCTGAGAGATTTGCCATACGGCGTCGGAGCCCATTACCGCCTGGGCCATCAGCAGATCCTTGAAAGCCTCCGCAAGCTTCTCATTTGTTTTGTCACGCGACTCTTGGACCCTCTGAACCACATCCAAGAACTCGGAGACCAGAGCATCCCGCTTCTCTTTCAGGAGTTTATGTCCCTTCACGGCGAGCTTTATTCTCCGCCCCAGCTTCAAGAGCTCCATTCTGGTGGGGCTTATCCCCTCGATGATCTCTGCCATTTGATCGAACCTCCATCTTAGAGAGCCAGGCGGTTCTAGGCGGTTCTGTACTTCGGGTGATACTTCTTGATGTACTTCTCGTCGATCCTCTTGAGCTCACCCTCGGGCAGATCTGTCAACAGCTCCCACCCAAGATCTAGGGTCTGCTCGATGGTCCTGTCCTCATCCTTTTCCTGGGTAACGTACTCCTTCTCGAAGCGATCTGCGAACTTGAGAAAAAGCCGGTCTCGCGTTGAAAGAGCCTCTTCTCCAACGACCGCTACGAGATCTCGCATATCGCGCCCCTCAGCATACCCGGCATAGAGCTGGTTAGATACTCCGGAGTGGTCATCCCGCGTTTTTTCCGCGCCGATCCCCTCGTTCATAAGCCTTGAGAGGCTCGGCAGAATGTCAACGGGAGGGTAGATTCCCCTTCGGTGCATCTCTCGGCTCAGCACGAACTGCCCCTCTGTGATGTAGCCGGTCAGATCGGGTATCGGATGGGTGATGTCGTCATCGGGCATGCTGAGTATCGGAACCTGAGTGATGGAGCCTTTGGCGCCTCTTACTCTGCCTGCACGCTCGTAGAGGGTCGCAAGATCGGTGTACATGTAACCGGGATATCCCCTCCTCCCGGGAACCTCTTCTCTTGCTGCAGATATCTCTCGGAGCGCCTCACAGTAGTTCGTCATATCCGTCAGCACTACCAGGATATGCATATCGCAGGTATAGGCGAGGTATTCAGCCGCAGTGAGAGCCATCCTGGGGGTGATGATCCTCTCGATGGCGGGGTCATCTGCGAGGTTGATGAAGGCCACTATCCTCTCCAGGGCCCCCGTCCTCTCGAAATCCCTCATGAAGAAGCTCGCCTCTTCGTGGGTGATTCCCATGGCCGCAAAGACCACCGAAAAGGGCTCCTCAGTGCCGCGAACCTTGGCCTGTCGCGCTATCTGTGCCGCAAGATCGTTGTGCGGCAATCCCGCGCCGGACATGATGGGAAGCTTTTGGCCGCGTACCAGCGTGTTGTTTCCATCGATCGTCGAGATCCCCGTCTGGATGAACTCGTTAGGAAACGCCCTGGCTGTGGGGTTGATGGAAGCGCCTGCTATGTCGAGATACTCCTCGGCGATGATCTCGGGGCCGCCGTCTATCGGCCTGCCGAGGCCGTCGAAGATTCTGCCCATCATATCCAGCGAGACCGGCATCCTCATGATGTCGCCGGTGAACCTCACCTTTGTCGATAGCGTATCGATCCCGCTGGTTCCCTCGAAGACCTGAACCACAGCGACACCCTTTCGAGATTCCAGCACCTGACCTCGCTTGGTACTGCCGTCGGGCAAGACCACGTCCACGATCTCACCATAGGCCACGCCCTCAACGCCTTCTACCACCATGAGGGGACCTGCCACCTTTCTTACGGTCGTATATTCACGAGTTGTGGTTTTTGCCATCTGATCTACCCCTCCAGTGCAGAGAACTGGCTCTCTATAGCCCTGAGCATCGATTCGTACCGCCCTGGAAACTCCGTATTGTGCACGTACTTCATCCTGGCTATCTCATCTTTCACCTGGACGGTCTCGATCTTCGCGATAGACGCTCCCGCATCCATCGCCTTGAGCGCCCTGTCGTAAAAGGCCAGGATCGTCCTCGCCATCATCAACTGCTTCTCCTTGGAGCAGTAGGAGTCTATCTCGTGGTAGGCGTTCTGCTGGAGGTAATCCTCCCTCACCATCCTGGAGACTTCCAGAACCAGACGCTCCCTCTCCGGCAACGCGTCTGCGCCTACAAGCTGGACGATCTCCTGGAGCTCGGCCTCCTTCTGGAGGAGGACCATCATATCAGTCCGGACTTCGTAGAAGTCTTCTGAGACGTTCTTTTTATACCAATCTCCGAGGACATCTAAGTAAAGAGAGTAGCTTCTAAGCCAGTTGATGGCCGGGAAGTGTCGCCTGTCTGCCAGGGTCGAGTCGAGGGCCCAGAAGACGCTGACGACGCGGAGGGTGTTCTGGGAGACCGGCTCTGAAAGATCTCCCCCCGGCGGAGAGACCGCCCCCACCAGGGAGACCGAACCCAACCTCTCCTCTCCGGACCCGAGGGTTATCACACGTCCGCTCCTCTCGTAGTAATCGGCCACTCTGGATGCGAGATATGCGGGGTATCCCTCTTCTCCGGGCATCTCCTCGAGCCTTCCCGAAACCTCCCTCATCGCCTCTGCCCAGCGCGACGTCGAGTCCGCCATCACCGCCACGTCGTAACCCATATCTCGATAGAACTCGGCTAGGGTCACCCCAGTGTAGACCGACGCCTCTCTGGCGGCGACGGGCATGTTGGAGGTGTTAGCGATGAGAGTTGACCGCTCCATCAGCTTTTCGCCGGTGGTGGGATCGTCAAGAAGCGGGAATGTGTCCAGAACCTCGGTCATCTCGTTTCCACGCTCACCACATCCTACGTAGACGACCACCTGAGAATCGGCCCATTTGGCGAGCTGATGCTGGGATACCGTCTTGCCGGTGCCAAACCCGCCAGGAATGGCCGCTGATCCTCCCTTTGCCAGCGGAAAGAAGGTGTCATAAATCCGCTGGCCTGTGAGCAGGGGCACGAAGGGATCCAGCTTCTTTTTATAAGGTCTCGGCACCCTTACGGGCCACCGGTGCGACATGGTGAGGTTCGCCTCTTTTCCGTCCTCTTTTGTCAGGGTGGCGACGGTGTCGGTGACGTGGAGCTTTCCTTCTCGTACTTTTGTCAGCTTTCCCCTCACCCCGGGGGGGACGAGGACTCTGTGGGTGATGACTTTGGTCTCCGGCACCGTGCCGAGGACGTCTCCCGTCTCAACCGAAGAGCCTTCAGCGGCAACAGGTTTGTAATCCCAGACCGTTTCGGGATTAAGGGGGGGTACGGTCAGCCCACGGGTGATGTAATCCCCGGCCGCCGCTCTCAGCCCCTCAAGAGGCCTCTGGATCCCATCGTAGAAGTTCTTCAGGATCCCCGGGCCAAGGTCCGCCGTCAGCGGCGAACCCGTCGTCTCCACCGGTTCGCCTGGTTTCAACCCCTCGGTGGCCTCATAGACCTGGATGTAGGCGCGATCGCCATCAAGCCGAATGGTCTCGCCCATCAGCCCGATATCCCCAACCTTGACCACTTCGTACATGACGCAGCCTTTAACGTCTTCGGCGACAACGAGAGGTCCAGAAATTTTATAAATGCGTCCTGTAATGCTCAAACAATATCCCTCCTTAAATCTCAACTCCTATGGCGCTCTTGATCAGAGCCTTCAGTGGATCGACCTCACGGATGATAGGGCCATTTTTGTCCGAAATCTCCACCAGAATCGGAGTGACAGCCTTCTTGCCCTTGGTCATTTCATCTAAGGCCGAACGGTTTGCATCCGCCACCCGCTCTGTTATAGCTATGACCCCAACCGTTTCATCGGCGATCAGCTCCGCGAGAACGGCGTCGATCGGCTCCTCAACTCTGACCACATACGACCTGGTCACTCCTCCAAGCCGAAAGCCGCTCACAGTATCCGAGTCGCCGATAACGGCTATCTTCATCGAACTCAAGTACCCACCTTCATGATGAGATTGCGTATTTCGTCAGGAGAGAGGCCCGCCTCTATTCCTCTGGCAAGAGTTCTGACGTTACGTATCTCCATCTCCTTCATGGAGAGATAGCCGATGGCGGGACCGATTCCGAAAGGCTGTGTGATTGAGATGTTCTTGCCAACCCTCACCAGGTAACCGTCCAGAGCGAGTTCTATCGGCAGGACTGATCCCGTAGATTCGTATTCTGGAACTGCTCCCAGCACAGGCTGGTAGTACTTGGTCCCTTCCAGCGCTGCCACGACGTTGTCGACCGTATCCACTTCGAGGATGCTCTTGATCAAGCTCTCCTGGAGACCTCCCCCCTTCACCAGATAGCTCTCTATGCTTCCCGCTGTCAATCCGTCCTTCTTCGCCCTGAACAAGAGCTTCAGGTTCACAACGTCAATGTTGGTGGCCAGATAATTCTTCAGAGCGAGAAGGTTCTCATCGAGGGGCTTGCTCGTCATATCCTTCCATGCATCTTCATAAAGGATGTTATCGAGTCTTGCTTCGAGAACTGTGAGGTTCCTGGTCTGATCAAAGAGCTGCAGAGATTCGGCCAGGCGAGAATAAGGGGTGCCATCGAGGTTGGAGACCAACTCTTCCAGACTTCTGGCCTCGGCCAGTTCGCCGATCTTTGAAGGGGCCAACTCGCCCACCGGGACGAGATCAGCCCGGATCTCGTCGGGAGACCTTTCGGCATAGACCCCTCGGAGGATCAGCTTGATATTGTAGACGTCCCACTTTCTGAGAAGGACGGCCAATACCGACTTCAAGTTCATAGGCACCATGGTGGCCACCTCTCTGTACGAATCGGCGGTATGTCTGTTCAGCGCCCTCTCGATGGCCTCTGAACGCTCCTCCATCATCTCATGCAGGTACGGAGAGTAATCCGTCGGCTCTAAAGCCGCCACGACCTCTGCCAGAGAAGAGGCCTCGATCATCTCCTTGAGCTTCTCCTCAGGGATGATTCTGCTCGACATCACCTGGATTCGAGAATTCGAGTAGGCGTAGTTTGCTATCTCGATCACCCGAAGGAGGATCGGCACAAGGATGATGAGCCCGACAACCAGGGCCAAAGCCAGCGCTACGGCGAATAGGGGCACAAATGAAGGAAAGCCGAGGCTTGCGGCCAACTCTTCCAGCGTCACGATGCTCCCCCGAAGAGTATCTCAGCTACCTTGAACCTCAACTCGCCCCCTATTCTGCTGATCCTGGACTCGATGGTGTTATCGGCCTCAATTTTGCCACCTTTGCTGCGAACGACTGCTCCACCGATGGTGGTTATGACCTCCTCAGATAGTTCAAGGGCGGTGTCCTTACCGGTCGCCTTTGAGATCTCCTTGCCAAGATCGGCCAGGGCCTTCTCGGAGAGGAGGGCTCGATCCCTTTCCCTCACCAGCACTTCGAGAGGTCCGCCCCCCACCACAACCCCCGACTCCACGATCAGTCTTCTCAGAACGTCGCCATATTCTGAAGTATCTGCCAATCTCTTTAGCCGTGCCTCCGCGTCCACGAAGGCCTTCTTAATGAGATCCTCCTTCACATCGAATATCTCTCGCTTGACCTGCATCTTCGCGTCTGCCAGGATCCTCTGATGTTCCCTCTCTGCCTGTTGTTGCCCCTTTCCCAGTATCGCCAATTTCTTCGCTTGTGCCTTCTTCTCGGACTCTCCTCGGATATCATCCGCATCTTTCCGGGCTTCCTGAAGGATCAATTCAACCTGGGCGTCTGTGATCCTGACAATCTCATGAACGATCTTATCGGCCCCTTCAGAACCCATGATACATCACCCGAGAGTTACGCACCAAGGAGATTCAGACCGACCAGGATCAGGATCGTTATCAACAGGCCGAAGACCGCAAACGTCTCGGACATGACGGTGAGGACCATGCACTTGCCAAAGGCTCCCGGTTCCTTCGAGACCGCCCCTATGCTGCCGGCTGCTGTTATCCCCTGACCGATAGCTGAAAGCCCGGCAAGCCCTACGGACAGGCCACCGCCGACAGCGGCAAGGCCCATGATCAGCGCCGCATTCTCCGGAGTGGTATCCATCACGCCAGCCAGCGCTGTGGCCGCCGACTCGAACGCCGCAAAACCGCCAAGGATGCCCGTACCGATCATTATCAGGACAGCCCCAAGAAAACCATAGATCCCTTGAGTCTGGGGAAGTGCCTGAAAAACGAGGGCTGTTCCGAACTTGCCCGGATCTTCCGCTATCGCACCAGCGCCCGCGGCTCCGGCGATACCTACCCCAATGCCAGAACCAATTGCGGCCGCGCCCATTGATATGCCTGCACCGACTGCGGCAAGTGCAACTCCTGTGCTTATATCCATGCTTTTATCCTCCCTGACAACTGACGTATACAGTAATATAGCTACTACACCATATTTCAACCATTATTCAGAAAGCTACTCTTTGGTAAGCTCCCGTCTTATCCTGTAAGGCCTGTACTCAGATCCTCCGCCCTCGTAGAATTTGTTAAAGAACTCTACATAGTGCAACCTTATACCGTGGACAAAGCCGCCCAGACCGTTCATACCCCAATTGAAGATGTGCCCGATGACAAAGACCATCGCCCCCAGCACGATTCCGATGATAGGAACGTTATCCACCATGGATGAGAGGATGTTTACGGTCATCGCTATCCCGCTGGTGGCCAGACCTAAAGCCAGAAGCCTGGCGTATGATAGCACATCTCCGAGGTAGCCTGTAATGTCAAAGAAGAAGAGCGGCCCGTGGATTATGGCGACCAATATGACGCCGATCAGGAAGAAGACCGCGCCTATCGACTTCATATCCATCATGAGCAGCGCTATGCCACCCTGCAGAAGGAAGAGCCAGAACTGGTCTCCAACGGCATCTTTGTACTGCTTGCGCTTGACGTTCTCCGTAAACCCGATGAGGAGTCCGAGGTTCAGATGAATCAGCCCGATCACCAGAACAAGAATCAAGAAGAGCTGCACGTCTACCATCGGATCGAATATAATAGGCCTCAGAGTAGATATTCCGAGATACTTTAACGCAAAGTCGCCAAAATACCCCCCCGTCAGGACCCCGAACCCTATCGTAGCACACCCGATCGCCGTGAAGATGACGCCGAAATCCTTGACCGAGGAGCTGTACCTACCACCACCCCGGAGTAACATCAATCCCAGCGCCGTCATCATCACGCCGTATACGGCATCGGTCAGCATAATCCCGAAGAAGAGCATGAAGACTGGCGCTAACATGAAAGTCGGATCGATCTCGTTGTACTTTGGACGGCCATAGAGCTCCGTCAGAACCTGGAAGTGTCTGATGAATGGCGGATTCTGAAGGTACACCGGAACATCATCAGGAGAAGAATCCGGATTGGACTCCTTGACGACCGAGTATCCCTTGGTGACCTCCAAGACCTCTTCTTTAACGGAACCGATGGATTTTGCGGGTATCCAGCCCTCCAAGATGAAGGTCTCATCGGTCCTCATGAAGTTGGTCTGCACTTCAAGCCTATCTCGCTCGATCAGAAGAAGCTCCCGGAGTACCAGCAGTTTGTCCCTCCAACGCTCCGCCAGTTTTATTATCTCGGACCTGAGAAATTCCTCTTCAGAACCGAGAGATGCCTTTCTTTCACCAAGCGCCGAGAGCGCTTCCGCCGGGGTTCCAGATAGACCGCTAACATCCATCCTCTCAAAACCGATCCTTCTCAGGGAATCTGAGACGTCCTTCGCGGCCTCTGAGAGGGCGACCACCAATACAACAGATTCGATCTGCGAGATATCTTGAGATCCGATGTAACAGATCCCATTGGTTATCTCGCTGAGCTTGCTGGATATATCGCTGGAGCGCTCTTTAGGGGCGATGCCCATCAGAACGGTGAGATGATCCGTTTTGACGACGTCGGCCAGATCTACCCTGAAATCTCGTATCTTCTCAAGAGATTCCACCTTGGCGGAGATTTCACTGAGCTCCGAGGTTAATCGGTTCAGACGCCCTTCTGGCTCCTTTACAGCAGCATTGACCTCTTCTAGAAGTCTCTGTGACCTCTCCAACAGTTTCGTTCCGTGGACCTTTTCAGCCTCCAATTTCTTGGGCGGGGATGGGCTGAAGAGCATCTTAAAGAAGTTGTCCTCGGGGATGGGAGAAACCGCTGCGAAAAAGTCGAGTATCTTGTTGAAAGACATCACCTGGGCTGTAATCTGCCTTATAGTCGGATCTGATGGGTGTTTCTCTAGAAGCTGCGCCCATTCGGGTGATTCCATCGTCCGAGTTACATCGGTCATCTGAACGACGCCGAGCTCATGTAGTCGTTTGATAAGCGGATACTTGTATTTGCTCAATGCAACGATGTGCAACCGTCTCATCTGGACTGGTCGAAACATCTGATCACCCGATGACTTGTGACGCTACAAATGCTCCCGCGTCAGAGATCTTCGACTGAGCCCTCTCTGCAAGCTGCCGTGCCTCGCGCTCGCCTTCCGTGATAATCTCGTTGGCGGATCTCTTAGCCTGTGAAATTCTATCTTCAATAAAAGCCTCAACCTCCGCATCAGCTTCTTCAATCACCTTGTTGACCAGCTCCTCTGCCGCTTTATTGGCCTTGATCACCAGTTCTTCAGCGTCCTTATTGGCGCGTTCGAGCTTGGATAGAGACTCCCTCTCCGCCCCTTTCACCATTTTCAGCGTCTCAAAGACCATTGCAGTCCCCCTTACGACGGACCACAACAAATCAGGCACTAAATTTATGATCCATCACGATTATAGGTGTAAAATCACATATTAAACCTTTTTGGTTAGGAAATACCCACCAGATTATAAAATGGAGATCACGATTAACAATTATAATTATTAATCATGATAGTTGTGGACATTTTGATCTGTAAAATCGCTTTGAATGGGCATAAGTCGGCAGAAAATTTCTGCAATAATAGTCTGCTGAATATTTCCAACAAATCCTGATGATATCAGTATAAGTAGGGATATATGGATTTTATTAATGCCAAAGCTGTATTATTTGGTGAAAATTAATAATATTCATGGACTAATATCTTAGCCACATTGAATAGCAATTTATTTGTTAACCTGTTAAGGCTGATTGAAAGATGTATCCGATCAAGAAAGCGATTTTTCACCTCTATTCCAGAGATATCAAGAGAAAAATCGTAGGTAGTTGGTTTGAGAGAGGATCGCTGATCTCAGAGCTTAACATACTCATGCATAGCATGAGATAAGAATAATTTTTTATAATATATTGAATATCAATTCCTTGACGCACGTTGAATGGGCAAAAAACACTTATACTATCACTATTAATAATGATCATTATTGATAATGAAGAACTGATATCCAGGTGGTGCTAATTGTGGCTATCATTAAGAGGGGGCTGGCTGCAGGCGTAACCTATTTGCTGATAATCTCTGCGGTGTTGGCAAGTAGTGAGACCATCGCTCCGGAGGATGGCTGGGTGAGAACCTTCGGGGGAGCTGGTGAAGATGTGGGAACATCAGTCCAAGAGACGAAGGATGGTGGGTATATCGTAACGGGCAGCACGACATCTCACAAGAAGAACATCGCTTATTCCTGGATGATAAAGGCTTCCCGAATAGGCGAGATCTGGCTGATCAAGACGGATTCGGAAGGCAATCCCCTTTGGGAGAGGACATTTGGCGGGATGGGCAAAGATATTGGTTTTATGGTGCAGCAAACGAAAGACGGTGGCTACATCATCGCGGGTGCTACAAAACCGCATATGATCGGAGATTATGATATCTGGCTGATCAAGACCGATTCCGAAGGAAACCCAGAATGGGATAAGACTTTTGGTGGACGGGGTAATGACTGGCCCAATGCGATCCAGCAAACCGCCGATGGGGGCTACATCATTGCAGGCGGCACAGAATCTTATGGCGCCGGTTTTAATAACGCATTTCTGGTAAAGACCCCCCGAAATACGAACTTGTGGCTCATCAAGACCGATTCGGAGGGAAATATAGTCTGGGACAGAACCTTCGGGGGATCCGGCTTTGATGAAGGCTCATCCGTCCAGGAGACAGATGACGGGGGCTACATCGTCACAGGATATACAACCTCCAGCGGTGCAGGCGGTAGCGATATCTGGCTAGTAAAAACGGATCCGAGAGGTCGCGGGCTCTGGGAGAGAACCTTCGGCGGACCCCGCGAAGACGTTGGCTTTTCCGTCCGCGAGGCGAAGGATCTCGGCTACATCGTCACAGGCAGCACAGAATCTTTCGGGAACGGAAGCAAAGACGTCTGGCTGATCAAGACGGACTCAAACGGGACCAAAGAATGGGACAAGACTTTTGGCGGTCCTGGTTTTGATGAGGGGATAGCTGTCAAGGAGACGAGGGATGACGGCTATATCATCGCAGGATATACAACTGAACACGATGAGGGCGCGTTGCACTCCTGGCTTATAAATACGGCGGACAAAAGCCATGTCTGGCTGATTAAGACAGACTCGAACGGAGATAAGGAGTGGGAGAGGACCTTCGGCGGAAGAGGCAATGGCTGGGCCAACGCAGTCGACGAAACGACCGACGGGAGCTACATAATCACGGGGGCGATGGAGGCTCATGGTGATGGAAGCAAAGACCTCCTGCTGATAAAAGCGAGGGGAGGGTAGAGCCTTAATCTCTCGCTAGAAGCCGCAATCCCGGTGCCGGCTCCAGCAATGGCCGCTGTTGGAGTTATTTGGGATATACCCCGATATGCAGACCATCTGGAATCGGCACCCAACCACAAATTATCGCAGAATAATTGTCGCAGAATATCCTGGTGGGAAAAAATTGAGGGGTTGAATTCAACCCCTTAATTAGGAGGCCAGATGGATCGACGGTCCAAAACTGCTTCTCACTTGGGATTCAGATCTCTTCGTCAAGCTGCCTTTGAGCCATAAGTCCTGATAGTTCTGATCTCCTGAGCACCCAAGACGATCAGCAGGAGTCCGAATATCGATTCGATCCCATACCCACCAACGGTTACGTTTATTAAACCTGCAAAGATCAAGGCCATTCCAAGGGGTACGAACATGCTCCGCTCTTGAATGCCCAGCGCTGATGCCCCGAAGATCACCAGAACTATGCCCCAGACGGGGTCCATAAATCCGGAGAGCATTATGCCAGAGATGCCTATGGCCACGATCACTGTGCCCCATATTCGAAGGTCTCTCTTCATATGAACGACCGTTTTATTTGGCACAGCCGATGGGAGCCACCTGGGACGCGTTGAGTAGCCTTCAAGCCAATTTGTACGAAATACTATCCCACTTAAAAGTACAAATAGGAAGCATTTGGAGATTCTAGTCTGCAGGAATTTCTTGTTGGATACCGATTTCTCTTTGCTGTGCATCTCTTACCACCTACCTAATTGAAGCTTATTTTATCATTCTTAATAGTTAAGATTTGCGCCTTACTCCGCCGAATTTAATTGTAATTACCAAATAATATAATAGATTGGACCAAAAAAGGTGAGATCTAAGCGGCTTTCTTAGATCTCACGATCAGTACCGGCCTCTCTGCGGCCCTCACGACATCAAAGGTGGTGCTTCCCACCATCATCTGCTTTATCCAGCCCTTGCCCTGGGAACTTATAACGATCAGAGATACATCCTCCGTCGCGGCCAGGGACGTTATCTGCTCCCGGGGGTTGCCGACGTCTAAGTGAGTTCTCACTTTGAGGCCCGATTTTTCGAGATCCTCCTTGATCTCAGCGAGCTTCTCCTTCGCCTCTGCGACGTAGCCCTCGATCTCCTCCTGGGTCTC
>DAXT01000015.1 GCA_002506535.1 Methanothrix harundinacea
CATATCATGATCATAGTCATATCATATCTTCTCTCGCCATATAATCGACGATATCGTAGAACCCCGGACCGAAATCCTGGTCCGATACGTAGTCGGACTCATCCTTCAGCTCCGGGACGGCGTTTGCGACGGAGGCTCTAAACCCCGCGACCCTGAACATGGGAAGGTCGCTCTTGCTGTCGCCGACGGCAGCCACCTCCTCCCGGGAGAGGCCGAGCCGGTCCATCACCTTCGCCAGGGCCCGCCCCTTGTCTATCTTCCGATCTTTTATATGGACGGCAAATCCGCTGTCTATGAGGTCGGCGGGGATGCCCCAGCTCTCCAGGAGGGATCCCGCCTCCTCGAGGTCGAAGTTCGCCTCGACGACGAGATCGGTGATCCTGTACCGGGAGTCCTTCTTCTTTAAGGGGTAGACCTCCTTGAGGCGGCGGTACGCCTCCTGGCAGATGGCAGGGTCGGATAAGAGCTCCATCTCCCCCTCCCCCCAGGATACGACGCCGCCGTTCTCGGCGATGAAGGTCTTGGAGGTCCCCAGGAGGACCGCCGCAGCCCGGCTGAAGCAGTGGACGTTTCCTGTCACAAGGATCACCTCTGCGAGGGCGTTGAGCCTTCCCACCGCCTCCACCGCCTCCGGGGATAGATGCCTTTGATCGTCGGTGATCGTACCGTCAATGTCAATGGCGACGGCCCTGATCAATCCATCAACCCCGGCGTCGTCACCGTGAAGACCGCCTCGCCGTCGGGGAGGTTGGGCGAGTCGATGAGCCTTGCGATCCTCTTCTCGCCCTTGGACTTGCGCAGGTATATCCTGAAGGTGGCGGTGTGGCCGACGATGTGGCCTCCCACCGGCTTTGTGGGGTCGCCGAAGAAGGCGTCGGGCTTGGCCATCACCTGGTTTGTCACCAGGACCACGGCGTTGTTCAGGTCCGCAAAGCGCATCAGGGTGTGTAGGTGCTTGTTGAGCTTCTGCTGCCGGTCGGCGAGGGTGCCCCGGCCGACGTACTCCGCCCTGAAGTGGGCGGTGAGGGAGTCGACGATGAGGAGCCTCACCGGCCTTCCTGACTTTTTCAGCTTCTCAGCGAGGTCGAGGGCGGACTCGGCGAGGAGGATCTGGTGGTTGGAGTTGTAGGCTCTAGCGACGTGGATGTTCTTCAGGAACTCCTCGGGGTTCCATGGTTTATCCGTATCAGGAGATGGGGGGAGTCCCTCCACCATCTGGACGATCCTCTCGGGCCTGAAGGTGTTCTCGGTATCGATTATTATGACGGAGCCGTCGAGGCCACCCAATTCTCCTGACAATTGGACGTTCACCGCCACCTGGTGGGCCACCTGGGTCTTCCCCGACCCGAACTCGCCGTATACCTCCACGATCGACTGGGTCTCAAACCCCCCGCCCATCAGGGCGTTGAAGGTCTCGCTGCCCGTCGTCACCTTCCCGACGAGCTTTCTCTTCTCCATCACCTGATCGCCGGTCTCAAAGCCGCCGATGTCTGCGGCCTCCCGGGCGGAGGCGATGATCTTCGCCGCCGTCGACTCCCCTACGTCGGCGCAGGCCGCAAGCTGCGCCGGCGAGGCGACCGCCAGGGCCTCGACGCTGGCAAACCCCGCCTCCCTAAGCTTCTCCGCCGTGGCGGGACCCACCCCGGAGAGATCTTCCAGTAATATCTCAGCCATAATTCACCAATCCCGAACGGATCTATTACGCCATCTCAGCCTTAACCCCTTTACTCGGGCGGGGCGAAAGTAACCCTGCTCCTCCACCCGCAGGAGAGCTCCGCCTCGCCGTTCCACCCGGATTTTGCGAGGCAGTCGCGGATATCTATCCGGGAGCCGAGGTCGATCTTCTCTATCAGATTGACGTGATCGTTCCAGAGGGCCACCCTCACCCGTCCCGTATCGTCGGAGACGTATATGTTGGCGACTCTGCCGACGGTCCCGTCGTCCCGGCCGAATTCCCGGACCTCCCCCAGGCCGGAGACGAACCCGGATATGCTGCAGGTCGATCCTGGCTGGACCTCGGATACGGGGGTGATCTTCTCCTGGTAGTCGACGGTGACCTCGCTCTTTCTCACCGTCGAGTACCCCCCGGCCTGGATCTCCACTATGCCGTACCTCTCCCGGGAGAGGACGTTCGCGACCTCCAGGGTCTCGCCCGCTTCGATCTCCATATTGGCCATCTCGTTCCAGAGGGTGAGCCTGATCTTGCCGGTCTCGTCGCCGAGGGTGACGGACCGGACGAGCCCTACCGTCCCGTCCCGCCGGGCGAACTCCCGGACCTCGCCGGGGTCGACGACCTTCCCCAGGACGGTGATCTCCCCCATGTCGGCCCGGATCTCGGAGATCTTGTAAGCCTCAACCCTCATCTGGATATCGGCCTCCACCTCTTCGAGGCCCCCCCGGTCCATCGTCACCTCCGTCCCGAAGTACCCCTCCCGGGTGAAACCCCTCACCCTGAAGGTCTGGCCGACGGCTATCTCTCCTTTCGTCACAGGCTCCACGAGGTCGTCCCAGAGGACGATCCTGACCGTCCCCGTCTCGTCGCCTATGGACAGGTTCGCGACCCTTCCGACGGACCCGTCGCTCCTGGGAAACTCATGGACCTCCGAGATGGATGCTATTTTGCCTAGGAAGGTGACCTTCCCGGTCTCGGGCCTGATCCGGTCTACCTTAAGCTCCATCTCGCCAAACTCTCGGGCGACGAGCATCGCCGCGGTCCTCCGGTCGCAGAGCTCCCCCATCAGGGAGACCTTCTCCTCGACCCGGGCTTCGAACTCCTGGGGCGAGATATGGCCGGATATATGCTCGTAGATCTCGCCTATCTCCCGGTCCATGGACCCACCTTCAGGCCTTCCCCGCCGTCTTCTTTGGGGCGTCCTTGAGGTAGGCGGCATCGCACCTGGATATGAAGAGGTCGCAGACCTCTTCGGGGTCGCTGTCCGAGAGTATCGCGCCGCCGTCGATGAGGACCGCCCTGTGGGATATCTCCCGGACGAAGTCTACGTGGTGGCTGACGAGGAGGATTGTGTTTTCGAACTCGGCGTTTATCCTCTTTATGGCGTTGGATACCTCCCGGAGGGTTATGGGGTCGATATCGCCGAAGGGCTCGTCGAGGATGAGGATATTGGGGTTCGACGCCAGGATGAGGGCCAGGGACGCCCTCACCTTCTCGCCGCCGCTGAGCTGGTGGGGGTACTTGTCCAGGACCGAGATGTCCAGGTCCAGGACCTTGAATATCGGCTCGGCGTACCTCCTCGCCTCCGTCGCCGGAAACCTCGGGAAGAGCTCGCCGAAGATCCCGGTGGTGAGGCCGAGCTTATCCAGGACCCCTTTTGCCTCCTCCTCCGTCATGTCGGTGAGGGTGTAGATGACGTCCAGGAGCTTGTCGCTGATCCCGAGCTCCTCCGCCACCGACCTGGCGTGATCGATGACGTCCTGCCCCTTCACCCCCATCTTGTAGCCGATCTGCTCAAGGATCGTCTCCCGGGGCATCAGGGCGAACTCCTGGTACATTATGCCCAGGTTTCTCCTGACCTCCATCCTCTCCCGGGAGTACTCCACCATATCGACCCAGCCGTCTCCTAGCCTGTAGAAGACCGCCCCCTCGTCAGGTTTGGCTATCCCCTGAATTATCTTCAGGAGGGTCGTCTTCCCCGAGCCGCTGGCCCCTATTAAAGAGGTGATCTCCCCCTCCCTTATCTCCAGGTTCAGATCCTCGATCTTCAGGATCTCCCCGGTCCCGACTAGGTAGTTTCTCTTCCGCAGCCCCACGATCCTGATGGCGGGGGGGGCGTCCCGCCTCGGGACGAGGGGGTCTGCCTCGCCGAGGAGGGAGAGGAACCGGTCCAGGACCTCGCCGGGCTCGCCATCATCCTGGATCTCTCCCCGGTCGAGCCAGATCAGCCTCTCCGCCAGGTACCGGTGGACCTCCGGGAGGTGGGAGACTACGATGGTGGTGATCCCGAGCTTTCTGTTGACGTTCTTGATGGCGTCGAGGACCTCCTGTTTGGTGGCGGGGCACGCCATCGTCGCCGGCTCGTCCAGGAGGAGGAGCTTGGGCTTCTTCGCGAGCTGTCTTGCTATCAAGAGCCTCTGCTTCTCGCCGCCGCTGAGGATGGTGGCGAGCTGCTTCGCCTTCTTCTCAAGCCCCACCACCTTCAGGTACTCCATCGCCTCCGACATAACCTCTTCATATTCGTGGTCGTACTTCGTGGGGATCGTCTCGTAACCGGTCTTGCGGGAGTGGATTCGCTTCGCCACGTTCTTCAGGGCGGACTCGGTCCAGAGGCCGAAGTCCCTCTGGAGGTGGATGGCGGTGACCTGCCTCTGTCTGGCAACAGTCTCGGGATCCGATTCCGGGGTTATAACGAGGCCGTCTATCTCGATCCTTCCGGAGTCGAAGGTCTCGACGCCCCGGAGGATCTTCATGAGGGTGCTCTTGCCGCTCCCGCTCTTACCTACGATTCCGAGGATCTCACCATCTCTGGTGGTGAAGCTCACGCCTTTCAGGGCCTCCACCCGGCCGTCTTTGATCTGGTAGACTTTGGATAGGTTCTCAACCTTTAGCAATATAAAAACCTCCTCATATCTTCATCTCGACAATTCTGGAATTTGACGTAAATTTTTTGGTGGCTCTTCATATCATGTCGCGTTTCGTCTTGCTGAGCCTTCAGCCGACATCCAGCAGTTTGGGCCTTCGACGGATCGAAGACTTGAGATCGGTCGGAAGATCAACCCGGTGCCGACCGATCCGGCAACCTCATCGGATTCTGGTACCCGGGGGGACAGCCCTCTCCGGGACGAGCAATACGGCGGAGCCGTCCTGTTCTCCCGCCAGGAGCATCCCCCGGGATTCGACGCCGAAGAGCCTGGCGGGCTCGAGGTTCGCCAGGACTACGATATTTCTCCCCACAAGGTCCTCGGGACGGTGGGTCTTTGCGATCCCGGCCACGATCTGTCTATCTTCAGACCCGATATCGACGATGAGGCGGAGGAGCTTCTCTGACCCCTTTATCGGCTCTGCCTCTTTTACCAGGGCGGTTCTGATGTCGAGGCGCTGGAAATCTTCGAACTTTATGGAGTCCAACTTCTCTTCCTCCTTCTCTTCCCCCTTCTTTTCCTTCTTCGCCTCGAGGCCTGCTATCCTCTCTCTGAATATATCATCGAGGTCTGCTACCATCGCATCGTCCATCTTATCGAAGATGTGCTCGGGAACTGCGAGCCTCCTTCCCGCCTCTACGGGGATGAGGGCGTCGTCGAAGAGGGCTTCTGCCGCCGTACCCGGTAGGCCAAGCTGCCTCCAGGCCGACTCCATCTTTTCGGGCATCACAGGCTGGAGGAGGATCGCCAGAGCCTTTCCTATCTGGAGGCAGTTCTTCAGGACGGCGCCGCACCTCTCCCGATCGACCTTGGCGAGCTTCCACGGCTCGTTCGCCTGGAAGTAGACGTTCCCGTAGTCTGCGAGGGCCATGGCACCGTCGGCGAGCTTCTTGAACTCGTACTCTGCCAGGGCTGACTTCACCTCGGCGATGGAGGCCTCGATCTTCGCCGCCACCTCCGGGTCTATGTCGCCTGCGGGGACGGCCCCGT
Source organism: Methanothrix harundinacea (assembly GCA_002506535.1). Classification (GTDB taxonomy): domain Archaea; phylum Halobacteriota; class Methanosarcinia; order Methanotrichales; family Methanotrichaceae; genus Methanocrinis; species Methanocrinis harundinacea_B. The sequence goes on from DAXT01000015.1 coordinate 5,587, forward strand.
CGAAGTTCTTGGTGGTGAAGGTGACGGTCCGGTTGACGAAGTTTCCCAGGGCCCCCACCAGCTCGCCGTTGACCTTCTCGGCGAAGATCTTCCAGGAGAAGTTCAGCTCTTTTGTATGGGAGGTGTAGGATGCGAGGTAGTACCGCAGGAGGTCGGGGTGGAGCCCCTTATCCAGGTAGTCGTCGATCACCCAGACGACGTACCCCCGGCTCTTGGAGAAGGTCTTGTTGTCGATCTTCAGCATCCCGCTCGCCACGACGGCGGAGGGGAGGGTGTAGCCCGCCCCCTTCAGCATCGCAGGCCAGAAGATGCAGTGGTGGTAGACGATGTCGCCTCCGATGAAGTGGACGATCTGCGACGGCCTCCTCCAGTACCCCTCCCAGTCGCCTCCTGCCCGCAGGGCCCACTCTTCGGTGAAGGATATGTAGCCGATGGGGGCGTCCACCCAGACGTATACGACCAGCTCTTCATCTCCGGGGAACTTCACCCCCCAGTCGAGGTTTCTGGTGATGCACCAGTCTTTCAGCTCCTGCCTGACCCACTCCAGGGCGTAGTTTCTGGCGTTCGTCGTCCCCCCAAGGTTCTGGAGGTAATCGATGAGAAAGTCGCTGAACGTCGATAGCCGGAAGAAGTAGTGCTTCTGGGTGCGGTATCCGGCCTCGGACCCGCAGACCTTGCATAGAGGGTCGGCGATCTCGCCGGGCTCCAGGTGGCGGCCGCACCCCTGGTCGCACTCGTCCCCCCGCGCGGGGGAGCCGCAGTAGGGGCAGGTCCCCTCCACGTATCTATCGGGGAGGGACCGGTCGCAGGATGGGCAGTAGGCCAGCTGGATATCCTTCTCGTAGACGTGCCCCTCCTCCATCAGGGCCTCGATGATCGACCGGGTCCGGCGGTGGTTTGAGGGGTCGTCGGTATTTCCGAAGTAGTCGAACTCGATCCCCATCCGCCGGAAGACGTCGTCGAAGTGGTGGTGGTATCGGGTCACAAGCTCTGTGGGGGTCGTCCCCCTCTCCTCGGCGTTGACGACGATGGGCGTCCCGTGGGAGTCGGAGCCGCAGACGAAGAGGGGGTCGCGGCCTATCTTCTTTTGCCCCCGGACGTAGATGTCGGCGGGGACGTAGGTCCTGAGGTGGCCGATGTGACAGGGGCCGTTGGCGTAGGGCAGTCCGCAGGTTACGAGTATGGGAAGTTCGGATGGAGCCAAATCAGAACACCTGGCGGAGCTATGGGAAACCTCCCTGATATACGTTTCCCATCTCGAAAGATGGAGCGGCCGTCGGGAAGGAGAGGGTATCTGCAGATGATTCGCAGGCAGGTCCCACCGCCTCTCCTTGCCTTGCGTCTCTCATTGCCCGCGCCTCTCCGGGCTGGGGGCTTCGGATCAGACCGCAAGAATTGAGAGGAAGCAAATTACTTATATCATAGGTAAATAGGAATTCGGCAGGCTGCGATGGGGTCATCCCGGACGCTCTCAATCCGGTCACAACTTCAGTCAGTTTGGTCACTTCTGTTGGGTCGATCCCTGATCATATCTTCATCGACAGGCCCATCAAGAATAACGGATCTTCGAGGCGATATAGACGGATGGGGTGTGGAGATGGACGACAGGGAATTGGTTAAGCTGGTCAGGATCTTTGCGAGCTCAGAGCTGAGGATGAACACGTTACTTTCTCTAAAAAATGATTCCAAAGACATAAATGATCTCCAGGAGGATCTGGGGGGAAGAAACACCACCATCCTCCACGCCCTCAGGGATATGGTGGATTTGGGTCTGATCGAGAAAGATCGGGATGGTTATAGGCTGACCAACCTCGGCAAGATCAAGACCGGCCTCCTCTCGGAGATCCTGAGGGTCTTTGACAATCTGGAGACGAACCCGGGCTACTGGCAGAACCATGACATAAGGAGCATACCTCCGGTGCTGTTGGAACGGCTGAGCATGCTCTTCCAGTCGGATATGATATCACCGGACCCCACCGAGCCTCTCCGATGTCACGAGATGCTGGTATCGATGCTCGCGGCCTCGAAGAATATCCGCGTCATATTGCCGGTGCTGATATTCCCGAAAGGGTCAGACATTTTTTTAACCTCCCTTCGAAGAGGGTCCAGCCTAGATATCCTGGTCACCGAGGATGTGACGCCTTTCCTCCTCACCGATGATGGTGTCCTGGAGCCCGAGATCAAGAAGTCCTTAAAATTTGAGAGCTTCAGCCTCCGCCTCGCCAGAGAAGAGATTCGGCTCGCTCTGGTGGTCACCGAATCCTTCGTTTACCTGGGGCTCTTCCTCTCTGACGGCGTCTACGATCTCGGATCGGGTGCCATCTATACAGGTGAATGCGCCGTCACCTGGGGGACGAAGCTCTTCGAATATTACGCCGGGAGGTCTACGCCCCTCGACGAGGAGGAGCTTTTGAGGACAGCATCATCCTCGAGGTCGCATATCGCCTCCGTTGGTGGAGAGGCGCCGGCTTCGGACGGGGCAGAATTGATCCTCCTCGTCGAGGACGACGTCGGCCATGCCGCCCTCATCCGCAGGATCTTCGAGGATAGCGGCTCGAGGGCAGAGTTCCATCACCTGGCAAACCTCCGGGACGCTTTGAGGTGGGTCAAGGAGAACCGGGGCCGCTCGTTTCTGGTGATCGCTGACTACCTCCTCCCGGACGGCTGCGGCATCGACCTCTCGGGAAACGCCGACCGGCCCCTCGACGTCGGCTTTCCCCTGATAATCCTCACAGGGTACGGATCAGAGAAGATAGCCGTACAGGCCTTCAAGTCCGGGGCGATGGATTACGTCGTAAAAGATGCTGAGAGCCTGGAGCGGCTTCCCGAGATCGTCAGAGATGCCCTTCGCAAGTGGCGTCTCTACCAGCGACGGGCCGCAGCCGAAGACGACATGGAGCGCCTCGGCGACGAGAGGTCCAGGCCGCTCAAGATTTGAGACGCATCAGGAGGTCGGAAGGGTGAAGAGGACGGCGGTCCCCTTCCCCTCCTCCGGCTCGATCCAGATCTTCCCTCCGTGGACCTCTATTATCCGCTTCACTATGGCAAGGCCGACGCCGCTACCTTCCGAGTCGGGGTCGAGCTTGTAGAAGAGGTCGAAAACCTTCTCCCGCTGATCTTTTTCGATCCCGATCCCGTTGTCCCGGACGAAGAAGACGGTCTCGCCATCCTCCTTCCGCCACCCTATCTCGATTTCCGGATCGCTCTCGTCTCCCATGTACTTCATGCTGTTCTCGACGAGGTTCGTCAGAACTTCCACGATCCTCATCCTGTCCACCCGGACGGAGGGCCAGCTCTCCGGGAGGAGGGGGACCTCGACCCCCTTAGCCCTTATCTTGTCGGATAGAGCATCCAGGGCATCCTCGACGATCTCTCCGAAGGAGACCTCCTCCTCGGGGGGATTTGCGACGCGGCCGATCCGGGAGAGTTCCAGGGTGTCTTTGAGGAGGTGGTCCATCTTAATTACCGCCTCCTCGATCATCCGCAGGTCCATATCGACCTTCTCCTGATCCCCGATAGAGACGTCCTCTTTCAGGAAGCCGACGAACCCCTGGACGGTGACCAGGGGCGACCGCAGGTCGTGGGAGACGGTGTAGACGAACCGCTCCATCTCGGCGTTCTTCGCCTCCACCTCCCCGACCCTCTCCTCTAGTTCGTCCTTCGCCCTCACCAGGTCCGCCCTCGTCCGGGACCGGACGATAGCCGCCCCTATGCTCCCAGCCGCGATCTGAAGTGCCGATATCTCGTTATTGGTCCAGATCCGTTCGGAATGGCAGTCGTCGAAGCCGATGAAGCCCCAGAGGCGATCCTCCATAATGATGGGGACGATCAGGATCGAGACGATCCCCTGGGGCTCCAGTATCGCCCTCTCAGATTGGGGAAACTGCCTGACTATACCTTTGAACGGCCTCCCGCGCGATATAGTCTCATAAAGCCTGGAGGAGTCGGGATGGTAAGGTAGGTTCTGTAGGACAGGATTGTTGATCTGAGCCTCGACGTCGTCTTTTGACCATTCGTAAAGCTGGCTCATGAGAACTTCGTCGCCCTCGATCCGGTTCTCGAAGATGTAGGCCCTGTCGGCCCCCACCGCCTCCCCCAGGAGCTGGAGGGCATCGATGATGACACGATTGATATCATAATTGACGAGGAGGGAGTAGGAGGCTGCGGCGGCGGCTGAGAGGAGCCTCTCTCTTCTGAGAAGCTCGATCTCGGAATCTTTTCGGTCTGTGATGTCCCTGGCGATTCCGCATATCCCCACCACGTCGCCTGAGTCGTCTCTCAGGGGGACTTTGATGACGTGGAAGGCGGTCGAGATCCCGTCAACGGTCTCCCGGCAGACTTCGCCTGCGAAGGGTCTGCCGGAGAGGACCTGGGAGTCTGCCTCGCGAATTTTGGACGCTGTCTCGGGTCCGAAGAGGATCTCGTCCCCCGTTCCCAGGATCTTCGAGGCCGATATTTGAAATGTCCTCTCCAACCCGGGATTGACCTGGATGTACCTGCGCTCCCGGTCTTTGATGAAGATGCAGTCCTGAGCGGTCTCGAAGATCGCCCTTAGCCTCTCCTCGCTCTCTAAAAGCCTCTGGTTGTAGCTATCAAGACTATCCAGCATCCCGTTGATCGAATCTGCGAGGGTAGCGAACTCGGCCCTTCCAACTTCAGGAACCCTCCCTTTATCGGGCTCTTTCGTGCTTTCAATATCATCGACGGAGCTGGTGATGACGGCGAGAGGGGATAGGACGGACCGTTCCAGGAAGATGAGGATCACCCCCCCGAAGGCGAGGCTGGTCAGAACGATCGCAATCACCAATATCGCATGATCTCCGCCCCCTTCTGGTGGATATCCCTGGGAAGGCGGGCCTCCAGGAGGATGGAAGCAGATCCGTGTATATCCTCGATGGTCTTGAAAGCGAGGAGGGTATCGCCATCTACCGGCCTGATCCGGACGGGCGAGTCTTGGTATCCGATACCATCCATCTTCGATGGCGCCTGATCAGGATCGACGGGCCCTATCCTCAGGACGGCGTTGATGTTACGACCAAGCTCCTCGACCCTGGCCTCGTCGAGGTGGCGACCTATGACGAGGGTTCCAGCGATGGGGCCTTTCCACTGGCTGTCCAGGATGGTGTCGGAGCTTATCATCATCAACCCATCGTCAAGGGCGATGATCCCGGCTACATGATCTTCCGGGTGGGGATGAGAGATGAAGAGGTCGCCCTCGATGAGGCACTGGACGGCCGGATTATGCCAGGTGGCGTAAACCAGTTCCCCCGAGCTGTTGTAAAAGAGCATGAAGCTGACACCCAGGTTGTCGAGGGTCGCCTCGCCCAGGTTCTTCATGACGTAATCCTCGTTTAAGTCAGATACGAACTGGCGGGTTTCGTCCCAGTGGGCCCAGTCGCCGCTGATCCTTCCCAGGGCGGAGAGCTCCTCCCGGAGGGCAAAGACGATGGTATCGACCTTTCGGCGGGCGTCCTCCTCTTCGAGCTCGTCGAGGCTTTTCGTCATCAGCAACACCATCCCGCCGGTGATGATCGCGATCATGACGAGGATCAGAGCGCCGGTGACAAGAAGGGTGCTTTTCCGCAGAGTCATGACGCTGCAGCCTCAGGGTCTTCAGGGTCCATCTCTCCTCCATGAGAATATGGCTTCGCCCACCCGGTTCAGGCGGGTTTAGGGTACCGGTTCCACTCGAACCAGTATTCTTTAATCTCCTCGACGGTCCCCCCGGAGATCTTCTAATCTGAGGGGCTTTGAAAGATAGCTGTTTACGTGGTTGGAGTATGCCTTGCGCAGGTCATCCTCACTGGTGGATGTGGTGAGGACGACGACGGGGATCATCCTCAGCCTCTCGGACCTCTTTATCTCGGAGAGGACCTCGTGGCCGTCGAGCTTCGGAAGCCGGAGGTCCAGGATCACCAGTCTTGGCATGAGATCCTCCTCCCAGGCCTCACGCTCGCGGAGATAATCGAGGGCGGCCTTTCCGTCCCTGACCCAGTCTATCTTATCGGAGAAGCCCAGCCGCTCAAAGGCCCTCATGATCAGCATGGCGTGGGCTTTGTCGTCCTCTACCAGCAGTATGGTGAAGGGGTCCTGCGCCCCCCGGACGCCTCCACAACCCAGGTCTTCGCTCACCTTCTTTCAACCTCGAAATAGTATATGATCTTGATAATCTGGGGTGAAGCTCCAAAACGAGCCTGCAAGTAGGTATTCTAGGCGATATGGTCCTATGTTCTTCCTTACTTCCTCTCGTCCGTGGTTTATGAAGATAACCCTCAGAGGATAGCGAATAACTGTCCATGGCTGTTTGCGTAAATGGTGACGATATCTCGCCTTCTTGGGCGGTTCCATCGATTTTATTCCTCGGAGATCTTGGAAGGGCCGGATCGTCAACGATAACCCAGGTCTCATTTTTCTCCTCATGAATTGCGTCGTTCCGTCATAGCATAGCGGATAGCCCCCTGGTGACAGGCGTCGACGCAGCCGCCGCAGAGTATGCACTCGGCGTCCTCCATCCGCTCCTTCTGGATCATATCCTTCACATCCAGACCCATGGGGCAGCACCTGGAGCACCTCCCGCAGCCGGTGCACCGGTCCCCATCAGCGAAGAGGCAGAGCGCCGGCCACCGGCAGAGGTTCCGGATCTTCCTGCCGATGATCATGATCACCGCGATCGGGCAGAAGTAATGACAGAAGCCACGTCTTCCTGCGGATATGGCGAATATGGTGATAAAGGTGATCTGGGCATAGAATATGGTGTATGCTCCCTCTTTCGCGATCGAGATGCCATGATCGGTGTAATAAAAGGGGTCGATGGCTGTAAACCCTCCGGAGGAGTGGACTTGGAGGATGAGGGGGGCGAAGATTAAAAGGAATATCATGTATTTGAGCCGGTTCAGCCGGCCGTCGTTGGTCCTTTTATCATTGATCTGGAAGTAGATCTCCTGTAAGCCGCCTGCCGGGCAGAGCCATCCGCACCAGAGCCGTCCCAAAAATAGCGAGCTGAAGAATAAGAGGGTGAAAACGATCATGCCGCCGGTGACGATCCCCTCCGATGCTCCTCGAGTTATTATCGGGCAGGATATATAAACAAATGTTATGGGCATCAATACGAAGGAGAATATATAGTCTAAAACCAAACTTTAAT
>DAXT01000025.1 GCA_002506535.1 Methanothrix harundinacea
TCTGTCATTTCGACATCTTCTTCTGCCCATTTTTCAGAAATTATTACAACACGCCAATAACCTTGATTAACTGGACCTCCTGGGCGCCATGTAAAGACCCTTCGACGGTCTTTATCAAATGGCTTATAATCTGCAGCATACAAATACTCACTCTGATACGTGTTTTTGATCCAAAATTCGTTTCCTACTTGTTCAAACTTCCATCTGCCTTGATTAACTGGACCTCCTGGACGCCATGTAAAGACCCTTCGACGGTCTTTATCAAATGGCTTATAATCTGCAGCATACAGATACTCCTCTTGATAATCGTTGTAAATATAGTACTCACCTCCACCAATAGGTATTAAACGCCAATAACCTTGTTTAACTGGATCTCCTGGGCGCCATGTAAAGACCCTTCGACGGTCTTTATCAAATGGCTTATAATCTGCAGCATACAGATACTCTTTTTGATGTGTGTTATAAATTCTACACAAAGGATACTTAATAAGATTAAAGCGCCTTAAACATTGCAGAATGACAACATCAATGGTTCCGTCATCAGGAAAATCCATTGGAACTATACATGCCCAACTGTTTTCGTAAACAGGTAACAGCCGGAAATAATCACGAACTTTTGGATTGATACCATCTGAAATATCCTCTACGTTGGGTATAAAACCTAATACATTCCAGTAGCCACTGGCAAAACTGACATAGAATTTATTATCAGATTTTTCGCGGTTTGCCTTATCCAAGAGATTCTTAACACGGGTCCATTTCCAATCGATATCAGGTCCATAACGGCCAAAGGGGTACTCCCAACTGGGATCGAAATATTTACCGGGAACCTCATAATCATCTTGAATAGTAAATAAGCTGCTGGATTTCCAATTTAGACCTATGCTTCCTTCGAATCTTCGAACCAATACGATTTTTCCACGGACATCTTTCAATTCTGGGATATCAGTACCAGTATACCATTTAGATGGATTACATCTATGTATATAATCTTTTACTGTCTCTTCGTATGATCTTGTGTTTCTCACAGCATCGTATTCATCTTTCAATGACATGAGTATAAACTCTTTGGGATGATCTTTCAAAAATTCAAAACAGATATTTAGAACATCTCCAAACATCATTTTTTGATAAACCATTCCATGATGGATTGCAAGAACATCTTCTATGTGACGCCCGCGAATATCAATGAAACGAATGCCAGCGTTAAGCTGACGATCTAACGACCATTTTTGACAAGAACCAGGGTCTATACGTGCACAGCTATCATGAGTACCAGGAAGAGTAAACATACTAATTTTTTTATCATCTGGTAATAGAGATACCCAATTTTCTTCATCATAGAACATAGATTTGATTCCAGATTCCCCTATAGGGGACCAGTTTTTTTCATCATAGAACATAGATTTGACTCTGTTTTCTGCTCTATTCAGAGCTTCTTTGGCTATATGTTCATTTTCCAATTTTCTCCCCTCCACTTAATCATATATCCACGCTAGATGCTTATCCGAATATTCTAAAGTCCTTTCTAAAGTCCTTAATTAAATCATTGAAATATATCTCACTGTATCATGCGTTGCATTTACGGATTCTCTCAAAGTATTGGTTCCAATTTGCGCCTTTAGACGATCCTACTAGGATTAAACTCATTGTTTATACTATTAATACTTTTCTGATAACATACGCTTATAAGTATTATTCACGTAAGCTTATAGATTCGATTATGACATGTTGAGCTTTACAAAAAGCCAGCGCATCTCCTCGAGGTGCCCAAGACTGCCATCCTGGATATCGACCTACCCATCGACTTTATCTTGGATCAGGCCCTCTTTCAGATAGCAGGGCTGTCAAGACGATAAAATACGAGCAAGCTGCGAAGCGATCACATCTGAAAGCTCATCGCCCTAGGGGTGCTCATGCGAACTACGCTGGTCATCCGAATAACCCAAAAGGTAACATAATCCGGCATTTCGCATTAACGGTTTGAAAGCTCATTAATTTTCTTGCTATCGATTTTTTGAGAATCGATATCCTTCGAGGCTGTATCGAGATCAAATAAGGCCAGCGCGATAAAGACTGAGAATATAGTTAAAGCATTTTTATAATATGCTACACTGTTAATATCGTGTTAACAAATTCAATTAAATTATTATTAATAAAATTTGAGTAACATATTTGAATTTATGCGGCACAATCTAGAAATCTAGTGAAATAAGGCTTTTCGATTGCTACAAGCCCTTCAATCTCAGATTTTGTTATAGAAGTATATAAGCTGGGTTTGCAAATCGAAGCCGAATAGAGGAGGATCATTGACCCCCCCCTCCAATTTATCCCGTAACATCGACAACCTTTAGAACAATCCCCCCTTACCCTCCCCTACCCATGGTCGAAGATCCCGTAGCGAAGTGGGAGGAGTTCATCCGAAGCAGGTACTGGGACGAGCTTCTGGAGCTCGCCGACTCCTACCCCTTGCGCAGAAGCCTCTCAATCAAGTTCCCGGACATCGATCGCTACGACCCGGAGTTCGCCGACGAGCTGTTGGAGAAGCCGGGGCCGCTCCTGGAGGCGGCGGAGACCGCCCTCCTGGAGATAGACCTGCCCATCGACGCCCTCTTAGAGAAAGCCCACTTCCGGATCGTCGGCCTGCCCCACCGCAGGAAGACGAGCGAGCTACGGTCCGATCATATAGGGCGGCTCATCGCCCTGGAGGGGCTCGTGCGGACGGTGACGGAGGTGCGGCCGAAGGTGATATCAGCGGCCTTCGAGTGCCAGAGGTGCGGCCACGTCTTCTTCAAGGAGCAGACGACCTCCAAGTTCCAGGAGCCCTACGACTGCCCCAACGACGCCTGCGACCGGCGGGGGCCCTTCAAGCTCCTCCTCGACAGGTCGAGGTTCGTCGACGCCCAGAACGTCCGGGTCCAGGAGTCCCCCGAGGAGCTGCGGGGCGGCGAGCAGCCCCAGACCCTCGACGTCCAGCTCGAGGACGACCTGACGGGGATGATCTACCCCGGCGACCGGGTCGTCGTCAACGGCGCTCTGCGGTCCTACCAGAGGACGACCCAGACCGGCAAGTCCACCTACTTCGACCTCTTCCTCGAAGGAAACTCCATCGAGATGATGGAGCAGGAGTTCGAGGAGATCGATATCAAGGCCGAGGACGAACGGCTGATAAGAGAGCTATCAACCGACCCCCAGATATATGAGAATATAAGAAAGTCGATCGCCCCCTCCATCTACGGCTACGAAGAGGTGAAGGAGGCCCTTGCTCTGCAGCTCTTCTCCGGGGTATCGAAGGGCCTTCCCGACGGGACGAGGATCAGGGGCGACATCCACATCCTCCTCGTCGGCGACCCCGGTATCGCCAAGAGCCAGCTCCTCCGGTACATCTCGAAGCTCTCGCCCCGGGGGATATACACCTCCGGGAAGAGCTCCACCTCGGCGGGCCTCACCGCCACCGCCGTGAAGGATGAACTGGGCGACGGCCGCTGGTCGATCGAGGCGGGGGCGCTGGTCCTGGCCGACAAGGGGATCGCCTGCATCGACGAGATGGACAAGATGAGGTCCGAGGACAGGTCCGCCCTCCACGAGGCGATGGAGCAGCAGACGATCAGCGTCGCGAAGGCCGGCGTGATGGCGACGTTGAAGTCGCGGTGCGCGCTTCTGGCCGCCGCGAACCCCAAGTTCGGCCGCTTCGACAAGTACGAGGGGATAGCCCAGCAGATCAACCTCTCCCCAGCCCTAATGTCGCGGTTCGACCTGATCTTCGTCCTCACCGACGAGCCCTCCGACGCCCGAGACACCCAGATCGCCCGCCACATCGGCCAGACCACATACGCCGGGGAGATGTCGTCCAGGGGCGGCTACTCGAAGGAAGAGCTGGAGGCGGTGATGGACGTCATCCGCCCCGCCATCGAGCCGGAGGTCCTGCGAAAGTACATCGCCTACGCCCGAAAGAACGTCTTCCCCGTCCTCTCCGACGGGGCGAGGGAGAGGCTGGAGAACTACTACGTCAACCTGCGAAAGCAGGGGCAGGACGGAAACAAGCCCGTCCCCGTGACGGCGAGGCAGCTTGAAGCGCTCTTTCGGCTCTCCGAGTCGAGCGCCCGCCTCCGGCTCAGCGATGAGATCACCGGAGGGGACGCCGAAAGAGTGATCAGGATCGTCGAGGCCTGCCTCCGGCAGGTGGGGGTCGACCCCGAGACCGGCCTCCTCGACGCCGACGTCCTGGCGGTGGGGATGAGCAAGAGCACCCGGGACAAGACGAGGCTGATGATCGACCTGATCCGTGAGCTGACCACAGAACATCAGGGTCCGGCCCCCACGGAGGCGGTCCTGGAGAGGGCAGAGACGAAGCTGGGGATGGAGAGACATAAAGCCGAAGAGATCATAAAGAGGCTCCGGACGAACGGGGAGATATTCGAGCCGAGGGCCGGCTACTTGAAGCTCCCCTGATGATATTACGCCGATGTGATGATATGAACGAAGATAGAGAGATTATGTGCCTCAAGGTTCACAAGGTCCGCGGAGAGGTGATGGTGGCGGTCTGCGACCGCGATCTTTTGGGAAAGACCTTCGAAGAGGGGAAGCTATGCCTGACGGTGGAGGCGGCCTTCTTCGGCGAGGAGGAGGCGACCGCCCGGGAGGTGGCGGAGGCCCTCGCCGGTGCCACCATAGCCAACATGGTGGGGGAGAGGGCGGTCGCCTGTGCCATGGAGACGAGCTGCATCGACGATAAGAACGTCCTCCGGATCGACGGAGTCCCCACCGCCCAGATGGTGCGGATGTGATCCACGAAAGCGTCTGTCCTCGATGCGGCGAGCCCTCCCCCCTCGGCCTATGCGACCGGTGCCGTCTCGGGATGGCCGTCCTCCTCCAGACCCCCGACGCCGTCGAGGTGACGGCGTGCCCCGTCTGCGGCTCCCACCTCGTCCGGGGTCGATGGCAAAAGGGCGATAAGCCCATCGAGGATCTCATCTCCGACGCCGTCGCCGGGGAGATACGCGTCCACCAGGATCTCCTGGACCCCGAGATCTCCATATCAGTCAATAAGAAGAACCCCACCCAGTATCGGGTCACCGTCACCCTCTCCGGAGAGTTCGGCGAGATTCCGGCAGAAGAGGAGAGGACCGTCGCCGCCACCGTCCGCCGTCCGACCTGCGAGAGGTGCAGCAGGATGGCGGGAAGGTACTACGAGGCGACGGTCCAGGTGAGGGGGTCGGCGGGGGCCCCCGCCCCAGAGGCGCTGGAGGAGTGCCGGAAGATCGCCGAGCGGGCGACGGAGACCTCCTTTGAGAGGGGGGACCGCCTCTCCTTCATCCAGGAGACAAAGGTGGTCAAAGGCGGGATCGACCTGGTGGTGGGGTCGACCCAGCAGGGGAGATCTATCGCGAGGGCGATCCACGACCGCTTTGGAGGAAGCTCTCGCGAATCTTACAAGCTGGTGGGGGCGAAGGACGGAAAGAACATCCACAGGACGTCCATCCTGGTGAGGCTCCCAAGGCTCAAAGCAGGCGACCTGATCCGGGCGAGGGGGGCCTTCCTGGAGGTGAGGGGGTTTGAGGGGAAGAGGACCGCCTGCAGATCCCTCCTCGACGGGAATAGGGTGTATCTCTCTAATGAAGAGGCGGAAGATGTCCTGGTGGTGGGGAACCGGTCCTCCGCCGAGAGGGGCGTGGTGGTGGCGGCGGACCGGAACGTCCTGGAGTTCCTGGACCCGGTGAGCTACAGGACCGTCTCCGCATCCAGGCCCGCCCTTCTGACGGCCGGGGTCGGGGACGAGGTCGAGTTTTTGAGGTTCAGGGGCGAGCTCCTCCTCCTTCCTCCCACAGAGAGGATCGAGGGGATTGAGCGGTCTTAACCTCCACCACAAAGTTATTAAACTAGATTTGTTCTATTTCTAGGCAACGGCGATCGCCTGCAAAGCCGGGTTTTGCGGGCCGGATCATCATCAGAAAGATCTTCATGCTCTGGGTGATGTATTAAAATGCGAGAATGGATACTCAAGAGACGGTCTCTCTCCCGGGGAATCCGGATGGCCCACCACCCAACTTGAAGATAAATGTGAATCCGACAAACAGAAGCTGATCGTCAAATGATGCTCAAAATCACGTAGTTGATGCCCATCAAATGAAATAGCTAGATAGATACACCTTCACCATCATCCTCTAAAAAAATGATATGCTGGAGTCATTCAGCTCCCAGCCGGGTTCAGGGAAGATGCAGCTTTAGCGGGGCGTTGGAGCCCCGCGTGTATTTATTTATCTATTTTAAAATTTGAGGTGTCTAAATTTGAGGTGTCTATGATGCAAAATGTTGATACCACTAAATACGTAATTCACGCTGAGATCGCTGCAGACGGGATCGTGGAGAGGCCCGACGTCGTCGGCGCCATATTCGGCCAGACCGAAGGTCTCCTGGGTAGCGACCTCGACCTCAGAGATCTCCAGAAGACCGGCCGGATAGGCCGGATCGACGTCCAGATCACATCCAGCGGCGGCAAATCCAGCGGGGCGGTCTCGATACCCTCGTCCTTCGACAAGGTGGAGACGGCGATCCTGGCATCGGCCCTCGAGACGATAGACAGGGTAGGCCCCTGCATAGCCAGGATAAAAGTCTCCAACATCGAGGACGTCCGGGCCTCCAAAAGGAGGTACGTGGTGGAACGGGCGAAGCAGATAATCATGGAGATGTTCGACGAGAACCTCCTGGACACCCAGGGGATCACCGAGCAGATAAAGCAGTCCGTCCGGGTGGAGGAGATCACCCACATAGGACCCGACCGGCTTCCTGCCGGCCCCAACGTCCTCGACTCCGACGCCATCCTGGTGGTGGAGGGGAGGGCCGACGTCCTGAACCTCCTCCGCTACGGGATCAAGAACGCCGTCGCCGTCGGCGGGACGAACGTCCCCGCCACCATCGCCGACCTCTGCAGCAAGAAGGTGGTGACGGCCTTCACCGACGGGGACCGGGGAGGTGAGCTGATAGTTAAGGAGCTCCTCCAGGTTGCCGACATCGATTACGTCGCCCGGGCCCCCGAAGGGAAGTGCGTCGAGGATATGTCCCAGAAGGAGATAGTACGGGCCCTCCGCCAGAAGATCCCTGTCGAGCAGGTCCTGGACTATTACAAGATCAAGCCGCTATCAAAGAAGCGGAGGGAGACGACCACCAGGAGGAAGAGCCTCATCAGGGAGAGGCCCGTCCGGATCAGCAGGGGCGCGGATAGGTCCGCAGAATCTCAGCCCTCCATCCAGGTCCACGAGCCCGAGGACGAGCTGGAGTTTGAGCCGGAGCCCGAGATCGTCGAAGAGGAGCCGGTGGCGGTGGAGGAGGCAGGCCTCTGGTTCCAGCCCCACCTCGACGCCCTCAACGGGACCCTCTCCGCCCGCCTCTTCGATCGGAACCAGAACGTCGTCCGCGAGGTGGCGGTGAGAGACCTCGCAAAAGAGCTGAAGGAGTCGAACGGTGACGTCGCCGGGGTGATCTTCGACGGGGTCGTCACCCAGAGGATCCTGGACATCGCCGCGGACAAGAACCTGGAGTACCTCATCGGGGCGAAGCTCGGAAACATCGTTAAAAGCCCCCTCTGCGTAAAGGTGATGACGGGAGAGGCCTGAAGGGCCCAGGACCCCATCCATCCCTTCTTCTTCTCTCCCCCTCGATGGACGGCAGAGGGGGATACTCCCCCTTTTGACCGGTTCTGAGCGGGGTGGTATTCGAGGCGGATGGAGATCCCTCGTAGAGGGGCGTCTACCCTTTTATCCTATGGGACCTCTAACCCCGGCCATCATGGAGTTCAAGCAATGCATAGTGATCCGCGAAGATCTGAAGCTCTCTTCTGGAAAGATGGCGGTCCAGGTCGCCCACGGTGCGATCCTTGCCATGGAGCGGGCGGAGAAACGGATCGTGAGGGACTGGAAAGAGGAGGGTCAGAGGAAGATCGTCCTCAAGGCCCCCTCCCTCCAGGACGTCTTCAGGCTGAGGGACGAGGCGGAGAGGGCGGGGGTAGCATCGGCGATAGTCATCGACGCTGGCCTCACCGAGATCCCCCCGGGGACCGTCACCGCTCTTGGCCTCGGACCCGCTCCTGCTGCCCTCCTCGACAGGATCACCGGAAACCTGAAGCTCGTCTGATGGGGGGAGGGGATATGAGATGATGGAGGCTCAGAAGTCCGACCGGCTCCTGGGGATGGAGCTTTACGCCACCGACTCCCCCGGATGCGGGGGGCAGCTGCGGGCCGAAAGCAGCGACTTCGTCGTCGAGGAGATCTACGAGGAGGGGATATACGAGGGGGGGCGCTACCTCGTCGTCGAGGTGGAGAAGGTCGACTGGGAGACCCACCACCTGGTGAGGGACCTCTCCCGGCAGCTCCAGATAAGCCAGAAGAGGTTCGGGTGGGCCGGGACCAAGGACAAGAAGGCCGTCACCAGGCAGAGGATGAGCATCATGGCCCTCGATGAGAAGCAGCTCCAGCGGGCGGCCCTCCCCGGGGTCAAGATAAGGGTCCTGGGAAGGTCCAACCGGGGCGTCTCCCTGGGGGATCTTCGAGGAAACCGGTTCGCCGTCCGGATAAGGGAGGTCGACCTCGACGATGAAGAGGCGGCCGGCCGCGTCGCGGCGGTGACGGGAGAGATCGAAGAGCTGGGGGGCCTTCCCAACTACTTCGGGGTCCAGAGGTTCGGGGAGGTGAGGCCGGTCACCCACCTCGTCGGCGAGGCCCTGGTGAGGGGCGACCCGGAGAGGGCGGCGATGACCTACCTCGCCCTCCCCTTCCCCGGAGAGCCGCAGGAGACTAGAGCGGCCCGAGAACGGCTCCTCGCCGATCAGGACTTCGCAGCCGCCCTGAAGGAATACCCCCTCCGCCTCCGGTACGAGAGGGCGATGATGGCCCGCCTCCTGGAGGAGAGAGACTTTGCCCGCTCCTTCGACGTCCTGGCGACGAACCTCAAGAGGCTCTTCGTCCACGCCTATCAGTCCCTCCTCTACAACAGGATCCTCTCCCGGAGGATGAGGGCCGGCCTCCCCCTGGGGCGGGCGGTGGAGGGGGACGTCGTCTGCTTCTCGAAGGGCGGCCTTCCCGACGTCGATAAGATCCAGGCCGTCGACAAATCGAACCTCGCCGCCGTCAACAGGCTCGCCGAGAGGGGGAGGGCTTTTGTCACCCTCCCCCTCTTCGGCTCCAGATCCGCCTTCTCCGGGGGCCTCCCCGGGGAAATCGAGAGGTCGGTCCTGGAGGAGGAAGGGGTGGACCTCTCAGACTTTCGGGTCGAGGCGAACCCCGACCTCGGCTCCCCAGGTAACCGCAGGCCCGCCCTCCTCCGGGTCGAGCCGGCTGCGGAGATCGAGGGTGGGGCTTGCGTCCTCCTCAACTTCGACCTTCCGGCAGGCTCTTACGCCACCGTCGTCCTGCGGGAGTACATGAAGCCGACGGAGGGGGGAGGCCTCCGGTAAGGCATGTCCAAAGCCCCATCATCCGATATCTTATAGGATATAGGCGATAACCAGAGGAGCGATGAACGAGATCCTTCATTTCGAGGTGCTGAACCTTGCTGACCCTTGACGATCCCTATGCTGTCGTCTACAGACAGATCCACGCCGTCGCCAGCCCCGACGGCGGGGAGGTGGAGGTCCTGGAGCGGTCCTCCTGCTTCGGCGGCGGGGCCTGGTCCCTCCACCACTATTCCAAGGGCCCCCTGGTGGTGGAGGCGAGGTCTGTGGCAGAGTGGTTCCGCTACCGCGTTCGGGCGGGGAAGGCCGACCTCGCCCTCGCCTCCTCCAAAAGGTCGGCGGGGATCGAGTCGGTGGTGGTCGCGGGCGACGAGGTGGAGATAACCTACGCCGGCCTCGGGGGAGGCGGCGTCGGGGCGACGGTATCGAGGTCGAGGGCCGGAGACGTCCTCCGGTCCGCCGTCTCAGAATCCGGTGGGGGTAAGGTGGGGAGGGGGACGATCGTCCTTCCCCGGAGGGAGAGGATCGTTGTCGGGGTCGACGACACCGACTCCAAGACGGAAGGGGCGACCTGGTCGCTCGTCCACAACATCGCGGCGAAGGTCGACCGCGCCGAGGCTAGGTACGTCTCCCACGCCCTCGTCCAGCTATTTCCCGTCCCCACCAAGACCCAGAACTGCGTATCGACGGCGGTGGAGTTCGCCGCTCTCCCGGGGAAGGCCGATCCGATGATATCGGACTTCCGGGAGCTTCTGGAGCGGTACACCGTCTCCGACGAGACGGGGATGGCCGTATACAGAGGCTTCGATCCCTCGCCCCTGATGGCGTACTCCCACCTCTGCAGGACCGAGCGGATAACCTACGAGCTGGCCGTCGAGACGGCTAAAATGACCGGGACGGAGGCGGTCCTCACCGGCCGGGGGCTGATCGGGGCTCTGGCAGCCATCCCCTTCTTCGCAAGGCCCGCCGAGTCGGTGATCCCCGGGATCTGAACCTCAGGGGCGGTATCGACTCAAGGACCGGAGGCTATTAGGGAGATATGCTGGGGCGATTTGGATGGTCGATATGATGGGTTATGAGAGGAGAGCCGCCGCCGGAGGAGTCGCCGCCCTGAGAGAGGCGCTCTCGGACCTCGAGATCGCCCTCCGGATCTACGTCCCCGGATACCCCGTCACCGACGTCGTCCCCGCCCTGGGGGGAGGGGCCCGGATGGCGACTAACGAGAAGGTGGCGATGGAGGTGGCCCTGGGAGCCTCCGCCTCCGGGAGAAGATCGGTCGTCCTGGTGAAGCACCTCGGGGTGAACCTCCTCTCCGACCCTCTCTCCATCGCCCCTTCCCATTCGATAGGGGCGGGGCTCGTCGTCCTGGTGGGGGAGGACGTGGGGCCGAAGGGGTCTCAGGCGGAGATGGATACAAGAAACTACGGCCCCCTCTGCGAGATCCCGGTCCTGGAACCGTCCGGCCCCGGCCTTATTTACCCCGCCCTCCAGGAGGCTTACGCCCTATCCGAAAAGATCAGGGCGCCGGCGATGGTGAGGACGACCTTCGAGTTCGCAGGAGGGGATGGTGGACCTGACTACGGACCGGCTTTGAATTCGGCCCGTCCTGATAAAAGAGAGGTGGGAGGTCTTCCGACCTTCGACCGGTCGGTCTGGGATCTGACGGCGAAGGGGCGCCACCAGAGGTACCGGGGCGAAGCTCTCCCCCGGATGAGGTCCGCCTCGGAGAGGTCCTCCCTCAACCTCCTGAGGGATGGTGAAGGAGATCTCGGCATCATAGCCTCGGGGAGGCCCGCCTCCTTCGCATCGAAGGCCGACCACCCCCTCCTGGTCGTCGGCTTCTCTCACCCCCTCCCCGCAGAGGCGATCCGGGAGTTCGTATCGGAGCACGATAAGATCCTGGTGGCGGAGGAGCCGACCCCCTTCATCGAGGCGAGGCTCATGGTCTGCGGTGATATATTCGGCAAGCTGACCGGCCACCTCCCCTGGGGGAGGATGGAGGAGGGGGATATAGAGAGGGCGGCAGATCTGATCGCCTCGGGGGAGGAGCCCGGCCCCGCCGCCCCGCCTCAGAGGTTCGATGAGAGGCTCGCCTCAAAGACGGTCTGCGACGACTGCCCCTACCTGCCCCTCTACGAGGCGGTTGCTGACCTTTCGGTCCCGGTGGCGGGGGACGCCGGGTGCAGCATCCGGGCGGTCCGGGACCCTCCGGGGGCTGTGGACGTAGCCTACGGCCTGGGATCCTCTGTGGCCGTAGCCTGCGGCTTCGGCGAGAAAGGGGTCGCCCTCGTCGGCGACTATGCCATGGCCCACTCCGGCCTGCTGGGGCTGATCGACGCCGTCAATAGCGACAGAGACGTCCTGGTCGTCCTCCTCGATAACGGCGTCGCGGCGATGACGGGAGGCCAGAGGGTCCCCGACCTCTCGCCGGCGCTGAGGGCGATAGTCCCCGAGCTGCGGACGATCGACCTTCCCGCTGGCCGGGACGAGATCATTGAGCTCCTCTCTCTGGAGATGGCGAGGCCGGGAGTCTCCCTGGTGGTGGCGCGGGGGGCGTGCCCGAGGTTCGGACCTCCCCGGTGAGATCGATATTTCGTCGGCCTCCGACGATTCCCGACCTCCGTTCATCTCGATCTTTTACCCCCCCGGCCTCCTCCGGGCGCGGACCGTCCCGCGGTAGATCGCCGCCAGGTTCGATCATCCGGCTTTATAGGACGATCTTTGTCCCGACGCAGTTGTAGATGAACCGGTCCGGTAACTGCGCCGACAGGGCCGAGGCGGCGGCAGAGCCGGTGCAGTGGGACGGGGCGAGGATCTCGATCTCAAAGGACCGGAGGGCCGCGATCGTCTCTTTAAGCCTCTCTTCGCCGCCGTAGCCGAGGTGGGTCCCCCCGGCGACCCCCAGGATCCTCTCGACCCCCGTCACCCTTTGAGCGTGGAGGAGGGTGCTGATCATCCCCGAGTGGGCGCATCCCAGGATGACGAAGAGCCCTCTCTTCAAAACTAAGATCAGGGCCTGGTCGTCGGCGATGGGGTCGACTTCGATCTCGCCATCCTCCGAGACGACGACGAGATCTTCGCTCGGCGCCTCGAAATCGACGGCCCGGGGGATCTCCCCCGTCAGCCAAACCCCGGGGGAGATCTCCCGCGCTTGCCTCGATAGATCGAAGGCGGCGCCCATCTCCTCCAGATCCCCTCTATCTAAGGGGATACCGATCTGCCTCAGCGCCCCCTCCCTTCGGGAGTACCTGGAGGCGAAGACCTCGGGGTGCGCATAGACGGGGACGGGACCGGTTCTCGCGAGAAGGGCTGATAGCCCACCGGTGTGGTCATAGTGGCCGTGGCTGAGGGCGATGGGAACCCCCGAGAGGTCGATCCCCAGGAGGTCTGCGTTCCTGGTGGCGGCAAAAGTCTGGCCCGCATCAAATAGAAGCCTGTAGCCCCCGAACTCCAGATAGGCAGAGAAGCCATGCTCCGCCATGACGCCGCGTCTGAGCCCCGCCGAGTTATCGACGAGGGTGACGAACCTCATCTCCCGTCTCAACTTCCACCCCTCCCAGACGTCACAGATCCGTCCCCTCCTTGAGCGGTCCATCTCATACGTCAGAGAACCACCCTGTCGGGCAGGCCCTCCCTCCTCGGCCGCCTCAATCCTTCCAGAAGTCGGGGATCAATAGAACCAGAACCGTCAGGATCTCCAGCCTCCCTATCCACATGCAGATGATGAGGATCAGCTTTCCGGGGACCGAGAGGTCGGAGAAGTTGTTCGTCGGGCCGAAGCGGTTGAGGCCTGGGCCGACGTTCCCCAGGCACGAGGCTACCGCGGAGGCGGCGCTGATCATCTCGGCGTCCCGCCAGCCGCCGGAGAAGAGGCCGGCCACCTCCTCCGTCTTCGTGTACTTTTCCGTCATGTTCAGGGGCCTTCGGTCCACCTCTATCCTCCTGGAGCCGTTCGCCGTTGCTGCGAAGACGGCTATCTCCTCCTCCCCCGGGGCGAAGCCGAGGATCTCCCCCGCCTCGCTCCAGCCGTCCGACCCGAAACAGACGACCTTCCGGCCGCCTTCTCCCTCGGAGACGAAGCAGACCATCTCCCCTGCCGGCTTCTCTTCTGTCCCGACGGTGGCGACGGAGGCGAAGAGGACCGTCGCCGCGGCGAAGATGAGGATGTACATGGCCATGAATATCAATATCGAGTGGATGACGTCATCCTTGACGGGGCTCCCCTTCAGCTTGACGGCCAGTACCGCCTTGGGGTGGAGGGACTTGAAGAGCTCCCGGCGGCCGTACTTAATCGTCAGGAGGATCCGGACGAGCTTTATCCCCCCCGAGGTTGATCCGGCGCAGGCTCCTGTGAACATCAGCATCAAGAGCATGAGCTTTGCAGGCTCCGTCCAGCGGTCGTAATCAGCGGTGGCAAAGCCGGTGGAGGTGATGATGGAGACGGTCTGGAAGGCAGCGGTCCGCAGGTAGAGACCCGCCAGGGCGAGCCCCTCCGCCCCTTCTTCCCCTTCGGGGAAGGAGGCGTCGATCCCGCCGAAGGCGAGGACGACGGCGATGGCGACGAGGACGATTGAGATGTAGAACCTGAACTCCGGATCTCTTATCAGGCTCCTTCTATCGACGTACATCGTCCGGTAGTGGAGGGCGAAGTTCGCCCCGGCGATGAACATGAAGAAGATGACGATCGTCTGGATCAGGGGGCCGTTGAAGCCGGGTCCGCTGTAATGGGCTATGCTCTCGGCCATAGGAGAGAACCCCCCCGTCGCGACGGTGGAGAAGGTGGTGCATATGGCGTCGTAAGCCGGCATCCCCGCCAGCATCAGCAGGAGGAACTCGGCGGCGGTGAGGACCATATAGACCCCCCAGAGGATCTTCGCCGTCCCCTTGATCCGGGGCCGGATCATCTCCTCCGCAGGCCCCGGAACCTCGGCCTTGAAGAGCTGGCGGCCAGCCACCCCCAGGTTGGGGAGGATCGCTATGAAGAGGACGATGATCCCCATCCCCCCGAGCCACTGGGTGAAGGACCTCCAGAAGAGGAGGCCCCGGTAGCTCGGATCGTTGAGGGTCGTGGTGAGGTTCGTCTCGCCCCCGATGAGGGTGGTGTTGAAGGTGGCGTTGAGGGTGGCGTTTAGGACCGCGTCGCCGGACCCTGATATGTTTGAGGCGACGACGTCCGCGGCCGAGGCTGCTCCCCCCTGGCCAATGATATGGGCGATAGAGGCTGCGAGGCTCTGGCCGGCGGCGGTGGCGTTGATTATGAATAGGCCGTCGGGACCGGCCTCCGAGAGGATCGTCGCCCCCGTGGTGGTGAAGCCGGAGATCGACTCGAAGAGGGCGTCGATGGGGCCCAGGCCCAGGAAGAAGTAAGGTAGGGCCCCGACGACGGCTGCCCCCAGCCAGCCGAAGGCGACGAGGCCGAACCCCTCCTTGTTGGTGAGGACGTCCTCTCTTCCGGCCATCTCCATCCCCTGGCCGAGGACGAGGGTGATGAGGGCGGAGAGGGCGAAGGCTGCGACCCCCGCCGTCTCGCCGTAGACGAGAGAGACGGCGGCGGGGATGACCATCAGAGCCCCCAGCAGCTTCAGCAGGGTGCCGAAGACCTTCAGAAAGACTTTCGCCCTCACTATCGCGCCACCTCTCCACCTTAAAGGGTGGCGATAGATCCGGCCCTTAAAAGAACCTTCGCCCCATATTCGGGATGGTCGCTATATCAGCCTTTCCGGAAGGCATGAACGGCCTTTACAGGATGGAGTAGCGGCGGAGGGTCTCCTCCCGGACCTCCCCGGTGGGGGTCCAGCCCCGGAGGGTCCGGTACTCCGCCAGCATCTCTTCGAGCTCGACGACGCTTCCTTTCGAGGGGCCATCCCTGACCATATCGACGAGGAGCCTTCCTGGAAGCTGACCCTCCAAGATCCCCGCCCTCTCGTTGTAGAGCCTCTCCAGGTTGAAGATCCTCCCCCCCATCTCCATCATATCTTCCCGGCTGATATCCGAGCCCGTCGCCCCGTTGTATAGGCCGACAAAGATCTCGGGACCGAGGAGCGGCTGGACGAACCTGCAGAGGACGAGGGAGTCGACGAAGGCGGTCTCATCCTGCATCCCCATAACAAGCTGCGCCTTCCCCTCGGGGGATAACCTATCGGTCCTGCCCCCCAGCTCATGGAGGACGGTGTAGCCCTTCATGTGGCAGCCGCCCCGGTTGGAGGTGGCGTAGGCGAGGCCCATCCCCTTCGCCCCCCGGGGGTCGTAGCCGGGAAGCTCCAGCCCCTTCGAGTCCATGGAAGCCTCGGGTCCGCCCCTCCCCAGAGTGAGCCGTCTCGCCCCTCCGGCGAGCTTCCTTCCGCATCCTTCCATCATCCCGATCTTCTTTATCATTTCCAGGGTCTCCCGTGGGTCGTCCCACCCCGGTACCCCTTCCATCTTCCCCATATCCTTCAGCTCTGCGGCGGCGGCGATCGTCGATCCTGCAGAGATGGAGTCGATGCCCAGCTCGTCGCAGAGAGCCCCGGCCCTCACTATCGACGGGAGGTCGGAGGAGTCGAGGTTGGGGCCGAAGGACCAGATCGTCTCAAACTCGGGAGACTTATAGACATCTCCATCGGGGAGGGTCGCCCAGTGGCCGCAGGCGACGGGGCAGTCGGCGCAGCCGTGCCTTCCGGAGATTATGTCCCGCCGGAGCCTCTCGCCTGCGACCTCTTCAGCCCTCTCGACGGGCCACCGGGACCCCTGGAAGTTCTTCACCGGAAGCATCCCGCTGACGTTCAAGAGGTGTAGTATCGACGAGGTCCCCACCTCGGCGAGGCTCCAGCCCCGGCTGAGCCTAGCCCTGATCAGAGACCTCGCCCTCTTCGCCGCTATATCGAAGGTGGTCGGGTCCTCGACCTCCACCTTCATCCTCCCGGAGACGACGACCGCCTTGAGGTTCTTTGAGCCCATGACGGCCCCCAGACCCCCCCTCCCCAGGGCACGCCTCCCGTTGACGATGACGTTGGAGATGAGCGCCCCCCTCTCCCCGGCGGGGCCGATGGCGGCGACCTTACCTGCGTGCCTCTCTTCCAGGGTCCTGTTTGTCTCCCCCGTGAGCTTCCCCCAGAGGTCACCGGCGTCCAGGATATCAGAGCCCTCGTCGGAGACGGCGAGGTAAGATGGGCCTTCTGCCCTGCCCTGGACGACGATGGCGTCGTAGCCTGCCCTCTTGATCCAGGGGCCGAAGAATCCGCCGCAGTTGCTGTCGGTGAGAAGGCCGGTGAGGGGCGACTTGAAGGAGGCAGAGAACCTCCCCGAGGTGGGAGCCCTGGTCCCGGACAACGGTCCGGCGGCGAAGACGACCCTCATCTCCGGGGCGAGGGGATCAGAGATCGGGTCGGTCTCGTCGGAGAGGATCTTCGCCCCCAGGCCCCGACCTCCTATATAGCGGTCCAGTATCCGGGGATCGATCCTCTCCAGAGAGATCTTCCCTCTTCCCAGGTCAGCCCTGAGGATCTGGCCGGTGCTGCTCAAGAGATCGCCTCGAAAAAGATATCATCACTCTTCAGGAGGGTTTTTCGCCTTGCCGACGATATCGAAGCCGGCGGCTTTGGGGGTATCCGCCCCGGGCTCAGGGGCCCGGGTATACGACCTCTATCTCCAGGTCGTGGATCAGCCTGCGCAGCTCGTCGCAGGAGATGGGGCGCTTGAACTCGCTGCACCTCTTCACCTTCTCGGCGAGGAGGCATATCTCGTCCTTCTTGAGGTCGTAGCCCATCTTCTTTGTGATGTACTTGAGCGCCTTGGCGCCGGTATGCTTTCCGATGATGATCCTCCTCGCCGAGCCGACCATCTCGGGGGAGTAGAGCTCGTAGGTCCGGGGCTCCTCCAGGACCGCGGCGACGTGGATCCCCGATTCGTGGGCGAAGGCGTTCTCGCCGACGACCGCCTTGTTCTTCGGCATCACCACCCCCGAGCTGCTCTGGACGAGCTTGGAGAGGGGTGTGAGCTTCGTCGTATCGTACCGATCGACCTCGTGATGGATCCTGAGGGCGACGAGGAGCTCCTCCAGGGGGGTGTTGCCGCTCCTCTCCCCGATCCCGTTGACGGTGGTGTGAAGCTGCTTCGCCCCCGCCTCCGCCGCCGCCAGGGTGTTGGCGAGGGCCATCCCCAGGTCGTCGTGGCAGTGCATGCATATGGGGATATTGACCTCCTTTTTGATCTCGCCGACGAGGTAGCCGGTAGTCCTTGGGTTCATGATCCCCACGGTATCGGCGATGCTGACGTAATCGGCCCTGTACTCCTCCGCCTTTCTGTAGAGCTTCTTCAATAGTTCGAAGTCCGTCCTGGTGGCGTCCTCGGCGCTGAACCTGACGATGAGGCCGTGATCTTTTGCGAACTCCACCGTCTCGAAGGCGCACTTGACCGCCTCGGCGCAGGTCATGTGGAGCTTGTATTTGAGGTGAAGCTCCGATGTGGCTATGAAGACGCTGACCATGTCGACGTCGCAGTCGAGGGCCACCTCCACGTCTTTTGGGACGGACCGCGAGAGGACCGAGATCTTGGAGTCGAGGCCGAGGTTCGTTATGTCCTGGACGGCCCTCTTCTCAGCCTCCGAGACGACGGGAAAACCGGCCTCGATGATCTCGACCCCCACCTCGTTCAGCCTGATGGCGATCTCCAGCTTCTCGTCGGACCTGAAGACGACCCCGGGCATCTGCTCGCCGTCTCTCAGGGTGACGTCGCAGACCTCGATATCGATCTTCGGAGTCCCTGCGAGCTGCAAGAACTGATTGACGGAATAATCTTGCATCTGGGCAGGTATCTGGCGTTCGTGGGTTAAATCGGTTTCGAAGGGCTATGGCCTCCAATCGGTCAAAAAAGGGAGAAGGGACCGGACGGGAGAGGTCTAGGCGGTCGCCAGATCCTGGCCGTTTGCGATGAATCGGTTCGGTCCTATCCTGTCGATCCCGGATCCCTTCAGCTGAATTCCGATGCTGTTGTAGCTGATGATGTTCCCCATTACGACGGCGTTTCCTGAGGTCTCTACGGATACCCCCGAGTTGGAGTTGTTACCGATGAAGTTCCTCTCGACGACGGTGTTATCGGACTCGAGGATCTGGATGCCGTGGTAGCCGTTGTTTGCGATGGTGTTCTCTCTGAAACGGTTCCCCGGCGCCTTGAATACCATGATGCCGTCGTTGCCGTTGTTGGAGGCGACACAGTTTGATACTGTATTGTTGGTGGACCCTCCCTTCAGGTAGATCCCCCAGTGTCCGCTGTTCCAGACGGAGCATCCCTCTATGATGTTATCGCTGGAGACGACCTCGATTCCGGCGCTGGGGTACGGTCCAGCGTTGACGATGTAAAGCCCCTCCAGGACTATCCCGCCGGCCTTCAAAACGACGACGGTCCCGTTGGACCGGCCGTTCACCGCCGGGAGACCCTCGCCGGTGTCCACCCCTCGAAGGGTGATCCGTTTATCGACGACGACGTTCTCGCTATAGGTCCCGCTCCCCACCTCGACGAGATCGCCGTCAACGGCCACATCGATCGCCGCCTGGATGGTGGTGAAGGCGCAGCCGTTGAGACAAACGGTGTGGTTGGCCGGCAGCGCCTCCCCGATCTCAGATCCTGCCGTCCCGGGTCCGGCCTCCGGTGCAGAGGCGTTCGCAACGTCCGCCGCCGCGGTCTCGTCATCCACCTCTGCGACGGCTATGGTGGCGTTCTGCGAATCGACGGCCTCCATCTCAGAGACGACGATGGTGGCGTTCTGCGAACCGATAGCCTCCGTCTCTTGGACCTCAGATGTGGCGTTCGACTCCAGGAGGGAGGGCTCGACAGCATTTACGCTGGCGTTTAAGCTCTCGTTTATGCTACCGTTTGAGCTCTCGTTTAAGCTGGCATTTATGCCGTCGGCAGAGTCAGCCCCCTGGGCAAGCCCGGCAAAGAGCAATATGGCCAGGGCGAAGAAGCCGCCGACGGCGCGTTTATGAGTGCGATCTCGAAGCATATTTAAACCTCTGATCCCGAATTGGAACTCTTCGGTATTAAGATTACCTCGCCGATATCAAGCAGCCTCTTCTCTTCATGCCGCCTTCGGCCTCGATCGCTCTGATTTTACGACCTCGATCTCGAAGAGCTTCGGCCAGAGCTTCCCCGTGACGAAGAGCCGTCCCGTCTCGGGATCGTGGGCGATTCCGTTGAGGACGTCTGCCCTCTCTCGCTCCTCCCCGGTGAGAATCCCGGATAGGTCGATCCATGCCGTCACCTCCCCCGTCTCCGGCGAAATGACGGCGATCCTCTCCGTCTTCCAGACGTTGGCGTAGATGAGGCCGTCGACCCACTCCAGCTCGTTGAGGAGAGGTATCGGCTCGCCGGCGGCGAGGACCTGGATCTCCCTTCCGACCTGGTAGGTCTCGGGGTCCAGGAACCGGAGAGCGGAGGTGCCGTCGGACATGATCAGCATCTCGCCGTCGCTGGTTATCCCCCACCCCTCCGTGGGGTAGACGAAGGTATCTATGACGGAGAGGTCCTCTAGATCCCAGACGAGGCCTACCCCGGACCTCCAGGTGAGCTGGACGATCCGGTCCTCCACGAGGACGATCCCCTCACCGTACAGCTGGTCCGGCAACGCCCGGTACCTCAACACCTCCCCCGTCTGCGGGACCGTCTCGCGGAGGCTCGACCTGCCGTAAAGGCCAGTCCCCTCGTAGAGGACGCCGTCCCGGTAATCGAGCCCCTGGGTGAAGGCCTCCGGATCGTGGGGGTGGACCGCCACCACCCTGAACCCGTGAACCGGTACCTCCTCATCGACGGCCACCTCCCCGATGCAGCCTGATATGAGGGCGGCGAAGATGAGGGCGGCGGCGTATTTCGCGGTCATTACTCTCGTTTTAACGGGTCGAAAGGCATATTTAGAAGATTCGGACGGGATCTCGGTTCCTGGGGGTTTTAACGGGGATAGGGGGGTGGGCGACTGATACGTTTAGATCCGTCGGAGAGCCGATCTACCAACAGGTATATCTTCATGGCGCAAAGACCCATCCTTGCTTGCGCAGATGACCTCTTTGGGGATCTCGCCAGCTCCGTCGGTTCTTCGGAATCGAAGACCAAAAAGGGTACGTGAATATGATGGACGATAGACGTGGACGTGGTAGAGGCGGCTTCGACAGAGGCCCCAGAGAGATGTCCGACGCGACCTGTGCGGATTGTGGAAAGGAGACTAAGGTCCCCTTCAAGCCCGACGGATCGAGGCCGGTATACTGTAGCGAATGTTATCAGAAGCACAGACCAGCGAGATCTCCGAGACGGTACTGATCAGACCTCAGCCGATCTGATCTGGCCGCCGCGGCGATCTTTTGGTATATTGGCGGGAGGATAGGGCAGGGTCTCGCCCTGCTCAGACCCTCCAGCCAGCGGCTATTTTTTGGGATCCTTCTCTCAAGCTCCGATACCCCCTGACAGTCACTCTTATGGAGATCCGGCAAAAGAGAGCGGCTGGACCAACTCCAGATGGAGGTGTCGGTGGATTAGGGGATCATCTGGCAGCCTCCCAGGTCAACGATCTCGGCCACCATAGCCTGCGATCCGGGGTGGAGGAGCCGGAGGAGGAGATGAGGCGATCTGATAAGGCACTTCGATTCTGAGGCGGAAGCCTCCGACCGAGAAATTCTCCATTTATAATTAATGTTCAGCCGGTCGAAATAAATTATTTATATGATTAAGTTTTTGTTAGAACAAAATTTAAAAAAATCCCCCGGTGACGATGATGAAGGAGAGCACAGTGAAGGTCCTGGACGATAAGGATCTGGAGTTCGCGGAGACCCTAAGAAGCCTCGGGGTCCAGAGGAACGTGGCCATACTTATAACGTACCTGGCCAATGTAGAAGAAGCATCCTCGCGGGATATCGAGATGGGCTCCAACCTCAGACAGCCCGAGGTGAGCATAGCGATGCGCGCGCTCCGGGATAACGACTGGGTGAGCGAGAAAGAGGTCAGAAGGGGCGGCAAAGGCCGTCCGATGAAGGTCTACTCTCTTCTGACCCCCATAAGCGAGATAATCAAGCATTTTGAAGAAGAGAAGCAGCAAGAGTCGGCCCAGACGATGGAGAGCATCCAGAAGCTGAAAGAATTGATATCAGGCTGAGACCTCTGGCCTTTTCTCATCTCAGATCGATGCCGAGGCTTCAGATGCGGCGTCTCTCCGGGGGGGTTGAGAGAGAATGCCGCCGAATCGATCCCCTGGGGCCCCCGCCCCGACGCCTTTGCGGTCCCTTCTGTCTTCATCGTCAGAAATCCTTCGCGATGGAAGAGCCTGTGGTCTAAAGATCAGATCCTCACGTGCACTCCCTTTTCTGCGAGGTATCTCTTGACGGCGTCGACCCCCCACTCGTTGTAGTGGAATATGCTGGCGGCTAGGGCCGCCGAGGCGCCGGTCCTGGAGAATACCTCGAAGATATCCTCGGGGCTTCCGCAACCTCCCGAGGCGATTACCGGTATCCTCACCCTCCGGGAGACGGCGTCCGTCAGGGGGATGTCGAAGCCGTCATATGTCCCGTCCCGGTCCATGCTGGTGAGGAGGATCTCGCCGGCGCCGAGGGCCTCGGCCTCCATCGCCCAGGCGAGGGCGTCGACGCCGGAGAACTCCCTCCCGCCGTAGAAGGAGGCCTCAAACCAGGACTCTCCCTGCGGGGTTGGGACGGTTATTCTGCCCCCGGCTGGGCCGTCCCTCCTCTTAGCGTCGATGGCGACGACGCAGGCCTGGCTTCCGTACTCCCCGGCGATCTCGGAGATGATATCGGGCCTCTTCAGGGCCGTGGTGTTGACGGTGACCTTGTCGGC
Source organism: Methanothrix harundinacea (assembly GCA_002506535.1). Classification (GTDB taxonomy): domain Archaea; phylum Halobacteriota; class Methanosarcinia; order Methanotrichales; family Methanotrichaceae; genus Methanocrinis; species Methanocrinis harundinacea_B. The sequence goes on from DAXT01000025.1 coordinate 22,256, forward strand.
CCCGGCGACGAAGACCCCCCGGACGTCCTCGAGGCTCTTTATCCCCCCTCCGACGGCGAGGGGGACAAAGACGTTCTCTGCGGTCTTCCTGATGACGTTGTACATCGTCTCACGCCGGTCGGAGGAGGCGGTGATGTCGAGGAATACTATCTCGTCCGCCCCCTCCCGGTAGTACCGGGATGCCAGCTCCCAGGGGACGCCGGCGTACCTGATCTTCTTGAACTCGACGCCCTTCACGACCCGTCCCTGGGGGACGGCGAGGTCGCAGTCGAGGCAGGGTATTATCCTCCTCGCTAACATCTCGAAAGCCTCACGAAGTTCTCAAGGATAGAAAGCCCCTTCTCTCCCGACTTCTCCGGGTGGAACTGGACGGCGAAGAGGTTCTCCCGCGAGACCGCCGCGGCGACCTCCTGACCGTATTCGGTGGTGGCGGCGATGACGGAAGGGTCAACCGGAACGCAGTGGTAAGAGTGGACGAAGTAGAAGAAGTCGTCATCAGATATCCCCTCCAGGATCTCCACCTCCCTTCTTATCGAGAGGGTGTTCCATCCCATCTGGGGCACCAGGACCGAGTCCGGGAGGCGGACTACCCTGCCATCGATCCATCCGAGCCCCTCCTCGGGGCTCTCCTCGCTCCCCTCGAAGAGGACCTGCATCCCGACGCATATCCCCAGTATGGGCGTTCCCTCCTGCATGGCTCTTTGGAGGGCTGGCTCAAACCGGGAGAGCCTCCTCATGCACCTGCCAAAGGAGCCGACACCGGGGACGACGATCCCATCGAAGGACTCTATCTCCTCGGGCTCCCTCGCGAGGGTCGGCCCCGCCCCGATCCGGTCTAGGGCGTTGTAGATGGAAAAGAGGTTTCCCACCCCATAATCGACTACCGCTATCGTCAAATCTCATTCACCTGATGAAGCCGATTGAATCTCTGACCTCGCCGGAAGGGGATGGCGGCCTGGCCTTTATATACTTTTTGAGACATTTATTCAAATGGATGAATTCTGTGAAAGAGGCGGCCGGCCCCTTCACCCCCTTCTCCTCCGCCTCGCCGCCACCGTCTCCTCTGCCGCCCTCTCCGCCTCCGCCCTCCGCCGGCAGGGGGGACAGGCCCGGATCCACTCCGCCCCCTCCGGGTCCCTCCGGGAATCGGAGGGTAAAGCAGCCTCGATCCGGGAGAGCATCGGCTCCGTAGCATAACGGGACCCGCAGATCCTGCAGGCGACCAGGTCGAAGGATAGCTCCGGCTCCGGGACCGATTCGTCGATAGGAACGAGGGTGAGGGCTTTTGCGGGGCAGAACTCGACGCAGAGGTCGCACTCCTCCCGGCACCTCTTCCAGAGGATCCTGCGGGCCTCTCCAGAATCGGTCCGCAGGATGTTCTGGCTGGGACAGACGTTGGAGCAGGACCTGCAGCCGATGCAGAGGCCCGGATCAACTTCTATCATCTCGTACCCCCCGATGAGGCGGACCGTCCCGCCCGGACCTGACCGCCCCGGGGCGCGGCCTCGCCATCGGCGGAGAGGGCGTCGGCGGGACAGGTGGCGACGCAGGTCGGCTCCGGCCGTCCGTCGCAGAGGTCGCACTTCTCGGCTATCTTATCGGTCCAGACGATCCCGAAGGGGCAGGCCAGGCTGCACAGGCCGCAGCCGGTGCACTTCTCCACGTCGAAGGCGGTCCGATCCCCCTCTTTGAATAGGGCGCCAAAGGAGCAGGCTATGATGCAGGAGGCCTCCTCGCAGTGGTGGCAGAATATGGGGACGGAGGCGATACCTCCGACGAAGTGGACGCGGACGTGGCAGCTTCCGCCGTGGACCCGCTGGCACGCCACCTCGCAGGAGCGGCAGCCGATGCATCGATCGATATCAACATGAACGGCCATTTCAATCCCTCCGGGCTACTCTGCAGGCGCAGACCTTGAACTCCGGGATCCTCGCCTCGGGGTCGGCTGCCTCGGAGGTGAGGATGTTCGTCCCCGGGAAGTGGAAGGGCATGAAGACGACGCCCCTCTTCATCCCCTCCGTCAGGCGGGCGGCGGCCTGCGCCTCCCCCCGCTCCGTCGAGACGGTGACGAGGTCGCCGTCTCCTATACCGAGCTTCTCTGCATCCGCGGGGTTGATCTCTGCGAAGAGGTCAGGGACCCGGCCGATGAGGGAGGGAGACCTCCTGGTCATCGACCCGGCGTTGTGGTGGAGGGCGACGCGCCCCGTCGTCAGGAGGAAGGGGTATTCCGGGCTGCGCCCCTCCGCCGCCGGCCGATAAGGGACGGGGACGATTGAAGCCCTCCCATCGGCGAGCCGAAACCCCGAGGAGTGGAGGATGGGGGTCCCCGGATGGTCGGGGGAGGGGCAGGGCCAGACGAGGCTCCCCTCCTTGCCGAGCCTCTCCCGGGTGATGCCGGCGTACTGGGGGACGGTCATGTTGATCTCGGCGAGGACGGATGCGGCATCGGGGTAGTCGAAGTCGAGGCCCAGACTCCTTGCCACCATGCAGATTATCTCCAGGTCCGGCAGGGCGGAGCCCGGGGGCTCGACGGCCTTAAAGCTCCACTGGACCCTCCTCTCGGTGTTGGTGAAGCTCCCCTCCTTCTCAGCCCATACCGCCGCCGGGAGGACGACGTCTGCCGCCTGGGCCGTCGCCGTCATGAATATGTCCTGGACGACGAGGAAGTCGAGCCCCTCCAGGGCCCTTTTGACGGAAAGGCTGGAGGGGTCGGAGTTGGCGGGATCTTCGCCGACGATGTACATCGCCCTTATATCCCCAGAGGCGGCGGCCCCGATCATCTCCGCGGCGGTGAGGCCGGGGCCAGTCGGCAGAGCCGGAGCGGACCAGGCGGCGGAGAAGTGCTCGATCGTCCCGGGGTCGTCGGCCCTCCTGTAGCCGGGATAAAACTCGGCTAGGGCCCCCATGTCGCAGGCTCCCTGGACGTTGTTCTGGCCCCGAAGCGGCATCACCCCCGTCCCGGGCCTTCCGAGGTGGCCGGTGATGAGGGCGAGGTTTGAGACCGCCTGGACGTTATCGGTCCCGGTGGTATGCTGGGTGATCCCCATGGAGTAGAGTATCGTCGAGGCGGGAGAGGATGCGTAAGCCCGGGCGGCCCGGATTATATCGTCTGCCGGGACCCCGGTGATCTCTGCCGCCCTCTCGGGGTTGAATTCTCTTATCGACCCCTCAAACTCCTCAAAGCCCCGGGTCCTCTCGGCTATGTACCCCCGGTCTATCAGCCCCTCTTCTATGATCTGGTGGGCGATCCCGTTGAGGAGGGCGACGTCGGTTCCTGGCGTCAGCTGGAGGAATATGTCCGCCATCCAGGAGGTGTGGGTCTCTCTCGGATCGGCCACGATCACCACCGCCCCGGCGTCTTTCGCCCTGTGGACCCATCGGGATATGACGGGATGGTTCTCGGCGAGGTTCGATCCTATGATGAAAATGCACCGGGAGTTGGCGATGTCGGGGATGGGGTTGGTCATCCCCGCCGCCCCCAGGGTCCGGTTCAGACCCACGACGGAGGGGGCGTGACAGAGGCGGGCGCAGTTGTCGATGTGGGGGGTGGACAGGAGGCGGGCGAGCTTCTGGATGAGATAGTTCTCCTCGTTGGTGCATTTGGAGGAGGCGAGGACGGCTACGCTATCGGGGCCATAATCTCTTATGGCTTCACCGATCCCCCGGGCGACGAGGCCGATCGCCTCATCCCAGGTAATCTTCGCCCACCCATCGCCCTTCCTCTTGAGGGGAGAAGTGAGCCTCTCCTGATGATGGAGAATCTCAAGGGAAGCGTTCCCCTTGGAGCAGAGGGCGCCCTCGCCGACGGGATGGTCTGGCATGTACTCTATCCCGACGGCCCGCTCCCTCTCCACCGCCACGAAGAAGCCGCAGCCTGCACCGCAGTACGGACATACCGTTGGAACCAGGACCTTCGTCATCGACTACCCCATCTAGTAGGCGTACAGGCCGCTGTAGGGCCTCTTCGACCTCGGCGTCAGCCTGACGAAGGGCGATGCCAGGATCTCCTCTTTCGTCATCTCCACCTCGGGGAACCGGTCCAGGTACCTCGATACGTACTCCTCGATCAGCTCCCGGTCGGCCTCGTCGGCGGGAGAGATATCCACCTGGGCGCCGACCTGATCATCCCTGGCGGTCCCCCGGAGGTAGATGACGCCGCCGTGCATCCCCGTCCCCATGAAGTTCGCATCGTGACTTTCCCCATCGAGGTCCAGGATTATGACCACACCTCCGGCCATGTACTCGCCGAGGAAGTCCTGGGCCCCGCCGCCGACGACGAGGACGGGCCTCTTGCCCTCGCAGTCCTTCATGTGGAGGGCGGCCCGGTAGCCGCAGCCGTCCCGCACGTAGATCTCCCCGCCCCTCATGGAGAAGCCGAGGACGTCTCCCGCCCTCCCCCTGACGACGACCTCGCCGGAGTCCATGGTGTTTCCGACCCCGTCCTGGGCGTTCCCATCGACGGTGATCTTGTGGCCGGAGAGGAAGGCGGCGAGGTCGTTTCCCGCCGTCCCGCAGATATCGATCTCCATCTGCTGCCCCTCGGGGGTGTAGAGGCGGGTACCGATGTACCTCTGGCCGCAGACGTTGGAGATCTCGACCCGCTTCGTCCCCGAGAGTTGAAGCTCCCTCAAGCGGTCGTTAAGCTCCCTCGTCTCCAGGCCCGCGGCGTCGATGGAGACCGCCCCCGTCCCCGCCGACACGCCCGCCTTCGGGACTGAACTCGGCCTTCCTTTTGGTACTGCTGCTTTTATCATCATCTTTCACTCTCCGGCTCCTTTGATCCCGAGGACGTCCAGCTCCCATTCGTAGAGCCCCACCCCCCGGAGGTGGTCGCGGTTCCCCCGGAGGCTCTCCAGGGCGTTGATACCCATCCCCCCCAGCATCTCCCGGATCTCGTGGGACCAGGCTGAGATGAGGTTAGATAGCCTCGTCGAGGCGATCTCGACGTTCAGCCTCCCTGAGAGGCGGGGGTTCTGGGTGCATATCCCCCAGTTGCAGTTTCCGGTGTAGCACTTCTGGCAGAGGGTGCAGCCCATGGCGATCAGCGCCGCGGACCCTATGTAGACTGCGTCGGCCCCGAGAGCTATCGCCTTTATGACGTCGGAGCTGGACCTGAACCCCCCGGCGGCGATGATGGAGCACCGGTTCCTGATCCCCTCCTCCCGGAGCCTCCGGTCGAGGGAGGAGATGGCGAGCTCTGTGGGTATCCCCACGTTGTCCCGGATCGCCTTGGGGGCGGCCCCGGTCCCGCCCCGCAGGCCGTCGATGGCGATGATGTCTGCGCCTGCGCGCACGATCCCCGAGGCTATGGCGGCGAAGTTGTGGACGGCGGCGATCTTGACGGATATCGGCTTCTCGTAGTTGGTCGCCTCCTTCAGGGCGTATATGAGGGTCGAGAGGTCCTCTATCGAGTAGATGTCGTGGTGGGGCGCCGGGGAGATGGCGTCGGTCCCCTGGGGGATCATCCTCGTCTCGGCGACGGCCAAAGAGACCTTCTCTCCGGGGAGGTGGCCGCCTATCCCGGGCTTCGCCCCCTGGCCGACCTTGATCTCCACCGCCTGGGCGACATTGAGGTACTCGGCGTCTATACCGAAGCGCCCCGATGCGACCTGGACTATGGCGCAACGACCAAACTCGCTCCTCATCTCCCGGGGGAGGCCGCCCTCGCCGGTGTTGAAGTAGGTCCCCGACCTGCAGGCGGCCGTCGCCAGGGATTTGAAGGCGTTGTAGCTGATCGCCCCGAAGGACATCGCCGAGAAGAGGATGGGGGTCTCCACCGTCAGGTTGGGGTAGAGCTCCGTTCTGATCTCGACCTCTCCATCCTTCGAGGATATCTCCAGCATCTCGGGCTTTCTACCCAGGAAGGTCCGAAGCTCCATCGGCTCCCGGAGGGGGTCTATCGAGGGGTTTGTCACCTGGGAGGCGTTGAGGAGGATGTGGTCCCAGTAGATCCGGAAGGGCTTGTCGGAGCCGCAGCCGGTCAGGAGGACCCCTCCCGTCTCAGCCTGCCTCTTCAGGTCCTCGATCTTCTCCCGGGTCCAGGAGGCGTTCGGCCTGTAGAACGACGGCGACGGCCTGACGACTATCGCCTTCTGGGGGCAGAAGATGACGCACCTCTGGCAGCCGGCGCATTTGTGGTCGTCGGAGACCAGCCGGTCGGCGACCGGATCGTAAGTGTGGGTACCGAAGGCGCACTGCCTCTCGCAGCCGCGGCAGGAGCCGCACCTCTCCTCGTCCCTTATGACCTCAAACTCGGGAAAGACGAATGATCTCATCAGCAAATCCTCTCAAAGCCCTTCTCAAAGCCCTTCATCTCGGCTATTACCGGCTCGCCCCCCTTGGGGGTCCAGACCCGGTCCAGGTGGGGGGATATCAGCCTTATCGACGCCTCCTCGCTGGAGATGTAGAACATCTCTCCTCGCGTTGCGGCGGTGAGGGGACGCAGCCTTATCCTGTCGGTGAGCCCTACCATCCGGCCCGTCTCCCCGATGATGACGGCGAAGGGGCCGTTCATCAGGAGCGGCCCGTAGGTCATCCGCAGGGCGGTCAGCAATCTCTTCTCCTTCTCGTCCATCCTGTCGATGGCGGCCCATATGGGGGGGGCGAGGATCTTGGCGACTATCTCGATGGGGAGCTTCTGCCTCCTCATGAGCAAATCCGCGGCGTAGGCGATCACCTCGGTGTCGGTCTGGAGGGTGCAGGCGTAGCCGTACATCTCCAGGTACCAGCGGTTCGTCCCGTAGCTGGAGACCTCGCCGTTGTGGACGACCGTCGTGTCCAGGAGGCCGAAGGGGTGGGCTCCGCCCCACCAGGCCTGGGTGTTCGTCGGAAACCGGCCGTGGACGGTCCAGGTATGTCCCCGGTAGAGCCGGTCGAGCATGAAGTACTCGCCGATCTCCTCGGGGTAGCCGACGCCCTTGAAGCAGCCCATGTTCTTTCCGGAGCTGAAGACGTAGGCGTTCTCGATTTTCGTGTTGACGGCCATGATCTCCCTGACGATGTAGTCCCCGTCGGTCATCTCGGCGTCATCCCCCTCCTTTCGGGGGAGGACGAAGTACCGCCATATCAGGGGCGGATCCCTCACCACTACGCCGTCGTCGGTGGGGATCTCCTCGTCGAAGAAGACCTCGAACTTCCGGGCGAGGAAAGCCTCCAGTTCCTTCTTGGCGGCCCTTCTGGCCACGTCCGTGGGGCCTGTGAACATGAGGTGGAAGGCGTAGAGGTCCCTGTTATCGGGGTATATGCCGTAGGCTGCAAAGCCGCCGCCGAGGCCGTTACCCCGGACTCTCATGCTGGCTATCGCCTTCATCACCCCCTCTCCGGTGAACCGGTCACCGTCCCGGTTCATCGCCCCGAAGATGGAGCAGGCACATATATCCTTGGTGTAAAGCTCTCTACGGCTTCTTCTCTTCCGATCCATGATAACCTCAAACGCCATCCGTCGGCCCGATTTGATGCCGGATCGACGAGGCGTGCAAACATGAAGTGGTCTCAATAAAGGGTTTATAGGTATTTGAGAAAGGTTGAGAAACGTTCATAATAGTTATGAAGGAGGAAGGGCGGGGAGGATGGGGGTTTTGGCGGAGGGGGAGGGGGGGAGATCTCGAAGAGACCGGAGACTGCCAGATATTGCTAAGCCTGCAAATTATACGGATCAGAAAGCCCCCATCCGCCCCCGCCGGCCCCACCAGATGCCCCCCAAACTCCACCGCCCAGAAGAGGATGGGATAAGCGACCCACCTCTCCAGCCCCCCCGATCCCAAGGACCATAAAGGAGCCCTCCCGCCCCAGGGCGGAGCGGAGGGCGGCGAGGGCGACCGCGCCGAAGGCCGCCGAAAAGCGCCGGGGTGGCGGGGCGATGTCCCCGCCGGAGGCGGCGGCGGGGGCGAAGGCCGGGGCCGAGAAGATCGGGTTCATCTCCGGGCTGTCGGCGGGTAAGAGCCCGACCCCCAGGACGCCCAGGCCGAAGGGGCCGGTGAGGACGGAGAGGCCCCGGTCCCGGGCGGCGGCATATCAGGCTCTCTTAGCTTCGTAGGGTCCTGACAGCTCCATCGAATCGCTGTCTCTATAATAGAACTCGCCCCTGATGGTATCATCATCAATCATCCGTCCGTCCGTGAAGGATATGGTCACCAGAGGGTCACCTCCCCCCACGCTCTTGGTCGCCAGGTAGTAAGCCTTAATCTTGCCGCTTTCGATCGTTCCGAAGACTATCCCGCCGTAATTATTCCCGGAAGGAGTCACCTCCACCGAAAAAGACCCGACTATGCTGTCTCCAACTTGCTGTATGTTGGCCGTCATTATCTCCTTCACGGGGCCAAAACTGTAGGAGGACTCCCACGTCCCCGTAACGTCGCTCAGGCCGACACAAGGATAGATCAAGAGTGCCGACGCGAGTATCATAACCGACCATCTGACCATTCTCATTCTGATCACATCCGATCCCTTGGCTTTAAGCTGCCTTTTGGTGACATTAATATTTAAGCCATCGTCCAAGGACTTCTGAAAAACCATGCACTTTATGAAGATTATTATATACTAATAGATACATGAAAAATGTATGAGTTCTTTTGCCGCCTTGTGCCCCAGGACGCCAAGGGCGAAGAGGCCGATGAGGACGGGGGGGCTCCGGCTCCAGGCAGACCCTGGCCCGGGGCCGACGCGCCGACCCCCGCCGGCGCCGCACCGGGCCGGGCCGAATACGAAGGCACAGACCTGGATGAGAGGAGAGAACTGCGGGATGTTGGCCTCGAAGGAGGGTCCAAAGGCCGCCTCTGGCGGAGACTGCAGCGAAGCAGTGATGATGTTATTGTGCCATCATTGCAAAAAGCTTTTTTAGTATGACCGTTCCTTAATATTACAAACGCGGTACGGATGGGTTATATTATCGAAACATTTGGGAGATGAATTGGCATGCTGGAATCCCTTGTTGGCATCTTGGAGTCGACTCCACTATCATATAAATTTGCTATTATTTTGGGCCTGATCCTGGTGATAGCTGCGATCTGTCCTCCCTTGATAGCAGCGGTAGTCAAGCAGTCCCTCGCCCTGACGGGGAGGCAGGCCCAGGCCCTGGCAGCGATAGGTTTTATTTTGATCGTTGCAGGTTCCGCAGGGCTGTACATGGCGAACAAACCCCCAAGAATAATAGAAATTATCCCGCCTGCAGGTGAATTTACTATAGGAAAAACCATTACCGTCACAGTGAATGCTTCTGATCCCGACAAAGACAAACTCAGATACGAGTTTCTTAGGAAGGGCCCTGGCACCGACGATCAGTGGCATAGCGTTCAGGGACCGTTGGAGGATAATTCCTGGAGCTGGGTGATATGGCCGGCTGATAAGGGCCCCAACTACATCAACGTCATCGTTTATGATGAGAGAGATCTTAATAAATCCGCTTACAGGGAGTACAAGATACGGCCACCAAACCAACCACCTAAGATCAACAGCATCTCAGCTAAAAAATTTGAGGGGTCAATCTGGAAGCTCGAAACGGACGCATCTGACGACGACGACGATCAGATCGAGTACAGGTTCTCAAAGTTCAATAGAGTAAACTGTAGCTGGGATATCATCTGCAACTGGTCAACGACAGATGAATGTTACCTGGACCGCTCGGGGGATGACGCCGGGATAAAGATGGTGAGGTTTGAAGTTCGGGACCGCTCTCATAGATATATGCTCGATGATAGAGGAGATGACAAAATGGAGCACGAACTTGCTCAAATCACCTCCGAAACGGCTGATAATTGATCAAAAGATTCCAGCAACACCACCCCGCCCTATCCAGGAAGTACAGACAACTCCACAAAGACCTGAGATGAGACGACAGGCGAGGAGACCTGAGATAAGATCACGCATTAAAGAAAAATCGGGATAAAATAGCATGGAGTGTATTACATATGAAGACCACCGTATTGGCTTTGACCCTTTATCTGATGGCCGGGCTCTTGGCCGCATCCGCAGAGACCGTAGTATATGATGAGATCCCCCTGAAATATCCCTGGTCAGGGTTTACAGGCAGCGATGGAGGAACCGACTCCCTGACGGTGGACCCCTTCTCCAAGGAGTCCCCCAATAGCGGAGATATCTGCGCCAGGGTGACTTATGACAGCTCAGCCGAGGATTGGGCAGCCCTCTTCATCCAGGCCACCGGCGACTGGAGGCGGGGGCCCGGCATCGGCCTCGATCTGACGGGGGCCACGACCCTCACCTTCGCGGCCCGGGGGGGCCGGGACGGCGAGGCCGTCACCTTCGGCTACGGGTACGAGCCCGACCGCAGCGGAACCGCCGACTCCTCCCGGAGCCGCCAGTCCCTCATCCTTGGGAATGAATGGAGAAGGTTCTCCATGGATCTGAGGGGAAAAGACCTCTCCTCAATCAGCGGGCTATTCAGCCTGCGGCTGGATAGAGAAGGCAACCCTGGAGGGGCGACGATCTACATCGACGATATAAGATATACATAGGCGACATAGGTACAGATTTAAGCGCAGAGGGCAACGGGGCGGGTCGCAGGAGTGCGGAAGGCCAGAGGAGACGGCGGACGGGCCCGGCGAACTGCTGCTCCTCCGACCCTTCTGCCCCGTCTCTCTCCCTCTCCGGCGAAGGGGGGCAAATATCGGCTTATTCATGGTGGGATGCGGCTTTGACCGCCTATTCTGACAGAACGAGTCTGCCCGGCTGCTGCAGCATCCGCCCCTCTCGCGGATCGACGCTCCTTTGGCGATGGCGACGAGAAAACCCAGGGACGATTGCGTCTTCCGCCTCGGCTCAAAGCCCCAAACGACAGGGTGAAATACTCCCCCGGAGAGAGAGCGGGCAGATGAAGAAACTATTACTGTTACTGGCCATGATCGCCGTCGCCTTCTCCGGCTGCGTCGAGGAGAAGCCGAGCCCTGAGGAGCTGAAGGCGATGATGATCGATTCGGTCGATAAGATCCAGACGGCGGCCTTCGCCGTCGATCTCGAACAGACGATCAAGATCGTCAACCTCTCCGAGACGGATAGATCCCTGCGGACCGAGACCTTCACGACGAAGTCGTCGGGGGAGGGGGTCCTCAACGTCACCGCCCGGGCGATGAGGATGACGATGACCACCACCTCCATCTCCGAAGAGATGGGAGAGGTCACCTCCGAGATGGAGATGTACATGGAGGGGGATACCATGTACACCAACGTCGACGGCGAATGGATGAAGATGCCGGGGATGCCAGAGGAGATGTGGGACCAGCAGAACCAGGTGAAGACCCAGGCTGAGCTCCTCAACGCCTCGAATATCGAGCTCGTCGGCTCCGAGAAGATCGACGGGAAGGACGCCTTCAAGGTGAAGGTCGTCCCAGACACCGAGACCTTCACCGCGATCCTCAGCCAGCAGATGGGTTCGATGCCGTTTTACGCCATGAACATTACGCAGCTCTTCGAGGATAGCGAGATGGAGTGGACGACCTGGATATCGAAGGAGTCGAGCCTGCCGCTGAAGAACCGGGTCATCCTGAAGCTGACCCTCACCTCCGATATGATGGGCATCCCCGTCGACGAGATGGGCGACCTCGAGATGATCATCGACTCCGACTCGACGGTGATCTACTCCGGCTACAACGAGGCGGTCTCCATCGAGATCCCGGATGAGGCCGTCGCCGCCCCCTCCTGGCTCGATATGCTGATGGCGATGATGAACGAGCCCTCGGAGGTCCCGGCCGCATAGCCGGGAGACGAAAGATAAATAGACCGCCGGCCCGGTGGGCGGTGGGTAACGATCAACGGAGGAGATGATGGAGGCGGGAGATGGGGTCGGGGGAGGGAGAGGAGGTGGCGGGAGGGTACGGGCGCGGGGCCCTTCATCCTCCGCCGATCCTCAGCCGCTGCGACCCTGCCATGGCGTCCTCGGACCAGGCCCTCATCGTCTCCCCGACGGACCAGGCCTGGGATATGCAGCCTCCGGGGCGGTGGGGCTCGTCCCCGTCGAAGACCTCGCATATCGTCCCGACCCCGATCTGCCCCTCCAGGTCCATGAGGGGTCCAAGAAGCCTCCCGGCCTCCTCCCTCACCTTTTTAGTCTTGCCCCCCGCCTTCACCAGGGCCGTTATGTAGGGGCCCATAAGCCACGGCCAGACCGTCCCCTGGTGGTAGGCCCCGTCCCTCTCGGCGGGACCTCCCTCGTACCTGCCCCTGTAGGCGGGGTCCTCCGGGGAGAGGGTACGAAGGCCCAGGGGGGTGAGAAGCTCCTCGGTCGCCACCTCCACGATACCGCGGATCTGGTCAGAGTCGAGGGGGGTGAAGGGGAGGCAGGCGGCTATCACCTGGTTGGGCCTTATGGCCGGGTCCTTTGCGTCGATCAGGTCGAAGAGGCAACCCCTCTCGGAGTTCCAGAACCTCTGGTAGCTCTCGGCCACCTTCTCCGCCAGGGAGGGATCCCACTCTTCTTCCAGCTCCCCGGAGAAGATCTCCATCACCAACAGGGCGTTGTACCAGAGGGCGTTGATCTCGCAGGCCTTCCCGGCCCGGGGGGTGACGAAGGCCTCTCCTACCTTGGCGTCCATCCAGGTGAGCCCCGGCTTCGAGGAGATGAGGCCGTCGCTGTCGCATCGCGACCCCGGAGTCTCCCCGGCGTAGCGGCCGGCTATCGCCGATAGAGAGGGATAGAGCTCCCTCAAGAAGTCCTCATCCCCGGCGTACGCCCAGTACCTGTGGACCGCCCAGAAGAACCAGAGGGCGGCGTCGATGGTGTTGTAGCAGCGGGCGCCGAAGTCGTTGGGGAGGAGGCCGTCTTTCATCGCTGCGGCGAAGGTGGCCAGGACCGCCCTCGCCTCAACAAACCTCCTGGTCGTCAGGAGGAGCCCCGGAAGGGAGATCATGGCGTCCCTTCCCCAGTCGTTGAACCAGTGATATCCGGCGATGATGCTCATCCCAGCACCCCTCCGGACTATGAACGCGTCGGCGGCGGCGGAGAGGATCCTGAACCGAGGATCCCGCCTCCTGCTGCTCTTCAGCCCCTCGACCCTCTCTGCCTCCTCTTTAAGCAGATCCAGAGCTCCAGCCGCAGAATCTCTATCCATAGATGCGACTATGCTGAAGGAGGAGTGGCCGTCGATATCTATCTCAAACCTCCCGGGGGAGAAGGAGTCCTCCCTCCAGGCGAGCCCCCTCCTCCTCTCAAGATCGTACTCCAGGTTCTGGTACCAGAGCTCCTCGGGTACGTAGCGGGCGCCGTCTGATACGAGGGAAAAGTCGCACCCCGACCGGAGGCGCACGCCGGATCCCTCCCCCTCTAGGGGAGTCTGCTCCATCCAGGGGGCGGGAGAGGCGACGTGGAAGCTTCTGCAGTTGAGGTGGGGGACGACCCTGAAGAGGCCGCTGCCGTCGATATCGTATCTGACGACGGTGGTGTTCTCCCCCTGGACCATGAAGACCCTCTTCTCGACGACGGCTCCGTCGCCGGTCCGATAGACGAAGGTTGGGACGGGATCGCGCCGAAACTCTGCGAGGTGGCGGAACCCCTCAGGGTATATCGTCCCAGGGTACTGGTGGCAGGCGAGGTCGTACCGCCCCGATTCCGTCGTCAGCTCCTCGTCCAGAGACGAGAGGAGGAGGGTCCTCTCCGCGGGGGGGTCGGTGGCCGCCACAAGCAGGCCGTGGTAGGACCTGGTATTCGCCCCGATGATCGTCGACGATGCGTAGCCTCCGAGGCCGTTGGTGACGAGCCATTCCCGGCCCGTACCCTCCTCGTAGCTCTTCGGACGAAAGATGAGATCGGGTAAATCTATCTCGTTTCTCATCATCCCGGTCCTCATCTCTTACCCCTCCCGCCGGCGGCGGCTCCCTTCTTTCCGCCTCCTCCGCTCCTCCGACCCTCATCCCCTCCGGCCCCGACCAGGGCCTCCAGGAGGGCTGCCCTCAGATCGTCGCCCCGGAGGCCTTCGGCCCGCTGGAGCCCTTCTGCCAATTTCTCGTCGGCGAGGCCCTCCCGGGCCCAGGCGGCCAGGTCCCCCCTCCGGGAGTGGTACTCCAGGGACTCGACCACCACCTTCGCCACCGCCTCCTTCAGGGTCCTCTTTCCCCAAGCAGAGTCGCCGGTGAACTCGTCAGTCCCCGTCGAGAAGAGGAAGGGGTCATCGGCGGCGGAGGCCCACGACTTCACCCGGTGGTGGAGGTCTGCGAGGACAGAGAAGAAGGTGATCGCCGCATCGTAGGGGCTGCCGTAAGGGCTGAAGTAGTTATGGACCTCCCCGGGGCCGCCGCCGTGGGTGAAGGCGTAGTAGAGGTGGTCGGATAGCCCCAGGGTCCTCCAGGTCTCCAGGAGGCTGGGGTCGCCCCCCTCCTTTATCGGACCCTCAAGCCTCCGGTGGTAGGAGTAGCAGGCCCACTGGAGGGTGTTTCCCAGCCAGCAGCTCGTGTCCCTCTCGAGGTCTGCCCAGGAGGTGGTCTTCGGGACGCTGACGATCTGGAGGGGCGGATGATCCCGGACGAGGTCGCTGGGGGTTTTAAAGCTCAGGTGATCCCACCGGAGGACCTCCCCGGGAAGGTGCCTCAAAAACTCGAAGATCCCGGTGTCTGCCCACTGGTGCTCTCCGAAGGTCTCGTAGTCGCAGAAGATGTTGACGACCTCGCCGGGCTTTGATGCGATCCAGCTGGCGTACTTGCTGGCGGTGAGGGGGTACTCGCTCCACCACCGGGCGGAGAAGCGAAACCCCATGTCGTCGGTGATCTGCCAGTCCCGTAAGAGAAGGGAGATCCTATCGCACCCCTCCGGCCGGTAGAGGTGGTTTGGCGGAGCGACTATCCCCTCGGCGAAGATCCCGTCGTACCCCATCCCCTCGACGATCCTCGCTATCCGGTCGTCGTATAGAAGCTCCGTATTCTCGAAGATCCGGGGCCTTACGGCGAAGGCGTCCCAGACCCGTTCCCGGTGCATCTTCACCTGTTCGGCAAACTCCCTGCCGTCCTCGTAGAGGCTCGCCAGGGAGTGGTGGTAGGTCTGCTCCAGAACCTCCACCATCCCTGTATCGACGAGCCGGGCGAAGGAGTCGAGGACCTGCGGGTTGTACTTGTCGCACTGGTCGAGGAAGACCCCCGAGAAGCTGTAGGCCGCCTTGAAGGGGCGCTGGGAGTCCTCCCTTCTTCTTATCTCCTCCAGGATCACCTCGTTTGCCGGAAGGTAGCACTTCTCAGCTACCCGGTCGAATATCCTTCTGTTCTCCGGGTCGTCGAAGTAGAAATCGGATAGCTGGTCGGGCTCGATCCTTCTCATGGGAGAGCCGCCCCAGAAGAACTCCTTTCGAAGCCTCAGGGGCTGGTGGACCTCGAAGCAGAGGCAGACGTCGGTCATGGGAACTCACCGGATACTTCTCCATCCAAGGCGGCTTTGATGGAACCTCCGCGAGATCGGTGGGGCGGGATCGATGGCATATCCATACATTCTCCCCCAAGTTTAATAAATATTTGATCAACGAGGTTGAGGTACATCCCGGCTGCGAAGGTGGCCTGCGATCGGCGGAATATTTATGGTGGATGATGAAGATCAAAATAGCGAGGAAATCGATTCCATGGACTCAAAGTACAGAATAAGACGGGCCGAGTCTTCCCACGACGCCGGAAAGCTCCACGATCATTATGACAAAATCTTTCTTCCGGAGGAGGTGGGAGCCTTCGCAGAGACTATATTCTCCCACCTTCCGGGGATGAAGAACGAATACTGGTTCATCGCCGACGACGAAGAGACCGGAGAGATCGCCTCGGCCTTCGCCCTCATCCCCTGGACCTGGGAGATGGCGGGGACGAGGCTCAAAGTCGCCGAGATGGGGATCGTGGGAACGGGAGAGGGACACCGGAACAAGGGGCTGATGAGGCACCTGTACCGGGAGTTTGACGCGACCCTCGAGGAGGAGGGGTTCGACCTGGCCGTCGTTCAGGGGATACCGGGATTTTATCGCCGCTTCGGATATTATTACTCGATCCCCCTGGAGCCCCACATCGACATCTCCCTTCATCAGGTGCCCGATTTAGCCGACGATGATTCCTACGAGTTTCGGCTCGCCGAGACCAAGGACATACCTTTTCTCCTGGAAGAGGACGAGCGATATAGAAAGTCGAACTTCCTCTCCGTCTTCAGGGACGAGGCAAAATGGAACTACCTTTTGACCTTCAGCCCGAAGATCGGATTCGGCTCGCAGTTCTGGATCATGGAAGGCCGAAAGACGCAAGAGAGATACTACTTCAGGATTTCTCGCCAGGGCTTCGGAGCGGGGCTCATCGTGAGCGAGATCAGCGAGGGCATATCCGACGACGCCCTGACGGACCTTTTCGTCTTCTGCAAGAAGAAGTGCGCAGAACGAAATAAGCCGTACATCAGGCTGAACCTCGCCAAGGAGTCGACCGCGGGAAAGACCGCCATCTCCTT
This sequence comes from Methanothrix harundinacea, assembly GCA_002506535.1. Lineage (GTDB taxonomy): Archaea > Halobacteriota > Methanosarcinia > Methanotrichales > Methanotrichaceae > Methanocrinis > Methanocrinis harundinacea_B. Next base: position 38,655 of record DAXT01000025.1, read on the forward strand.
CGGGGCGTCGGTGGGGAAGCCTTACGCCTGGCAGATAAAGATCCCGGAAAGGGCGAGGTTTCTCAGCAGAATCGCCCCCATCCTGGAGGCACGCTTGAAGGAGAGCAGCCTTAAGGGTTTCACCGGGACACTGCGGCTCGATTTCTATTGCGAACAGATCGATCTCAACTGGTCCGAAGGAAAGCTCGAATCCGTCACACCTGGGAGGGGAGGAGAATGCGAGAACACCTTATTCATTCCAGAAGACCTCTTCATTCCTCTGGTCCTCGGCCATCGGAGCTGGCGAGAGCTGCAGTACACGCGCCCCGACATATTCCCGGCGATGATGTACGTCGGACCTGGTGTGGATTCGGCCCCGGATAAAACCGTTCGCCTCATCGACGCCCTCTTCCCGGCCGAGAGGTCATGGGTCTACGAGCAGTACTGAGGGATCGGCTTGAGAAGATGACAATTAGATGATCGAACTGAGACTATCCCAAAATGGCGATCGCCGGCTGTGTTCAGACGAAAATCTTTTCCCCTTCACCGATAAAAATAATTACTCCGGGGCGGATATAGACTTCTTGGAGGGAAGAAAGTGGAAGAATCGTCAAAATCCTACGAGAAGGTCCCTTCCGGGATACCGGGCTTCGACGACCTGGTAAACGGAGGATTTCATCGAGGGACCGTCAACACCATCACAGGGGCTTCGGGGAGCGGCAAGACCGTATTCGCCTCCCAGTTCATATACGAGGGGATCAAGGCCGGGGAGAAGGGGATGATCATCGTCCCCTCGGAGAGCGCCGACTACCTGAAGAAGGAGATGTACTCCTCCTTCCGGTGGGACTTCTGGAAGCTGGAGGAGGAGGGCAAGCTCGTCGTCGTCGACGTCACCGACCCCGTCCTGAGGCTCCAGAAGAGCATAGAGACCGACCCGACGGAGTTTCTCATAAACTTTAGAAAATTGGTAGAGAAGAAGGTCCGGGATGAGAAGCCGCAGCGCATTTTGATCGACGACCTGATGGCCTTCTTCACCGCCGTCGAGTCCCCCTTCGTCATGAGGTCCCTCGCCGACGACCTCTTCGGGTCCCTCAGGTCCCTGAGGGTCACGGCGATCATCACCATCGGCGCTGCCTTCGGGATGACCCAGATCATGGAGTACGGGGCGGACTCCTGCACCATCCTCAACAGAGACAGGATAGGAAACAACATGGTCCGATCGATCTACATAATGAAGATGAGGGGCTCCAGGATCGCAAACAGCATCCGGGTCCTGGACATCTCCGACGACGGCCTCGCGGTCTCGACCCTATCCCCCTACCCGTAGATAGTCTGGAGGGCTGATTTAAGATGATAAAGCGCTGGATAGTACTCGCTGGCGAGGAGGGGGGCCCCGTCTGCAACAAGATGGGAGGGATATGGGACGTCATAGACGCCGAGGCGAGGATGCTGGCGAAGCTCGCCGCAAATAAAGAGATCGAGTGCGACCTCAACATCCTGGTGGCCGGCCCCTACTACCCCACCAAGGGGGCGGACTGGAACAAGGGCAAATCCAGGGTCACCGACGTCAGCGGCCTTGAACCCCTCCAGTTGAACGAAGAGCTGACGGCGGCCATCGACCGGCTCAAGTCCGAGGGGATCGAGGTGCTGGCTGCCGAGACGGAGGTCGAAGGCCATAAGATCGGCTACCTCCTCTTCAACACCGCCTACTTCGACTCCATCATCACCACCAGGCAAGGCCAGAAGATGACCCTGGCCAACGCCATCAAGACCGAGGCGTGGCAGATCTCGGGGCTCGACTCGATGTCGTTTGAGAGGGCGCCTTACGGCCCGGAGTACACCCACTACCTCGGCCTCTCCTACGCCGTCTCCCAGTTCGTAAACTATCTCGTATCCGTCGGCGAGGAGAGGGCCAAGAAGTACGGGGACGAGGCGATATCGGAGTTCGCCATGTCGGTGATGCCGAAGATGCGGGTCTCCCTCCACTGCCACGAGTTTCCCACCTTCTACGCCCTGGCGAGGCTGAAGGCCCTCGGGACCCCCGCCAGGACGATGGCTACCCTCCACGCCACCGTCCCGGGGAGGTCTTCGGGCTATAGGTCTCTGGAGAAGATCGCCAGGAACGACGGATCCTGGGACCCCCACGTCCCCATCGGGATGGCGACCCTGGAGTCTCTCGCAAAGTACGCCGACGTCGTATCCTTCGTCGGGGACTCGACGAAGCGGGAGGCGATGCTCTTTCACAAGCTGAACGGGATCGTCATAAGAAACGGGATAGATCTCAGCGCGAGCTACATCGACTGGAATAAGAAGAACAGGTCCAGAAAGAAGATCCAGAAGTACCTCTCGGAGAACATCCACAAGGTCTACGGAGGAGAGGTGATCGACCCCGAGGATATCCTCCCGGTCTTCACCATATCCCGGCCTGAGCTGGAGAACAAGGGCTATCCCCAGCTCCTCGACGCCCTCCTCCTCCAGGACCACCTTATAAAACACCGCCGGCTCGAGCAGAGGTTCGCTGAGAGGATGAAGGTGGTATGCCTCCTCATCACCTCCCACGGCCCGAAGCATAAGGAGAAGCTCCCCGAAGGCTTCCCCATCAACCTCCCCTCGGAGATACCCGTCGGCGAGGAGATCAGGCTCAACAACATGATCCACGAACGAGGGATCGACGCCTCCAAGCTCGCATCGGGGAAGAGGCACGCCTCCGCCGTCCTCTACCCCCAGTGGGTGGGGCCCGACGACGGCGGCCTCAACATGAGGGCGGACGAGATCATGGCCGGCTGCGTCGCCGGGGTCTTCCCCTCCCAGTACGAGCCGTTCCTCCTGACGGGCCTTGAGGCGGGAAGGGAGGGGACGCCGTCGATCGTCTCCCGGGCCTGCGGCTTCAGCGACGCCCTGAAGAAGGTTGAACGGCTCGTCACCGGTCTGGGCGGGTTCGTCGTCGTAGACAACATCGATGCGACATTCCAGGAGATGATCCTCGATTACGCCCTCGTCCTCGACTACTTCACCTGGACCTACCTCGAAGACCAGGTGAAGTACAGACTCCTCTGCGAGGAGTCCTTCGCCCTCGCAAAGCTGATGAACTGGACCGAGCCGGTCCTGGAGTACTACAGGAACCTGATGGTCAGCTCTGAGCTGGACAGGTGTCTGCCCCCGGGGATGAGGGGGTTTGAAGATCGTGGCGATTGATATGAAGATAGCTTACTTCAGCCTGGAGTTTCCCCCCAGGGTCTTCGGGGGGCTCGGCGTCTACGCCGACAGCATATCGAGGGAGATGGCATCCCTCGGCCACAAGATCTCCGTCTTCACCCTGGGGGACGGGGAGCTGAAGCGGAGGCAGACCAGGTCCGGGATATCCGTATTCAGGGAGACGCCCCTGCCGATGAGAGACGGCTGGGAGCCCTTCCTCTCGGACAGGACCCTCGCCTGGGGGGAAGGTGTGGCCTTCCTCTCTGACCTCATGAGCTACAACCAGCTCGCTTCCGCATCCCTGAGGGATAACGGCCCCTTCGACCTCTGCGTATCCCACGACTGGCTCGGCCTCCCGGGAGGGATGGCGGCGAAGAGGGGCGACGGGCCGCCCCTCATCTACCACGTCCACAGCCTGGAGGTGGGGAGGGAGAAGGCCCCAAACCCCCAGATCGTCGACCTGGAGCAGAGGGGCGGGAGGGTAGCCGACGGGGTGATCACCGTCTCTTATGCCATGAAAGAGCAGCTGGCGAGCCTCGGTGTCCCGAAGGAGAAGATCGCCGTCTCCCACCACGGCGTCGATACAGGAGTCTTCAGCCCCTCGGCGGCGAAGGAGAAGAAACTCGGCGAGCTGCGGGAGAGGTACGGTATAGGGGATGACGACGAGGTTATCCTCTTCGTCGGGAGGCTCGAGGAGGTGAAGGGGGTGATCCAGCTTTTGGAGGCGATGCCGAAGGTCCTGGCTGAGCACCCGGATGCGAAGCTCCTCGTCGTCGGGAAGGGTACCCAGGAAGGGCGGGTGATGTCTATGGCGGAGGAACTGGGTGGTTCTGTCAAGATCGTGACCGACTTTCTCGACCTTGACTCCAAGATCCAGCATTACGCCCTGGCAGACCTCTGCGTCTTTCCCAGCCTCTACGAGCCCTTCGGGATCGTGGGGGTGGAGGCCGCCTCCATGGAGCGGCCGGCGGTGGTGGGAGCCAGCGGCGTCTCCGGCCTGCGGGAGATCGTCGACGACCCAGCCTCGGAGCATCCGACGGGGGTCCACGTCAACCCCTCCGACCCAGGGGATATCGCCTGGGGGATAAACCTCGTCCTGGAAGACCCCGAGAGGATGCGGGAGTGGGGGAAGAACGGGAGGAGAAAGTGCCTGGAGACTTTCAACTGGGAGAGGGCGGCTAAGGAGACCCTGGAGATCTACGAGAGGGTGATCTCATCCCGGAGTTGAGGCGCCACTACTTCCTCGACGAGTACACCATCATCGCAGCGGAGAGGGGAAAGAGGCCCTCCGACTTCAGGCACGCGGGGACGGGGGTGCGGTCCGACCTCAGAGCCTGCCCCTTCTGCCCCGGAAACGAGGAGATGACCCCGCCGGCGGTCGCCGCCTACACCGACGCAGGCGTCTTTGCCGACGGGGAGGAGAGGGTGAAGGGCTGGTGGGCCCGGTCCTTTCTCAACCTCTACCCTGCGGTGACGGCGGAGCCACAGCCGCCCTCGGGAGAGTGGGTCGCGGACTTTGCCCGGGGATTTCACGAGGTGATCGTCGAGCACCCCGACCACGAAGCCGACCCGTCCAGGTTCGGCCAGAGGGATCTGCAGCGGCTGGTATACGTCTACAAAGATCGGTATACCTGCAGGATAAGGGAGCCTTCCGTCAGGTACGTCTCGATCTTCAAGAACCGGGGGCGTGCAGCGGGAGCCTCCCTGAGCCACACCCACTCCCAGCTCGTCGCCCTTCCCATCGTTCCCCCGGCCCTTTTGAGGGAGATGGAGGCGATCGGATCGGCGGCAAGATGCCCTTACTGCAGCCTCGCAGAACGGGAGGCGTCCTCGGATCGGCTGATCTATGAGAACGAGGGGTTCGTCCTCATCGCCCCCTTCTCTTCTAAAGCACCCTACGAGACGTGGGTCCTCCCGAAAGGTCACATATCGGACCTGGAAGGGCTCGATCCGATGGATCTTGAAGCCCTCGCCGAGGTTCTGGGAGAGGCGCATGGAAGGCTCGATCGGCTCCTCGTCTCTCCGCCATACCACCTCACTATCCAGCAGCTCCCGGACCATAGATACCACCTCAACATCAGGATCCAGCCTGCGATATCGACGATCGCGGGCTTTGAGAAGAACACCGGCATATTCATCAACCCCGTCTCGCCCGAGGAGGCGGCCAAAGACCTCCGGGAGGCGTGACAGCATCGGGGAGATCCGCGGACTCGTTCCATGATGAAGATATCCGGGACGGGATCATCCCAGGCGCCATCTCTGATCGGCGCAGAGTCCTTCGCCCTTTGACGGTCCCGTTTAAGGGCCGGATCATATCTTTCAGGTGGACCATTAGCGGCGAAAGCCGAAAGGTTAATGAGAGTACAACATGAGAAATTGTAGCAAAAATTGGCGGCCCAGTCATCTGATATGGTGCAATTACGGGGTTGGAAAAATTAGATCGTATCGTGATCTGGTGGATTAAATGAGAATAGGGATGCTCTCCTGGGAGAGCCTTTACTCCAGGAAGGTCGGGGGCGTCGCCCCCCACGTCTCGGAACTATCTGAAGCTCTCGCCAGGAGGGGGCACGAGGTCCACGTCTTCACCCGGCGGGGCGAGTTCGGCTCCTACGACGAGATCAACGGGGTCCACTATCAGAGGGTCGACTTCTCCCAGTCGGGAGATATCATCGCCCAGATGGACCAGATGTCCGAGGCCATCTTCGACCGGTTCGGCCACGTCCAGAGGATCTGCGGGAAATTCGACATCGTCCACGGCCACGACTGGCACCCGGTGACGGCCCTCAACAGGATAAAGGCAGCTTACGCCATACCCTACGTCATCACCCTCCACAGCACCGAATGGGGGAGATGCGGCAACAACTTCAGCAGCGGCTACGTCCCCCGGGAGATCGCCCACCGCGAATGGATGAGCGGCTACGAGGCGGCTGTGGTGATCACCACCACCCAGAGGATGAAAGACGAATTGACGATGCTATATCAGATCCCGGTGGAGAAGATCGAGATCATACCCAACGGCCTCGTCATAGGTTCCTTCAGGCGGGCCGTCGACCCGGGGAGGGTGAAGGAAAGGCACGGGATCCACCCCCTCGCCCCGGTGATCCTCTACTGCGGGAGGATGAACTACCAGAAGGGCCCCTGCATCCTTGTCGAGGCCGCCCCTCACGTCCTCGCCCGCCACTGGGACGCGCGGTTCGTATTCATCGGCGACGGCGACATGAGAATGGAATGCGAACGGAAGGCCCGGGAGCTGGGGGTCACGGGGTCCTGCATGTTTCTGGGATACACCCCCAGCAACGTCAAAGAGGAATGGATGAACGCCTGCGATATGGTATGCCTTCCCAGCAGAAACGAGCCCTTCGGGATCGTCGTCCTGGAAGGGTGGGATGCGGGAAAGCCCGTCGTTGCCACCGAGGCCGTCAGCATCATCAAGAACTTCCAGGACGGCCTCCTCGCCTATATCCAGCCGGAGTCGATAGCCTGGTGCATCAACCGCCTCCTCGACGACCCCGATGAGATGGAGAGGCTAGGCCGGGCTGGAAGAGAGCGGCTCGAACGGGAGTTCACCTGGGACGAGATCGCCCGGGAGACGGAAGATGTATACGACAGGGTTTTGAATATAGATAAAACGACCGATAAATTACGGAGCTGAGAAGAGCTTCGCATTTTTCTCTCTTTTACCCCTGGGCGTGCATCAGGGATATTATCAGGTCGTGGACCTCTTCGGGGCGGGCGACCCCCTCCAGGAGGTGGTGGGACCTGCCCCGGGGGGTCGATACCGTCTTGCCGCCCCCGGCGCCGACCATAACCCTGTTACCCACGGCCGCCCCCGCCATGCTGAAGTCGTCCCCGAGGCCGAGGCCCGAGGCGGTGATGGGGATTATCGTCCCGAAGTTGAATATCTTGCCGGGGAAGGACTGCTCCACCACCAGGTCGTTTATGTTCTTGTAGAGGAGGGTCCTTCTGTGGACCCCCAGGTGGCCCGACTCCATGATCAGCCTCCAGTTGGTGATGTAGTATCGATGGGACCTTCTGTGCCCTTCCGTCCCGAAGATCCCGAAGATGCCGAAGGCCATCAGGATGACATTCTGATCCGCAAACCAGAGGAGCCCCAGGCCGTCGAGGAAGGCGGTGTACTCCGGCCGGCCGGGGAGGTAGAAGGCCAGGAGGGCGGGGATCGCGAGAGCGAAGAGCCACCTCCAGTTTATCCGGAATAGGGCGATAAGGACCGCAGGGACCAGAACGGATAGCCACCAGAGGATCAGGGCCGAGTTCTCAGAGCTCATCTCCATGATCTCGGTCCTGGGGCCGGTTGCGAAATACGCCCCCACCAGAGCTATGTAGATCCAGATGGCATAGAGCCGGTAGAAGGCGAGAGGGTGGGGGCGCAGCGCCCGGATCAGCTCTTCGCCCTTCTGGAGCTTCGGTGACACAGGCTCCGTCTTTGACGTCGATCTCTTAAATAACCCTTCTCTCATGGAGAAAGACGCCCTCTTCTCTTGGAGAGAGGTGGACGCGAATGGGCCTCCCGGTCCGGGACCGTCTGGCGGACTATTCGAGGTTGAACCCCCACCAGATCTCCGGCGGTCTCCGTGGAAAAGCCGATATAATCGAGGCTACTATGCCCCGGATGGATGGACCGAAAGGTTCAAAAACAGGTAGCGCGTGGGGGGGAATCGCACCTTTTCGCGCCTCGGTGGCTTAGCTGGCATAGCGCGTCCTTGGTAAGGACGAGGCCGTGGGTTCAAATCCCACCCGAGGCTTGGCATTTCTCTCAGGACGGAAGTTTTTAAAAAGGGGATCATCTCCGATCCTCAGAAGGTCGGATATAAATGATGGCTCTGGCGTGCAAAAGGAAAAGGGCACGCCAGCCCGTTCGAAGCTTCTCTGAAGGCGCTCAATCCACGATCTCTATGCCGAAGCTGGCCCAGGATTCGACCACTTGTCTCCCCTTTTTGTTATCGGCCTTGCAAGAGGAGGCAACTAATATGAACCTTTGACCGCCAAATATCTGTACGTCGTTCTCAGCTACGGTATAGGGGTGAAGTATCTCCTGCTCCTCTCCAGCTTCAAGATTTCCGACATTGACGATGCCACCTACGCCATCTTCGATCCTGACATTGTAGAGGGTGGTGTCGCCGTTGTTGTAAACCGTGTAGACGAAATCGACCTCTTCGCCGATACTTGCCACAGACGGGTCCGCCACCCCTATCAGAATCACTGAATAGCTAGCTGCCGATACCACGGGCGCGAAGAAGAGGAGCGATGCCAAGAGGGCAATCACTCCAGCTACCTTCAGCCCGGATCTGCTTTTGGGCTCTATCTTCATTTTATATCATCCTCTTTTGGTGAACTCAGCCGAAGAGATCCCGATCCGACCTCTGCGAACTGTACAACTTATAGACAGTTCTTCTGGTACTTATAGTCACTTGCGATGTCAACTAAAGTGTAGATCCAGTACATTGAAGTTTGAATAAGTACATCTAGCCGCATAGTATTATTGAAGCAGATTATATCCTAAAATAGCTGCCTAATAGATCATAATACACCTCATATTAATCGAATTATGCTATTATATTTGCTAAATGCCCTTATGTATTCTGCATCTAGCCGCCGAGGTCGTCTGATAATCATCATGATTTTCCATTGCTATAATGTTCGAACTTTTACCTATTTTTCCTATATATACTACATATATTCATAGTTCTAGTAAAAAAATTTCTTTTTATATATGCAGAAAAGTCTTAAGGATCTGTTTTGCCAGATTACTTTTTTATATCTACAGATCTATAGAATGCCGGATCCGTTGATATCCCAACGACTGCGCGGCCACCCTCCCTGCCTGCAAAGATGAGACGAAATCTTTAAATAAGAGGTAACTTCCAAGTACTAACCATAAGTTAGCAACAGCAGACAAGCAAATTCCTAAATCTGAAGAGCCGTCCCGGATAGGGGCTGATATCAAGAAGATTCCGAATTCAGCGTCGGATCGATCCCCTCCCCGGGCTAGAAAAGGCTTAACAGAGATGACGCGGATAGGTTGAAATAAAAAGATATTGATATTGTACGAGGATCGATATGGCAGAGGAGTACACGCTCAAAGTTGGTGAAGCCCGCCCATCCGATGTAGGAAGGGGGATAGCGAGGGTCGACCAGGCCGTCCTTTACAGCGGAGGATGGCAGGCCGGAGACGTCCTTTCAATTACAGGAAAGAAGAATACAGCGGCCCTTCTCCTCCCCGGTTATCCAGAAGACACCGGGACGGGGATCGTCCGCATCGACGGAAATATCAGGCGGAACGCCGGCGTCAGCATAGACGACCGGGTACCGGTGAAGATCATCAAGTCCGCTGCCGCGGCCAAAGTCGTCTTCGCCCCGACGGTCCCCCTCAGGATCACCGGAGGGGAGGAGTACCTGCGAAGGTACCTGGACGGGAGGGTCCTCACCAGAGGAGACGTCATCGAGATCTCCGTCATGGGAAGGAAGATCGAGCTTGTGGCAACGAAGATCTCCCCTTCCGTAGAGGCCGTCATCATGGGGGACAGGACCGCGATCGAGATCAGCGAGAAGCCCGCTAAAGAGGAGAGGGCGACCCCCAGGATCACCTACGAGGATATCGGCGGACTCGGCCCCGAGATCAAGAAGATCAGGGAGATGATCGAGCTTCCCATGAAGCACCCCGAGCTCTTCGAGAGGCTGGGGGTCGAGGCTCCCAAGGGGGTCCTCCTCCACGGCCCGCCGGGGACGGGCAAGACGCTCCTCGCGAAGGCCCTCGCCTCGGAGACGAACTCCCACTTCCAGACCCTCAGCGGCCCCGAGATCATGTCCAAGTACTACGGCGAGTCGGAGGAGAGGCTCCGGGATATCTTCAAGGAGGCGGAAGAAGAGGCGCCCTCCATCATATTCATCGACGAGATCGACTCAATAGCCCCGAAAAGGGAAGAGGTGACCGGCGAGGTGGAGAGAAGGATCGTCGCCCAGCTCCTGGCGGTGATGGACGGCCTCGAGTCCCGGGGAAAAGTGGTGGTGATAGGAGCCACCAACAGGCCCGACGCCCTCGACCCGGCTTTGAGGCGGCCCGGGAGGTTCGATCGAGAGATCGAGATCGGAGTGCCCAACCGGGAGTCGAGGCTCGAGGTCCTCCAGATCCACGCCCGGGGGATGCCCCTCGCCGAGGACGTCGACCTGGAGAAGCTCGCCGACATAACCCACGGCTTCGTCGGAGCCGACATCGCGGCCCTCGCCCGAGAGGCGGGGATGAGGGCTCTGAGGAGGATCGTCCCGGAGCTGGATCTGGAGGTGGAGAGCATACCCGTCGAGATCCTCGACAAGATCCAGGTCGTCAACGAGGACTTCGTCGACGCCCTCCGGGAGCTTTCACCTAGCGCCATGAGGGAGGTGCTGGTGGAGTCGCCGAACGTCCACTGGGACGAGATAGGCGGCCTCGCGAACGTCAAGCAGGAGCTGATGGAGGCGGTGGAGTGGCCCCTCGCTTACCCCAAGCTCTTCAGCCATATGGCGGCGACGCCGCCGAAGGGGATCATGCTCTACGGCCCCCCGGGGACGGGTAAGACCCTGATGGCCAAGGCGGTGGCCACCGAGAGCCAGGCGAACTTCATCTCGGTGAAGGGACCGGAGTTTCTCTCCAAGTGGGTCGGCGAGTCGGAGAAGGCGGTGAGGGAGACCTTCAGGAAGGCTAGACAGGCGGCCCCCACCGTCCTCTTCTTTGACGAGATGGACTCGATAGCTCCGGCCAGGGGGGGCGGCACCAGCGACTCTCACGTCACCGAGAGGGTGATAAGCCAGATCCTCTCGGAGATGGACGGGCTGGAGTCGCTCCACAACGTCGTCGTCATCGCCGCCACCAACCGGCCCGACATCATCGACCCGGCGCTCCTGCGGCCCGGGCGGTTCGACCGGATGGTGGAGATCGGGATGCCGGACCAGGAGGCTAGGCTTGAGATCCTCAAGATCCACACCAAAAAGAGGCCGCTCGCCGAGGACGTCGACCTTGCCGCGATATCGAAGAGGACCGACGGCTACTCCGGCGCCGACCTCGCCAACGTCTGTAACGAGGCGGTGATGCTGGCGATAAGAGAGTACGTCCTCGCCGGAAAGCCCCAGGAGGACGAGGAGATCGCGAAGTACAGGATCGAGGGGCGACACTTCGAGGAGGCGCTCAAGAAGGTGCTGCCGAGCAGAAAGGAGAGGGAGGGCTACAGCAGGTTCGCGGAGATCGCCTGAGGCAAAGGCTGGGGAGGCATTACAGCCGGCCTTCCCTTCACCTCCCTTTTCTTTGCCCCGCGTTCTCGCTTGTTCTATTGTTCTATATTCCCTTGGCATTTATACCGTCTATTTATCAAGCGATCTCATCTCAGATATTCGATGGCCATTTCGGGTTGGTACGATATACCTGGTTTTGCCAGCAATTCCACAAATCGACATCCTTTTGATGGATGAAAGAGATTGGCAGAGGCGCTGCTTCTGATGACCCATGCTGTATCAAGGCCGCGCTCTGTCCCTGCGACGGCGAGAACAGGCTCTTGTTCTGGGATCGCTCCCGCATCGACAGCCATCAAGACACATTCCAGACAGACCAACGTCCCAGTGGAAATCAACTCCAAGGTCTTTGCCAGAATATCAAGGGATGTCACCTGCTGAAGATGGAGCCGCATTGAAAAACTTGGACCGAAGAAGGGAATTGTTCCTTGAATGATGGGGATGTTCAAGGCTGCTAATTTTAGTCTATTTTCCTGGGTGATCTGCATGGGCACTCTAGAGAGGCCGCGTTCATACCATTCATCGCGCACCTTCTGCAGTTCAGGAATATCTGCAAACGGACCGCTCTGCATGTGGTCAACTTCCCATCTCATTCCTTGAGGACATGTGACACAGACGATGGTGGTGTCACGGATTCTTTCAGCGACTCGTACAGCACATTCTCCAGTAATTGAGGCGACGACGAGATAGCGATATCGCGAAGACACCTTCTCCAAAATTTCAATCATTTCATCGGTGTTGGCGGGTCCTGGCCTCTCAAATACTCTCATAATTCTTCCTCTTTTTATCCGTTATCTCGCAAGAGCCCTCGCGGGCTGAGATTGATAATGCACCATCGGTCCACAAGTCGCTCGCCATGTAAAACTCTAAGAGTCCAAGATGGGTGTCGATCTTCTCCAGCTCTTCAAACATTCAAGATCTCATATCTTATATGATGTATGTCGACCAGGCGGAAGATGCGAGGCGATTATATGAATAGGTTTCCTCCTTTCGCAGGTAACGCCCGAGAAATTTCCAGCACTCGAATATACAGAACGGCTCATCAGCGTTCTTCGGTCCTCCCATATCTTCCGCCCTCCCCATCATCTCCAGCACTCGTTCCCCTGCCTCTTTCCCGAGCCGCATTCTTATGTAACCCGAGGAAAAGATTTAACCGGCCTGGTTACATAAGATGGAGACGTGATCCCCAAGTACATCCTGGAGGAGCTGGCCGAGGAGGACCTCCCCCACCTCATCGAGGTGAGGGATTATCTCGATCGGCTGATATCGGATCGAAAGGCGTCTTCTTACGGGTCGGCCCCAAAGGCCGGAAGATGCGGCGATCGGGGGGCCTCCGTCACCTACCGCCAGGAGTGGGTCCGCTGCGGCAAGGAGTGCAAAAGCTGTCCCCACGGACCCTACTGGTACTGCTACTGGAAGGAGGACGGCAAAACCCGGACCAGGTACATCGGGAAGGTCCTCAAGGAGATAGTCCTTTGAAATCGAGGAGCATTTTGATTCTGGCGCTCATTCTATCCCTCGCCCCCTTCTCCGGCTGCATATCCCCTGAGGAAGGGGGTCTCCCGGCGGGCGATGGAAAGGTCAAGGTCGTCGCCACCACCGTCCCCCTGGCCACCTTCACGAAGGCCGTCGGCGGTGACCTCGTCGAAGTCTCCGTTCTGGTCCCGCCGGGGGCTAACCTCCACACCTTCGAGCCGGCTCCATCGAAGCTCGCGGAGGTGTCAGAGGCCGACCTCTACGTCAAGAACGGGGCGGGGCTGGAGATCTGGATGGAGAAGATCATCGGGGCGAACAGGAGGGTGCTGGTCGTCGATTCGTCTTCGGGGATCGATCTCTTGGAAGGGCATCACCACCACGATGACGGAGGCGACGACGTGGAGGCAGAGCACCACCACGGACCCTACCGTCATGATCTCCACCCATTGATCCTCACCGCCGACCCCCACATCTGGCTCTCGGCTAAGAACGGACCCATCATGGCAGAGAACATCTGCCGGGGGCTTATTGAGGTCGACCCCGAGAACGGCGACGTCTATAGGGAGAACCTGGCGGCGTTCAATAGAGAGCTTGAAGACCTCGACCTCGAACTCGCCTCGACCTTCAAAGGAGCCGAGAAAGAGAAGTTCATCGTCCTCCACCCCGCCTGGGGGTACTTCGCCAGGGATTACGACCTCATCCAGGTCGCTATCCTGGAAGATGATAAGGAGCCGGGACCTAGGCAGCTCAGAACCATCATCGATCTCGCCCGTAAAGAGGAGGTCGGGACGATCTACGTCGATCCGAGCTTCAACCCCAAATCCGGTGAGATCATAGCCGCCGAGATAGGAGGGAGGGTCGTCGCCTTGGACCCCCTCGCCGAGGATTACTTCGATAACATGCGCAAGGTCGCAAGGGAGATATCGTCAGGGATCAAAAGCCAGACCCGGGGAGGATAGAAGTGGAGGCTTTGGGATCATATCCTGCGGTGACGGCGTATGGAGATCTCATGAGGAGATATTATAATGAGGTGAGATTGAGGTGACGACGGGTTGGTTGGGGCTGCTCTCATGAAGGGCGATCAGGCCGGCGATCCGGCGGTCTACATCGAGGACCTATCGGTCAAGATCGACGGACGCAGGGTCCTCGAGGAGGTCAACCTCAGGATAAGAGAGGGGGAGTTTCTGGGGGTGATCGGCCCCAACGGCGGCGGAAAGACCACCCTCCTGCGGGCGATCCTCGGCCTCATCAAGCCCGAGAGGGGGAGGATCGAGGTCTTCGGAAAGAGCCCGGAGGCGGCGAGGAGGCAGATCGGATACCTCCCCCAGAAGAGCCTCTTTGACCAGAAGTTTCCCATCAGCGCCCTCGAAGTGGTTATGATGGGGAGATACGCCGTCCGGGGGATCTTCGGACGGTACACCGCCCAGGACTTCGAAGCTGCCCGCAAGGCCATCTCCCTGGTGGGGATGGCCGATTACGCCGATAGGGAGATCGGGAGCCTCTCGGGGGGGCAGCAGCAGAGGGTCTTCGTCGCCAGGGCGATAGTATCAAGCCCCCGCCTCCTCCTCCTGGACGAGCCCGCCTCCGGGATCGACTCGGCGATGCAGATCGAGTTCTACGAGCTCCTCGGTGAGCTCAACAAGAGGCTGACGATAATCATGGTCTCTCACGACATCAGCGCCATATCGGCTCACGTCAAGAAGGTCGCCTGCGTCAGCCGAAAGCTCTACTATCACGATTCAAAGGAGCTACTGGCGGAGGATATCGAGGAGGCCTACCACTGCCCCGTGGAGATGATAGCCCACGGGATCCCCCACAGAGTTCTGAGACCCCACGATTGAGGGTGGCGGAAGTCGGCTGATGATCGAAATGATAGAGATATTCCATTACGGGTTCATGCAGAACGCCCTTCTGGCGGGGGCGATCGCATCCGTCCTCTGCGGTGTAGTGGGCATATACGTCATCCTCAACCGGCTCGTATTCATAGGCGGGGGGATCGCCCATTCGGCCTTCGGCGGGATCGGCCTCGGCTATCTCCTGGGAGCCAACCCCCTGGTCTATGCCATCTTATTCTCTTTAGCCACCGCCCTCGGGATAGGGGCGGTGAGCGAGAGGTCGAGGGTCTCCGAGGACACCGCCATCGGTGTCTTCTGGGCGGTGGGGATGTCCCTTGGGATCGTCTTCGTGAGCAAGAGCCCGGGGAGGGCCCCGGACCTCTTCGACTACCTCTTCGGAAACATCCTCGCCGTCTCACCCCTCGACATCAAGATCATATCCGCCCTCACCCTCGGGATGATCCTCCTCGTCGCCCTCCTTTATAAGGAACTGTTGATCCTCTCCTTCGACCCCCTCTACGGCGAGGCGCTCGGCCTTCCCGTATTCCGGCTCCGCCTCCTCCTCCTCTCCATGGTCGCCCTCAGCGTCGTCGTCCTGATAAAGATCGTCGGGATAATCCTCGTCATCGCCCTCCTCACCATACCCGGAGCCATCGGAAGGCAGCATGCCAAGAGCCTGAAGGGGATCATGCTCCTCTCAGTCGTCCTTGGGATATCCTTCGTCTCCGTCGGCCTTCTCGCCTCCTACCATCTGGACACCCCGTCGGGGGCGACGATCATCCTCGCCGCCGCGTTGACCTTCTTTGCCAGCACCATCCTCGCCCGATGAGGCGGATGGCTATGATATCTCTGCTCAAGGGCGGTACTTGTACAACAAACTTATACGCAACGGGATACAAAGGGCAGATCGAGATGCCGACAGAATTGATCAGCCCACCACGCCTCATCATCTCCCTCCTCCTTCTGGCCCTATTCGGCGCAGAGATAGCCCAGGCCGCCTCCGGCTCGGGGGGCGTCAGGTTCGCAGAAGACTACTACAAGGTCGAGGGAGGGCCGCGGATCGATGTATCCGTCGTCAATCCCATCTTCTCTCCTGGGACCACCGGGACCCTCAGGGTGGTCCTCGCGAACGACGGGGTTGTAGAACGGCTCGTCCCCGGGGTCGTACCTCCGGGATCAGAGGCCGAGGCTGCCCAGGAGATGCTGGCGGAGTTCGGCAGCCTCGAGGCATCGAACCTCATGGCGATCCTCCGTTCCGATGGACAGATCGAGGTCCTCTCGGGGCCTCTCACCATCGACCTCCTCGGGCCGGGGGAGACGACGATCCTAATTTTCGATATCAAGATCGATAAGAAAGAGGAGGGGCCCGTCCCCATAAGCCTAAACCTCGAATACGAGCACCAGGTCGACGTCAGCTTCAGCGGCGGTACCGCCTCACCCCTCTACCTCCCCTCGAGCCGGACCATCGATCTGATCCTCTCGGTGGAGGGCAAGCCTCCAGCCCTGGGGCTTATGGGGGCGAGATCGACCCTCCATCCCGGCGAGATGGGCTCCATCAGCCTCATCTTCAGAAACGCCGGCGATAACCCGGCTAAAAACTCCACGGCGCGGCTGGTGGCGGGACCGCCCTTCACCCTCCAGCAAGATCGAGATCATCTCGGGGATATACCCCCCGGCGGCGTAGCCGTAGCCCGTTTCAACGTCGTTGTAGATGGGTCGGCCCGTCCCCAGGAGCACAGTATCGGCTGCGAGATAAGCCACGATGGAGGGGTCGCCACCTTCTCCATCCCCGTCTCTGTCGCCCTGGAAGAGGGGTCCCGCCGGTACGGGACCCTCCTCCTGGGAGCTCTCCTTGCCGCCGGAGGCGGGATCGCCTTCTGGCTCATCCGGATCAAGAAGAGCGGATCGCCCCGGAGGCGCGGCCCCATCCTCCCAAAGAGATAGCCTCTGGCCGCCTGCGCCCTGACCCCCGTCCCACCGCCATAGATATCTTCTACCTGCGCCGTGCCAGGAGAATATGCCGGCTTTGAGGGCGGAGAAGATCACCAAGAGCTTTCGGGGTCTCTTCAAGGATAAGAAGGTCCTCTTCGATATATCCCTCTCCATCGAGGAGGGGGAGATATTCGGGATCCTCGGACCCAACGGCGCCGGAAAGACTACTCTAATGTCGATCTTCTCAACCCTCATCCGCCCCGACGGCGGCAGCCTCGAGGTTCTGGGCCGCGACGCCCTGAGAGATACCCATGCCATAAGGGAACGGATCAATATCAGCAGCGGAAACCCCAACTTTCCCTGGTCTCTCACCGTGAGGGAGAACCTGCGCCACTCGGCGATGCTCTACGGCATGTACGGCCGCAGCCTCTCTAAATCCGTCGACGAGGCGATCTCGGCCTTCGAGCTCGGATCTCAATCCGACGCCAAGTTCGAGACCCTCTCCACAGGCCAGAAGCAGAGGGTATCCCTCGCAAAGTCGATCCTGAACCGGCCAAAGATCCTATTCCTCGACGAGCCGACCTCGGGCCTCGATCCGGAGATGGCGATGAAGACCAGGGATCTCATAAAGAGGATCTACCAGGAGGAGGAGATCACCGTCGTCCTCACCACCCACTACATGCCCGAGGCTGAGGAGCTCTGCGACAGGATCGCCTTCCTCCGGGAGGGGAGGCTCGTCGCCCTGGGGACCCCCGCAGAGCTGAAGAGGGCTCTGCAGATAGGCCACCGGATCTTCGTCAATTACGACGGAGAGATCGACCCTCTGAAGCTTAGGATCATCCCGGGGGTGATGGAGGTGAGGGAGCTTCCCGGGAGGGTGGAGATGGTCTTCGACCATTCCGGAAGGGCGGTCAGCAGCATCATCAAGGCCTTCGAGGGTGCGGATATACTGGACATAGGGATAGAAGAGCCCGATCTGGAGGACGTCTTCCTTGAGCTGGCGAGGTGAGCTGAACAAGGTTTATTCCGCGACCTACAAGAACTGGATCATATCGAAGCGGAACGCCTTCACCCTCTTCGAGCTGGTCTTCTGGCCCTTCATCGGCCTGATCTCCATCGGGCTACTAACCCGGTTCCTGGAGGTGGGCGACGATATGGTGGCTTTCGTCCTGGTGGGGGCGATCGCCCTCAGCATCCTCCAGATAAGCCAGATAGACGTCGCCTACATCCTCCTCTTCGACCTATGGTCCAAGAGCATAAAACAGACCTTTGTCGCCCCCATCCGGGGGTACCACCTGGTATTGGGGGCGATGCTCTTCGGGGTGATCAGAGGGGTGGCGGTCTTCCTCGTCCTGGCGGCCGCAAGCCGCCACCTCTTCGGCTTCGACTTTCTCGCGGGAGGCGTCGTCACAGTCATCGTATTCCTCGCCGGGACCTTCATCACCGCCGCATCCATCGGTATGGTCGTCTGCATATCGATACTCCTCTTCGGCCAAAGGGCCGACGTCGCCGCCTGGACCCTCAGCGGGATTATGATGCTGGTGAGCGGGGTCTACTATCCCGTATCCATCCTCCCCGGCCCCCTCCAGATCCTATCGAAGTCGATACCTCTGACTTACCTATTGGAGTACTACCGGTCGGCCTACGGCTACGGGGACCACCAGATCCTCCTGGGTATCGCCATCGCCCTTCTCTACTTTGCAGCGAGCCTTCTGATACTGAACCTCGCCATCGAGAGGGCGAGGAGGACGGGGATGATGCTCAGGCTCTCGGAGTGAGGAAGGTCCCTGGAATAAGGTTTTAAAGTCGACGATTCTTATGGACTGGGGCGCAACAATTGACGATCGAGGGCTTCATCGGCGATATAAGATTGGGGGACCTCCACCCCGTCAGGGTGATGGGGGTGATCAACCTCAGCCGCGAGTCGTTCTACCAGGAGTCATACACCGGGGAGCAAGCCGTCCTCGAGCGGGCCCTCGCCTTCGCGGAGGAGGGGGGAGAGGTCCTGGACCTGGGAGCCGTCTCCACGGCGCCGGGATCGCCCCCGATCTCCGAGGAGGAGGAGAGGAGGAGGCTTTTTCCCGCCCTTGATGCCGTACTGGACGGCCTGGGGGACGAAGTCGTCATATCCGTCGATACCCAGAGGGCGAAGGTCGCATCCGACGCCCTGGCCGTAGGAGCCTCCTGCATAAACGACGTCTCGGGGCTTCGCGACCCGGACATGGCCGAAACGGTAGCCGACCACGACGGCTCCCTCATCATAATGGCGTCAAAAGAGAGGCCCGGCGACATCCTCAGCCTTGGAGAGATCGTCGCGAACCTCGGGGATAGGATGAAGGCGGCGAAAGACGCCGGCGTATCGAAGGATAAGGTGACCGTCGACCCCGGTATCGGCCGCTGGACCCCTGCCAAGGGGCCTGGCCACGATCTGGCGATCCTCGACGGCCTCTCCCGTCTCAGAGTCCTCAACAGGCCGGTGATGGCCGCAGTATCCAGGAAGTCCTTTATCGGCTCCGTCCTGGGTCGGACCAGCCCCTCCGAGAGGCTCCCCGGAAGCCTGGCAGCCACCGCCGTCGCCGTCTACAACGGAGCCCATCTCGTCAGGACCCACGACGTGGCGGCATCCCTGGAGACGATCAGGATGGCAGAGGCGGTCCGGGGTAGGCCCTCAGCGGCCAGAAACGCCGGGGTTGATGTGGAGGTCTTCGCCTACGTGGGCCACCCAAGAGACCTCTATCAGACCTTCGCCAGGCTAGGGGTGGAGGAGGGGGGGATGCCGTCCCTCGGCAGGAAGGGGTCCTTCCGGGCCCTCTCCATACGGGGCGTCACCTCCATGGAGGCGATCGTCATCAAGCAGGAGATGCTCGCCCGGGGCGGAGACGCCGCGATACCCATGGGCGCCCTCCGGGGCGACCCCGGGGAGATGGAGGTCCTCGTCCTGGGGACGGAGGCCCAGGTCCGGGGGCTAGGAAAGAACCTCCTGCGGCAACCCTTCAACCTGCGAGCGGTGGCAGGAGCCATAGAGGTGGCTCTGGAGAGGATGGATGACCCCAAAAGGTATTGGTGAGCCCGTTGGAGATATTCGGAATTAAGACGGATCTGGTGAGGCCGGGGGACGACCTGGCGGAGGCGATCCTCCGGGGGATGGAGAGGGCGGGGCTGGCGCTCGCCGACGGAGACGTCCTGGTGGTCGCTGAGAGCGCCGTCGCCACCGCCGAGGGGGGGGTTGTTAACCTCTCTCGCGTCACCCCCGGCCCCAGGGCCCTGGAGCTGGCGGAGAGGTACGCCAAAGACCCGCGGGAGATGGAGCTGATCATCAGATCCTCCGACCGGATCATCGGAGGGATCCCGGGGGTCGTTCTGACGATAAAAGACGGGTTTCTCTACCCAAACGGAGGGATCGACCACTCCAACGCGCCGCCGGGGCACGTCGTCTTATTCCCCGAGGACCCCGTAAGGTCGGCAGCGGGGTTGAGAAAGAGGCTGCAAGAGGCGTCGGATAAGAGGATCGGCGTCATAGTCGGCGACAGCAGGACCCACCCCCTCCGCCTCGGCTGCGTCGGCGTCGCCCTCGCCTGCGACGGCGTCGTCCCCGTCGAGGACGCGAGAGGACAGATGGACCTCTTCGGAAGGCCCCTCATGATAACCAGGAAGGCCGTCGCCGACAACCTCGTCTCGGCGGCGGAGGTAGTCATGGGGGAGGGGGACGAGGGGATACCGGCGGTGATCATCAGGGGAGCCCCCGTCCGGCTCGCCGATGACGGTGAAGATATGCTGATCCCGAATATACCCCCTGAAGAGTGCATGTACATCGGGTCTCTCCGGTGCGGACCCCACCCATACCAGGGCGGCTACGACGGCCTGATCGAGGAGGCGGCGGAGGCGATGAAGAGGTCTTACGCCCCCTACTCGGGCTTTCGGGTCGGAGCGGCCCTCCTCACAAAGGGAGGGAGCGTCTACTCCGCCGCCAACGTCGAAAACGCCTCCAGCGGGGCCGCCATCTGCGCCGAGAGGGCGGCGATCGCGAAGGCGGTATCCGAGGGGGAGAAGGAGTTTGAGGCCCTGGCGGTGGTGGCGGATACACAGGAGCCTGTCGCTCCCTGCGGTATCTGCAGGCAGAACCTCATCGAGTTCGGGGACGATATCAAGGTGATAATGGCGAACACGAGAGGGGACGCCGAGATCGCGACGGTCGCAGAGCTGTTGCCCCGGGGGTTTACGGAGAAGAGCTTGAAGTCGGGGGGCTGAGAGGGACGGCTGATTGGGTCTTTGGTCTTCCATAGACTGATGAAAAAGGTTATTAAGCGCTCCAGAAGACCATGCGCAATATCTGATGATAAAGGATGGTTTTGGACCATGATCAGAAAAGCGGTTATTCCGGCGGCAGGCCTGGGAACCAGGTTTCTTCCCATAACAAAATCGATACCCAAAGAGATGCTTCCCATCATAAACAAACCCATAATCCAGTTCGTCGTCGAAGAGGCGATCCTGTCGGGTATAAACGACATATTGATCGTTACCGGCAGGGGAAAGAGGTCGATAGAGGATTACTTTGATACCTCTCCTGAGCTGGAGAATCACTTATTTCATAAGAAAAAATATAATTTATTGAAAGAGGTCAAGGACATATCATCCATCGCAGAGATCCATTACATAAGGCAGAAGGATCCCAAAGGCCTTGGAGACGCTATATTAAAGGCAGAGAAGCATATCGGAGACGAGCCCTTCGCAGTCCTCCTGGGAGACGATCTGACCGAGGACTCTAAGCCCTGCACAAAGCAGCTGATCGACGTCTTTGAGAGAAAAGGGCGATCTGTGATCGCGGTCCAGGAGATCCCCGAGGCGAGGATCTCCAGCTACGGCATCATAAAGGGGGAGTGCATCGAGGAAGACCTTTATCTGATGGAGGACGTCGTCGAGAAACCAGACCCCAGAGACGCTCCGTCGAACCTCGGCGCCATTGGGAGGTACGTCTTCACCCCGGAGATATTCGACTGCATAAAAAAGACGCCGCCCAGTCTCGGCGACGAGATTCAGATCGCAGATGCCATCAAGATCTTGATGAGAGACCAGGAGGTCTACGCCCATAAGTTCGGAGGGCGGCGATACGATGCTGGGAATAAATCGGATTATATTCTTACGCTGATAAAATTTGCTTTGAGGGATGAGGAGATCAGGAGAGATGTTCTGAATTATCTGAGAGAGGAGGTATGAACGATAATGTCGTCCTTGGAGAGGGGACTGTAGTTGAGGATTATGTGGTTCTAGGCTCCGGCTTCAGCGGCAGAAAGCTCTTCATCGGTGAGAAGTCTCTCATAAGAAGCCACTCCGTAATATATGCGGGAAACGAGATAGGGCGGAATTTCAATACAGGACATGGAGTTCTCGTCAGGGAGAATAACGTCATCGGCAACGATGTCAGCATAGGCAGTCACACCGTCGTGGAGCGGGAGAACCTGATCGGAGATGGCGTGAGGGTCCATTCCAACTGCTTCATCCCCGAGTTCGCCATCATCGAGGAGGGGGTCTGGATCGGCCCCTCTACCACCATCTTGAACGTCCTTCATCCGCCCTGCCCCCGGTTCGAAGACTGTGCCAGAAGCGTCAGAATAAAGAGGGGAGCGAGGATCGGAGGAGGCGTCATAATAGGCCCGAGGGTTTCGATAGGTGAGAACACTCTGATCGGCATGGGGTCTGTGGTCACCAGGGACGTCCCGGATAACGTTCTGGCCTATGGGAATCCCGCGCGGGTGATGAAGAGGATAGACGAGATGAGCTGTCCACCGGGCTACTTCGACGTCCCATATGAGTGGGTGAAATGATGAAGATCGAATTCAGCAAGATGTACGTGGATGACGATATAAGAAGCTCAGTGATCGATGTTCTAAACAGTGGCATATACATCAAAGGGGAGAGGCTCAGAAGCTTCGAGAGAGAGTTCGCAGAATTCTGCGGCACCAGATACTCCTTCGGCGTGAGCTCCGGGACCTCAGCGATACTCCTGGCCCTCATGGCCCTGGGGATCAAGAAGGGCGACGAGGTCATTGTGCCGGCCCATACCTTTGTTGCAACGGCGTCACCCGCGATCTTCCTCGGGGGTACGCCGGTATTTGCAGATATCGAAGAGGATACGTACACCATCGACCCCGAAGATATGGCGAGAAAGATCACGGAGAGGACGAAAGCGATAATTCCAGTCCATCTATACGGCCACCCATGCGATATGGACCCGATAAATGATATCGCCCAGGAGAAGGGGATCGCCGTCATCGAGGACGCTTGCCAGGCCCACGGGGCGGTTTACAGGGGAAAGAAGGCCGGATCGATAGGCGATATCGGATGTTTCAGCTTCTTCCCTTCGAAGAACATGACGGTCCTGGGGGAAGGGGGGATGGTCTCGACGGACAACGAGGAGCTGGCAGAGAAGATCTCGATGCTTCGAGACCACGGACGAAGAGACAAGTACGTCCATGAGGTCCTCGGCCTCAACCTGAGGATGGACGAGATTCACGCCGCCATCGGAAGAGAGTCTCTGAAGCACATATCAGATTGGAACAGAAGAAGGCGCGAAATAGCCTCCCTGTACCACCGCCTCCTCCAGGGGCTCGATCTCGTCGCACCGGTGGAGAAGAGCTGGGCCGAACACGTCTACCACCTCTACGTCATAAGGATTAAAGAGCGGGAGAAGCTGGCCGCATATCTGAACAAGAAGGGAGTGTCCACAGGAGTCCACTACCCGGTCCCACTCCACAGGCAGCCCTGCATGCTGGCGGACGTCCATCTCCCTGTGACCGAGAGGTGCGCTAAAGAGATCCTCTCCCTTCCCATGCATCCCCAGCTCCTCGACGAAGAGGTAGAGTACGTCTGCGACGAGATCAGAGAGGCGCTCTAAATGGCCGGGATCGGAGTCGTGGGGACGGGTCACTGGGGGAAGAACCACGCCAGGGCCTACAAGGAGCTGGAGGCAGAAGGGCTCATCGGGGTGGTGAAGATATGCGACCAAGACGCAACCCGGGCGAGGGATCTGGCGGATCGCCTTTCAGTCCCGATGGTCACCGATTACAGAGATCTCATCTCCGACCCCGACGTGGACGCCGTGAGCATAGCCACCCCTTCCGCCACCCATTTCCGCATAGCAAGAGATTTCATGGAGGCGGGGATGGACGTTCTGGTGGAGAAGCCGATGACGATGGATAGAGAAGAGGCAAAAGAGCTCGTCAGGATCTCTGAGGAGAACGGCTCTATACTAATGGCGGGCCACATCTTCAGGTACCATCCTGCGGTGAGAGAGCTGAAGGCCAGGATCGATGCGGGGGAGCTGGGAACCGTCCAGAGCATCATCAGCAACCGTCTCGATTTTGGACTTCCCCGCAGAGATATGGGCGTGATATATGCGCTGGGGATTCACGAACTGGACATGTTTTGTCATATGTTGAATCGCGATTACCCCGACCGGCTCGTTGCGACGTCCAGCACTGCGTTTCGATCGGGTGTGGAAGATACCTGCATGATTGCGATGGACTTTGGCGGCGTGAAGGGGTATGCGTTCGAGAGCTGGCTCGTCTCAGCCTACGGGAAGAAGCGCGACCTGGTGGTGATGGGGAGTGAGAAGAGCGGACGGATCGATTATCTGAATCCAACGGAGCTCCACCTATTCAACGCGAAGATCCTGGTCGAGGACGGCGAGCCCGTCGGCGTCGAAGATGGCGGCGAGGAGGTCGTCTCCATTTCGTATGCCGAGCCGTTGAAAGAGGAGCTCAAGCACTTCATCTCGTCTGTTGAGGGAAAACACGTCCCTGATTCCGACGGGACAGTCGGCATGCGGGCGGTGGTGATGGCAGAGGGGGCGCTGAGGTCATCGATGAAAAACAGGTTCGTGAGATTTGAAGATGACAGTTACATCGAAGAATGTGTCTAAGTCGTCTTTCTTTGCCTCGACTTCAAACAAAGACTTGATGGAGCGATGATAAATGAGGATACTGCTGGTTTCGACACAGGACTACATACACCACCCCGTCCCCTCCCGGCATCACTACATATTTGAGGAGCTGGCAACACGGCACGAGGTCCACGTTCCTCACTTCCATGTTAGTGAGGGTAGAGAGAGGACGACTAGGCTGATCGTCCATGAGGCTACAAAATACCCTGCTAAAAACCCCGCCATCCATTATACTCTGAACGCGCCCCACCATTACAAAGTGTTCAAGAGGATCATCGCAGAGGAGGATATAGACGTCGTTGTTGCAGCCCATGTCCTTTCGGGAACCGCGGTGATAAAGGCCGCAAAGAAGAGGAACGTTCCAGTATTATTCGACCTGAAGGATTGGTTTCCGGATTCTGCAGCGGCCTATTACGATAACCGCCTCATCAAGTGGGCGCTGAGGAGCGGAATTTGGAGCGTCGTCCGGTATAACCTGAAGAACAGCGATAAGATCACCACGGTATCGCCTTCACTCGTCGAGCGTCTTGATCGCCTCGGCTTTCGGTCGGAGCTGATCACAAATGGTGTAAACACCGATTACTTCAAGCCGATGGACCCGGCGGAAGGAAAAAGGAGGCTTGGGCTGGATGAAGATACCTTCGTAATGGGATTTTGTGGGAGCATGGAGAAATGGTACGCTCTGGACGAGGTCATCAAAAAGTTCGCCGAATTTCTTGATCAAGAGGAGGATTCGAGGTTGCTCTTCGTCGGCGGGTCTCTCTTCACAGGCTACGAGGAGGAGCTGAAGGGTCTCGCAAAGAAGCTGGGGATCGGAGATAAGGTGATATTCACCGGCCTCGTCGAGTACAGGGAGCTTCCAAGTTACATCTCGGCCATGGATCTCTGCCTCATACCCTTCTCGCCATCTCCGGATTACTGGGTCGACATAGTACTGCCGAACAAGTTCTTTGAGTACTCTGCCTGCGGAAAGCCGATCTTATCGTATCCCATCCCGGACGTAATGAAGATCGGAGGAGAGCACCTCTTCATATACCAGGATATGGACGAGTTTCTGGACAAAGTTAGAGAGGTCAAGAGTGGTCGGAGGGAGTTCAAGGTGGATATGGAGAACTACAGCTGGAAGAAGAAGGCCGAGGAGATGGAACGGGTGCTATATGAGCTCAAGCGGAGAGGGGACCGACAGGTAGAGGTGCGATAGTATGCCAGGGGGCGGGCGAAGGCTGGTGTATCCGATATGAGAGTGTTGCTGATATCCAACATGTACCCCGACGAGAGGACCCTCTCCGAATCCAGGATGCAGCCTGGGATATTCATAAAATATCAGGCGGATTTTCTGGAGAAGAACGGGATCGATGTCATAAAAGCCGTCAAGAGGACCAGGAGTCCGCTAGGATATTTTAAATTTTTAGTTTTATCTGCATATAAAGTCTTGTTCTCCGATTATGATATAATTCACGCCCATTTCGTTCCCCATTCAGCCTTGGTCCCGGCTATCTTGAATTCCGTGAGGAAGAAGCCGCTCATTGTGACGTTTCACGGGACCGATGCCAGAATCTATCCGTTCAAGAGCAGGTTTCATCGGATGCTGACCCTCTATGTCGTAAGCCGTTCCGATAGAGTCGTCGCCGTCAGCGAGGAGATGAAGACCGTCCTGGTGAGGCTGGGGCTTAGAGACGAGAAGATTGTAGTCATCGGTACCGGCGTTGATACTTGCGCGTTTCACCCTATCGATAAGGACGACGCCAGGAGAGTTCTCGGATTGCCGGCAGATAAGAAAATCGTGCTCTACGTGGGCAGGTTGCAGAGGATGAAGGGGGTCGAAGACGTCTATGAATCCGCGAGACGGATGCCCGATACTCAGTTCATCATCGTCGGGGGTGGCGATGCCAAGACGAACCTGGATAACTGCCTCTTCGCTGGAGAGGTGAGCCACGACAGGATGCACCTTTGGATGTCTGCATCTGACCTCCTTGTACTTCCGAGCCGTTCAGAGGGGCTCCCCTGTGTGGTGATGGAGGCGCTCTCCTGTGGGATCCCCGCTGTGGTGACGGCTGTGGGGGGAAATCCTGAGCTGGTAGCCGATGGAGATAGCGGGTTTCTAGTGACTGTGGGGGATGTGGACGCCCTCGTGGGGCGGATCAGAGAGATCCTGGAAGACGAGGATCTCCGCGGCCGTATGGGGAGGTTCGGCAGGGAGGAGATGATAAGAAAGTACGAGAGGGATACCGTCATGGAAAGGCTGAAAGAGGAATACATATCCCTGAGTCGAGGTCTGGTGGATACCGTTAAGTATTAGAACTTATACCGAATTGATCAGCCGACGGCGGCCTTGGAGAGCTTATGACAAGAATGAATAATAAAAGAGATCGTATGTATAATATGTACTTTATAACATGTAATCCCAAATGAACTATTCCATATAATCAGGAGATTGCGAATGAGGATATGTTATCTTGCAGATGCAGCAGATGTGCATACCCACAGATGGGCCGGATACTTCGCCAGGGAGGGTCACGAAGTTCATATAATCTCCTTCAGGCCACCATCTGAGAATTTAGACAACGTACAGATTCACCTTCTCGACGCCGTCGGGAAAAAAAATATAATATTAAAATATACTATTAATCCTTTATTTGTTTTATCCCAGCTGAATAGACTGATAAAAGAGATCGATCCCGAACTCCTCCACGCCCACTCCGTCAGGGACCATACCATCATCGCAGCTATGGCTGGTTTCCATCCGTTCGTCGTCACAGCCTGGGGCGATGACGTCCTAATTCATCCAAAAGAATCCACGATTCTAAAATACGCTGTCCCTTTCGCTCTGAGAAGAGCAGATCTCATAACTTGTGATGGGGCGAATACGAAGAACGCTATGATGGGGATGGGGATAAAAGCCGATAAGATCGAGATAATTATGCATGGAGTGGATACCAGGAAGTTCAGCGAATCTGACCGGGATGAGGAACTACAAAGAGAGCTTGATATAATAAATTCCCCCACGATTATAAGTACACGAAGATTGGGGCGGGTTCACGATGTTGGGACTCTTATCAATGCGATCCCTCTCGTCTTGGAGGAGGTCCCGGATGCTAAATTTATCATCGGTGGCAGCGGTGAGCAAAGAGAGTATCTGATGGATACGGCAAAATCCCTCAATGTATTCAATTCCACCAGATTCGTCGGGTGGATTCGAAGCGATCAGCTTCCAAGATACCTGAATTCAAGCGATATTTATGTCTCAACATCCTTATCGGATAGCGGTCTTGCTGCAGGAACGGCTGAAGCTATGGCCTGCGGGATGCCAGTGGTAATAACCGACTTCGGCGACAATGGAAAGTGGGTTGAGGATGGGGTGAATGGATTTCTATTTCCGCTGAGGGACTCAAGATCGCTGGCAGAAAAGATCGTATATCTGATTGAGAACCCGGAGATTAGACGAGAGTTCGGAGCGGGCGGGAGAGCGGTAATCGAAGAGAGAAATAACTACTATAGAGAGATGAAAAAAATGGAGATTATATATAAAGATCTAATTTCGAGGTCCGAATCATGAGAATACTCATTACCGGCGGAGCAGGATTCATTGGCAGCCATCTCTGTGATAAATATGTTAAAGAAGGCCACACGGTAGTATGCTTGGACAATTTCATGAGCGGAGATCTGATGAACGTCAGACATCTCCTGGATTACAGAACGTTTAAGCTGATCAAAGGCGACATCAGAGATTTCGAGCTACTGGAGAAGATAATGAGGGATGTAGATGTGGTATTTCACCTGGCAGCCCAAGTACACGTCGATAGGTCCTACGTAGAGCCGAGGCTCACCTACGATGTGAATGTGATAGGGACCCAGAACATCCTGGAAGTTGCTCGGATATACGACGTCAAAAGGGTAATTCACGCTTCCACAAGCGAGGTTTACGGATCCGCTCAGTACAGCCCGATAGATGAAGATCACCCTCTAAACGCCCCCCATCCCTACGGGGCGAGCAAGATAGCTGCTGATCGCACATGTTATGCGTATATCCAGACGTACGGGATGGACATATCCATACTGAGGTTCTTCAATATATTCGGTCCAAGGCAGAGGGACCAAGGTTATGGAGGGGTGATATCCATATTTACCCGGAGAGTGCTGAACAACATTCCGCCTATCATATATGGTGACGGTTTGCAGACGAGAGATTATACTTACATAGAGGATGCTGTTAAGGCCTACGACCTTATATTCAATCACGAGAGCCCGATAAAAGAACCGATCAACTTCGGCAGCGGCAAAGAAATAACTATTCTGGATCTGGCGAATAAGATCATCGAGATGTGTGGCAAAAAGGAAGATATGAAGTCTATCCATGTCGAGGCCAGAATTGGCGAGGTTAATAGATTGATCGCAAATTCAGCAAAGGCGAGAGACCGCCTCGGTTGGGACCCCAACTACGACCTGGATAAGGGGCTCCACAAGTTCGTCCAGTGGTATAGAAATTACGGCATGGTTGACAGAATCAAGATTTGAGGTAAGACAAAATGAGCGCTGAAGCCCCCATTCCTGATGCAGCTCTGCTGGGGATGCACCAGAACATGGTAAGGATACGCAAGTTCGAAGAGAAGGTCGCCGATCTTGTCACCTCTGGAGAGATCATTACACCCTGTCATCTTTACATCGGACAGGAGGCGGTGGCAACGGGAGTCTGCGCCTCGTTAAGAGTTGACGATTACGTCTTCAGCACTCATCGTTCACATGGGCATTATCTCTCAAAGGGTGGCGATGGAAAGAGGCTGATGGCCGAGTTATATTGCAGAGCCAACGGCTGCTCCAGAGGGAAAGGTGGATCTATGCATATCACGTCGCCTGATATCGGGCTTCCCGGCAGCTCCGCAATCGTTGCAGGAACCATACCCATAGCCGTTGGATCAGCTCTATCCTTTTCTATTCAGAAGAGAGATAGCGTATCGGTGAGTTTCTTCGGTGATGGTGCCGTCGATGAGGGCGTATTCTACGAGTCTCTAAATTTTTCGGCCCTCAAACGTCTGCCTGTAATCTTCATTTGCGAGAACAACCTCTACTCTACACATATGCCAATATCTGACTGTATCTCAGATACCCAAATTTATAAAAAAGCCGAGCCGTTCAACATGCCCGGATTGAGGGTTGATGGAAATGACGCCATAGAAGTCTTCAGGGCGGCGAGATGGGCGGTCGAAAGGGCACGGGCCGGTGAAGGCCCCGCTCTGATAGAGTGCATGACATATAGGTGGAGAGGGCATGTGGGCCCCAACTACGATATCGACAAAGGACTCCGATCCGAGGACGAACTGAAGTACTGGATGAGTCGGTGCCCGATAAAGTTCCTTGAGGAGACGTTGATAGAGCGAGGCGTGTTGTCCCTATCTGATAAACGGCAGGTTTATGAGAAGATCGAGGAGGAAGTAGAGGATGCCGTCGCCTTCGCTAAAGGCGGGCCCTTCCCCGAAGAGAGAGATCTGTCAAAAGATGTATTTAAAATGTGATTATATATGAGAGTGATATCTTACTCCAAGGCGATCAATGAGACCTTACACCAGATGATGGAGAGGGATGATAGGGTATTTCTCATCGGGCAAGGGGTCACAAGTCCCTGGTATGTTGGTGCAACCACCTCAGATCTTCTCCAGAGGTTTGGCACCCAGAGGGTCATTGACACGCCGGTATCCGAATGCGCCATCACAGGCGCCTCTGTAGGGGCGGCTTTAGCGGGGATGCGGCCCATTCTGGTACATCCTAGGATGGATTTTATCTATTACGCCATGGACCAAATAGCAAATCATGCGGCAAATTGGCACTATATGTTCGGCGGGCAGCTGAGCGTCCCGATGACCATTTGGGGCATTATCAACCGGGGCGGAGAACAGGCCGCACAACATTCACAAGCTTTGCAGGCCATCTTCGGACACCTGCCAGGCCTTAAAGTCGTCATGCCCAGCACCCCATACGACGCCAAGGGGCTTCTGGTTTCCAGCATCGAGGATGATAATCCTGTAGTCTACATCGACGACCGCTGGCTATACGAGATAATGGGAGACGTTCCAGAAGAGCTATACACAGTTCCGATCGGAAAAGGCGCGTTGAGGAGAAGGGGCAGAGACGTTACGGTAGTGGCAACCTCTTACATGGCTCAGGAGGCTATAAAGGCGGCCGGGATCCTGGAAGAGGACGATATAAGTGCAGAAGTGATAGATTTGAGATCGATTAAGCCGATAGATGAAGATCTCATATTCGATTCTGTAAGGAAGACCAGGCGGCTGGTGGTCGCAGACGGCGGCTGGAAGACGTATGGGGTTGCAGCAGAGATCTCGGCAAAAATTGGCGAAAGCGGTCTATTCAATCGGCTAAAGGCGCCGATAACTCGCGTCTGTCTTCCAGATGTCCCCGCACCAGCGAGTCTGGCGCTGGAGCAGATCTACTATAAGAACGCGATGGATATCGTCGATGGCGTAAAGATGACCATTGGAGGGGACTATGTATAAGGTGCCTTTCGTAAATTATCCCGAGCATTACCGTCGCATATGGGACGACGTCATGGTGGCGGTAACCGAATCGCTATCTAAGGGCGATCTCATAATGCGGGACCAGCTTAAGCGGTTCGAGGAGAATATTGCGTCCTTCGTCGGCGCTAAATACGCTACGGGCCTCAACAGCGGGACTGATGCCCTCTTACTATCTTTGAAAGCCGCGGGCATAGGTCCAGGAGACGAGGTGATCACCGTCGCCCATACATTTGTGGCAACGGTATCGGTGATCGTCCAATGCGAGGCGAAGCCCGTATTGGTGGATGTCGGTGAGGACATGAATATGGACGCGGATCTGGTGAAAGAGGCGATAACCCCCCGGACCAGGGCGATCATACCGGTCCACCTCAACGGTAGGATGTGCGATATGGAGCGGTTGGGCGAGATCGCCTCTAAAAACGACCTGCTCATGATCGAAGATGCCGCCCAGTCGCTCGGCGCGAGCTTTGACGGGAGAAAGGCGGGATCTTTCGGGCTGACGAGCTGTTTCAGCTTTTATCCAGCGAAGATGCTCGGATGCGCCGGCGATGGCGGAGCCGTGCTGACCAACGACGAAGAGATGGCCGAGAAGATGCGGTTGCTCCGGGACCATGGCTACCAGAGGTCCACTGGAGATATACTATGCTACGGCTATAACAGCAGGCTTGACAACATTCAGGCCGCCATCCTCGACGTGAAGCTCAGACACCTCCCGGAGTGGATAAGAAGACGCCGTGAGCTGGCAACCCTATACCATCAGGGCCTATCCGATCTGGAGAAGATCAAGCTGCCCCCGGAACCATCCGAAGGCCGATTCTTCGATGTATATCAAAATTACGTAATAAGATCCAGGGAGAGGGACCGGCTCGTCGAGCATCTGAGAGATTCGGGGGTCGAGGTTCTGATATCCTGGCCAAAGCCGATGCATCATAATGAGCCGCTGGGGCTCATGCACTTCCGACTGCCAGAAACGGAGCGAATCTCAAAAGAGGTCTTATCCCTGCCGATGTATCCTGAGCTCAGGGATGACCAGGTGGAGTATGTTATAAAGGTGATAAGAGAGTTCTACGGAACAGGTGCGTAGGATAGTCATGTCAAGACATTCTCTGAGAAGTGGCTCAAATATAGGACCATGCTCAATTATAAAGCGAGCATATAATTACTCTGCCATGAGATTCCGATATCTGAAGTATCTGGCGATCGGATCGAGGGTCTCGGAGAATGAATGGGCAACGCGACATCTCCGCGAAGCGGGCCGAAGCCGTGACGACTGGGGCAAAGGGTGCGATGACTGGATTGAAGGTTACTGGAACTCGCAGAGCCATCCTCACCGCTCATTTTTAGTGGACGCCATATCCAAATTCGATCCATCGAGCATTCTCGAAATTGGGTGCAACTGCGGCCCAAACCTTTACCTGCTTGCCAAGAGATTTCCCGATGCAAAGATCGTTGGAGTCGACATCAATCCTGAGGCGATCCGAAGAGGCGAAGAGTGGCTCAAACAAGAAGGGATCTCGAATGTAACGCTGCTGGTGGGCAGATCTGATGACCTCGGACGGTTCCAGGATAAGAGCTTCGACGTAGTTTTTACCGATGCTGTGCTGATATATGTCGGTCCAGATAAAATCCGGCGAGCCATCAGCGAGATGCTTCGCGTCGCGTCGAAAGCATTGGTTCTAATCGAGTGGTACAACTTCGATTCTAATAAGATAGACAAGGACGGCCTCGGAGTATATCATAAAGGCCTCTGGAAAAGAGACTATACAGCCTTATTGAGGCAATTCGTCGATGAAGGCCAGATTACTGTCAACAAAATTACAGATAATTTGTGGCCTAACGCAAACTGGTACCAGGTGGGAGCCGTAGTTGAAGTTCTCATTGAGGGAGTAATAAACAAACGCAAGGATATGAATAAATGAAGAAAGTTCTCATCATAGCAGATCTATTCCACGCATCGCCCCGGATACCTGGATTGGCGAAATACCTTCCCGAATTTGGATGGATGCCGGTCATCTTGACCACCCATATCGGGGAGAATCCAGCATCCAGCTTCGGACCGCCAGACGATTTCAGAAGTAAATTCGAAGTCACTGAGACAGACTCGACCCCACCATTACGATCTTTGAGATCAATTATAGGAGTTGATCCTGGCGCAAATGCAGGGGTTAAAATAAAAAATAAATTTAATATTAAATCTGATAGAAATCTGATGTATTCGTCTCTCAGCTGGTTGTATCGAAGTGGAGAAGCCATCGTCAATTACCCAGATCCGGAAAAAGGCTGGAGACCTTTCGCCGTTGAGGCGGGGGAGAGGCTTCTAAAAAATGGTGACATAGAGGCTATGATCAGCAGTTCATCGCCGGTTACAAGCCACATTATAGCCAAGGATTTGAAGAACAAGTATCAAACGCCATGGTTGGCCGATCTCAGGGACCTCTGGTCACAGAACCACAATTACCATTACGGACCTATAAGAAACTTCTTTGACAGAAGATTAGAGCTGAATACTCTGAAGACGGCAGACGCCTTGGTAACCGTTTCGTCGATTTGTGCCGACGAGTTGAGAAGATTGCATAGAAGAGATGCGTATACAATAACTAATGGTTTCGATCCAGATAAAATCAATTCGAGAAAGATCGGTTTGACGTCGAAGTTCACGGTTACCTATACCGGTCAAATTTACACGGGGAAGCAGGATACATCGATATTTTGCAAAGCTTTACGGGATTTGATCTTGGATGAAACAGTAGATCCAAAGGATGTTGAAGTCAGGTTCTATGGCCCCTACAATGAATCACTAGCTAGAGACATCGAAGAATATGATCTGCAGGACATCATAAATCAACATGGAATAATACCACGTGACCGTTCTTTTCAAAAGCAAGCTGAATCTCAGGTATTGCTTTTGTTTAATTGGGAACAGATCCGGGGAGAGGATGACGAAAAGGGCGTATATCCACTAAAAATATTTGAATATTTGGCGGCGCAACGGCCGATAATCGCCACTGGCGGTTCTGGTGGAGATGTGGTGGAAAGAATGCTCAACGAAACGGGGGCGGGAATGTATGCTCCGTCAGTTGAAGATGCAAAAGGCTCCCTTAAAGGGTTATATCATGAGTATAAACAAACTAATAAAATCAGATATACCAATAATATAAAACAAATCGATAAATACAGCTATAGGACTATGGCAAAGAGATTTGCTGAGATTCTTGATAGTTTAGCATGAAATGAGGTATGGGAAATGACAAAAAAACTCGGAACGCAACTCCCAAAGAGTTGTTACTACGAAAACTATGATGTCATGGGATTTATTTCTTATTTTTACCAAATAGATTCAGTCATTAAAACAAAACCAAAGACAATTCTGGAAGTGGGCGTAGGAAACAACGTAGTTTCAAATTATTTAGATCAATTCGGATTTAATATTATCACGTGTGATTTCAATGAAAATCTTAGCCCAGATTGTTTGGCAGACATTAGACATCTTCCCTTTAGAAATAGTAGATTTGATGTGGTATTTTCGTGCGAAGTCTTGGAGCACATTCCTTTCAAAGATCTTCCAAAGGCTTTATCTGAATTAAGAAGAGTCTCTAAAAAATATGTAATAATATCGATTCCATATTCTTGTTTTTTTTACGGACTTTAACTTTATTATTAACGTGCCTTTCTTTTACAAACAATTTCATTTCGCACTATGTATCCCATTTTTTATCCATGAATACAAGAAGACGCATGAGCATTATTGGGAGATGGGTTGTAAAAACTACTCTAAAAATATTATTAAAAATATATTAAGCGAACATTTTACAATCTTAACAGAATTTCAACCAATTTTAAATCCTTATCATTATTTCTTTGTATTGAAGATAAAATAGTGTGTGGAGTATACACGCATCAAATCTTAATGCATTGGTCATCGGTTAAGGATCGGTTTAAATAGTCTCGCTGATTTTTAATGCCTCTTCCATTATACTTGCGATAGCATAACTTTATTAACAACCTGTAGCTACTATAGAACCGGCTTTCCGCATCAACCCTCCAATCCGTAGTATTTTTCACAATCCTTTCCCAACAATCGGATAATCCTAACAAGATTATCATTCAGATTCGCTATCTTTAGATGCATTTCACCATTAATCCAAACTATAACTTCAGCTACTCCCATGAACAGAAATGCTATCCACTTGAACGTTGGTTTTTGGTTTTGCTTCTTTAGCTGGTTAGGCACGGTCTCTCCCGTCTCCCGGATCCGTTTTCTGATCAGCCACTCCGGGATAGAATATATCATGAGCGTCAAGACCATTATCATGGCAAGAGCTTCAATCCGCTCTTCTTTCTTGAGATAGACCTCCGCCACGCGGAAGCTCTTATCTTTGAGGAATCTGAACCCCCTCTCAACTTCTTGTTGCCCTTTATAGTTGCTTAAAATGGTATCAGGATCTATATTGAGGTCATTTGAGGCTAAAATGAACATTCCAAGCTTTGATTTCTCTTTTAATACCTCATCATAATCCAATTCTATCCCAGCATCGATTAGATAGACCTCGATAAGTTTTTCTCCGTTCTTAGGCCGACGCCTTTTCTTTTCCACCTTCTTGACGACCGATTTTACCGATAAATCCTTGAATCTGTGTAACGGAAGCTTAGCGATCCATAATTCAGCTTCTTTTATTGCATCCGCCTCACATGCGAACTCGCGACGCTTCAGTTTTACGAGGTCTTTCTCCGCTTGCCGATCTTCTTTTTCGAGACGTTTTTCAAAGGTCTTTTCCATCCTCGCCTGCATCGGCTCAGACTGATAAACTACCAACTTTTGATTTATATCTTCATAGTTAGAGGTTGTCGAGAAGCACTTGTACCTGGGATCGAAACATTCGACCATATCAAGATCGCTATCAATCAGCCGTTTGCACTCGTTCAGTGTTGCAGGTACGCGAGTTATCCAGAGCGTTTCAGTTCCTAACTGACGGATATTTTTCTCGCTGTAGACCGCACTATCTGCTATGTAATAGGCGGCATCGTCCAGATGTAGCCCGCCCTTGATCTTCAGGAACGACTCCATGATCGTGTCTTTATCTGACGCATTGCCGGAATATGGGCCTTGGCAA
Organism: Methanothrix harundinacea; assembly: GCA_002506535.1. GTDB lineage: Archaea > Halobacteriota > Methanosarcinia > Methanotrichales > Methanotrichaceae > Methanocrinis > Methanocrinis harundinacea_B. Next base: position 74,929 of record DAXT01000025.1, read on the forward strand.
AAAGAGGTATGCTGTCCTGGTTTGTCACCAATCCCAGGACGAACTGCTTCAGGTCCATCCGGCCGTCTTTGGAATGGCCAAGGGTTATCTCGATAGCGTTTCGACCGCTTGGTCCCTCGTAATCGCCCTGGACGCTGAAGCTCGTAGTATCGGCATGAAGCCGTTGAACTCCGAGATCCAGCTGGCTCATGACCTTCAGGGAAATATCGTTGAAGAGGTCTGAGATCAACTAAGGGAATCTCGCAGAAAATTTATCTCTTTTTTTGAGAAGCCCTTTAGGCCGATCATGCAGAAGAAATACACCGCCGAACCGACGCCTACGGAAATCAAGATCTCGACAGATCCCACCGGATCAAGCCTCCATACCACAAGGGCCATGATAACTGAGGATACCACGCTCTTTGCGATGAAGTTGATATCGATTTTATAATGCATCTTCTTGAAGCTGATCCTGCCGATCATAAAGGCATGGAATATAAAAGTAGCCAGGGTGGCTATGGCAGCGCCCATGATACCCATAATCGGAACTAATATAATATTTAATATTAAATTTATTATAGCTGACGCCCCAAATAAGGCGCCCACCAGCTTCGTCTCCTTGAACATATTTAATATATGGGTGTTGATGAAGCTCGAATAGTATAATAAGTTCGCCAGGGCCACGACGGAGATGATGGCACCCCCCCCAACGAACTCGGATGTGGTCAACGTCATCAATAGAGATCCTGAGAGGATGGTGAGCCCAAAGAGAGACGGTATCGCAAACATAAGAAAGAACTTGAGCGAATATTCGATGTAGGTCTTCAGCCCTAGAATATCATCATTTTCATAGCATTTTACCATAGCGGGAAATAGAGTGCCCGACAGTGGCGCATAAAATAACGCCAGAATTGCCCCGATGCCGTAAGAGGCAGAGTATATCCCGACAGCTTCAGCCCCCATGAAGTATCCGATGACGTACCTATCTCCGAGATTTACAAACCAGTATGACAACGCTGTCGGCAAAAGCGGTAGGGTGTAGGGCAGATAGGACCTTACGTCTGAGGGATGAGGCGCAGAAATCCCGATATCCTTTCCGATCCAGAGGGCGGCGATGACGGTGGTAGAAGCTCTGGCGATGATTAATGAGATGATGGCTCCAGAGAGCCCATAGCCCGATAATACGAAGTAAGTGATCAATACGATCTCACAGGCCGTCTGAGAGATCATAAAGGCAGAATACCTCTTTATCTGCTGAAATCCCGTGAAATACTCCACCATTATCTGGTCTATGGCGGCCAATAGTATCAATATTGACGAAATTTTAATATAAACCGCCGCCTCCGTGCCGCCAAATACGGCCCCGGCAAGGCTCTCGGAGAAGAGGAAGAGCAAAACCGATAATATGAGCGAGATCAAAGAGGTGGTCAGGAAGATGGATGATACATGCCTGCTGACGACGTGCCTATCCTTCTCTGAAGCCAAGAAGCGGGTGATGGCGTATCCAAGTCCCAGGGTGCATAAGGGAGCGAGGAGTGAGACCGTCACGAGAATCTGAGACCAGACCCCAAAGGCGTCTGCTCCCAGGCTCTTTGTCAAGATGGGAATCAGAATTAGACCGCGGAGATTGATGATGGCGCTGGTGACGCCCACCAGGCTGACCCTCTGCGCAAATAATTTATATGACATTTATTTTATAGCATCCATTGCATCAATTGTTGAGGTTCTAATCCAACAGCATCTTCTCCAGTCCCTCTCTAAAGCTATACCGCGGCTTATACCCGAGAAGCTCTTTCGCGAGCGATATGTCCGCAAGAGAGTGGCGGACATCGCCAAGTCTTGGTTCAGAGTATATCGGTTCGATCTCCGACTTTAGGATTTCCTTCAGGTCGTCGATAAGTCGGTTCAACGTCACCGGTTCTCCGCTACCGATGTTGATCGACTCTCCTGAAGCTCTCGGTACCTCGCACGCTAAAACGTTAGCTATGACTACGTTTTCCACATAGATGAAGTCCCGGGACTGCTCGCCGTCCCCATATATCTCGGGCCTCTCGCCTGTTCTGATCGCCTCGACGAACTTGGGTATCACCGCAGCATACTGGGATTTGGGGCTCTGCCCCGGTCCGAATACGTTGAAATACCGGAGCGAGATGGTCTCCAGCCCATAGATGTCATAGAATACTTTGCAGTAAAATTCTCCCGCCAGTTTCGTTACAGCGTAAGGGCTCCTGGGATCTGGCTGGAAAGTCTCGACCTTCGGCAGTGTCGGAGAATCGCCGTATACTGAAGACGATGAAGCGGATACGACCCGTCTAACGCCGCAATCCCTGGCGGCGACGAGGACGTTAAGAGTTCCTTCGACGTTGTTCCTGTTTGAAGTTATCGGATCCTCCACCGACCTCTGGACGGAGGGGAGGGCCGCCTGGTGGAGGACGTAATCGCCGCCTTCGAAGGCCCCTCTCAGAGCTTCGAGGTTTGATATATCTTCTTGTATAAATATGACATTATCCATTATATCAATTATATTCTCTATTTCTCCCGTGCACAAATTGTCTACAACAACGACCTCATTCTCGTAACAGAGAGCACGGGCGAGGTTGGAGCCTATGAAACCCGCACCGCCTGTGATTATAATTTTTTTACTTCTAAACAATATTTATCCCCCTTTAACCAACCAGAACTATCAAGACGAGATCGACGTCAGACGCAACGACTTCATCAATCTTACAACCCCATATTAATATGGCGGTCTAGTTGAGCCAATTTGTCGGTTTGCTGATGTTATGAATGAGGCTATATTTCATATAAAACGGATCTTATAAACGAATATTTTCGTATCAAAAGAAGATCCGCTGAAGATATCTATCAAGCCAGGATAATTTTGCACAATTGACATAACCCCTTCGTTTCGATCGTTTTAATTTATTGGAATTATTATCCACATTCACGAAATTAAGTGCATCGCCCAGCGGGGAAAAATGTATAATCTTCACCGTGATCTTTGCCGTAAGAGCAGGTCAGAACAGCCAGCCCACTTCTTTCTTTGCGGATGGCAGCATTGAATGCAAGGTTATGGTCGGCTGTTGAGGTCGATTTGATGATTCCCGTAGCAAAACCGATACTTTCCGGCGAGGAGATAGAAGGGATCAGGGCGGTTCTCGATAGTGGAATCCTCGCCCAGGGAGACGTAGTGGCCGAGTTCGAAGATAGGTTCGTCGAGTACGTGAACACATCCCACGGGATCGCGACGAACAGCGGTACCTCCGCTCTTCACGCCGCCCTCGCAGCCCTGGATGTAGGCGAGGGCGACGAGGTTATAACAACCCCATTTACCTTTATCGCGACGGCGACGAGCATCCTGATGCAGAGGGCGCGGCCGGTCTTCTGCGACATAGATCCGCAGACTTACAACATCGACCCCGACCTCATCGCGGAGAAGGTGACGGAGAAGACTACGGCGATCGTCGTGGTCCACCTCTACGGCCTTCCCTGCGATATGAGGCCGATCATGGAGATAGCCCGGGATAAGGGGCTGAAGGTGGTCGAGGACGCATGCCAAGCCCACGGCGCCGAATATCACGGCCAGAAGGTCGGGTCCATCGGAGACGCCGGCGTCTTCAGCTTCTACCCCACCAAGAACATGACGACCGGCGAGGGGGGGATGATCACCACCTCTGACCCTGAGCTGGCAGAGAGGGCTCGGATATTCAGGAATCACGGCCAGAGCAAAAGGTACGTCCACAAGGTTCTGGGCTACAACTACAGGATGACGAATATCGCTGCAGCCATCGGGCTATCCCAGCTAAAGCACCTCGACGAGTTCAACGCCAGACGGAGGGAGAACGCCGGCTATTACGACAAGAACCTGGAATTAAAGACGCCCTTCGTCCCTGAAGGGAGAAAGCACGTCTACCACCAGTATACCATCGAGGTGGATGATAGAGACGGTTTCATCAAGCACCTCGAAAAGAACGGCGTCGGCTACGGAATCCACTACCCCGTACCAGCCCATAAACAGCCCCTGCTAAAAGATTATGGCGATCTGCACCTACCGAACGCCGAGGAGGCGAGCCGCAGGGTGGTATCGATCCCGGTCCACCCCGGCCTCACCGAAGAGGAGCGAGATCTGGTGGTTCAGACGGTGAACAGCTATGAATGAGCCCCTCTATCTGGGAGAAGTCCGCCTGGGACGGGGATCCGTCGTCCAGGGCGGCGTGATCGTCGGCGCTGAAGGTGGGCTGACGGTCATCGGAGACGAAGCGACGATAAGAAGCGGATCCGTGATATACCCCTCCGTCAGGATCGGAAAAGGGTTCCGGACCGGCCACCACGTCCTGATCCGGGAGAATACCGCCATCGGAGACGACGTCCTAATCGGCACCAACTCCGTCGTCGACGGAAACTGCAAAATAGGGGACAGAGTCAGCGTCCAGACGAACGTCTACATCACCACCAACACCATAATCGAAGACGATGTCTTCATGGGACCCTGCTCTGTCACCTCCAATGACAGGTACATGGTCCTGGGGGCTGAGCTGATCGGCCCCAGGATCAAGAGGGGTGCCAGGATCGGGGCGAACGCGACGATACTGCCGGGAGTAGTCGTTGGTGAGGGCGCCATCGTTGGCGCCGGAGCGGTGGTCACAAGAGACGTGGGAGATGGGGTTACCGTCGTGGGAAATCCTGCGCGAAGCCTCGATTCAAAGTCTCGATGAGAAGAAGCGATCCCTTGCTTCGACGGCTCCGTCTAGAGAGGTCCACCGGCCCTTGTGGCTGAGAGGTCCAGGTATGAACATCGACTCCGCGAACGCTATGGAGAGAGGACGGCATGGATATTGGAGTAATTGGCACGGGAAACATGGGGCGTAACCACGTCCGGATATATTCTGAGATGAGGAACGTCGAAGAAGTCTACGTATACGACCCCGATAAAAAGGCGGCAAAGAAGATGGAAGAGACCTTTGGCGCCGTCGCCTCCAACTCGATCGGGTCGCTGCTCAACGATGTAGATGCTGTGAGCATATGCGTCCCTACAAAATATCATTTTGAAGTTGCCAAGGAGGCTATAGAGAATCACGTCAGCTGTCTGATCGAAAAGCCCCTCGCCTCCAGCTCAAGAGAGGGAGAGAAGCTCCTTGAGATCATACCCGATGATCTGGTGGTGGGGGTGGGACATATCGAGAGGTTCAATCCGATGATCGGTGAGGTTAAACGCCTTATAAAAAATCCCAGATATATAGACATAAGAAGGCACAACCCCGCCTCGTCGAGGATAACCGATGCGGGCGTGGTGGTGGATCTGATGATCCACGACATAGACATCGTCTGGAACTACCTCTTCAGCGGCAAAGAAAGCTCTAACCTCTACTCCCTCGGAGACGACGACCTTCGAAAGATAATTGCAAGATTTGACGACTGCGTCATCTCTTTATCCGCGAGCAGGATCGCATGCCGGAAGATAAGGACGATCCACGTCGAAGAAGACGACCTCACCATCGACGGCGACTTTATGAACCAGGAGGTCTACATATATCGAAAGCCAGCGAAGTATGAGGTGGAGAACGCCCGGTATTCACAAGAGAATATAATCGAGAAGGTCCAGGTGAACAAGGTCGAACCTCTTAAAGAAGAGCTGAAGACCTTCATCGACTCCGTGAAGACGGGAAAGCCGTTTCCAATAACCCCCAGGGAAGCTCTTCTCAACCTTCTGATCGCAGAGCAGGTAGTATAGAAAATGTTGGTATTATTTTAATTCTTTTAAATAAATTTAAATGGGATGATATAGGGTGAAGATTGCGGTCATTGGTTTGGGAAACGCCGGTCTCCCACTGGCATCGGTGATAGCAGATAGCGGCTTCGAGGTAATAGGGGTCGACATAGACGATGAAAGGTGCGAGAAGATAAACAGGGGCATCAATCCGATCCCAGAAGAGACGGGGCTGGACGAGCTGATCGGAAGATACGGCGGGAAGAGGCTGGTGGCGACGCCGAGATATGAAGATGCCAGAGGTTGCGAGAGTTTCATTGTCATAGTTCCCCTGTTGATAGACGAAGGCCACAATCCGGATTTCAGGATTCTGGAAGAGGCCTTTCGGTCAGTGGGCAAGATCCTCAAGAAGGATAATCTGGTGGTCTTGGAGACGACGGTTCCGCCCAACACGACCGAAAGCATGATCCAAAGCTGGCTGGAAGAGGAGAGCGGCCTTCAGCTCGGTGACTTTTATCTCGCCCATTCTCCGGAGAGGATAATGACCGGCTACAGCATATCCCGCCTGAGAGAGTTTCCAAAGATAGTGGGGGGAGTGGATGAAGAGAGCGGGCGGCTTGCCTTCGACCTTTATAGAAAGTTCATCCCAAACCTCAAGAAGGTCTCCAGCTCCAGGGTCGCCGAGTTTGTCAAGATCATCGAGGGGAGCTATAGAGACGTCAACGTCGCCCTGGCCAATGAGTTATTCAAGATCGCAGAAGAGCTGGAGATCGACTTTCATGAGGCGAGGGAGTATGCAAACCACGATTACTGTCACATTCATCTCCCATCGACGGGTGTTGGCGGACACTGCATACCAGTATATCCCTGGTTCTTGATCAATGAGATGGAAAAGAGGGAGTGGTTCAGCTTTGCAGAGCTTCAGAGGACCTCAAGGAAGATCAACGACGAGATGGTCGGCTACTGGGCGGAGAGGATAGTCCTCAAAGCTCTGGATGTAGATAAACCACTGGGCAGGGTCAAGATATGCCTCAAGGGGATAACCTATAGAGACGGCGTAAAAGGTATCTACCACAGCAGGAACCTCGCCCTGGCGAGGCTCCTGGCTCGAAAGGGGCTGCAAGTTGGGGTCTACGATGAGCTCTTCACTCAAGGAGAGATAGAGAGCCTCAGTTTGAGGTTCATGGATCCCGATGATGCGGATCTGGTCTTCGACTGCTTTGATCTGAGATTCTCAGTGTGAAACGAGCCCCTTCATTCCACCGTCACGCTCTTCGCCAGGTTCCGGGGCTTATCTATGGGAAGCCCCCTGGAATCAGCGGTATAGTATGCCAGGAGCTGGAGCGCCACGGTGCACAGGACGGCGGAGAATACCGGCCTCGCCACCGGGAGCTCTACAACGGTGTTTGCGATCTTGGAGATGTCGGGATCTCCCTCGGAGGCGAAGGCGATGACGTCAGCACCTCTCGCCCTCACCTCCTTGATGTTAGCCTGGATCTTCTTGCCAAAGGTCGCGAGGGCGACGACGGGGGTCCCTTCGGTGATCAGGGCGAGGGGGCCGTGCTTCAGCTCCCCGGCAGGGTAGCCCTCCGCGGGGATGTAAGATATCTCCTTCATCTTCAGCGCCCCTTCGAGGGCGATGGGATAGAGAAAATCTCGGCCGATGAAGAAGTACCGATCGCTTTTGGCGTACACCTCTGCGATCTCCCGTATCTCGTCACGCCTCTCCAAAACCTCCTGGATCTGCCCTGGAAGCCTCGTCAGCTCCACCAGCATCTTTCTAGAATTCTCGCGGCTGAGGTGGTTTTTCGCCCTCCCGAGCTTTATTGCGAGGAGGATCAGAGCCACCAGCTGGCCTGTGAAGGTCTTGGTCGCCGCGACCCCTATCTCCGGGCCGCATCGCGTGTATATCGTCCCGTCGACCATCCTGGTCACGGTGCTCCCCACGACGTTGCTTATGGCGATCCGCTTGACGCCGAAGGTGCTGGCCCTCTTCATGGCGTTGAGGGTATCGGCGGTCTCCCCGGACTGGGTGATGCTCAAGAGGAGGGTTCCGGGCCGGAGGAGGAGATGCTGAAACTCCGATGCCACCTCCACGTCCACGGGAAGGCCAGAAGCCTTTGGATAGAGATATTTCGCCAGGACTCCGGCATGGTAAGATGTCCCGCAGGCTACGATGGAGACCCGGTCCAGGGCCCTGATCTCATCGACCGTCATGCCGATATCGATCAGGACGTCGCCCTCTATCTCAGAGATCCTGGAGGCGATCGTCTCCTGGACCGCCCTTGGCTGCTCGTGGATCTCTTTGAGCATGAAGTGGGGATATCCTGCCCTCTCGGCAGCTTCTACGTCCCAGTCGACCTTCTCCAGGACCAGGGGGAGGGACCTTCCGCCGAGGTCCTTGAGAGCGACGGTCTCCGAGTCGATGACGGCTATCTCTCCATCGTTCATCCGGACGACATCCCGGGTGTAGGGGAGAAGGGCGGAGACGTCGGATGCTATATAGTTCGCACCTTTGCCGATGCCGATCACCAGAGGGCTCTCCTTTCTTGCACAGACGAGGTGGCTCGTCCCCTTGGCCAGCACCGCTATGGCAAAGGACCCGTCCACCCGGGAGACCGCCGTCGTCACGGCATCCTCCAGATCCCCCCTGTAAAGAGAACCGATCAGGTGGGCCAGAACCTCTGTATCCGTATCAGACCTGAAGACGAAACCCCGCCTGATGAGCTCCTCTTTCAGCCCCAGGTAGTTCTCGATGATCCCATTGTGGACCACGGCGACGTCTCCTGAGACGTGGGGATGGGCGTTCTCCGTCGTCGGAGGGCCGTGGGTCGCCCATCGGGTATGACCTATGCCCATATTGGATCCGGGGGCTCCGGTCTTCAGATAGGCGTTCTCCAGGTCCGAGATCCTCCCCGCGGACTTGAAGACCAATAGATCGTCATCGGAGATGATGGCGACACCGGCGGAGTCGTATCCACGATATTCCAACCTCTTCAGGGTGTCGAAGAGGATAGGGCCCGCCTTCTCGTGGCCTGCATATCCCACTATGCCGCACATCTCAGATCACCCTGGTCCCCCGCTCTATCCACCCGCGGAGATCGGCCCCAGAGCCGATCTTCGATCCGGTCCCCACCATCGTCCCAGAGTGCATCATCACCCTCGCGCCCGCCACCACGTTGTCTGCCACCACAGCGCCGAACTCGGCCCGATGGAACTCGTCCTCTATCACGACCGCAGACTCCCCCGACTCCACTATCAGATGATCCCCAAACCTGGAACTCGCCCCCAGGATCGAGCTGGATACCACCGACCCCGTTCCGATCCTTCCGCCGTTCATGATGATGCTGTTCCTGATCTCGCAGTGAGATCCGATATTGACAGAGTCGCCTATGGAGGTCGTCGGAAGGACCGTGGCGTTCGGCCCAATATTGCAGTTCTTGCCTATTGATACGGGGCCGACGATGTAAGATCCCGACCTGACCACGCTACCCCTACCTATCTCCACGGGGCCCCGGACCACCGCCCCGGCCTCGATCTCGCCCTCGATCCTCAGCTCAATGATCTCCGGAACGCTGCTGTTCGCCTCCAAAAGGTCCCAGGCGAATATGGCGTCTGCCCAGATCCCGGAAGTTATCTTCGCCCTCACATCACGCCCTTCCTCGATCATTAGGGCGATCGTCTGGGTCAGCTCATAAGACCCTCTCTCAGATATCGGGGTCTTCTGCAGCTCCTCGAAGACCTCCGGACCGAACCTGTATACCCCGGTGTTGATTATGCCGGAGCAAGGGCGACCGGGCTTCTCCACGATCCTGGTCACCCTTCCCTCCTCCACCGTCAGGACTCCGTAATCCCCGGCCTCCTCCCGGAGGACGGCCAGGATCACGTTTTCGCCCTCCGCCCGGAGGACGTCATCGATCGCCTGCTCGTCCACCAGGTTATCGCCGTTGACTACCAGCACGGAACCGTCGACTTGAGATCTAACCTTGCTGAGGGCATCGGCGGTCCCTAGCTGCTCCTCCTGGACGACATACTCGATATTGACGCCGTAGTGGATCCCGTCCCCGAAATGGTCCATGACCCGCTCCTTCTGGTAGCCGACGACTACCACCAGGTCCTGCACACCCTTCGCCGCCAGGGCCCTGATGACGTGCTCCATAAAAGGCCTGTTCCTCACGGAGAGCATCACCTTAGATCGGGTCTGGGTTAGGGGTCTGCACCTCCTCCCCTCTCCTGCCGCCAGTATAACCGCTTTCAAAGAAGATCACAGCCAGAATTGTCTATTGGAGGATAAATTCCCGATAGTTGGCTTTATACCTTTCCTGAATACAGCCCATCCCCAATATCCAAACGGGGACTATCTCAAAATTCGGCCCCCCTCTCAACTTCGATCCATCCTCGGAGGATCTCGCCGGGCCTCCCCCGATAGCCGGACTCGATCACTGTTCCAGGGTATATGGTGGTGTTGATGCCGGTCTTGACATCGTCTCCCATTATGACCCCCAGCTTCCGCCTCTCGCTGGAGACCTCTTCTCCCCTGATGTAGGACCGGATATCTCCCCCGTCGTGGCGGAGGTTTGCGACGATCGTTCCAGCTCCGAAGTTGCAGTCGGAGCCTATGACGCTATCCCCGACGTAGCTCAGGTGGGCAACGTTCGTATCATCCATGATGGTGCTGTTCTTGATCTCTACGGCGTTGCCGATGCGAACTCCATCTCCTATGGATGAATAAGGCCTGATGAAAGAGTTGGGGCCGATGTCGCAGTCCTCCCCTATCGTCACCGGACCCTCGATATAAGATCCAGACCTGATTCTCGTTCCTCTGCCTGCGGATACTCTGCCCAGGAGGGTGGCGTTGGGCTCCACGTCGGCCAATACCGAATACTCCTCGATGGCCAGGAGTTCTTCGTTGGCGGCCAAGAGGTCCCAGGGCCTTCCGATCTCGATCCATTCCTCGATCTCAGCCACCCTGATATCCGATCCCATCGATATGAGGGAGTTTAACCCGTCGGTCAGTTCGTGCTCGCCCCTCTCAGAGAGGGGCAAGTCCCTGAGAACGTCAAAGATCCTCCTGTCGAGGAGATAGATCCCGGCGTTGGCCAGATCCGAGGGGGGAGACGGGCTCTTCTCCTTGACGGACCTGAGCCGTCCCCCCTCCACCTCTAAGACGCCGTACCTGGAGGGGTCGCAGACCCTCTTATAAGCGACGGCGAGCCCCCCAACATCCATAATCTTCTTGAAGGAAGGGATGTCGGTCAGAACGTCGCCGTTGATGACGACGAACTCGTCTTCGGCCGCCCCCTCCGCAGCCATGAGGGCGTCGCCGGTGCCCCGTCGTTCTTCTTGGACGACGTACCTTATCCTGACCCCCAGTTCCCCGCCGTCTTTGAACGTCTCCATCACCGACTCTGATCGGTAGCTGACTACGAAGACGAACTCCGTGATCCCGGCCCGGGACGCCCTGCGGACCAGATGCTCGATGAAGGGCTTGCCGGCTGCTGGGAGCATCACCTTCGGCCGCGAAGAGGTGAGGGGCCGCATCCTCGACCCCTCGCCCGCCGCTAAAACGATCGCCTGCATGAATAGATCGGCTCCTGTCTCATGATCGTGAACCCCTTCAATCTTCGCCCCTCACCCCGACCCCCCCACCGCCGCCGCCTCGATGAGCAGGTGGGGCGATCCGTCGCTGACAGGGACGAGCTGGCCGGACTTTCCGCACCTTCCGCTGTTGAAGAGGAGGTCGTCTCCCACGGCCTTCACCCTCTCCAGGATCTCCAAAATGCGCCCCGAAAGGGATACGTCCCGAAGGAGGGAGGTGATCTCACCCCCCTCCACCAGATAGCCGCGCTTGGCGTTGAACTGGAAGACCCCCTCGGCGGTGGATACCTGGCCGCCTCTGCTTCCCAGAAGGTAGACCCCGTCTTTCATCTCCTCCAGGATCTCGGCAAGGGTCCAGCCGTCTTTTCTCGGGGCGATGTAGGTGTTGGACATCCTGACGACCGGCCTTGAGTTCCCTTGGGCGCGGGCGTTGCGGGGCGTTCCGCCCAGGCGGCCCGCCGTCTCCCGGGAATGAAGGTAAGACCGGAGGACCCCCTCCTCGACGAGGACCGTCTCGGCGGGAGCGGACCCCTCGTCGTCGAAGGGGTAGCCTCCGTATAGAGGAAGGCCCGGGTCGTCTTTGACGGTCACGAGCTCTGAACCTATCTTCTCGCCGATCTTCCCCTCCAGGATCGAGCCGCCTTCCAGGACTATATCCGCCTCGACGGCATGGCCCACCGCCTCGTGGACGAATACCCCCCCCAGCTCCTGGTCGACGACGACGGGGTAGCTCCCGCCTTTCGGGGGCTTGGCGTCGAGTAGTGCCACAGCGGTCTCCCCCGCCCGCCGGGCTAAGCCCACCGCATCGACGTCGCTGAAGAGCTCCAGGCCGCAAGAGCCAGCCCGGCTCTCCATCCCCGCCTGGTAGACGCCACCCCGGCTGGCGACGGCGGTGACGTAGAAGCCGACCCTCGTCGCCTCGCCCTCCAGGTCCCGGCCGTCGGAGCTGGTATAACGGGTCTCGACGATCACCTCGTTGTAGACCGCCTGGGTCGACCCGACCCCCGGGACCATCGCCGCGCCTTCGATCTCCCGGAGGAGATCGACCTTCTCCTCCAGGGAGAGGTCGGCGGGGTCTCTCTTCACCGGGACCTTCCCGCTCCTGCCGGAAGGGGAGGGGGCGAGGTCGAGGCGTTCGTCTCCACCGATCCTCCGGGCCGCCCTCTTCGCCGTCTCCAGGTCTCCGGGGAGGTCGTCGAGCCTCTCGGTCTCGACGAAGCCCCAGGACCCTCCCGAAAGAGCCCTGATGGCGGCGCCGACGAAGAAGCTCTCCGATATCTCGTCGGGCTCCCCGTTGTCCAGGACTATCCTGGTCGCTCTTCCCCGCAGCACCCTCTGATCGTAAAACTCTTCCATCCGACTCGCCTCTCTATTTCGCCCCTCTAGGACTACTCGACCGGAGGAGGGAGCTTCTATGACTTAACCCTGACCATCGGCTGATGTCAGACTGGATGATGAGAACGCCAAATAAAACTGATTCCATATGAGAACGTGATAGAGCCTCTTTTGAAAAGAGATCAGCAGGGAAAAGGGGGAGGAACCCCCCGTCCCGATTACAGCCCCTTGCTCGGGGTCGGTATCGGCTCGGGGAGGATGATCCCCAGCTTCTTCTCTGCGGCGAACTTCTTCAGCTTCTCCAGAAGCTTCGGCTTCTGGCCAGAGAAGCTGTACTCAAAGACCTCGCTGATGGAGGTGACGGGGATGATCATGATCCTGCCCTTGAAGGAGTCGTCGAGGAGGACGTCCCCTTCGTTCGACTTGGGGATGAGGACGGTGGTGATCCCCGCCAGGGCTGCGGCCTCGATCTTCTGGGTGACTCCGCCGACGGGGAGTACGTCCCCTCTCACCGATAAAGACCCCGTCATCGCCACGTTCTGCTTTATGGGGACGCCCTCCAGGGCGGAAATAACGGCCGTGGCTATCGATATGGATGCGCTGTCCCCCTCGACCCCCTCGTAGGTCCCTATGAACTGGATGTGGACGTCTTTGTTGGTGATATCCTCTCCCAGGAACTTCTTTATCAGGGCCGAGACGTTCTGGACCGCCTCTTTCGCTATCTCCTGGAGCCTTCCCGTGGCTATCACCTTCCCCTCTTCCTTCGACTGGGCGGGGGTCACCTCGGCCATTATAGGGAGCACGATCCCGGAGTCGCCGACGACCGCCAGGCCGTTGACCCTCCCGACCTCGGCACCGGAGTTCTTGAACATGGAGTAGTCCTTCCTCCTCTCCAGGTACATGTCGGCGAGCTGCTGCTCGACGGACCGGGCCATCTTCTTCGCCTCCAGGACGTGCCTTGTATCGGTGAGGGAAGCCCCCTCGGACCGGGCGACGTCTCCGGCGACCCTGATAAGGCCGCCTAAATCTCGAAGGAGGAGGGTGAGGTGGCCCTTCCTCCCGGCTCTCCTCTTCGCCTCTCTCACGATATCGGCGACCGCGTCCCTGGTGAAGTTGGGGATCTTACCGTCCCGGGTCACCTCCTGGGCGACGAACCGGACGAGCTTCTCCCGGTTCTCGACGGTATCCTCCATGGTGTCCCTCATGTATACCTCGTAGCCGTATCCCTTGATCCTGGACCGCAAGGCTGGGTGCATCCCCCCCATGGCGTCCAGGTTCCCTGCCGCGATCATGACGAAGTCGCATGGGACTGGCTCGGTCCTGACGAGGGCTCCGGAGGACCGTTCCGACTGGCCGGTGATGGGGTACTCCCCCTCCTGGAGAGAGGTGAGGAGGCTCTGCTGGGACTCGGGGCGCAGGGTGTTCACCTCGTCGATGAAGAGGACCCCCTTGTGGGCCCTGTGGATGGCGCCGCACTCGACCCGATCGTGGCTCGGGGTCTCCAGCCCCCCGGACTGGAAGGGGTCGTGGCGGACGTCCCCCAGGAGGGCGCCGGCGTGGGCTCCCGTGCCGTCGACGTACGGTGCCTTCTTCTGTTTGCTGTTGTCCACGAGGAGCTTAGGCACCAGGGTGTCATCTTTTGGTATCAGGTACCTCATGGAGAGGAATATCAGGGCCGCGGCTATGATACCGAAGAGGAGCTGGCCCATGTAGTATGCGTAGACGAGAAGGCCCATCACGATCAGCATGAAGAACATGTTCCTCGTCTGGGTCTTCTTGCGGGCCTCCATCTTGTGGGCGTCGACTATCTGTCTGCCCCTCCCCGCCGGCACCACCCTGATCTTGGGGTTGTTGTTCTCCTCGGGGTTGTTGTAGACGAGGACGTCCTGGAGGTCCTCGACGGGGAGGAGCTCGCTCATGGCCCTTCCAAGCATCGATTTGCCCGTGCCGGGGGAGCCGATGAGCATCACGTGGCGGCGCTGGTGGGCCGCCTTTTTAATGACCTCCACCGCCTCGTCCTGGCCTATCACCTGGTCTATAAGGCTCTCGGGAACCTTAACGCCGCTGGTGTCGTCGAACTCGGTCGTGCCGAGGAGATCCTTCTTATCTTCGTCCAACAAAATATCGGCCCTCTAGCTCATGGTAGGTCCTTCTAACCTATATAACTGATGCTGAGATGACGGTGGCGATCCCTGCGGTGAGGGCTTGGGTTCCCGCCGTCAGATTCAGCCCCGCCGAAAGCCTCGGCCGTCAAACCTCAAACTCCTTCATCACCCTCTGGTAATCGCAGACCATCTCCGGGGTGAGGTGGGGCTTCGCCCGCCCTAAGGCCTCCCGGAAGTGGCGCCCTTCCACCAAGATCCCCTCCAGGACCAGCTCCTCCCTCTTCATCCCCGCAACTATCCTCTCCCGGAGGGCGAGCATCCCCGCCTCCCGGCAGAGGGTCTCGATATCCGCCCCCGTCCACCCTTCCGTCGACTCCGAGAGGTCGCAGACGGAGACGTCCCCGGAGAGGGGCATCTTTGAGAGGTGAATCTCGAATATCCTCTCTCTGGCCGAAGCGTCCGGCATCGGAATTTGTATCATCCTGTCGAACCTCCCCGGCCGGAGGAGGGATGGATCCAGAAGGTCCGGCCTGTTGGTGGCGGCGAGGACGACCACATCTTTCAGCTCCACGACCCCGTCCAGCTCCGTAAGAAACTGGCTAACCACCCTCTCGGTGGCGTGGGAGTCGAGCCCTGACCCCCTGGCCGGGATGATGGAGTCGACCTCGTCGAAGAATATGAGGGAGGGGGCGGCCTGCTTCGCCTTCCTGAATACCTCCCTCACCGCCCGCTCAGATTCGCCGACCCACTTGGAGAGGAGCTCCGGGCCCTTCACCGAGATGAAGTTAACACCGCTCTCGGTGGCCACCGCCTTGGCCAGGAGGGTCTTACCCGTCCCCGGCGGGCCTAAGAGGAGGATGCCCCGGGGCGGCCTGATCCCGATCGACTCGAAGGCATCGGTATACTTCAGGGGCCACTCCACCGCCTCCACCAGCTCCTGCTTCGCCAGGTCCAGCCCCCCCACCTCGTCCCAGTGGACCTCCGCCACCTCCACGAAGACCTCCCTCATGGCGGAGGGCTCGATCATCTTCAGGGCGTACCTGAAGTCCTCCGCCGTCACCTTCAGCCCTTCCAGGACCCTGATCGGTATCTCCTCCTCGCAGTCTAGGTCGGGGATCAGCCTCTTCAGGGTGTGCATCGCCGCCTCCTTGCAGAGCGACGCGATATCAGCCCCCACAAAACCGTGGGTCATCTCGGCGACCGCCTCAAGGTCGACGTCCTCGGCGAGGGGCATCCCTCGAGTGTGGACGTAGAGGATCTCGAGCCTCCCGTTCTTGTCCGGGATCCCTATCTCCATCTCCCGATCGAACCTGCCGCCCCTCCGGATCGCCGGGTCCAGGGAGTTGGGCCTGTTGGTGGCGGCGATGACGATCACCTCTCCCCTCGAGGCGAGGCCGTCCATGAGGGAGAGGAGCTGGGCCACCACCCTCCGCTCCAGGTCGCCGGCCACCTCCTCCCTCTTCGGGGCTATCGAGTCGATCTCGTCGATGAATATGATGGAGGGGGCGTTCTTCTCCGCCTCCTCGAAGATCTCCCGGAGCCTCTTTTCAGACTCGCCGTAAAACTTCGATGTCACCTCGGGGCCGCTGAGGCTGACGAAGTTCGCCTCCGTCTCGCTCGCCACCGCCCGGGCGATGAGGGTCTTTCCCGTCCCCGGCGGGCCGTGAAGGAGGAGCCCCTGGGGCGGACGGATCCCGAGCTTTGAGAAGATCTCGGGATGGCGCAGCGGCAGCTCGATCATCTCCCTCACCATCCTGATCTCCTTGGCGAGGCCTCCGATATCCTCGTAGGATACGTCCCTTCCCGCCATCTCCTCCAGGGTATCCTTCAGGATCTTGATATCCGTCTCGGAGGTGACGACCACCGGCCCCTTCGGAGCCGTGCTCACCACCACAAAGCCGAGGGACGAAGAGATCATCTCCACCTTAAGCTGCTCGCCTTTGACGATGGGCCTTCCCAGGAGGATCCGCAGGAGGTACTGGGCTCCTCCGGCGAGCCTCGTCCTGGTGGTGGGGGCGACAACGACCCTTTTGGCAGGCTTGGCCTCGCTCTTCCTGACGGAGACCCTCTCGTCTATACCGACCCCGAGGTTACTCCTGAGGTTACCGTCTATCCTTATCAGGTCGGGAGGGTCCTTGGGGGAAGACTGCCAGGCGACGGCGTAGACGCTCCGCCTCCCCTGGATCTCCACGACGCCCCCGCCCTCCACCCCCATATCGCGGATACGGTCCTGGCTGAGCCTTGCGATCCCCCGGCCGACGTCCCTGTGGTAGGCCTCTGCCACCTTGAGAGTGATGGTATTATTCATGCTCATCGAGATCCAAAAACCCTCATATCGTCCAAGTCCCGTCCCGCTTTTGAACCTTCCCCTCCTCCGCGAGCCGCCGGAGCCGCTCCTCCGCCACCGCAGGGGGGATCCCCAGCCTTCGGGCCAGGGCATCCGTCGCCGACTCCCCTGATATGAGGGCGGCGAGGATCTCCGCCTCCAGCTGGTCGGAGGCGGTCCTCTCGATCAGCCCCATGGCGAGCCTCCTGATAAACATCTCCTGGGAGGAGATCGCCTCCAGGAGCCTCCTCAGCCGGAGCCTCTCCGCCTCCAGATCCCGCAGACGTGAGGAGATCGCCTCCAGCTCGCCGGACGGGCCACCCTCCCCAGCCGACGAGCTTAGAGAGGCTGCAGGGGAATAAGTCGAGTCTCTCTTCATAGAGGGCTCGGGGCTGTAGGTTCTGACCCCATAGGAGTGGGGGGAGAAGACGACCTCCAGGACGACGTTCTCTCTTATCCTGAAGTATTTGCGCCTCCGGTCGTCCCGGTAGCACTCGACGAGCCCCGCCCGTTCCAGCATCTCCAGGTGGTCTATCACCGCCTTCGGCCCGAGGTCGAGCCTCTTTGCCATCTCGTTGAAGTAGAAGGGGCGGAAAGAGAGGAGCTGGAGTATCCTTCTGCGGTTCTCGTTCCCCAGTATGTCCAGAATCTCCACAGGATCCAAAACCATCACTCAAAAGGTAATTATGAGATAGTAACCTCTGGTGAATATAAGTCTTTCGTCGAAGGTCGATGGTCCTTTGGCCTCCCAGATCTGATGGCAGGGTCCGCAGGCAGCATCGTGGCCACCCCTGGGGATATGGACCTGAAACGAGATCTATTGGCCATATTCTCCATCGGGCCTCAGGGGCGTGATCAATAGCTTATCGACGCGGTTGTAGTCCATGTCCACGACCTCAAAGCGGAGATCGCCCCAGTCGAAGTGGTCGCCGGAATGGGGTATCCTCTCAAACTGCGTCATGGCAAAGCCGCCGAGGGTCTGGTAGAGCCCCGCGTCCTCATCAGGCATCTTCTCTATATCGAAGTTCTCTTTGAAGTCGTCTATCGAGATCATCCCGTCCACGAGCCATGAGCCGTCTCCCCTCTGAACTATCGGGGGTTCGGTCAGCTCTTCTATGTTGGGGATATCCCCGACTATCGCCTCCAGAAGGTCTGTGAGGGTGACGACCCCCTCCACATTGCCGTACTCGTCCACGACGATGGCGAGGTGGATGCCGGTCTCTTTGAACCTCTCCAGGACCTTCAGCGCCCTCATGCTCTCGGGGACGAAGAGCGCCGGGAAGAGCACTCCTTCGAACTCGACCCTATCGACCCCTTCCGTCCGGAAGAGGAGATCTTTGGCGTGGACGACCCCCATGACGTTGTCCAGATCGCCGCTGCAGACGGGAAATAACGTATAAGCCCTTCCGGATACCTTCTCCTTGATCGTATCGGGGGTGTCGCTGGTGTCGAGCCAGACGATCTCAGACCTCGAGGTCATGAGGGTTGCAGCCTTCCTGTCGCCGAGCCGAAATACCCTGTCGACCATCTCCTTCTCCGCCTCCTCGAAGACCCCTGCCCCGGCGCCGAGGTCTATCAGGATCTTTATCTCCTCCTCCGTGACGGGGGGGCCGTTGTTGGGCTTTATCCCCAGGGCCCTGATGACCACCTCCGTCGAGGCGCTGAGGATGAAGACTAGAGGGCTCCCGACCCTGGATATGAGACTGAGGGGCGAGGCGACGACGGACGCGATCCGCTCCGGATCGTTCAGCGCCACCCTCTTTGGGACCAGCTCCCCGAAGATGAGCATCGAATAGGCGATGACGACGACGACGATGCCGATGCTTATGAAATCGCTGTGAGCTGCAAGGGCTGGAACCGCCTCCAGCCAGATGGATAGGTCTCTTGCCACCGTCGCCCCGCCGAAGGCGCCGGCGAGGGTCCCTACGAGGGTTATCCCG
This sequence comes from Methanothrix harundinacea, assembly GCA_002506535.1. Classification (GTDB taxonomy): domain Archaea; phylum Halobacteriota; class Methanosarcinia; order Methanotrichales; family Methanotrichaceae; genus Methanocrinis; species Methanocrinis harundinacea_B. The sequence continues at coordinate 93,919 of DAXT01000025.1, forward strand.
ATCTGGATCGTCGAGAGGAACGCCGTCGGCTCGTTGGCGAGGTCCAGAGCGGTCTTCGCCCCAGAATCATCCCCCTCCGCCAGCTCTTGAAGCCTGGACTTCCTGGAGGATACGACGGCGATCTCCGACATGGCAAATAGGCCGTTGATTATTATCAGCAGAATTATGACGACTATCTCAAAGTTCATGGAAGGACACTCTTTGCCCGAAGTTTAACCGTTCATCACTTTATATCTTGCGTTCTAGCGAAGATAAGGCGAAAATAAAAATAAGGCGAAGAAAATGAAGACAGTTCTGCCGCCCGGATCGCCAAGGACGGCAGATTTCGGCCACGGGCCTAACGCATCGCAGAGAGCCGCGCGATCCTCTCCTCGGTGGCCGGATGGGTGGAGAAGAGGGAGGCGAGCTTCTTGCCCTTGAGGGGGTTGACGATGAACATGTGGGCCGTCGAGGGGTTGACGTCGGCCTGGGCTCTGCCGGCAGCCCCCTCCAGCTTTGCGAGGGCGCTCGCCAGGGCCATCGGCCTGCCGCAGAGCTGTGCCCCGCTGGCGTCGGCCCCAAACTCCCGGCTCCTCGATATCGCCATCTGGATGATCATGGCAGCTATCGGTGCCAGGATCGCCATGGCGATGACCCCGACGATGCTCCCGGCATCGTCGTCCCGGCCCCCGAAGATGAGGGACCACTGGGCCATGGTGGCGACAAAGGTTATGACGCCGGCGATGGTGGCGGCTACAGAGCTTATGAGGGTGTCTCGGTTCCTGACGTGGGCGAGCTCGTGGGCCATCACCGCCTCCAGCTCGTCCTTATCCAGGATCTTCATTATCCCGGTGGTGGCCGCCACGGCGGCATGCTGCGGGTCTCTTCCCGTCGCAAAGGCGTTGGGCATGGGGGTATCGACGATGTAGACCTTCGGCATCGGCATATTCGCCCGGTCGACGAGACCTCTGACGATCCCGTAAAGGGCCGGCGCCTCGGCAGCCGTCACCTCTTTTGCCTTGTACATCTTCAATACTATTTTATCGCTGTACCAGTACGTCCCCATGTTCATCACCAGGGAGAAGAGGAGGGCTATCATCATGCCGCCCCTCCCGCCCAGGGCTGCCCCGATCAGAAGCATCAGCCCCGTGAGGCTGGCCAATAGAAGGGTAGTCCTGATTCCGTTCATCATAGTAACGTGCCAGTTTCGGCTTATACCCCATATACTTTGCGTCCATCGATGGCGCAGCCGCCTCCTCTTCAGGACGACTGGAGCATCCGCAGGGCTGCAGCTCTATTCGCCCTGGCGTCGGCGAAGGACGGGTTTATCGAGAGCGCCCTCTCGTAGCAGTCGGCCGCCTCCCGGTAGCGGCCGAGGTGGTATAAAACCGCCCCCTTGTTGTTCCAGGCTGCGGCGTTGCCGGGGTCGATCTCGAGGGTCCTGTTGAAGGAGTCCAGTGCCTCCTCGTTTCTCCCCAGGGCCGTCAGGACGACCCCCCGGTTGTTCCAGCCGCTGACGAGCTCGGGGTTAGCCGCGAGGCCCCGGTCGATCGCCTCCATCGCCTCGTCGCTCCTCCCCAGGGTGTAGAGGACCCAGCCCCGGTTGTTCCAGGCCTCGGCGTGATCGGGGTCCAGGTCGGCGGCCCTGGTGAAGAGCAGGAGCGACTCCGCCACCCGGCCGGCGCTGAAAGCTGCAACCCCCTTCCTGTAGACCGCGGGCTCGTAATCCGGGTCGATCCCGATCGCCCGGTCGAAGGCCTCCGCCGCCTCACGCTCCCTCTTCATATCGATGAGGGCGACCCCCCGGTGGTGCCAGGTCTCGGCCCTCTCGGGGTCGATCTCCAGGGCCTTGTCGTAGCAGAATATCGCCTCGCTCGGCCGGTTCAGCCGGTAGAGGGCGTGGCCCTTGCTGTGCCAGGCGTCGGCGGAGTCGGGGTCGAACCTGATCACCTCGTCGAAGGCCTTCATGGAGTCGAAGTACCTCCCTTCCAGGTACAGAACTGAGCCCCGGTTGTACCAGGCGATCCCATAAGAAGGGTCGATGGCGATCGCCCGGTCGTAGGAGTCCAGCGCCTCCCCGTTCCTCCCCAGGTCTGCCAGGGCGGCGCCCCGGTTGTTCCAGGCGAGGGCGAAGGCGGGCTCGATCTTCAGAGCGGAGTCGTAGGAGTCCACCGCCTCCTCGGCCCTCCCCAGCTCTCGCAGAGCCCTCCCCCGGTTGTACCAGGCGAGGGCGAAGGAGGGGTCGATCTCGATGGCAGAGTCGTAGGAGTCCACAGCCTCCTCGAGGCGGCCGAGGTTCTGGAGGGCGAGACCCCGGTTGTTCCAGGCGAGGAGGTAGACGGGATCGATCTCGATGGCGGAGTCGAAGCTATCCACCGCCTCATCGTACCTCCCCAGGACCCCCAGGAGAAGCCCCCTCTCGTTCCAGGCGGCCTTGTCGTCGGGATCGGCCCGGAGAGCCCCCTCCAGCCGCTCCAGAGCCTCCTCATTTCTATTTAAGGTCTTCAAGAGCTCCGCCGACCCCTTCCACGATCCCGAGAGGTCTGGATCGATCTTTAGGGCGGAGTCGTAGCAGGAAAGGGCCTCCTCGCTCCTCCCCAGGGCCCGCAGGGCGTTCCCCCGGTTCTGCCAGGCCTCGGCGAGCCGGGGGTTGATATCGACGGCCCGGCCAAAAGAGGCTTCCGCCTCCTGGTACCTCCCCAGGGCCCCCAGGATCAGACCCCGGTTGTTCCAGGCCTTCTCGTTTCCCGGGTCTATCTCCAGGGAGCGGTCGTAAGCCTCCAGCGCCTCATCCGCCCTCCCGAGAAATCCGAGGGAGTTACCCATCATGTACCAGACCCTGGAGTCTCCGGGGTCGATATCCAGGGCCCGGCGGAAAGATTCAGCTGCCAGAGCCCTATCGCTCAGGTTGTAGAGGGCGATCTCCCCCTTCAAGGCCCAGGCTTGGGATAGGTCTGGGTCTACCTCAAGAGATCTGTTCACCTGCTGGAGGGCGAGATCTATCTCCCCCTCGTGATACGACAGTTCCGCTTCTTCGAATAGCTCCAGCGCCGACCCCTCCTCCCCCAAAACGGGATCTGCGAGGGCGAGGATCAGGGTCAGCAGAATAAGACCCCCACGTCTCATGAGAGGGCAGATCCTCCTCGCCTCCGATATACCTTGTGGTGGTGGAGGAGGCGAAGAAGAGGGGGAGGCGGAGAAAGCCCTGGAGGAGAGGATACTGCCCATCGATATGGGGAGGCAGAGAAAGCCCTGGAGGAGAGGATACTGCCCATCGATATGGGGAGGCGGAGAAGGCCCTGGAGGAGAGGATACTGCCCATCGATATGGGGAGGCGGAGAAGGCCCTGGAGGAGACGATACTGCCCATCGATAGGGGGGAGCGGAGAAGGCCCTGGAAGAGAGGATACCGCCCATCGAGATGAGGGCCGAACGCCCCATCCCCGCGATACCCCTCCTCCGGTGAGGGATCTCGAGGCAGGGACCTCCTGGCTCCTACCTGGAGCTGAGCTCAACGAACTTGTCGTAGCACTCGACAGCCTTCCTGTGCTGGCCGAGCTTGTAGAAGGCGTCCCCCTTCCGGTTCCAGCTCTTCAAGTCCCTGGGATCTATGGCCAGGGCCCTATCGTAGCTCTTAACAGCCTCGGCGTAGTCGCCGAGCCCCTCCAGGGCCGTACCCCTAGTATACCAGATCTCGACGGAGCTGGGATCGACCTGTGTCGCCCGATCGTAGCTATCGACCGCCTCCTGCAGCCTCCCCAGTCCCTGGAGGGCTAGACCCCTCTCAAACCAGATCGTCCCGTTGGACGGATCGATCTCCGCCGCCTTATCGTAGCACTCCGCCGCCTCGGCGTACCTCTTCATGCCGTAGAGGAGAGCTCCCTTCCTATGCCAGGCCTTGAGGAGAGACGGATCTACCGCCGTCGCCTCGCTGTAAGACGAAACCGCCTCAGCTCCCCGCCCCATCCCCTCCAGGATCGATCCCCTCTGCGCCCAGGACTCGGCGTCGGAGGGGTCTGCCTCGACCGCCCTATCGTAAGATGCCATCGCCTCCTCGGGCCGCCCCTGAACCGCTGAGACGGACCCCCTCGCCCGCCACGCCTCGGACCTCCCCGGATCGATGGTCGTCGCCCTGTCGAGAGATGCAGCCGCTTCCTGCAGCCTCCCCGCCTTCTGCAGGGCGATCCCCTTATCCATCCAGGCGCCGGCGTCCTGGGGATCGATGGCTATGGCGCGGTCGTAAGAAGAGATCGCGTCATCGAACCTCTCCATATCCGCCAGGGCGGCTCCCCTCGCCCTCCATAGATCCTTATCCGATGGGTCGATCTCTATCGCCCGATCGTAGCTACCGACAGCCTCATCAAACCTCCCGAGCCTCTGGAGGGCGAGGGCCTTGCCACCCCACGCCTCAAATTCGCCGGGATCGAGGTCCAGGATCGCCTGGTATGCGGCGAGGGCCTCGTCGTCCCGCTGGAGGTTCAAAAGGGCATCCCCCTTCCCTTTCAACGCCTCCAGGTCCCCAGGATCGTCTCCCAGGACCCGATCGTAGCTGACGACGGCACCATCGTAATCGCCCAGCATCAACAGGGCGGACCCCCTCTTCCTCCAGGCCCCTTCGTAGGACTGATCTAAAGCGACGACCTGATCATAGCAGTCCAGCGCCCCTTCGTAATCTCCAAGGCTCTGGAGGGCGGAGCCCTTCTGGTACCAGGCCTTCGCCTCCAGGGGGCTGACCTCAATCACCTTATCGTAACAGTCCACTGCCTCCTGGTACCTCCCCTGGCCGTATAGGGCGTCTCCTCTCTCGAACCTGTCGATCTCGATGACCTTGTCGTAGCATTCTATCGCTTCTAGATACCGTTCCAGGCTGTTGAAGGCGACGCCCTTGTTGTACCAGAGGGAGACGTCCCGAGGGCTCATCTTCAGCGCCTCGTCATAAGAGGCCGCCGACTCCTCGAACCGTCCCAGCTCGTAGAGGGCGAGCCCCTTCATCCCCCAGGCCCCGTCATAAGAGGGATCTATCTCCAATACCTGATCGTAGCTATCGACAGCCTCATCAAGCCGGCTCGCGTTATAGAGGAGGAGCCCCCTGCTGTACCAGGCGTCAGGATCCCGGGGATATATCGCGATCGCCCCGTCATAAGATCTGACCGCCTCATCATATTCGCCTATCATGGCGAGGGCGTCGCCCCTTCCGCGGAAGGCGTCGGCTCGAGATCCGTTGATGGCGATCGCCTCGCCGTAAGCTTCCGCAGCCTCCCGGTACCGTTCCAGCATGTAGAGGGCGACCCCCTTATTGTACCAGGCGTTCTCGTATCCCCCGTCGATCCTGATGAGGTCGTCGTAACAGCTGACCGACTCATTGTATCTTGCGAGGCTGTAGAGGGTGTTGCACCTGTTGTTCAGAACGTCCTTCGCATCAGGATCGGACTGTAGCGCCTCGTCGTAACAGCCGAGGGCCTCCTCGTACCTCCCCAGCCGTCCCAGGGCCAGACCCTTGTTGTACCAGGCGTTCCCGTTCTGCGGGTCGGCCTCCAGGACCCGGTCGTAAGCTACAGCCGCCTCCTCGTACCTCCCGAGAAGGTAGAGGGCGAGACCCTTCTCCTGCCATACGTCCTTATAGGCCGGATCGATCTCGATGACCCGGTCGAAAGCTTCCAGCGCCTCGGCGGTCAGATCGAGCCTCTGGAGGACGACCCCCTGGTTGTACCAGGCGTTCGAATAACCGGGATCGATGGCCACAGCCCTACGGTAGGAGTCCAGCGCCTCGCTCAACCGCCCGAGGCTGAATAGGGCGTTGCCCTTGTTGTTCCAGACGGCGACGAGGGACTGATCGATCTTGAGAGCCTCGTCGTAACAGCCGATGGCCTCCTCAAACCTCCCGAGGGCGTATAGGCCCAGACCCTTGTTGTACCATGCCGCATGGTAGAGAGGATCTATCCCGACGGCGAAGTCGTAGCATTTGAACGCCTCTTCGTCCCTCCCGAGGGCGGCGAGGACGACCCCCTTGTTGTACCAGACGTCGGCGGAGGAGGGGTCGATCTCCGTCGCCCGGTCGTAACAGTCGAGGGCCTCATCGCTCCGTCCCATGCTGTAGAGGGCGAACCCCTTCCCGTGCCAGTAGGCGACGTCAGATCCGTCGATCTTGATGGCGAAGTCGAAGGATTCGATCGCCTTTTCATAATCGCCTCTGCCGCTCTGGGCGAGCCCCTTCTGGTACCAGGCGTCTCCCTGGGCCGGGTCGATCACCAGCGCCTCGTTGTAAGATCTTATCGCATCGTCGAACCTCCCGAGGCTGTAGAGGGCGAGCCCCCTGGCCCGCCAAGTCTCGGGGTCGGAGGAGTTGAGCTCCAGGGAGCGGTCGTAGCAATCTACCGCCTCCTCGTAGATCTGGAGGTTGTGGAGGGCGAAGCCCCGGCCGTACCAGATCCTGGGGTCTGCAGGATTGACGGAGAGGGATCGGTTGAATGAGTCGGCGGCGGCGTCAAACTTGCCGAGGTCGCTCTCGATGTAGCCTTTGAGGTTCCAGGCGTCCGGATATGCAGGATCGATGTCCAGAGACTTGTTGACATAGAGGAGAGCAAGCTCATACGATCCGCTGTAGTAGAAGCTCACCGCCTTGCCGAGCCACCCCCCGGACTCTTCCTCACCATAAACAGGAGAGATGATGACCAGTCCGAGGATCAGGATTGAGAGGGCAAGGCGGTTCATGTCCGATATAATCGCTCTATTTATCGATATATTTTGTGGTTTGAAGGACGGAAGAAGAGGGCCGCCTCGGATCACCCTCCAGACCGCGGGATCGTCCCGATGGGGGGGAGAGCCCCTTCACCCCGGCGACGGCGAAACCGCAATCATCGAAGCTCCTTCGTCATCAATAGAGCGTCCTTTCCAGGACCGTAATAGCTCCCAAGGCGGGCTGCCTTCCGATACCCGAGCCTCGAATAAAGGCTGATGGCTCCGAGGTTATCGACCGCCACCTCCAGGCCGACGGCCCCCGCCCCCCGGGATGCCAGATCCTCCTCCAGGGCCGCGACGAGCCTCCTCGCCACCCCACAGCCCCGCTTCTCGGGGAGGACGTCCAGAGTAACCACCTTACCCCAACCCCCTTCGAGAAAGCCCATGACGAAGCCGGCGATCTCGCCGTCCTCGGCGACGAAAGTTGCGGCCTGGCCCAGGAGGGATGAGACGACCTCCTCGGGGAAGGCGAGATCTCGGGAGAAACAGGCCCGTTCTGCGGCGAGGATCGAGGGGAGATCCCCGGCCGCCCCCCTCCTGATCCTCATCTCTTACCTGAAACCTCTCTGACCACCTCGGTGTAGGCTCCGAATACTGAAGGGATGTCTATGGTCCCGACGACGTCGACGACCCCCACCGCGGCGATCACCTCCCCTTCCCTGTCGAAGATGGGGGCGACGGATACTGGGACGCCCTTGTAAACCCCGCTCTTGGGGACGGTCTTCTCCGCCACCCCAGACGCCATCACCTCTTCGAGGACCGGGCCAGAATATCCTTCGTCGACGACCTTCCCCCCCTCCACCCTCACCCCCGGGAGCTCCCGGCTCCTCATGGTCACCGGAAGCCCCAGGATCTCGTTTAAGGCGATGGCGATGGGGGCGAGGTCAGAAGGTCCCGACTTCTCCGATATTATAAGCTCTGCCATGGGAGAGATGAAGGGACTGATCGTTGATATAGTCTCCCCATCACCCCTTCTTCTTCAGGAACCTCGCCTGGAAGCCGTGGTACTTGCAGAACCCCTCCGAGTCCCTCTGGCTCAGAGTCTGGCTGTCGAAGGAGACCATATCCTGGTCGTATATGGCGTCCGGAGAGGTCCTGCCGACGGGATAGGCCCGCCCGCAGTATAGCTTCATCTTTACAGAGCCGTTCATCCTCTCCTGGCTCTGGTCTACGAAGGCGGATAGGTCGGCGTAGAGGGGATCGTTCACAAGCCCCATATAGGCGAGCTCCGACCAGGCGTCGTCGACCATCGCCTTGAACCGCAGCTGTGCCCTCGATAGGACGAGCCTCTCCAGGTCCTGGTGGGCGGTGAGGAGGACCGTCGCCGCAGGATGCTCGTAGTTCTCCCTCGCCTTGAGGCCCAGGACCCTGTCCTCCACCATGTCGGTCCTGCCGACGCCGTGTTCTCCTGCGGTTTTATTCAGCCTTACGATCAGCTCGACGCCGCCGATCCTCTCGCCGTCGAGGGCGACGGGAACTCCTTTCGAGAACTCGATCTCGACCTTGGTGGGGGGCAGACGCCTCTGCGGAGACTTCGTCCAGGAGTAGATCTCTTCGGGGGGCTCGAAGAACGGGTCTTCGAGACGGCCGCCCTCGATGGACCTGGACCAGAGGTTCTCGTCTATCGACCAGGGCCTCTCCCGGGTGACGGGGACGTCTATCCCGTGATCCCTGGCGTAATCGATCTCCCACTCCCGGCTGAGGTCCAGGTCGCGCATCGGAGCCACCACCCGCAGGTCGGAGGATCTGAATATAGTCTCGAACCTCAGCTGGTCGTTTCCCCTTCCCGTGCAGCCGTGGCCCAGGGCGTCGGCGCCGATCTCCTCGGCGATCTCCACAGTCTTCTTCGCGATCAGGGGCCTGGCGATGGCGGTCCCCAGGACGTAACCCTCGTAGGAGCCGTTGGCCTTGATGGCGGGGAAGATGTAGTCCCTCACGAACTCTTCTTTGGCATCGATGACGTAATGGCCATCGCTGAGGATCTTTGCCCTCTCGTTCCCCCTCTCGATATCCTCCTCCGGCTGGCCGACGTCCGTCAGGACGGTTATCACCTTATCAAAGCCGTAACGCTCCCGCAGAAGGGGGATGCAGACGGAGGTGTCGAGGCCTCCAGAATAAGCGAGGACGATAACTTCTGACAACCCAATATCACCGGGGGCTACTCGTTATTCAGTTATTTAACTCTACGTCTCCCCTGGATCGATCGATAACTCTATAACTTCTCGGCCGAGATAAAACCCGATGACCCCTCTACTGAAGACCACCGCCCTGACGGTGGACTACGACCCGGATCGAAGGATGCTCCAGGCCCGAGGAGCCATATCGATGCTGGTCCAGCCGGCCCTGAACAAGATCAACCAGAGGCTGGCCGAGGAGAAGCCCGCCCTGGTGAGGGAGGGCGAAGTCGTCGCCTCCACCTGGCTTCCCCCCATCCCCAGCGGCCCCTTCAAGAGGCTCATCCTCAGCGAGGCGAAGATCGCCATCGGCAGGTATGTCCCCCAGACCGTCAGCATAGAGGTGACGAGGAAGTGCGGCTGCAGCTGCCACCACTGCCTGATAAAAGACGGCGAGGGAGAGCTGACCGCCGATGAGATCAAGAGGGTCGTCGGCGAGGCCCTCGACCTGGGGGCCTCCATCATCACCTTCACCGAGGGCGACCCCCTCCTGAAAGATGAGATCTTCGATCTGATCCGCTCCGTCGACCCGAAGAGGGCGGTGGTGAACCTATTCACCCCGGGGCTTGAGATGACCCCGGGAAAAGCGAGGAAGCTACAGGAAGCGGGTCTATACAACATCCTCATAGGGATCTACAGCACCGATCCCGCGGTCCACGACGATATCAGAGGGGTCCCCGGGTCTTTCGAGAAGGCGGTAGCAGCGATAAAGATGGCCCTGGAAGCGGGCCTGCTGGTTACCGTATCGACCCACGTCAGAGGCGACAGGGTATCAGAGATCTTCGAGATATACGACCTGGCCGCGGATCTCGGGGTCCACGAGTTCTCGATCTGGGAGGGGATCCCAAAATCCCCGGAAGAGGAGCTGACCCAGATAGACCGGGAGACGATCCTCAGGTTTTACAAGAAGGTCAACAGAACCACAGGCGGCCCTCGGGTCTTTGCCAGCACCTACTTCGAGGGGGAGATGCTGGGGTGCATGGCGGGGCGCCGCTGGATTCACATCGGGGTCGACGGCGGCGTCAGGCCCTGCCCGTACATCGACTCTGTCTTTGGAGACGTTCGAGAGCGTCCTCTCAAAGACATATGGAATGATATAAGAAGGTCGGGCGAGTTTGATGCCTTCAGGTCAGACTGCCCCGCCCAGAGAACGCCGCATGGGCCCTGACGGAGGGGCCCAGACCCGCCCCGTACCGACGGCGATATAGCCTGCTTTCCGGTCGAATCGGCTCCGCCAAAACCTTTTAAGCCGATAGCCCGGTCCATCGCCCCCATCCCCCATAATAAAACGTCTGGACCATCAGAGCCGGGGGCTATCCCAGACCTCAAATCCCGGACCGATAGATCGGAGGCGATCGAAATATCGGAGGGGCCCCGGAATAACTTATCATTGCAGACTATAAAAAAGTAGTGGAAAATTATTAGTATATACATGATCATCTCTTTCCGAGAGGATTGGGCATGAGCGTCATCAGAAGTCTAAAGATGAACTTTGCCGTCTGGATAAAATGGATCTTCGGTAAAAAAAGGGCCAGAATAGGGATATACGGTCCGCCCAATGCCGGAAAGACCACTCTGGCTAACAGGATCGTCAAAGACTGGAGCGGGATCGAGACCGGCGGCATATCTCACATACCTCACGAGACGAGACGGGCGATGAGGACCGACGGCGTCATAATCAACGCCAACGGATCGAGCATCGAGCTGGACATCGTCGACACGCCGGGGATGGCTACAAAGATCGATTTCAGGGAGTTCATGGCCTACGGACTCGAGGAGGAGGAGGCGAAGAGGAGGGCGAAAGAGGCGACGGAAGGGGTTATAGAGGCGATAAAATGGCTGGAGAACCTCGACGGAATCCTTCTGGTGATGGACTCCACCGAAGACCCCTACACCCAGGTGAACGTGACGGTGGTGGGAAACATGGAGGCGAGGAAGCTCCCCCTCCTGATCGTGGCCAACAAGATGGACCTTCCCAAGGCGGCTCCTTCCCGGATAAAGGCGGCCTTCCCTCAACATCCCATAGTCACCATCTCCGCCCTGGAAGGCTCGAATATAGATGACCTGTACGTGGCTATAGCCAGGCACTTCGGGTGAGATAGATGCGGGAAGTACAGATGGACCTGATCTCTGCAGAGAGGCTTGAGTCCATGTCCTCCATGGAGAAGATCCGGCTCATATTGAGCAAGGTCAAGAGGGGAAATATAGTGGTCCTGGAGATGGGCCTGACGCCGGAGGAGGAGGTCAAGCTGATCGAGATGACGATGACCGAGATACGCCTCGACGAGTTCTCGGGGATAGAGATCGAGAGCTACCCGGTGAAGAACGAGTCGACCTTCTTGAACAAGATCCTGGGAAAATCGGGGATAAAGACCAGGATGACCGTCATAGGACCTGCAAACCAGCTTCGAACCATTGAGAAGGACAAGTACCAGATCAGCACCAAGGTCTCGGTAGGTGACTGATCAACATGCCTCACCTCTGCACCAGATGCAACCGAGTCTTCGAAGATGGGATGGACGTCCTTGAGGGATGCCCCGCCTGCGGCTGGAACAAGTTCCTTTTTGTCAAGTCCAAAGAGAAGATAAAAGAGGTCCGGGGTGCTCTGAAGGCCGGAGAGATAGGAGGTCCCTTCGAGCCGTGGCCTGAGGGGGACGGGACCCTCCGAGAGATAATGAATAGAACTCCCCCATCGAATCGAAGGCCCCAAAGGACCCAAGAGGAAAGGATAGATGGGTCGAGACAAAGAGAGAAGAAAAAGACGGGCAAGCACGGTTTCTTCGAGCTGGACCCCCTGGAAGACCAACCTCCAAGGCCTGCGGGCCGCAGATCGGATAAGCCCGGGAAGATGGAAGATAAGGCTCTTGAGAGCATCCGAATCTCGGAGCCAGGAACGTACGAGTTGAACCTGCCTTCCCTCTTCGAGCGGGACGAGCTGGTGATGGCGGTAAAAGAGGGGACTTACCTTATTGATCTTTCCTCCGCCTTCAAAAAGTCCAAAAAGGATTGAGCTGTCGTCAGTCCCGCTCCACCTCTACGACCATCCTCTTCCATCCGGGGTCCACCCCCCGGAGGGACTCGGCGACCCCCGAGACCACCTTCTCCATGACCTCCTGGGTGAACGGGTTCATGGGGATCGGCTCGCCGTCTACCACCAGCTTTACCTTCACGCTCCTCCACCCCCCTCAGAACCCCGGAGATCCTCCAGGGGAGATCTCGGGAAGGCCTCGACTATAGAAGGGCTTCACGCTCCTCCGAAGATCATCTGCTGCGGAGTAACCGTCCTCGGCTGCCCTATGGAGAAGGGCGGGGTGAAAACCGATACCCGCGAGAAGGTGGTGTTGCTGACGGAGATGGAGAAGCTGGGGGTGTAAGTTATGGGGGCAGGAGCGCCGATGGATACCGGCTCCATGCTGGGCTTGCCCGCGAAGGTCCCGAAGCTCCTTCCCAGGGTCCTCACGTCTACCGCGTCTGTGGTGGTCCTTGGCGCGTCTCGAGTGTACTTGATGACGATGGGTGTCATGCTCGCCTTAATCTCTGCCTTTTTGCCTAGAGTGCTCAGATCAATCGGAGTTCCGGCAGCTGCAACCATGCCCACCAGGAGCATGGTGGCCAAAATAGCCGTCAAAATTATTTTCATGGATAACCTAACCTCCCTATTCCTATGGGCCGGGTCTTTGAATTATTACCATTTATTCCTTTTGATGAAAGGGCAAAGAGATGATCCCAGATCTTCCCCAAAGTTCCCGGCGATCACACCCCTCGAGGTTGCGAGATATCAATGTTGCCGGCCTCAGATTTCCCGCTGTAAAGGCGGATGGCTTCGTCGAGGCGGGACCTGACCCACCCCTCTGCGAGGTAGCCGGTGGCGCTCTGCCAGGCGACCTGCGTCCCCTCCGGCCCGGGGACGAGGGTAAGAATTGCCGTAAGAGGAACTAACCTGGGATTTCCGGTGGGATCGTATATCACAAGGCCGTCCCATGCCTTCTGATGCTGGTTATCGGCCAGGACGTCCACGTAGGCGACCTCATCCCCCAGATCACCCAGCGCCTTATGAATCCCGGCCTCCTGCCTGATGCATGAGGGACAGCCGATCCTGTGGATGAAGATGATGACCGGCTTCTCCTCCAGGGGTTCGAGAGCCCAGGAGGGGTGATCGACGGGAGATCCCGCCTTTTGATGATGATCCGGGTACCCGATCCACCAGCCTTCTGGAACTGGCCCTGCTCCTCCATCTCCGCCAGCTCCGCAGGCCGCGAAGGCCAGGAGACAGACGACCAGGATGACCGCAGATCTGAGATCCGCGAACTTCTTACATCTCTTCGGCGAGATCGTTTTATCAGCTCCCAGAGGGGGATTCGCCATTATCAGATATAATTTCTCTGCCGCCATCCTCGAACTACGATATCAAGACTATGGGAGAAGACCTCTTTGTATGACGAGGAGGCGACCTCCTCGTTGAGGGGAGGCGATCTCCTCCCATGACGGGAGCGGGTCCATTCCCATGATCCATCTCTATATACCTGATCGGCAGATCTCCAGATCGCCGTCCCTGATCTTCCGGCCTCGTCCCCCGGGACCGGGAAGGGGTCCGACCGCATCAGAGATAAATGAGATCGACCAACGGCCTTTGTCCTTCGGCCCCCTGGTGGGACGTGGTCAGAGAACCGATCCGGTATGGTTGGTCCGCAGAAGGAGAGGCGAACCGATCTATCGAGATGGAAGAGACGGATGGACGAAGTCTGGATCATAAAACCATGAAGGAGGATACATTTCATGCGAAACTATATAAATATCTTATGGGGCCTTGGAGCGGTCCTGGCGATCGCAGTGACCCTTACGGCCGCAGCTGCCCCCGGTTGCTCCAGCTGCGTCGGCGGCGGGAGCGGAGGGACGTGGTCGTCGGGGATCGCCTTCATAGGCGCCAGCGCTGAAGCGAGCACCAGAATGGATAAGGGATCATCAACCTCCGCGGCAGGATCCCCGGAACAGATACCGCCATCATCGATGATCACCGCAAGGGCTCTCTATGAAGACCAGCTCGGCGATAAAAGATGGGCGATGGCTTACGTCGGCGTTCCCGGAGACGATTCTTACATCGAGGGATCGATCCACCTACCCCTCGACCAGGTCTTCAACGCCGAGGGCAGCCTGAAATCTCCCGAAGAGATCGCCGCGATATTCGGGGCGGCCGGTATCTCCGAGGACGACCCCCTGGTGATTTACGGCGACAATTTCGTCAACGGTTACGATACCTTCGCCTTCTGGGTGATGAAGTACCTCGGCCACCAGGACGTCCGGCTCCTGGAGGGGACGAGGGGCGGCCGCGAGGCTGCGGGGCTGAAGTTCGTCGAAAACCCCGCTCCTCGGGCGGCTGAGACATACAACCCCGACCCCAACCTCGACCTATTAGCCTCCGCCGACGATCTGGCTGACCTCCAGCTGGTGGACCCGAGGACCGCTGCCGAGTACAACGCAGGCCATCTTGAAGGGGCGATCAACATCGACTACACCAGGGTGATGGGCTCCAGCGGCCTCGCCACCTCCCAGGCGCTGGCCCAGGCCTTCCGCGGCCTGGACAAAGACGAGCGAGTGGTCGTCTACTCCAGCAAAGGGGGGCTGGCCTCGATAGTCTGGTACGCCCTCGCCGCTCAGGGTTTCGATGCAAGCCTCCTGGTCCTGGGCTGATGGAAGCGACATAAAGACGGGAGGATGGTCGAGGCCGGAGCTGACCAACGACGCTTTGGCCTGCAGATCCTCTTCAAAGCGGCCAGAAGAGGAGGATGAGGGGGACGGCGGCGAGGGCGGCGACGACGCTGAGAGGGAGGCCGAGCCGCCAGTAGTCCCCGAACTGGTAGCCTCCCGGCCCCATCACCAGGGTGTTTGACTGGTGGCCTATCGGTGTAAGAAAGGCGCAGGATGCGCCGACGGCGACTGCCATCAGGAAGGGATCCGGGGAGAGATCCAGGACGAGGGCGGCGTTGAAGGAGATGGGTGCCATGATCACCGCCGCCGCGGCGTTGTTTACGATGTTGGTGAGGATCATCGTCCAGGCGAGGAGAGCCGCCAGGATCACCACCGCGGGAAAGGGGCTCAACGCGCCCAGCAGCGCAGCGGAGATCGTCTCCGCCCCGCCGGTGCTCTCCAGGGCAGCCCCGACGGGGATCAGCGCCCCAAGGAGGAATATGATCGGCCAGTCGATGCTCTCGTAGGCCTCATGGATCGTCATGACCCCCGCCAGGACCATCACCACGGCCGCCGATGCGAAGGCGATCTCCACCGGGAGGAGGCCCGCGGCCGTCGTCGCGATGGCGCCTGCGAAGATAGATAGAGGTAAGGCCGCGTTCTTCTGCCTTCTTCCGAGCTTCATCCCCCGCTCGGCGAGGGGGAGGCACCCCAGGGATTCCAGGACCTCGGGTATCGTCCCCGAGGGCCCCTGCATCAGGAGGACGTCCCCCGGCTGGAAGGCTATCTCGCTGAGCCGCTCCACCAAGACCTCCCCCCGCCTGGCGACGGCTATGAGGTTCATATCATACCTCCGGGCGAGAGATAGGCTCCTCGCCGTCTCCCCCACCATCGGGGAGTCGTTGGCGACGACCGCCTCGATCAGCCCGACCTCCTTCGAGAGGAGCGCCTTCTTTCCGACAGTCATACCTCCCAGGAGCTCAAGCCCCCTCCACTTCAAAATATACTTTATATTCTCCGCTGAGGTCTCCACCGCCAGGATGTCCCCCGGCTCCAGGATCTCGTCCCCCGTCGGCATGGGGATCCGGATATCTCCCCGGACGAGCCCCAAAATCTGCATATCCGATACGGGGGGCTCCTTCAGAACCCGGAGCTTCTTTCCGACGAGCTTCGATCTGCTGGATACCCATATCTCGGTGATGTAGTTCTCTATCTTGAAGAGATCCTCCTTCGAGGACCCCCCCTTCCTCTTGGGAGTCAGCTTCCAGCCGAAGAACCATATGAACAGGAGGCCTGCCAGAAGCACCCCCGCTCCGACGGGGGTGAAGTCGAACATCCTGAACGGTTCGCCCACCACCTCGGCCCTGTATGAGGAGACTATGATATTTGGGGGCGTCCCGATGAGGGTCAAGAGGCCGCCGAGGAGGGAGCCAAAGGCGAGGGGCATCAGGAGGAGGGAAGGTGGATCGCCGGTCCTCCGGGAGAGGCGGAGGCTCACGGGGAGGAGGATCGCGAGCGCCCCCACGTTGTTCATGAAACCGGATAGGACCGCCACGAGGCCGGTGAGGGACCTCACCTGCTGCTTCGTCGAATCTTTGGGGCTGGTGATCGACTTCTGGATCAGATCGACGATCCCGGAGTTGAGGAGCGCCCGGCTGACTATGAGGATCGCTCCCACCGTCACCACCGCCGGATGGGCGAAGCCGGTGAACGCCTCGCCCCAGGGGACGACCCCCGAGATCGTCGCGACTAGGAGGGCCATGATGGCGACGAGATCGTACCGCCACCGCCCCCAAATGAATAAGAGAAGGGTGAGCCCCAGAATCCCGAAGATAAGAAGCTGATCCGTAGTGATTGACAATGGCTCATCCCCCGCAGTCCTCCAATAGTGTCATTCTATTCGGATTTATATTTTGTCAGATGCTACGCCGTCGGATTGGAGGTCAACCCCGCCTTGCCCAGGCCCTCTGGAGGAGGTCCGGGTCTAGCCACTGAGGGGCCAGAAATGGAGGATGAGGGGGATCGAGACGACGGCGATGACGATCTCCATGGGCAGGCCCATCCTCCAGTAGTCACCGAACTGGTACCCGCCGGGGCCCATCACAAGGGTGTTGGACTGGTGGCCTATGGGGGTCAGAAAGGCACAGGACGCCCCTATGGCGACGGCCATCAGGAAGGGGTCGGAGGAGAGGTCCATGAACTGCGCGATCCCAAGGCCGATCGGCGCCATCAGGACCGCTGCCGCGGCGTTGTTGACGATATCCGATAGGAACATGGTGATGACGAGGAGCATCGCCAGGGATACGACGGGGGTATAGCCTCCGGAGACGGCGAGGATGCCCTCGGCGATGAGGCCTGCCCCCCCCCGTCGTCTCAAGGGCCCGGCCTACGGGGATCATAGCTCCCAGGAGGATTATCACCGGCCAGTCAATGGAGGTGTAAACCTCCCGGAGGTTGAGCAGACCCCCCATCACCATGGCGACGGCCGCCGAGACCAGGGCGATCTGGACGGGGAGGAGGCCCGCGGCCACCGCCAGGATGGCTGAGCCGAAGATCGCGACGGAGAGGACGATCCGCCGCGGATGGGCGAGGCGGAGCCCCCGCTCCGCCAGGGGGAGACACCCCATGGTGCTCAGCACCTCGGGGAGGACCTCCCTGGGCCCCTGGATGAGGAGGACGTCGCCGGCCTGAAACCGAACCTGTCCCAGCCGCTTCTGGAGCTGGACGCCGTGGCGGGCAACCCCGACGAGATTTACACCGTACCGCCATCGCATATTCACCGACCTCGCCGTCCTGCCCAGGAGCCTCGAATCGGTCTTGACGACCGCCTCCACCATCCCCGTATCCTTCGAGCTGAGCGCCTCCTCCCCGAGCGTCTTCTCCTCGCCGAGCTGAAAGCCGGTATCGTCGAGGAAGGTCTTCAGCTCGTCGGCGTCCGACTCCACCAGGAGGATATCCCCCGGCATCAGGGGGTGGAAGATGGAGGGGGAGGCGATTCTCGTCTCCCCGGAGAGAAGCCCCAGCACCTGAAACTCGGCCTTCGATGCCTCCCTCACCTCCTGAAGGGTCTTTCCCGCCAGCTTCGCACCCTCGGGGACCAGGACCTCGGTGAGGTAGTTCTCTATCTCAAAGAGCCTCTCCTTGGAAGAAGGAGACTTGCGGGCGGGAACGAGCCTCCAGCCTATAAGAGATATGAAGAGCACCCCCGCCACCGCCACCCCCAGTCCGACGGGGGTGAAGTCGAACATCCCGAAGGGCTCACCGACGCTCTCGGCCCTGAAGGTGGCGATTATGATATTCGGGGGGGTGCCGATCAGCGTAATGAGGCCCCCAAGAAGGGATCCGAAGGCGAGGGGCATCAGAAGGATAGAAGGGGAGTTGCCGCTCTTGATCGCCATCCTGATGCCGACGGGGAGGAGGAGGGCCATGGCGCCGACGTTGTTCATGAAACCGGATAGGAGGGTGACAAGGCCTGTGAGGGAGGCGACCTGGCGTGTCGGAGAGTCCCCCGCCCGGGAGAGCCAGCCGGCCATGATGTCCACCGCCCCCGAGTTCAAGAGGCCCCGGCTGGCGACGAGGACGGCGGCGACGGTGATGACGGCGGGATGGCCGAAGCCGAGGAACGCCTGATCTGGAGGGACGAGGCCGACGACGGTGGCGGCGAGGAGGACGAGGAGAGAGACGACGTCGTACCGCAACCGCCCCCAGACGAAGAATACGAGGGCGAGGAGGAGGATGCCGAAGATCATCGCCTGAGCTCCTGTAATCCCGAATATCAGTATCTGATCTCCATTCATCCCGAATATCATGGCCGCCATCCCCTCACCACTCTGGAAATTATCGAGGAATGGAATTTATAGATTTGGCCCGCAGGCCCCTGACGACGTACGTCTAACCTCGGGAGGGCCGTCTTGAGAGGTCACCGGTCATTCCGCCGCCGTCCATCGAGGTCTCGAAGCCTTCCCCCCCCTTCTCTTCCCTCCCCCCCTTCTCCTCCGTCCTCTCCAGGCCTTCTTCACCAGAGGGCTACTTCTTATCGAGGACTTTTATGATATGATAGCCAAAATCGGTCTTCACGGGCCCGAGGACCTTCCCCTTCTCCCCATCGAAGGCGGCCCGCTCAAACTCCGGGACCATCTTCCCCTTCCCGAACCATCCGAGGTCGCCCTTGTTCTTCCCTGAAGGGCAGTCGGAGTACTTCCTGGCCATCTCGGCGAAGCTCTCGCCCTTGTTGATCTTATCGAGGACTTCCTTCGCCTTCTTCTCTGTTTTTACAAGAATATGGGCCGCATGAACCTCTTTCGTCATGGAGAGGTCGTTGGCGCGGCCTGATAAAAAGGTTATCTGAGCCCCTAATCCGGCGGCATCTTTCCGCCCTCTCCTCCATCGGCGCGGATACCGTCACGGACCAGGGATCCGCCCCCCCTCACCCCCATCTGCTGGATGACCCCCGTCATCCTCGCCGGATCGCCCCTCTCGTCCCACGATACCACCTTGCCCCGGCCCAGAATCCAGACCCAGCGCCCGTCTTTCGCCTTCATCCTGTGTTCGGTCTCACAGTATGGGGTCAGCCCGTCCAGGTGATCCCTCAGGGCCTGCTTTACTCTTGACCGGTCTTCCGGATGGACGAGCCGGTCCCAGATCCCGAGGCACGTCTTCAGCTCCTCGACGGAATAACCCAATATCTCACCCCATTTATCGCTGAAAGCCTCCTCCTTCGTCGCCAGGTTCCAGTCCCAGACTCCGAGGTTTCCCCCCTCCACCGCCAGCTTCAGCCTCTCCTCGCTCTCTTTGAGAGCCTCTTCGGCCAGCTTCTGTTCGGTGATATCTATGCTGACCCCCAGGGCCGCCTCCATATCCCCCTCCCCGTCGAGAAGGGGATAAGTCGAGAAGAGGGCGGGAAACCTCTCAGCGTTCTTTCGCACCAGGGTCGTGAGCCCAGAGAAGCTCTTTCTTCCCACCCTCATCTTCCGGTGGGCCTCCGGGAAGAGGGCGACATCCTCGGGGAGATGGAGGATCGAGACCGGACCGCCCACTACCTCCCGACGGCAATAGCCGAAGATCTTCTCGGCTCCGGGACTGAACTCCAGCACCTTCGGGTCGGGGTCGGTGGCGTCGGTTATGATGAAAGAGACGTTCTCTGCGGCCTCGAAGATGGCCCGGAGCCTCTCTTCGCTCCTCCGGAGTTCTTCCTCGGCCCGGAGGCGGACGATGGCGTTCTCCGTCATGGCGGCGATCGTCTCAAGGCCGCCCCGCCCCGATTGAGGGATCTCGTTTTTGGTGTGAGATCCGACGCTGTAGTAGCCGATCACCTCCCCCTCGAAAGAGATGGGGACGACGGCCATCGAGAGGAGCCCCTCCCGGACCCGGGCCTCCTGGAGGGGGAGGTCTTTGTCCTCATATCGGATGTAGACCGGGTCCCCGGCCCTGGCGAAGAGGGACGTTCTGGGATTTCGACTCCTCTTTGATATCGCCTCGACGAACTCGGGAGAAAATCCCGTCGAATGGCGCAGGCTGAAGCTTCCGGAGGCTCTATCCAGAAGATACATCGTCCCGCAGTCGGTCCCCGAAACCTCCATCGCCGCTCCGATGCAGAGGCTGAGGGCGGCGGATAGGGAGGCGGCCCCCGAGAGCTGGAGGGCCAGGTCCCGCTTTATCCGATCCTCCCTCCTGGCCCTCTCGCGTTCTGAGGCCTGCCGGACCTGATGGGAGAGCTCTGCGAAGAGGACCTTCGGGTCGCCGTCCTTCTGCATATAGTAGTCGGCGCCGGAGTTGAGAGCCTCGATCACCACCTCCTCGCGACTCTTTCCGGTGAAGAGGATGAAGGGGATCTCAAGGCCGAGGCTGCGGACCTCTTTGAGAAACGATATCCCGTCCATCTCGGGCATGGCGTAATCGGAGATGACCACATCGTACCGCTCTCTATCCTCTTTCAGCTTCGATAGAGCCCGGGCGGCCGATACCGTCGCTTCCACCAGGAGATCTCCAGATCTCTCGAGGAAGATCTTTGTGACCTCCAGAAATGCCGGGTCGTCGTCGACGAGGAGGACCCGTATCATGAACCTCCTCCGACTAATTCTCCGCTTATGAGCTGCGGGGAGTGATCAGGATATGACCCCCGACGACCGGATGCCATATGGACTGTGATAAGAGAAGAGTCTGGATATTTCCGTTCGTCTTTTGAGGTTCTGGCTGACATTTCGGTCTACCCTCTTGCTGCCCTCTTTCTTATTCCCGGCGTTCGATCCGGGGAGCATCGCCGACCGGAAACGGAACGGCTGCCCGGACCCCGGTGGTGGTCCCCGTCCCGGCCGGGAGGGCTGCGACCCTCTGAGGATGAAGATCCCCGGAGAGTTTCGCCCGGGTTCGGGTCCCGGGATCGCCGGCGCATCAGCGGTTTTTTGACCCCATGGAGGGGCCACCTCCGGATAGAGGGGGGGCGCGCGAGGAGATCAATCCCGTTAATCTCTCTGGCTCACTCGCCCTTCTCCTGGACGGCGGTGACCATCTCCGGATTCAGGGGGAGATCGGGGGCGGGGTCGTAGACCTCCCCCTTTATGAACCTCTCCACCATCTCTCTTGCCACGTGGTCCGGGTACTGTATCGGGGGATGTTTCATGGTGTAGGCAGATATCTCCAGGAGGGGTCCACCGATCTTCCTGTCGATGGCGAGCTTGCAGATCCTTATGGCGTCGATGGTGGAGCCTCCGCTGTTGGGGGAGTCCTCCACCGAGAGGCGCAGCTCAAGATCTATGGGGACGTCGCCGAAGATCCTCCCCTCCATCCTGAGGAAACAGATCTTGTTGTCCTTCTGCCAAGGGACGTAGTCGGAGGGGCCGATGTGAATGTCGTCGGCCATGAGGGGGACGTCCAGGACCGACTGGACCGCCTCGGTCTTGGAGATCCTCTTCGACTTGAGGCGGTCCTGGTTGAGCATGTTCAGAAAATCGGTATTTCCGCCGGTGTTCAGCTGATATGTCCGGTCGAGCTTGCATCCCCGGTCGTTGAAGAGCTTGGCCAGGGTCCTGTGGACGATGGTGGCGCCTATCTGGCTCTTGACGTCGTCGCCTACTATGGGGACGCCTGCATCCTGGAACTTCTTCGCCCAGACGGGATCGGAGGCGATAAAGACCGGCATGCAGTTGACGTAGCCGATTCGGGCATCCAGGGCGGCCTGGGCGTAGAACCTGCTCGCCTCCTCGGAGCCGACGGGCATATAGTTGATGAGAACCTCGGCTCCGCTATCTTCCAGCTCAGCCACCACGTCGCAGGGGTCGAGGTCCGAGACTACGAAGGTCTTGTTCTCGTCGTAAGAGGACATGTGAGGGGCGACCCCGTCGAGGACAGGCCCCTTCTTAACCACGACCCCCATGAATGGGACGTCGGGATAGAAGGATTTGGTGCAGTTGGGGGGGGCGAAGATGGCCTCGCTGACGTCCTTTCCCACCTTCCTCTCGTCTATGTCGAAGGCCGCCACCACCTCTATGTCGCCGGGGCTGTAACCTGCGACGGATCGATGCATCAGCCCTATACAGTTTTCATCATCAGAATTTTTATAATATTCAATCCCTTGGATGAGAGAGCTGGCGCAGTTGCCGAGGCCGGCAATAGCTAATTTTATTTTTTTCAACCTCATCGCCTCCCAAATTCACCTGAAGTAGTAAAACTTGACGCGCTATCGACTATGCTACATTTCTATTAGATAAACCTATAGGCCATCTCGATCCCAGAATTTAGACTTCGGGCGGTCGTCCGAACTCAATTTTCGACCTCCTGGACCCGCCGGATTCAAGCCCGACGATGGAGAGACTTTAAAGCCCAACCCGGACGATCCCCCCGCCGTTCCGGTCTGGCCTTCGATCCCTCTCAAACCTCATCAGATCCCGTCCTCGGGTAGGAGCCGAGGACTTTGGTGATGGCGGCCCTCTTTCTTATACTGGCCAGGGCCTCCTCGACGGGAGGGTCTGAGACGTGCCCCTCAAGATCGATGAAGAAGTAGTAGTCTCCAAGGCCCATCTTGCTGGGACGGGACTCGATCTTGGTGAGGTTGATCTTCCTGACGGCAAACTCCCCCAGGACCTCCCAGAGGGCGCCGGCCTCGGTCTTCTCCAGGTATATGGCGAGGGAGGTCTTGTCAAGACCCGTCGGCTCCGGCGCCTCCCGGCCGACGACGGCAAACCTCGTCACGTTCTCGTCGGAGTCCTGGACGTTTCTATCGATCACCGCAAGGCCGTACCGCTCTGCCGCCTCGGCGTCGGCGATCGCCGCCATCTCGGGGAACTCCTGGGCGAGCCGTGCCGCGTGGCTGGTGGAGCCGGTGGTCCTCAGCTCCGCCTCGGGGAACCGGCGTTTGAGGTACCCCCGGCACTGGGCCAGGGCCTGGGGGTGGGAGAGGATAACCTTCACCTCCCCGGGACTTCCCCGGCCCAGGAGGCAGTGCCTCACCTGCAGGTTCATCTCGCCGACGATCTGGACGTCGCGGCCGAGGAGGGAGTCGAGGGTCTGACCCACCGACCCCTCCAGGCTGTTCTCCAGGGGGACGACCCCGATATCCAGATCGGACCTCTCGACGGCGGCGATCACCTCCTCGAAGTCCCGGAAGTACCGGATATCGCCGTCAGGCATAAGCCTTTTAGCCGCCTTCTCCGAGAAGGTCCCCTCCGGCCCCAAAACCCCGATGGTCCTCTTCATCTGATCTTTCTTCATCTGATCTTTCATCTTCCATCTCTCAGCAGCTCTCTTGCCCTATCGACGTTGATCCTCTTCTCGGCGGCCATCTTCGATGCGACGGACTCAATCTCGTCGCCGGTCGCCCCCGCCTGGACGGCGACGTTCTTCGCGTGAAGGGACATATGCCCCCTCTGGATTCCCTCCGTTGCGAGGGCCCGGAGGGCCGCAAAGTTCTGGGCGAGGCCCACCGAGGCGAGGACCCTCCCGAGATCGTCGGCGGAGGTTATCCCCAGGACCTTCAGGTTCGCCCTCGCTCCGGGATGGACCCTCGTCGCGCCGCCGACGGTCCCGACGGCCGCCGGAAGCTCGATGGAGCCGACGAGGTCGCCGTCTCTGTTCTTCTCATAGACCGATAAAGACCGATAGGCTCCGCCCCGCGCAGCGTAGGAGTGGGCTCCAGCCTCGATGGCCCTGGTATCGTTTCCGGTGGCCATCGTCACCGCCGTTACGCCGTTCATTATCCCCTTGTTGTGGGTGGCGGCCCGATAGGGGTCGACCTCGGCGAGGGCGGACGCCAGGACGATGGCGTCTACGACCTGCGGCCCACCGATCTCATCGGCCAAAAATACAGCCCGGGCCCGGGCGAGCCGGAGGTCCGCGAGGTTCGATATGATCCTCAGATACACCCTCCCCCCGGTGATCTCCTCGATGAAGGGGGCGAGGGCCTCGGCCATGGTGTTGACGGCGTTGGCGCCCATGGCGTCCCTGCAGTCGACGAGGAGGTGTACCACCACCATGGGGCCTCTCCTGGAGGTGACGACCTCCGCCTCGATGCCGACGACCCCTCCGCCGTGGCTGACGAGCATCGGGTCCTTCTCGTTTGCCCTCGCCGAGATCTCAGAGCCCCTGGCGAGGATCGCCTGCCTCGCCCCGTAAGGGTCTTCGACACCCGTCACCTGGATGAGGGCCCTCATGACCGGCTTTGTGCTGCTGGTGACAAATCCGCCGCCAGGCAGGGCCATCCTCGCCCCGTTGCTGGCGGCGGCGATCACCGAAGGCTCCTCCGTCGCCATGGGGATCAGGACCTCCCGGCCGTCTATTAGGAAGTTGGTGGCGATCCCCAGGGGGACGGCGAAAAGGCCGACGACGTTCTCCACCATCTTGTCGGCCTGGTCGAGGGTGATTCCCCCCGTCTCGATCGCCTCCATATCATCCCCGGAGAGCCCCGAATTCTCCGCCACAATCTTGAGGCGATCCGAAGCGGAAAGCCTGTATAACCCCGAGATTCTCGACGTATTCAAATAATTCTCCTCCAAAATGCCCGGCGATGGAAAGCCTCGTCCCCGGAGGGGAAAAACTTTATGCCGGCCTGCACTTCATTTTATGTGTCAAGATCATCGCCCCTCAGAATCACAGAGGAGATAGCAAAGCTGGAAGAGGCGGTGGGGACCCTCAGCCCCGTCCAGAAGATGCTCCTGGGGACCGACGGCTCGGTGACCTGCCTGTTGGAGGTGGTCACAGGAAGCCCCGTCGAGATCGAGACCCTCGTCCAGAAGGTGGTGGCCGCCGACGAGATTACCGCCCGCGAGCTGGAGATCGATCCGGGGGACGATGTCAACTACAGGGTGGTGAAGCTTAAGAGCTCCGCTTCCGGGGAGACCCTCATCCACGCCACCTCCCTGGCCCCCATAAAGAGGCTCGAGGACCGATTTCGCGCCGACCTGATGCGGGCGGACATCCCCATCGGGACGATCTTAAAGAGGCACAGGATCGAGTCGAGGCGCGACCTATTGAGGGTGAGGGCCTGCGACGATCCTGGGGATATGGGGGGGATCTTCAGAGCATTCTCGAAAGAGCCGATGCTATCGAGGGACTACAAGATCATAAGGCACGGCATGCCCCTCATCTCCATCACCGAGACCTTCCCCTACAACAGCTTCCAGGAGAAGGCGAGGGTGATCGTAAAGACCCCATCCCGGATCCACCTCACCCTGATAGATATGGCCGGTGACCTGGGGCGAGTCGACGGCTCCGTGGGGGTGGCCCTGGAGGAGCCCTCCATCCTGGTGGAGGCGGAGAGATCCGAGGAACTCTCCGTCAGGGGCGAGAACGCCGACCGGGGGATGGCGGCGGCCGAGGCGGTGATGAAACGGTTCGACCTTCCGGGCGCCGATATAAGGATAAGGTCCTGCTACCAGCAACACGTCGGCCTGGGCGCCGGAACCCAGCTCGCCATGGCGGTGGGAAAGGCTCTATGCGAGCTTTACGCCCTTTCGGCATCGGCCCGGGATATCGCCGTGGCCGTCGGGAGAGGTGGGACGAGCGGCGTAGGGGTCGCCGCCTTCGAGATGGGCGGGTTCATAGTCGACGGCGGCCACTCCTTCGGCCCCGGCAAGGATAAGGAGGACTACCGCCCCTCCTCCGCATCATTGGGGGTCGGACCTGCGCCGGTGATCATGCGGGCCGACCTCCCGGATGACTGGATATTTCTTCTCGCGACCCCCCGCGTCCCGAAAGGGGCCTTCGGCCAGAGGGAGCTGGACGTCTTTGGGACCTATTGTCCCGTCCCGAAGGGAGAGGTCGCAGAGCTATGCCGCGAGATCGTGGTCAGGATGATGCCGTCGGTCCTGGAGGGGGAGATCGAGAGCTTCGGGGCTGCTATAAACAGGATCCAAGAGCTGGGGTTCAAGAGGGTGGAGGTGGAAATGTCCCACCCCATCGTCCGAACCCTCATGGAGGAGATGAGGGAGGCGGGGGCCGTCGGCGCGGGGCTCAGCTCCTTCGGGCCGACGGTCTACGCCGTCGCCGACTCCAACGCCAGAGATATCGAGTCGGCGGCGGTGGAGGCGATGGGGGATGTGGGAGGCGAGGTCGTCGTCACCAGGGCCAGGAACTCCGGGGCGAGGGCGAGGTCTGCCTGAAATTTATGTTGCATAATGATATATATGTATATATATTTTTGAGCGAGATGATCTGAGATGAGCGAGATAGAAAGGCTTCTTGAACGGCTGAGCAACGCCCATGGGGTATCAGGGAGGGAGGGGTCGATCCAGGATCTCCTCCGCCAGGAGATCGGCCCTTACGTCGACGAGATGAGGATCGACAACCTTGGAAACCTCGTCGCCACCAAACGGGGGGAGCGGCCGTCGGTTATGATAGCAGCCCACGTCGACGAGATAGGGCTCATGGCCAAGTACGTCGATGAGAAGGGATTTCTCCGGTTCGTCACCATCGGGGGATGGTTCGACCAGACCCTTCTCAACCAGAGGGTGATCGTCCACGCCGATTCCGGGCCGATCCGCGGCGTCATCGGGTCCAAGCCCCCCCACGTCATGCAGCCCGAGGACAAGAAGAAGCCGATCGAGATCAAGGAGATGTTCGTCGACGCCGGATGCGCCGACCAGGACGAGGCGAAGGCCCTGGGGATCAAGGCCGGAACCCCCATCACCATCGACCGGACCTTCGCAAAGCTCGCCGGGGACAGGGTGACGGGCAAGGCCTTCGACAACCGGGCGGGGGTCGTCATGATGATCGAGGCGCTGAAGCGGACGAGGTCGAAGTCGACGATATACGCCGTGGGGACGGTCCAGGAGGAGGTGGGGCTGAAGGGGGCGAGGACCTCCGCCTTCGACCTGCGTCCAGATGTCGCCCTCGCTACAGACGTCACCGTCCCCGGAGACCATCCGGGGATCGATAAGAAGGATTCGTCCCTTGAGATAGGAAAAGGGCCGGTCGTCATCATCGCCGACGCCTCGGGGCGGGGGATCATCACCACAGAGAAGGTCCTGGGCTGGCTCGCCGAGACGGCGGAGGAGTTCGATATCCCCGTCCAGATGGAGGTATCCGGGGGGGGGACCACCGACGCCACCGCCATCCAGCTGACCCGGGAGGGGATTCACACCGGGGTGATCAGCGTCGCCACCCGGTACATCCACTCTCCCGTGGAGGTCCTGAGCATAAAGGACGTCGATGCCTGCGCAGAGCTGATCGCCCGGGCCCTGGAGACCGTCCCGAGGTTCTTCAAAACCGAAGGATAGGGGCGACGTTAATTTTTTTTTCTATTTAATTCTGATCTTAATATGCGGCCATCCACAGGATGATCCAGATACTGCCATCCACAGGATGATCCAGATACTGCCATCCACAGGATGATCCAGATGATCTAAAAAAGGGTCGAGAACGTCCTCACCCAAGAGGACGCCTATCCGCCGAACTAGCTGCCGCCTATCAGGCTGATAACCGTATAGGCCAGGATGGTGCCGACGACGAAGAAGATCAAGAAAGCAGGCCATACTATGCTGGCCGCGGCCATCGCTTCTACTCCAGCCATCTTATATCATCTCACTACGAGGACAGGGCAGGTTGCCCAGTAAAGTACTTTCTGAACTACGCTTCCGATGAGGAGCTTGGTGACGCCGCTCTCACCGTGGCTTCCCATGACGATCAGATCTACCCCCTCGGTCCTGGCCAGATCGACGATCATGTTGGCGGGCGCCCCGGACTTGACCATCGTCTCGACGGCGACGCCGGCCTCGTCGGCCATCTTCTTGATATCGGCCACCGCCTTCTCTCCGCTGGCATGAAGCTTGGTTTCGATATCCTTCTTGTCGGCGCCCAGCTGCCTGACGGCGCTGGCCACAACTACCTCGTTCACTATATAAACCCCAAGCAGCTTCGCGCCCGTCGCCTTAGCCAGGTCTACGCCGTGCTGGACTGCGACCTTGGACTTTGCGGAGCCGTCAGTAGCGACTAAAATCCGATCGTACATTTTATAGCACCTCTTTTATCTCCCTACAACCTTCTGGACCTTTTGAGTCTATCCATTACGCCTTTGATATAAATAGGTATCTTTCCGATACCGGCATCTAGAAGCCTTATAAAGGGCGTGGGAAGACCCCGTCATCTCACCACCATCACCGGCGTTTCAGACCAGTTCAGGACCTTCTGAGCCACGGACCCGATCAGCCTCGAGGAGATCCCGCCTTCGCCGTGACTCCCCATAAGTATCAGGTCGACCTCCTCTATCCCGGCCTCGTCCAGGATCCGGAGGGCCGGGTCGCCCTCCCTGATCAGAGGCTCGACGCAGACCCCCGCGGCATCGCCCATCTTCGAGACCTCCGCGACGATCCCTTCGGCAGAGTTCTTGAGGGTCCTTCTTAGATCCTCTTCGGAAAAGCCCCTTCCCACCAGAGAGGCCATGGCCTTGGAGATGGCGGTCTCGTTGATGACGTAGAGGACTGTAACCCGGGAGGCCAGGGACTTCGCGAGCTTCACCCCGTATCTTGAGGCCTTCATAGAGGGGTCAGAGCCGTCTGTTGCGATCAGAATCTTCCTGTACATCCAAATCCCGCCTGAAGCAGCTTCACCTCATCCGCTTAAAAAACTATCTTTTCACCGAGAGCATCCTTATAGCCAGGTGGGCGGCGTTCTCGCCGTTGTCGATCCCCACGCAGGCGACGGGAACCCCCGGCGGCATCTGGGAGATGGACAGGAGGGCGTCGAGGCCTCCCAGCTTTGCGCTCACCGGAACCCCTATCACCGGCCTATCGGTCCGCGAGGCGATGACCCCGGGGAGGGCTGCAGAGAGGCCGGCCACCGCTATGAAGATCTTCGCATCCGTCTCCTTTATGTACGCCTCCAGCTCTGTAGGGTTTCTGTGGGCCGACAGGACCCGTTCCTCATAGGCGACCCCCTTCTCACCGAGAACCCGGAGGACCTTCTCCACCACGGGCCTGTCAGACTTCGATCCTGATATGACGGCAACTTCGGTCACGGCTAACCAACTCCAGTAAGGTTCACAAGATGGTTCTAAGGGAGGTTATCCTCCCCCAGAAGCTCATGCTGCTTCTCCAGGCTCATCCTGATGAGGGTTGCAAATATCTCCTTTACGGCGCCCGGATCAAGCCCCAGCTCTGTGGCCATGTCAAGGGCCCTCTTCATCACCAGCTTCTCCTGATTTCTGTCCTCGATCCCGACCCCAAGAGCCCTCTTGGCCTCGAAGATCTCTTCAGCAAGCCTCACCCGCTTGTCTATCAGCCTTACTATCTCCTGGTCCACTCTCTCTACTTCTGCGCGAAGATCTTCCAGGCTCATGATCGCCACCTCACGGCCAATGATGACCCCCTGTTGTTAACCTCTGTCCTTATCACCCTTCCGCCCAGATCGAGCCACGCCGACTCGACTTCGTCGATATCTTCGTCTCCTGCGAGGGCGGCGTAGGCGGGGCCGGTGCCCGATAGGCTCACCCCCCCGGCTCCGGCGGCCAGGGCCGCGAATATGGGGTCGGCGGAGAGGTTCAGGGCGGTGCAGTAGACGAGGCCGTTGAGGGTCATAGCCCGAGAATAATCTCCGGCCATGGCGAGGTCGAAGACGAGGTCGGCGATGGGGGAGAGGAGCCTCGACCTTGCGACGTCCGTATCCTTCGAGAATATCTTCTCCTCGGGGACGAGGAGGAGGACCTGTGACTCCAGGACCTCCCTTTTGAGGAGGGCCATCTTCCGGTTGTCGGTGACGACGACCCCTCCAAGCATCGAGGCCGCGGCGTCGTCGAAGGCGCCGGTGATGGTGACCCCTGCGGCCCTCGCCGCCTCGACACCGATCCTCGTCGCCTCCAGGGGGTCGATCACCTCTCCCAGGGCGTCGAGGGTCGCCATGACCGCGGCGTTGGCGGCGGAGCTGCTGCTCTTCAGCCCCCGGGCGAGGGGTATATCGCTCTTTGTCCTGACGACCCCCCCCGCCACCACACCAAACCGCTCCAGGACCAGCTCCACAGACCTGACGATGAGGGAGTCATCGATGCCGGGGACGTCCCCCCGGACGGAATGGGAGTCGTCGAGGACGACCTCGGCAGAGGTATGGAGGTCGATCCCGAAGGCGGAGCCCTTCCAGTTGGCGACGGCGTTGAGGACCGTCGCCGCCCCCAGGGCCGTCGCCCTTCCCCTCCGGCTCAAGATAACCCCGTCTCGATGAGGGTCTTCAGCTTGGAGAGGTCTGCGGCGACGCCGTCGTTGCCGCTCTTGGTGTACTTCTCGATGAGCTTATCGATCATCTCCAGCTCCGAGACCGCGGAGCTGAAGGCCGGCTCGTAGCTTCCGAGCATGTAGATGGGGATGACGACGGCTCCGCCCCTGGTCGTCGGAGCGGAAAGGTCGTTTACCACCACGACGAAGGTGTAGGATCTGTAGCCGAGGCCGGCGGCGATGTTCTTCGCGAGGCTTCCTATCTGCTGGATCCTCCGGGTGGAGAGGTTCTTGTAAGCCGCGACGGAGTCCTTGTACTCGACGAACATGAGAGCTTCATCGGTCCAGAGGATGGCGTCGTACTCGACGATGGCTACGGAGTTCTTCTGAGCCACCACGTTGAAGAGGACGCCGCGGCACCAGGAGAGGTTGAGGTTTATCCTGAAGTCCAGCTCCGTATCCTGGACGGTCCGGGACTTAAGGACGTAAGGGTCACTCCTCAGCTCTATCATGATCAGAAGAGTCGCTCCAGCGGTTAAAGGATTTTCGTATCCTCGGGGGAAAAGGGATAAGACCGAGCTCATTTAAAGGGAAGGAAGGTGTTGACGATTGACGGATAAGAAGATGCCTCAGCAGCTGGGGGTCAGGATCCCCGAGAGCCTGGAGCCGGTATACGCGAACCTGATCAAGATAAGCCACGCCGACGACGAGGTCACCCTCACCTTCCTCCACAAGATCCCCGAGACGAACCTCGCCCAGGGCAGGGCGATCGTGACGATAACCCCCCAGCACGCGAAGAGGCTGCTACGGGCCCTCTCCGCGAACCTGAAGAGGTACGAGGCTACCTACGGCGAGATCAAGCTTCCCGAGGACGGCGGCGGCAGAGAGGAGAGCAGCAACGTCGAGGTGGCCTGATAGAGGAGGCTTCAAGCCCTGAGCCCCTTTCAGAGCTCTTCAGCCCCCCTCCTGCCGCCCTCAGCCCTCAGCCCTTTATGAAGTTTCGTAGAAGGCCAGATATCGTCCGGGGGTGGGACCGGGCGACTGCGATCCCCGCCGAGAGAGCCGTCCTGGATGAGGAAGAGGAAGAAATGGTGGAAGAGGTGATGGTGGAGGAAGACGGAACGCCGAGGTCCCTTTTCGCCAGGCCAAAAGCCAGCCGGTCTATCTCGCCGTCCCCCATCTCCCCCAGGGTCAGTAGAGACGCCCGGCCCATCCTGTACTCCAGGCCGAACTCCCGGCGCCACCACCGGGGATAGGCGAGAAGCCGCCGGATCGATACGTCCCCGGCCGCGGCGGCGCCGGCGGCCACCTCCCCCGCCATCGTTCCCGCCCGCATGGCGTAGGCGATCCCGCTCATCCCGGCCGCCGCCCCCGTCGCCATCAGGGAGTCGGCGACGATCTCGCCGGGCAGCGCAGCGATGGCGTCCCCGCCCCGGTTGATGGAGACTATCTTCATCTCTGAGACGTCGTACTCGCCGGACTTGTATTTCTTAAACAGCTCCACGAACCGGTCCAGGTAGCCACGAACGTCCCGGCCGTGCCCCCGGACGAAGACGCCCAAAGTCGCCAAGTCGCCGCCGCCGGGGGAGAAGGTCGCCTTCCACCCCGGCGAGACCGAGCCGACGAAGTACTCGAAGCGCCGCTCCTCCCCGAGGCCCGAAAGCTCGACGACCGCCTCGGCGGCCCAGGCGACGTCCTCCGGATGCTTCAGGGGCGAAAGCCCCTCTTTTCTCGAGATCAATCCATCGACCCCCGAGGCGTCGATGACGACCCGGGCCCCGATATCGCCGGCGTCGGTCTCGACCCGCCGCCCCGAACCCGAGTGGGGGGCAGACTTCGCCTCGCCCCGCATGAGCCGGACCCCGGCCCCCTCGGCCCGTTTGAGATAAATTGAATCGAACCTTGATCGGTCGATAAACTTACCCGGCGCCGCTATCTCGACGGCGCAGCCGCCGGGGGAGATGATCCTCATCCCGGCGAGGTCGTGGAGGACGTACTCCCGCTCGACCTCAAGCCCTGCCCGGCGGAACATCCCGTCGAAGAAGGTGTTCGCCGGGTGGTCGAAGCGGCCGCCCATCTCTTTGTCGAGGAGGATCACATCAGCGCCGCTCCTGGCGGCTGATGTGGCGGCGGCGATCCCCGAGGGGGAGGCCCCCACCACCAGAACGTCGCAGTTCACGGATGTTTTGTGGGGGCAGGGGGGTGATGAAGGTTTCTCTTTCGGATAAAGAGGGGCAAAACGCAAGGAGACTCGCGGCTCCGGGAATCTCATGCAGGTTCGGGCGGAGGCGAAGAGATCTAGCTCTCGAAAACAAGATGAAGCAACGCCCTCAGCAGGAACGAGCCCGACCCGAGAAGGGACGATCACAAATACTCGGCAAACTCGTCCTCGTCGACCTTTGCCAGCTTCAGCACGCCCTTCAACGTACCCATTTTCAGCTCCCGATGCATGGGCACCACCGTCCCGACCTTTCCGTCGGGCGTCATCTTCGATAGCCGAACGTGACTTCCGGTGCGTCCGCTGATCTCAAAATCGAACTTGTTACAGAGTATCTTGACCGTCGCCTCTCCGGAGACCGTCCTAAGCTTTGACAACGGGAACCACCTCAAAGGTGGTTATAAAAGGTCGTTTCTTCTCTTCCAGAGGAAACTCTTCCAGGTAAAGCTCGGTCGCCTCTTTCAGGTTGTCCACGGCCTCTTCTGGCGTCTTCCCCTGGCTGACCGTCCCCACCTCGGGGCATTGGGCCACGTACATCTCCTCTTCCCTATAGACCACAGCCGTAAAAGTCCACACGTCCGATCACCTGGTCGAATATATGCGACCCATCAGTTAAACCATTCTCCTTTCAAGGAACCTGCAGATAGCCGCCTTCTCCCCTTCCCTGGAAATTTCCGCCCAACCGTGGACCGGGTGCGATCCCCGAGGTATAGGCCCCCGCCACCAAGATGAAGCAGTTCACGGAGGCTGGTGGGCATCGGCAGATAATGAATTTTTCCGTTTCGAATGAGAAGAAATAAAAATACCTGCCTCGGCAAAGCACAAATATTCGATGATGAAATGTCGTCTCATAAAACTTTATATAGGTTGTAATTATCTTGATGCTTGGGGGGAAGTATACGAAAATGATGAAGAATAATCGTTGGTCAGAAGAATATTTTGATAAAGAATTCGAAGAGAGCGATCCGTGGAGCTATTTATCTTCAGATTATGAACTAAATAAATACAAAAGACAGTTATCTATCATGGCGGATCGAATTCCAAACCCTTTGAGAATTTTAGAGATTGGCTGTGCAGAGGGAGCGCACACTCAAATGATTACTCAAGAGTTCCCTAATGCCAAAATTATGGGGATAGATATATCTAACAAGGCATTACAGCGGGCCCGTGAGAAAGTCAAAAAAGATAGTGTAACGTTTTTAAACGCTGACATAATTGATTATCTTAGCAGGTTTGATAATGAATATTTTGATATTATTATTTGGAGTGAATCAATTTATTACATTGGAGATCGATTGAGCTTCAACGACACATATATATTATTGCAAAAATTGGTAAACAAAATAAGTCGAGGGGGTATTTTGTGTATGGCTAATATTGTAGATCAACCAGAAGGTCCTGAAGCTCCACTAACAGAGCGACCTATCATAGAATGCTACTTTTCTTTGCTATCACGTTTAATGGACAATATACACAAGTCTAGCCACTTTGAGGAAAAGTTCGAGAGAAAGCTAGGCCGTAATATGCATTATAACTATCAAATATGGATATTTAGAAAATAACTTAATTATTTAAATTTTCAAATAATTAGTCGCAATTCTTAAATATATCCTCAAGTATGTAAACAAAATAGGAGGAAATGAAAATGGAAATAAATTTGTTTAAAGTTAGTATAGAGTCCCTACTATCGATTAGTGAGCCATATGAATCCAATGAATACAAATTAAGGCCACCTAACCCAGAAATCTATCCTTGGAGTCCCGTTGACTTCAGATCTAAATTAAAAAAGGGAGAATTCGGAAACAATATCGGAATTGTTTGGGGGACGACCAGGCACAATACTGAGGGATGTAAACATCCAGGATATATATCTGACTCAATGTATATTCTAGAAATTATTCAACAAATTTATAAAATAAATAAAAATGTAGATTTCAAGAGCTTCCTGGATATAGATTTGGTAGACGGATCAATTAAAAAAGAATATAATGATTATAACTTTATAATATGTGGAGATGGAGAAGTTAATTGTTTAGTTAGTATGCTTATGGAGTATATTAAAGACGCGGCCGTAATCAAATACGACAGACCAAATGGATCTTTTTTCGGTTATAAGAACCATCATGAAGATCAACAAAAATGCGATTCTAAACATAATTATAATAATTATGGTGTTGTGCAGTTTCTGAAAAATCGGTGGAACTATGAACGATTTTTAATATGTGTGGGTGGAGTTGGGCCTATTGGAACTATTGCAGGTCTCAAATGGTTATCTAATGTTTTGAATGATCCGACCAAAATGCCCAACCCGTTTGTGATTGTAAAAGGTTTAGAGAAGCGATATCATAAAGATTTTGTGGGCTATGAGAAACATTGTGAAGCATGCTCCATAATTAAGCAGAATGAAAATGTTTTTTATGAAGGAAAAATATCAAACATAGAGGATTGCATTCCTGTGTGGCCGTGAAGGTTCATTAACCTCCTTGGACGCCTAATCTCTAACTGCCCACTTTCAGGGATACTTGCTTGCTACAAAGGCGAACCCGACCCCAAGCCCGATCAGAAAGTCCCGGAGATGCGCCAGCAATGATCGGTGAAGGTCCCCCTCCGTCGCCCTCTCCCCCAGGCTCAGGAAGTCGAAGTTGTAGGGGTCCTTCAGGATCTCCGCAGCCAGATCGGACTGGGGCGGGGGAAGGGTCCATCGGAGGTTTGTTACCGCCTTTCCCTGGCTGCCGAAGAGGTCGCTCTTGATCTGGTGGACGAGGACGTTCCGGCTCCAACCGTTCTCCACCGTCTTGCGAAGGTACCACTCCCGTTCGGACCTATCCCTCAGCTTATCCAGGATGACGCAATTGTGGAACCACGGAATTTGTGCAGCAACCTGCTGCACAAATCCGTCGTCTTTCCACGTCTCAGCAAAGGCCCGCATGTACTTGAGGTTCCGCGGAGAAAAGCTCCTCATCTCCGGAAACTCTCTCCTAAGATCGCGAGAGAGACGATCTATCACCTTGGCGCCCCAACCCTCTTCGCCCTGTCTCTGGAGGATAGACCTTCCCATCTGCCAGTATAGGACCACCAGCTCCCTATTGACGGATAGGGATGCCCGCACCTGAGCTGCCCCGGACCCGGCTCTTCAGATCGAAGAGAAGCTCCGTATATCCGACGGGGAGGGGCGAAAGGGCTGTATTCTGCTCTGACATATGCTATTCATCCACCTCAATCCGCCCAATCCGCTCAATCCACATGATCCGCATAATCCGCTCATTTGTCCGAAAGAAGGTCCTGGCGGGTTGGTCGAAACTGTTGCTCATATCAGATGAAAATATATATTCTCAGACTCCGAGATACCCCCATTGGAGATATCTCATGGGCATCCCTGAGCGCTGGGCCCGACACAGGCCCCTTCCGGAAGAGATAAGAGCCTCCCTCGATGAGCTTACAGAGCTCTTCGAGGAGGAGGGCGTGATCCTCGCCTACCTCTTCGGCTCCCTCGCAAGAGATGAACCCCCCCGGGAGCCCCAGGACGTGGACCTCGCAGTTCTGACATCGACGGCGGAGGAGCCAGCCTGGAGGCTCTGGGAGAAGATCGTAGACGCCCTGGGGACGGAGCGGCTCGACCTGGTCGACCTGCGAAGGGCTTCGCCGGTCCTGCGCTTTGAGATAGTAAGGTCGGGAAGGCCCATCTACGTCTCCGATGAGGCCGCAAAGGAGCGCTTCGTTCTTGATACTCTGCACCTCTACCGCGATACGGCGCCGATGCGCAGGCGGCAGATGGAGGCTCTCAAGAAGAGGATGATCTGATGGTCAGAAGAGAGTCAGTAGAAGAAAGGCTGAAAGAGCTGGACATAATACATCGAGAACTCTCCAGATACGAGGATGTCAGTCTCGATTCGCTTATAAGCGACGTGAGCGAGCGATGGATCATAGAAAGAGGGTTGATAGCCGGAGCTTCAGTTATCTTCGACGTAGCGGACCACATCCTATCAGAAGAATTCAGGGCGTATCCGGAGAGCTACGAGGAGAGCCTTAAAGGCCTCTACGAGAACCAGGTGATATCGGAGGAGCTCTACTTGCAGATAAAAGGACTTGGCGGATTTCGCAACGTACTGATTCATCGCTATACAGGGATCGACCCAGATCTGGTATTCGAGAACTTCCTCAAAGCCCTGATCGTATTCCCCCGCTTCGCGAAAGAGATAGCCAACTGGCTGGATCCGCCTTAGAAGAGTCCGTTAATCATATCGAGATCCATCTCGCTTCAACAGACCGTGAGGGTGATTTTTGTGGCATTTCTCCTATCCGAACCGCAGCCCTTTATTACCTTGGGTCGAAAAGCCAGAGCGATGGCCAGGGATCAAAAAGACTACTTCTACCGGAGGGCCAAGGCCGAGGGGTACCGGGCTCGGTCGGCCTTCAAGCTCCAGCAGATCAATAAGAGGTTCCGGCTGATCAGAAGGGGCGACGCAGTCCTGGATCTGGGCGCCGCCCCCGGCGGCTGGCTCCAGGTGGCAAAGGAGATCTCAGGGGGCAAAGTCGTCGGGGTCGACCTCCTCCCGATAGAGCCGATCGAAGGCGTCACCACCATCAAGGCCGACATCACCGCCCAAAAGACCCTGGAGCTGATAGCTGAGGCCCTCGGCGGCCAGGCTGATGTCGTCATCTGCGACGCCGCCCCGAACCTCTCGGGGAACTGGACCCTCGATCACGCGCGGTCCGTAGACCTATCCCGGTCCGCCCTCCGGGTCGCCGAGGAGGCCCTCAAGCCCGGGGGAAACTTCCTCGTCAAGGTATTCCAGGGGGACACCTTTTTGGATTACCTCTCGGAGGTGAGGGGGCGGTTCCGGCGGGCCCAGTCCCACTCTCCGGCAGCCTCTCGGAAGGAGAGCGCCGAGATGTACGTCGTCGGCCAGGGGTTTTATTCGCCGCCGGTGAAGGTGGGAGACGTCCTGGAGGTCGATATCGTCGGTGTCGGCAAGTCCGGGGACGGGTTCGGCGAGGTGGAGGGTTTCCGGATATTCGTCCCGGGGTCTGCTCCCGGCGAGAGAATTAGGGTGAGGATAGGATCGATAAGATCCGGCACCGCCGTCGGGTCTCCCGAGAGCTGAAGGCCCTGGGGGGAAGAGATGGAGCCGTTTTCGAAAACTATTTTACATATTCGTGTGACCTATTCCATGTGACAGTCTTCAGAGCTTATGACGTGCGAGGCGTCTACGGGACGGAGCTTACCGATGATATCGCCCGGAAGGTGGGTAAAGCTCTGGGGTCGTACCTCCCCGGTGGCCGGATCGCCCTAGGAAGGGATACGAGGGTGAGCGGCCCATTGGTGGAGAGGGCATTTTTGGAGGGGGTCTTGTCCACGGGCTGCTCCGTCGAGAGCTACGGAGTCCTGCCGATATCGATGATCGGCTTTGAGACCTGGAAAGGGGGGTACGACGCGGCAGCCTACATCTCCGCCTCCCACAACCCCCCCGAGTACAACGGCATCAGGTTCAGGACCGCCGAAGGGTACGGGATGCTCTACCACGAGACTGCGATGATGGACCTCTACAAAAGGGAGGACTTTCGAGAGGGCGAAGGCAAAATGACCGACCGCTCCCCCGAAGACGTCATCCGGAGGTACGCCGACTACGTCGAAGGAAAGCTCTCCATCGAAGGGCCCCTCAGGATCGTCCTGGACATGGGCAACGGCTCAGCATGCGGGATGGCCAGCCTCTATACGAAGCTCGACTTCGACTGTCGGGAGATCAACGGCGACCCCGACGGCCTCTTCCCCGGCCGCGGTCCCGCCCCCACCGAGGAATCCCTCCGGGATGCGGCGAGGATGGTGGTGGAGACGGGGGCAGATTACGGCGTCGGCTTCGACCCCGACGCCGACCGGGGGCTCGTCATCGACGACCGGGGCCGGATCGTCCCCCCCGAGAAGGTGGCGGTGATCCTGGCAAAGGAGAGGTACCGACCCGGCGACAGGGTGGTGGCGGGCTTCGACTGCTCCATGATCCTGGAGCGGGAGCTCTTGCCTCTCGGGATCGAGGTGATCCGGGAGAGGGTCGGAGACGTCTTCATCGCCAACCGGGTCAAGAGAGAGGGGGCGGTCATCGGCGTCGAGAGGTCCGCCCACCTCTTCCTCCCGGAATTTCAGCTCTCCGACGACCCCTTCGCCATGTCCCTCGCCCTCGGCGAGGTGATATCTCGGGGGGAGAGGCTCTCGGACCTCTCGGACGCCATCCCCGACTACCCCTACGTCCAGAGGTCCGTCAGGATAGAGGGGTCGCCGGCCGATGTTATGAGACGGCTCGAGATCGACCTTGCATCCCTTGAGCCCGACACCACCGACGGCTTCAAGATCACCGCCGAGGATTATACCGTCCTCATCAGGCCCTCAAACACCCAGCCCCTCATCAGGCTCTACGTCGAGACGGCGGGTGGCTCCGCCGATGAGCTCGTCGAAAGGTTCGAGAAGCTCATAAAAAGGGCGGCAAAATGAGGATGTGAGGAAAACCGGAATACGGACGAACCGTTGACGACCGACCACCGAAGACCGACCGCCATATCCAGGCCAGGACCGAGCTGATAGATATTGACCACAAAAGACGTCTGCATCCTGATCCCCACCTTAAACGAGGAGGACGCCATCGCTGGGGTGATCGGCGAGTTTCGGGAGATGGGCTTCTCCGACATCCTCGTCATCGACGGCAATAGCCGCGACAGAACCCGCGAGCTGGCCAAGGGAGCCGGCGCCCGAGTCGTCGTCCAGAGCGGTCGCGGGAAGGGGCAGGCCCTGAAAGAGGCCTTCGACCTCATCGAGGCCGACTTCATAGTGATGATCGACGGGGACGGGACTTACCTTCCCGCAGAGGTATGCCTCCTCCTCGATCCCGTCTTCGCGGGGAAGGCCGACCACGTCATGGGAAACCGGTTCGCAAACCTCCAGGAGGGTGCCCTGACCCGCCTCAATTCCGCAGGGAACAGGCTGATCAACTTCTTCTTCCGGCTGATCTACGCCGTCCCCTTGAACGACATCCTCACCGGGTACCGGGCCTTCAGCCAGGAGGGGGTCCGCAGGCTCGACCTCACCATGGCGGGCTTTGAGATCGAGACGGAGATGACCGTCGACAGCGTCAAGAAGGGTCTTGTCATCGCCGAGGTCCCCATAACTTATAGGGCGAGGACGACGGGAACGAAGACGAAACTCAACCCCTTCATGGACGGAGCGAGGATCATCGCCACCATCTATCGGATGGCAAAGACCCACAACCCTCTCTTCTACTTCGGGCTTATGGGGTCGTTCTTCGGCACAGCGGGATTCATTCTGGGGATCTACGTCGCCAGCGAGTGGTTCGCCACCCGGACGGAGCATATACCCCTGACGATCCTGACCGCCCTTCTGATAATCGTCGGGTTCCAGCTCTTCTTCTTGGGGATCCTCGGAGACGCAGTAGCCTCGATGCACCGGGAGGTCTTGCGGGAGATCTACAGGAACCGAAAGGAGAGATGAGGGCTCATCAGATCAGATCTCCCACCACGTCGTAGCTGAAGATCGGCCCGTCGGTGCAGACGTGGTAGCGTCCCATGGTGCAGTGCTCGCATTTTCCAACACCGCATTTCATGTGCCGCTCGAGGGAGATGTAGATCTCGGGCTCGATAAATCCCCGGCCCAGGAGGTCTTTGGCGACGGCCCGGATCATCATCGGCGGGCCGCAGAGGGCGGCAGCCCCGGGGCTTGGGTCGATCTCGGCTAGAAGGGAGGTCACGAGGCCGACGTTCCCCTTCCAGCTAGCGTCCATCATATCGACGGTGATCCCCACCTCGATCTTTGCCGCCTGCCAGCTCCCGTACTCGCTGGTGAAGTAGAGGTCCTGGGGGGTCCTCGCCCCGTAGACGACGGTGACCTCTTTGAACTTTTCGCGGTCGTCGGCTATGTAGTTGATGAGGGACCGCAGCGTCGCAAACCCCGACCCTCCCCCGGCGATGAGGACGTTTTTTCCCCTCATGGAACCGACGGGAAAGCCGTTCCCGAAGGGCCCCCGGATCCCCAGGACGTCTCCGACCCGGGCCGCCATGATCCCCTGGGTGATCCTTCCCGCCTCCCGGACGCAGATCTGCAGCGGCTCCCGGGTGGGGGAGGAGGCGATGGATATGGGACACTCCCCCAGGCCGAAGACGGAGACCATCAGAAACTGGCCTGGAGAGTAGTTTACGGCGACCAGCTCGTCCTCCTCGTCCATCGGCCGGAGGGATAATAGGTAGGTGTTGGAGGACTCAACGTCGATGTCGACGACCTCGGCCTGGATAGGCAGGTAGCTGCCCGGCTTCACCCCGGCGGCCCTGCCGGTCCGGGTGCCGCCTTCAGCAACGGTTCCCATCTTCGACCGATCCATCTTCATTCTGCCGCCTCCTTGAACAAGGACCACCGATCTACTTCCCCCAGACAGACCCG
This sequence comes from Methanothrix harundinacea, assembly GCA_002506535.1. Classification (GTDB taxonomy): domain Archaea; phylum Halobacteriota; class Methanosarcinia; order Methanotrichales; family Methanotrichaceae; genus Methanocrinis; species Methanocrinis harundinacea_B. Next base: position 134,778 of record DAXT01000025.1, read on the forward strand.
GGTACACCTGCCGCAGCCGACGCAGCCGAAAAGCCCCGTCTTCTCCGGGATGTAGACGAACTTGTCGAGGTACCAGTGGCGGAGCCTCTCGCCGAGGGCCGCCCTGGGGTTGGCCCCGCCCGTCATCCGGGAGAAGCCGGAGAGGATGCAGGTGTCCCTGCACCTGAGCCTCTCCCCGTCGGGGACGCCCTGGTCGAGAACGCTGAAGCAGTGGCAGACGGGACAGACGAGGGAGCATCCGCCGCATGCAAGACACCTCCGTCCCGCCTCCTCCCAGTCGACCCCGTCGATGGCCTCCCTGATTTTCTCGGGGTTCAGGGACGGACCTCTCGTTACGATCTCATCGCCGGCGAGGGCGAGGAGCCGCTCCTTCTCTTTTATATCTCCGGGGTCCGCCTCCTCGAAATGTCGGTGATGCGCCCTGAGGATATAGACCCCCGCGGAAGATCCCGGCTCCACCAGGTAGCCGCGGCCCAGATCCGTCAGGAGGATGTCGTACCCCCCCTCAGCTCCGGGGCCCGACCCCATCGATCTGCAGAAGCATCCTTCGCCGGGGGTTGTGCAGTTCAGGGCGACTATTATCGTAGACCTCCTCCTGCCGGCGTAAGGAATGTCGGGGAGGTCGGCGCCGAAGATCCCGTCGATCACCTTAAGCGCTCGAAGGTCGCAGGGCCTCATCCCGAAGATCAGCCTCGCCCTGGGGGGGTCCTCCGAGAAGGTGTAGCGGCCGCTGTACTGGACGTATCTGAAGAGGACCTCCTTTTGGGGCAGGAAGAACTCCATCGGGGATGTCAGGGGGTTTTTATCGTCCAGGGCGAGAGCCTCGCCCCTCCAGGTGGCGAAGGCCGCCTCTCCCTCGACCTGGACGGGAGCTACGACTTCCAGGGTCTCGGCCAGCTCCTCCAGAAGGGGGACGAGGTCCTCGCGGCGGAGGATGAAGGCGGAGGCGCAGGTCATGAGTCGGCCCTCCTGATCCTGACGGGGGTCCGTTTGAGGCAGGGGATCTTGGAGGTGGGATCGAGGGTCCGGGCCGTCAGCTGGTTCGCCGGAGCCTCAGCGAAGTGGAAGGGTATATAGACCGTCCCCATCGGGACCTCCTCCGTCAGGCGGGCCTCGATCTCGATGCCACCCCTTACGGACTCCACCACCACCATCGTGCCGGATCTCACCCCAAGAGCCGCCGCGTCCGCGGGGTTGATATCGACGGCCGCCTTCGGCCGCTCCCGGTCGAGAAGGTGGGTCCTCCTCGTCATCGTCCCGGTGTGGAAGTGAAAGAGGCTTCGGCCGGTCGTCAGGAGAAGGGGATAATCGAGATCCTCCGCAAGCTCCTGCTGCTCCACGGCGGAGAACCGCGCCCGACCGATGGGAAACGACCCCTGATGGAGGATCTCGGTTCCGGGATGATCTCGGGATGGGCAGGGCCAGGAGAGCCCCGATATCCCGAGCCGCTGATAGCTTATACCGCCGTAGGATGGGGTTACCGATGATATCTCGGCCATCACCTCCTCCGGGGAGGCGTAATCAGCCTCGACCCCCAGCCGTCTCAGGAGGTCCGCCGCCACCTCCACCTCCGGCCTCGCCTCGCCCGGCGGCGAGACCGCCCGTCTCACCCTCTGGACCCGCCGTTCCGTCGATGTGAAGGTCCCGTCCTTCTCGGCGAAGGAGGCTACCGGAAGGACGACGTCGGCGAGGGCCGTCGTCTCGGTGGGGAAGATATCGGCTACGGTCAGAAACTCCAGAGACGAGAGGGCCCGCATCACCTGATCCCGGTCGGGGTAGCTGATCATGGGGTTCTCCCCGGAGATGTATATCCCCTTCAACCTTCCCTCCTCGGCCGCCTCCATCATCTCGACGGCTGTGAGCCCCGGATCCGCCGGCAGGTCAGTCCCCCAGGCAGCCTCCATCCTCTCTCTGGCGGCCGGGTCCTCCACCTTCTGATATCCGGGATAGACGCTCGGAAGCGCCCCCATGTCGCAGGCCCCCTGGACGTTCTGGTGGCCCCGGAGGGGGTATATTCCCGTACCATCCCTTCCGACGTTCCCGGTAGCGAGGACGAGGTTTGCGAGGGCGAGGACGTTGTCGGTCCCGCAGGAGTGCTGGGTCGTCCCCATGGCGTAGACGACCGCCGCCCTATCCGCCTCTCCAAAGGCGACGGCCGCCTTCTTCAAATCTCCGGGCGGTATCCCCGTGATCCTCTCCACCGCCGCCGGAGTATATTGGACGACCAGATCCTTCAGGGCGGTGAACCCCTCGGTCCTCTCAATTATGAAATCCTCATCGACTAGCCCCATATCGATGATCAGGTTCAATATCCCGTTCGTCCAGGCGACGTCGGTTCCAAGGCGTGGGGCGAGATGTATATCGGCGAGCTGTGCCATCTGGGTCCTTCTGGGGTCTGCGACGATCAGGGTCGCCCCCCGGGACTGGGCCTCCAGGATATGCGCGGCGATCAGGGGATGCTGCTCTGTGGTATTGGAGCCGGTGACGAGGATGGCGTCAGCAGAGAGGAGGCTTCTTATCGGGTTTGTCATCGCCCCGCTTCCCAGAGCGAAGCCGAGGCCCGCCACCGATGGGGCGTGGCAGAGCCTTGCGACGTGGTCGACGTTGTTCGTCTTGAGGGCTACTCTCGCGAGCTTCGCCAGGAGGTAGTTCTCCTCGTTGGTCCCCTTCGCCGAAGTGAGGACCGCCAGGGCGTCGGGACCCGACTCCTCCATTATCTCTTTTAACCTTCTCGCCGTCAGGGAGAGGGCCTCATCCCAGGATCCCCGGACCATCCGTCCCCCCTTCCTGACGAGGGGCGTCTTCAGCCGGTCGGGATGGTGGACGAAGTCGGCGGCCAGCCACCCCTTGACGCAGAGCCTCCCCCTGGAGACGGGGTGAGCAGGGGACGGGGAGGCTCCGACGATCCGGCCATCCTCGACGTGGAGGAAGAGGCCGCAGCCGCAGCCGCAGTAGACGCAGATGGTGGCGATCTTCTCCAAAATGAATCTCTCCCGGGGATATTCGATCTTGGAGGAACTCGATCTTGGAGGTATTATCCCTTTGGGTAGCGGATCGAGGAGCTCGAAGGCCGGCACCGCTAAAAAAAGAGAAATAGGCAGATGATTAAAATACCATCCGCATGACCACCGAAGAGACCTTCAACTCCCGGCGACGATATCGAGAGGCTATAACATCAGATCCGGGGTGGAGGAAGCTATCATGATGAAGAAAAGGTTTGGGCCGCTCCTCGCCGTCCTCGTCCTCCTCCTCGCCCCGGAGGGCGCCCTATCCGACGACCTCGTCACCTTGCGCCTCGACGACGGAACCGCCGAGAACGGGTTTAGGATGGGGGGCGGCCTCGGCCACGCCGTCCTCTTCGAGGCCCCCTCCGGGGACTGGACGCTATCCGCCGTTGCAGTCTACGGAAAGCTGGAGCCGAATAGAACTTCAGAGATCTTCGTTCTGGAGATCTGGGACGAGACTCTCAACGCCTTAACGAAGGTGACGGATAGGGCCGACTCCTACTTCGGCGATGAGTTCGGCTGGGCCCTGGTGGACGTCCCCGACGTCCGGATCTGCGGCCCCTTCCTCGTCTCCATCTACGAGTTCGGAGGTGTTTACATAGGAACCGACATCGGATCCGCTACCGGCAGGTCGTTCATCACGGCAAGAAACCCCAACCGTATCCTGGCATGGGACCTGGAACCGTATCAGCAGAACGAGACGGAGTGGATGATCAGGGCCGTCGGGTCCTCTCCCGCCCCGGAGGTGGTGAGCGTGAGGATCCTTAGCGAGGGCGCAAGCCAGAGTAGCCCCGCATCGGTAGAGGTAGAGCTTTCGGACGCCGACGGAAATCTCAAGAGGGCGACCCTCTTCATCGCCGAGAACGAAAACCGAGAGGTGGTCTGGTCGGCGGAGGAGGAGATCGAAGGGTCCGAGGCGACGGTCCGGTTCTCCTGGCCGGGAACGCTCTTCAGGGTATCGGGACCTGACGGCAGCGTCTCCCCCGTCCTGACGGCGGAGGTGGCCGGAGTATCGGAGGAGTTGCGGCCCCTTCTCGATCGGTCCGCCCCCTGCGTCCTCCTCCTCAACTTCGGGGAGTCTCGAGCAGCCGCCTACGCCTACTTCGGAGAGGACGGAAGGCTTAACGCCCTCATCGATGTGGCGGGAGATGTCCACTACGTCTCCCGGGACGTTCTGAACGCCACAGCCCCGCAGGCCGATTATATGGCGTTTCTAACAAAGAACATAACCGCCTCCAAGGGGGAGACTGCCGTCGCATTTTACAGAATGGATGCACCACCAGATTCATCGATCCTATCGACCGGCTATCACGAGCCTATCGTCCTCACCAGGTCCCCCCTCTTCAACTACAGGGTTCTTCTCGAAGAGGTGGAGGCGAAGGCCGGCGACTACGTCCTGATACTGCTGGTGGAAGATGAAGCCTACAACACCGTCTGGTTAGCAGGCTCGGCGACGGTGAGGAGGCTCTGATACCTTCCGGGTTGCGGATCGAGAGTAAATTAATATACATTATATTATTCGATAGCTAAGCCTCCATCATGCAGAAAGGTTTAATTATGTACATGGTGACAGATTCCTTTCAAGACTAATTTGATGGAGGGAGATCGCACTGTCCAGATCAAGCCTGTTAATGGCGGCGGTAATCTGCATCCTGATTCTTCAGGGAGCAAGTGCCATAAACATCCATTTTTCGGCGAGCAGCGGCGGCCAGACCGTCGGGGTCGTCGACTCTTACGACATCGACGAGAGCGTCGGGGTCAGCGGAAAGGCTTCGGCGAGCTTCGAGAGCGGCCTCAGCATAGACGAGAGTAGCAGCCTCTGGGGCTCGGGGAGCGCGAATATCAACCAGGAGTTTTATGGGAGCGGAGGAGGTGCAGACTACACCTTATACCGCGCCCTCAACACCCTGGAAGCATCGAAGATCGCAGGCTCGGGAAGCTCCTCCCTGACCCCGGCGGCGGGGGAGGCGTCGAGCTACCTCTCCACGACCGGAAGCTTGGAGACGACCTCCAAACTATGGGGCGCTCAGGGCGGTGACGTCGCCGGCGTCAGATCCTATGCCTTCCTCGCCGAGATCTCAACGTCCCAGTCCGTCGCCACGGGCGGAAGCGTCGCTGCCTCTCAGAAGGTCGACGCCCACGGGGTTCACGCGGTGGCTTACGGTGAAGGGATGGACTCCGAGGGAAGCTACGTCTTGATCTACGCCTCGGTCTCTGATGGAACCCTTGATGCTTCCCAGGAGGTCAAAGCTGGAAACAGCGCCACAGGTCGCCAGTCGACGGTGGTCGAGGGAGACTCCGCCTACGCCTTCTGCGAGGCGTACAACCCCCACGAGAATTACTACGCCTACGTAGATAACTGGATCGATGGGAACGCTTACTTGGAGTTCTTTGGTGAGGCCACCGTGGACGGCGACGAGGCCCGGGCCCATCAGCGATCCTACGCCGAGGGCGACTTCATCTGGCCCTGGGCACGATCGACATACAAATTAGAGGAGAGGATTTGGGCTGGTGCCTACTCTTCCGAGTCCTGGGCTTGGACCAATGAGAATACCCATGATGCAGTTATAGATCCATGATGCAGTTATAGTGGAGCTTTGAATATGAACCGATCCCAGATACTGACGACGGCGCTGCTCTTTGCAGCTATGATCTCCTCAGCCTGTGCCGCCTCATACACCTTCGGGGTAGACAACGTCACCGACGGCTCCTCCTTCTGGATCCACCGCCAGAGCGCAACCATGAAGCTCGACCTCGCCACCTCGGTGGAGGGGGATATCGGACCGATAGCCGTCACCCCGGCGGGCAGGGTCCTCTCCCCCTTCCTCTCTGGCTTTGCCGACCTTGCCGCCAACGACGTCCGCCTCCGGGAGAGGACGGCGGCCCTCCAGGGGACCTACAGCTCCGAGGGGGTGATATCCCTCCGCTCCGAGGCCGAGGCCGACGTCAACAGGACGTACTTCAAGCCCGCAGGAAGCGACGTCTGGACGATCACCCTAGAGGAGAACTGGCCGGTGACCCTCAACGCATCCAAAACCCTCGACTACGTCGGAGAGATGATCAACGACCGGGACGCATCGGGAAATAACGGCGACTGCGTCGGTGGAAGCTTCCTCTACAACACCGAGCTATCTCGGGAGAGGAACGTCGCCATGAGGCTGGACCGGCTCAACGCCACCGTCATCGCCACGAAGGATACCATCGTCAGCGCCGACGTATTCCCCACCAGGTCTACCGTCTACGATACGCGGTCCCACTCCACGGGGATCGCAGACCTCAGGTACCGGCAGACCGACTCCAGGGGCGAACTCATCAACCTCGGCGAGGAGAGGTACTCCGGAACCTACGACATAACGAGGAAGGTCGAGATGGTCCTGGTCGAGACGAACGAGACAGAAGAGATCGACTGGCTCGCCTGCTGCGTCGGAGGGTGCGACGAGATCGACCCCTGTCAGATGGCGTCGTGGGGTGAGGAAGGAGTATTCGACTGCGCATGCCGGTAGAGGGGAGAGGTCGGCCCCTCTCCAACTTTTCTATCACTTCGGGCCAGGATGGCGACATAAAGGGCCGATCGGGATCTCCAGACGGATCTGCTCCATCTCCCGGGTCTTTCGAGCATAGGAGCTACGCATTATTATATTTTACAAAATGTTCATTCCTTCGGACGCCGAGATTCTGCGCCCCAGCGGGCTATCGTCCGATCGCGCCGCTCAGGTTCCTCATTCCAACTGGATCTTCGCCTTTTATTACGACGGGGTTTGGGCCTTCGATCGCATCCCGCGGCTGATGAACGAGCTGATAATCCGGATCAATTAATCAGGACTAGCATAAGTGGAGTCCCTTTAATATACCTAAATATGGCTTCTATCGTTCAGCCTCATCATTTTGGTTTTTCATATCTGATTAATATATATAAGTATGTGAATTGTATATCTCGTTCGTGATATTTTATCAATTTGTTAGAAAGGCTTATCTATGAACATAGGTCTTAATGGCGAGCATAAGTTATTGTGCTGAGCATAAATGTTAACGATGTGCATAAGATCTGATGCTTAGCATAAGTACAGCTATCTGATGGAGGGAGATCTCTGTCCCGATCATATCGGTTGATCATATCGATAACTTGTCTTCTCATTTTTCAGGGAGCTTATGCCATCGACATGCATTTCACAGCCAGCGATGGCGGCGGCAGGAGCGTCAGCATCTGGGACCACTACGAAGTCGACGACGGCGTCTGTGTCGGCGGCCAGACCTCAGCGAGCTTCAAAGATGGATTGACCATCAACGATATGAGGAAGATCTCGGGGCCCGGCGACATATACGCCGTCCAGGGATACTCCGGGAGCGGCGGCTACGCGGGCGCGAGCTACATTTATGCCCGGGATGCTTCGCATACCCTGGCCCTCGGATCCGCCCATCTCACCCCCGGAGCCCTGGGGGTCGTCCAGGACGTCTCCATCCACGACGCCGAGGTTAGCGCCGTCGTCTCCAAGGGGAGCCTCGGCGGACGGGGGGCGATGCAGCACGCCTCGGTGATGGACGGCTCCATGGATTCGAGGCAGACGATCGATATCGACGGAGCGATCGCCACATCCCAGGATACACAGATGGCGGGGTTCCTTCCGACGGCCTTCGGGACCGCAGGGTACATGGACTTCAACCAGGGGCCCGGGACATTGAAGATCCGGGGTGAGGGGGCCGGCGTTGCCGTATCCTCCATTGACCTCCTCGACGGCATATCGGAGATAGACTGCAACCTCGCTGCGGGAACCGGGAACAGCGCCTGGGCCTACGGCGATATCAGATCGGCGACTAGCGACCTTGGGGCCGTCGGCGCCGGAGCCGGCGCCGGCAGAGTCAACCTCGACGCCGACTTTTCCGGCGGGATCCAGGGGCTGTACATAGACGGTTATGGCGAAGCCGCTGGTGCGGGGATCGGTGCCATCGGTGTGGATAACCAGATCAAAGGTACCCTGGAAGCCCGGACCGGAGATGCCGGAACGGCTGCCTACGGCAGAGGTATCGAGGCATCCAACAGAAAAGGAACCGTGGTGGCAGCCGCAGCCGCCGGAGGCCTCGGCGGGCTCGTCGACCTCCAGAACGGTTTCATCGGCGGCGGCGCGGAGGCCGCTGGCGTGGGTGTCCTGGCTGAAGGCCGCAGAAACCTGATCGAAAGCGACGTCCTGGCCGCAGGGATCGGATTCTATGGAACCGACGCCTACGGCGAGGGTATCAAGGCCTCCAACAGNNAAGGAATCGTAGCTGCAGCGGCGGCCGCCGGAGGGCTCGGCGGGATCATCGACCTCCAGAACGGGTTCATAGGAGGCGGCGTTGAGGCGGCGGGAGTCGGAGTCGGGGCTGTCGGAAGAAAGAACGAGATCAGCGCCGGTGCCCTGGCGGCTGGGACGGGATCCTTCGGAACCGACGCCTACAGCGAGGGTATCAAGGCCTCCAACAGGGAAGGAATCGTAGCTGCAGCGGCGGCTGCTGGCGGCATCGGCGGATTCGTCAACCTCCAGAACGGGTTCATAGCCGCCGGAGCCGAGGCGGCAGGGATCGGAGTTCTCGCTGAAGGCAGAAGGAACGAGATCAGCAGCGGTACTCTGGCCGCAGGGACCGGATTCTTCGGGACCGGAGCTATCGGCGAAGATATCGAGGCCTCCAACAAGGTGGGTGGAGTTGCCGCGGCCGCCGCCGCTGGCGGCATCGGCGGATTCGTCGACCTCCAGAACGGGTTCATAGGAGGAGGCGCGGAGGCCGCAGGAGTCGGAGTTCTCGCTGAAGGCAGAAGGAACGAGATAAGCAGCGGAATTCTGGCCGCAGGAGTCGGTGGCTTCGGGACTGGCGCCCTAGGCGCGGAGATCGAGGCCTCCAACAAGGAGGGGTTCGTCGTCGCTGCCGCTGCCGCTGGCGGCCTAGGCGGAGAATTCGATTTCAATAGCGGGAACGGCATCGTCGAGGCAGATGCCGCCATCTTCGGAGCCGGGGCCGCAGGAGGCGAGAACGAGATCGGCGTCGGATTCGTCGCCGCCAGGGTCGGAAACAGCGCCGAAGTGGTCGCGATTGATGTGAACGCCCGGAGCACCGAGGGTGCGGCGGGAACGGGTGTGGCTGCTGGAAACGCCGAGCTCCAGCTGACCGGCGGGACCCCGACCTCTCTCATCGCTGAAGGGTCGGCCGTGGGGGCCGGGGCGATCGGCGCCACGGCTGCTGCCAGTGCCGACCTCCTTATGGCAGAGTCCGGAGACAGCACCTCAGCCTCAGGAGAGGGCATGTGGCTCACGGTCATTGAGGGCAATGGGATCATCGGTGCCATAAGCGGGACCTACGATTCCAGCGGACCTGACCGGGTCGCCAGCGTTCACGCGGATGTAACGGCCGGGTCCGCCATAATCTGGGGCGACTTCAGCGCCGATACGAGCTCAAGCGCTTCTGCATCGGCCGAGAACGTGGGCGCGTTGGTCGGGACCAGCATACACCTCGAATCCTACGCCGACGATGGGACTGCTTACTCCGACGTGTATACCACGTTAGGTGCCGGAGGATTGAACTTTGGAGAGATGGAGGCGTATGCGGGCGACACCACCCGTGCCACGCAAAAGTTTACGGTACTGGGCAACGTCCAGATCGAAGCTGAAGCCTTTAATCCGCCATATCCTCTGGCTCAAAATTCCGATGCAGGCCCGTTAAGCACGATCTTGGACGTCACAGGAGAAGCCTGGACCGACAACACCGGCGCTTACGCCGTTGCGGATGTGGATTGAATGAGGACGGTATTCGTATATCTACTGCTGCTGGCGGGGCTGATATCTTCAGCCTCCGCCGCTTCGTACACCTTCGGGGTGGACAACGTCACCGACGGCTCATCCTTCTGGATCCAACGCCAGAGCGCAACCATGAAGCTCGACCTCGCCACCTCGGTGGAGGGGGATATCGGACCGATAGCCGTCACCCCCGCCGGAAGGGTCCTCTCCCCCTTCCTCTCTGGCTTTGCCGACCTTGCCGCCAACGACGTCCGCCTCCGGGAGAGGACGGCGGCCCTCCAGGGGACCTACAGCTCCGAGGGGGTGATATCCCTCCGATCCGAGGCCGAGGCCGACGTCAACAGGACGTACTTCAAGCCCGCAGGAAGCGACCTCTGGACGATCACCCTCGAAGAGAACTGGCCGGTGACCCTCAACGCATCCAAAACCCTCGACTACGTCGGAGAGATGATCAACGACCGGGACGCATCGGGAAATAACGGCGACTGCGTCGGTGGAAGCTTCCTCTACAACACCGAGCTATCTCGGGAGAGGAACGTCGCCATGAGGCTGGACCGGCTCAACGCCACCGTCATCGCCACGAAGGATACCATCGTCAGCGCCGACGTATTCCCCACCAGGTCTACCGTCTACGATACGCGGTCCCACTCCACGGGGATCGCAGACCTCAGGTACCGGCAGACCGACTCCAGGGGCGAACTCATCAACCTCGGCGAGGAGAGGTATGTAGGAACCTACGACATAAAGAGGAAGGTCGAGATGGTCCTGGTCGAGACGAACGAGACGGAGGAGATCGACTGGCTCGCCTGCTGCGTCGGAGGGTGCGACGAGATCGACCCCTGTCAGATGGCGTCGTGGGGTGAGGAAGGAGTATTCGACTGCGCATGCCGGTAGAGGGGAGAGGCCGGCCCCTCACCAAAACATCCTTTTTTCCCAGATTTCTGGACCATTCGGGCCGTCTCGTATTCTGGACGGAAGGCCGGAGCCCTCTATGCTCTGGGATTTTTGAGATCGATCAGCTCCCATACGTAAGCCCATCTCACAAAGCCGAATACTGGCATCATCCGCGATGGCGGCAGGTCCAAAAGAGGATATAAACGGGAGGTGGGGGGCAAAAGTCGGTATCAGGGATCCAGGAGGGAGGGAGATATTCGATGTCAGACTTTTGCCTGAGATCACTACGTCATATGCCGAATATAAACCTTTCTATTGATCGTCATATTTCCCTGTGGCCGATCCCCCGGCGGATCAGATCCAGCGGATCTGCTCTCAGCTCCGACGATCCTCTCCCTAGCGGGACCTCAAAACTAACGGGACCTCAAATAACCATGAGAAGCTCGAATATCTCGACGTCGATCCCCCATGAGTCGAAGAAAGGGGGGGCAAAAGTCGTCTGCAGAGATTTGAGGGAGGGAGGAGAAGTTATTATCGACTTTTGCCTATTATCAGTACGACATTTGTCTAATATAAGCCTTCCGGTCGGCCTGCGGTCGAGGTTGAGAGAAAGATCTTTCAGGAGGAGGCTCTCAGTAGACGGGAGATGATAGGTCCATGGCTCCTGAGATCGTGCTGATAGGAAGGTCTAACGTAGGCAAATCAACCCTCTTTCGCCTTCTTACAGGAAAGAAGGTTAGGGTGGGGAGGAGGCCGGGGGTAACCGTCGGCCCCGCCAGAGTCCGGGTTGGTAACGCCGTCTACGTCGACATGCCCGGATACGGCTTCATGAAAGGCGCGGAGAAGGTCGCCCAGGAGGGGACGAAGGACTTCATAGTCCGTTACTTTGAGGAGAAGGCCGAAGAGATCCTCCTGGCGGTACAGGTGATAGACGCCGCGAGCTTCATCGAGATAGCCGACCGCTGGGAGGGGAGAGGAGAGGTCCCCCTGGAGGTCGAGCTATTCGAGTTTCTCTTGGATCTGGATCTGGCCGTCGTGGTAGCCGCCAACAAGATGGACAGGGTCGACGATCCGGAGAGGACCCTGGACGATATCTGTGAACGGCTGGGGATGCTCCCCCCCTGGAGGCAGTGGAGAGATATGATCGCCCCCATCTCCGCCAAAAAAGGAGAGATCGAGCCCCTGAAGGAGGTCATAAAGTCCAGGCTTCAGAGGCGGGAAAGCTGATCCCGCCCTGGCCCCCGGCTTCCATCCAGATCACGGATACCTTGAGGAGAAGGGTCCTGATCTTCGGGGACCTGGGCCGATCCCGCCGGTCCGTGGATGATGAGGTTTCTGTATGGGTATGGGATCTCTATCCCCTCCTCACCGAACCTATTTTTGATCTCCTCCCGGATCTCGCACCCTGTGGTGTAGGCGACATCTCTCTTTGGAACCTCCACGAGGAGTCTCAGGTTCACGGCGAAATCTCCAAGCTCGGTCACCCTCACCGTTATCTCCCGATCTTTGAGGACCAGAGGATGCCTCTTTGCAGCCTCTATCATGATCTCTCTTGCCCGGTCTATATCCGCCGAATAGCCGATGCCCACGTCCACCCACCAGCTGATGATGGGGTCTGTTATCGACCAGTTGATTATCGACTGGCCTCCCATGACGCTGTTGGGGACGAAGATCCTCCGGCCGTCCCAGGTCTTTACGGTGGTGTGCCTCAGGGTCAGATCCTCCACCTGACCGTACTCCCCGTTGAAGTCGATCAGATCCCCGACGCGGAAGGGATGGAAGACGGCGAGGAAGATGCCGGATATTATGTTGGAGAGGGAGTCCTGGGCGGCGAAGCCTATGGCAAGGCCGGCGACGCCGGCTCCGGCCAGAAGGGTTATCGTGAGGCTGTTCAGGGTCGGTATCCGGGATAGGATTACGAGGAATCCGGCGACGTAGATCGCCACCACCAGAAGCCGCGCGATGAGGACCCGGAAGGTCTTCTCCGTCTCCTCATCGAGACCGCCCCTGCCGTTCGAGAGGAACTTAGGGAGACGGATGGCGATCAATCTCTTGACCATCTTGGCGGCGATGTAGGTCGCAACGGCGATTATGAATACCTCAAGCGATATCCTGGCCATCGATCCGATGTCCATTCCCAGAGCGATGTTCAGCCGGTCGACGACGGAGATGAGCGTCGACTGGACCCCCTCCCCGGTGAGCTGGTGGGGGAGCCGATAAGATAACTCCTCCGAGAGATCCGTCGAGAGGTTCGATATGTTCGAAACAGGATCGAGACCGTCCTGCCGGATATCAGACGGGACCGTATACTCGCGGAAGACGTCGTCTGCTCCCCACGATACGATCTCGTCATCTGCCATAGGCTGAAAGAAAAGGTCGCGAATACTTAACCATTTCGAAGGCGCTGGTCTATAGTGCCCCAAAAAGGCTTTTAACAAATAACCCGAGTAATATGATCTAAATCGAGGATCTTCCCATGCTTGGAAACGGCGTCTTGAAGAGATCTTATGCGATCTCGTCGATAGTTCTCATCATTTCGTGGTCTCTGGCTTCTGGAGCGACTTACGTCGTCTCCCACGATTACGAAGACAGATTCATCCAGGCCACCATAAACCGGGCGAGCGACGGGGACAGGATCATCGTCAAGAGCGGCCAGTACCGGGAAAACCTGAACGTTACGAAGAAGGTGGCGGTAATCGGCCTGGATACAGGCGGAGGAAAACCCGTAGTAGACGCCGGGGGTCTGGGAAGCGCCGTCGTCATCTCCGCCGATGACGTCCTCTTCGAAGGGTTCCGTGTCGTCAACTCGGGCAAACAGTGGAAGGACGCCGGCATAAAGGTGATATCAAAGAACGCCGTCATCAGAAATAACAACGTCACAGGTAACGTTTATGGGATAGTCCTGGACGGCTCCACCAAGAACAGCGTCCTCAAAAATTACGTCCGCGAGAATGACGTGGGCATCTCCCTCTACTCCTCAGATGGATGCACCATCATGGAGAACGACGCCTCCAACAACACCTTCGGCGGAATACTGCTGAGCAAAGCGAACAACAACACGATACGAAACAACAACGCCAGCCTCAACCACTGGGCGGGAATAATCCTCGGCGAGTCCAGCAACAACTCCGTCACCAATAATATCGCCCGCTACAACGAGAATGAGGGTATCTGGCTCCTCCGCTCCAACTCCAACACCGTCAGAGGAAACAGGGTCCGGTACAACTACATCTTCGGGATCCGGCTCCTATACTCCAATAGAAACTCCGTGAGCAGCAACACCGTCAGAGACAACCTGGATGGGATAAGCATCGAGAGCTCCAACGGGAACGTCCTCGCCGGAAACAACCTCAGCATCAACGGGTACGGGGTCTACGTCGACAACTCCTTCAACAACAGGATTTACATGAACAACCTGATAAACAACGCCAAAAACGCTCATTCCTGGAACTCCACGAACTTCTGGAACTCAACGGAGATCGTCAGCTATTCTTACAGAGGCATCTCATACAACAGGCGCGTCGGCAACCACTGGAGCGGGTACTTCGGACCCGACCCCTTCGGGGACGGCCTCGGCGACATCCCCCATATCGTTATGGGGGCAGAGAGGGACTACTCCCCCCTGATGAAACCCTCCGAGAGGTACGCCCTGCGGGGCTGAAAATAGAAGAATAGAGGATAAGAGAGGATCATCCGGGGTTTGGGCTCGGTCAAAGCCGCAGCCGATCCCCGGTGGATAGACCCCTAAGAGAACATCCTCATCGACTCGTCGACCCTCGGGAGCATCTCCTCGCCGAGGACCTTGTCCACAGCTTTTTTGAAGTCCTCTGCCGTTACAGAGCTTCCAAGACGCCTTATGGCCATCATGCCGGCTTCGACGGCGATGGACTTTAGGTCGGCGCCGCTCGCCCCTTCCGTCTCATGAGCTATCGCTTTGAGGTCTACTGCGGGGCTCATCTTCATCTTCCCAACGTGGATCTGGAGGATGGCGAGTCGAGCATCATAGTTCGGCATGGGGATCTCGATGATCCGGTCGAACCTTCCGGGACGGAGGAGGGCCGGGTCGAGGATGTCTATCCTGTTGGTGGCGGCGATGACCTTGACGTCGCCCCTCGCCCTGAAGCCGTCCAGCTCAGCCAGTAGCTGCATCATCGTCCTGTTCACCTCAGCGGACCCGGTCGTCCCGTCGTGGGTCCTGATGGATCCGACGGAATCGATCTCGTCGATGAAGACGATGGCAGGGGCCTTGTCCCTCGCCATCTGGAATATGTCCCTGACGAGCTGGGCTCCCTCGCCTATGAACTTGTGGACGAGCTCGGACCCTGACATATGGATGAAGGTCGCCCTGGAGTGATGGGCCACCGCCTTGGCGATGAGGGTCTTTCCTGTCCCGGGGGGGCCGAAGAGGAGGACGCCCTTGGGGGGCTCGACACCGATCTCGGCGAAGAGCTCCGGGTGGGTGAGGGGGAGCTCCACCGTCTCGCTCACCTCCCTTATCTGGTCCTCCAGGCCGCCGACCTGGTCGTAAGAGACGGTGGGCGCCTCAATCAGCTCCATCGTCTTTGCCCTGACGTCGATGGACTTGTCCATCACCCTCACGATCGTCAAGGAGTTGTTTATCGCGACTCTGGTGTTCGGCTCCAGCTTCTCCATCATCTCAGGAGATGTGGTGGTTATGAACTCCTGGTTGTTTCCATGCTGCCGGAGGAGGACGTAGTCCTCTCCCATCTCCACCACCGTCGCGAGAAAGAGGGGCATCCTCCGGAGGAGGGAGTTCTCCTTCTTCAGCCTCTCCTCTTCCCGCATGTACTTCTTGTTGGATATTAAGGTCTCAACGAGCTTGGCTCTGGTATCCTCTTTCTCCATCCTGAGGGTCTCGATCTCCTCGCTTAGGCGTTTGTTCTCGTTCTCCAGAGCTGTGATCCTCTTCATGTGTAATTCCTGAATCGACTCCTGATCTGGCGTTATCGTTGACTCAGACATGTAATCAGACGGATGCTCTTTCATGAATATAAATTACACCCTCCGGGATAGCCTTCTCATTATAGATCTCCAATGGCCATCACCCGCCCAGTTTTCCGACAAATTTACATTTATCGATCGCCCTGTTATCCTGAATCCGCTTTGAGAGATTATCGACTTTCGTTCACATAATACCCCGTTGATCGACGTAATTGATCGGGGCGCATCCTCCCGAACCGATCAAAATATTAATTCGGAGATACCGTAGATGTAAGGGTGCATTCATGATCGAGTTCGCGAAGTACAGGCCGATGGCCTTCGAGGTTGTGGAAAGGAAGGGGCTTGGCCATCCCGATACCCTCGCCGACGGCATATCCGAAGCGATATCCGTGGAGCTCTCAAGGCTCTACCTGGAAGAGTTCGCAGAGATCCTCCACCACAACGTCGACAAGGTCCTGATAACTGCGGGGAAGACGGAGGTCAGCTTCGGCGGAGGCCGGGTCATAGAGCCGCCGACGGTGATCGTGGGGGGTAGAGCTACGTCCCCTCCGGGGAAGGATCTCGAAGCCATAATCGACCGGGTCGCCTCGTACCATCTCGATAAGTCGGTTGCGAACCTGGAGGATTACAGGGTCGACCCCAGGGTGAGGGAGGGGTCGCCGGAGCTTAGAAGCCTCATGAAGAGGGGGGCGAACGACACCTCCATCGGGGTGGGATTTGCGCCCCTGAACCCCACCGAAGAGCTCGTCCTGGAGCTGGAGAGGAGGATGGCGCGGATCAGGGGCGTCGGAGAGGATACAAAGGTGATGGCCGTCAGGATAGGCGATTCCCTGAACCTGGTGGCGGCAGCGGCGATCGTATCGAAGTTTGTCTCCTCCATGGAGGATTATCTCGAGGTTAAGGAGAAGGTCAGAGACGCCATCGCCGGGGCCGCCGACGCCGTCATAGCCGTCAACGCCGCCGACGACGGCCAGAACATCTTCCTCACCCTGACGGGAAGCTCGATCGAGATGGGAGACGACGGAGCCACCGGGCGGGGCAACCGCGGAAGCGGCCTTATAACCCCCATGCGGCCGATGTCCATCGAGGCGATAGCGGGAAAAAATCCGGTAAACCACGTCGGCAAGATCTACAACGTCGTCGCCGGGAGGGCCGCCGCGGAGATCGCCGAGATGGAAGGGGTGACGGAGGCGTACGTCACCCTGGTGAGCAGGATCGGATCACCCCTCGTCGAGCCCCTCCTCAGGGCCGTGGAGATAAGGGGGGAGAATCCCCCAAGAGAGGACGAGAAGAGGAAGATAGAGGCGATCGTAGACCGGCATCTGGAGGGGGCCGGCGACCTGGTGGAGGATTTCGTCGCAGGGAAGCTCCGGGTCTTTTAGGCAGAGGCCGGGATGAAAGACGGGTAGATGAAAGAAGATCGATGAAGGGCGGAAAGTATGGGGATATCAATTAGAGGCGGTAAGGCGTCATGGCGGGAAGAGACGAACCTCACCGGATGGATAATGGAAGATGGGCGAGGAAAGGCGGGACTTACCCCTTGCCCACCTCTTTCTTCGCCTGCTGGAGCCTCTGCTTTGCGGTGTAGCCGGTCGCCAGCTCCAGGAAGTTACGAAACCTCTTGTTCGTATCGAGGATCACCTCGTCGCCGACGTCGTCAGAGGGCTCGGTGGTGACGACGAGCTTCTTCCCTTCGATCCAGACCTCGATCGATCTCAGGGCGCCGTAGCTGAGGAGGAGCCTGCCCCCCTCCTCTCTGACCTCGGCGGGAAACTCCTCCACCAGGGCCGCCCTTATCCTCTCAAGCTCGGGGCGATAGCCCCTCTTGAACGAATATTCCATGTCCGACCCTCTGTTCCATCCGATTATAGACCTTTCGAGCCCCGCTCTTCAGATCCGGGAATAAGCGGCTGCGGAGCCGAGCTCCTCCTCGATCCGCAGGAGCTGGTTGTACTTGGCGGTCCTCTCGCTTCTGGCGGGGGCACCGGTCTTGAGGATCTCGGCCCCCAGCGCCACCGTCACGTCGGCGAGGGCCGAGTCCTCCGTCTCGGCGGACCTGTGGCTCGCCATCACCTTGAAGCCGCTTCTGAAGGCCATCCGGGCGGCGTCGAAGGCCTCGGAGACGGTCCCGATCTGGTTGAGCTTGAGGAGGAGGGCGTTGGTCGCCTTCATCTTTATCCCCTTGGCCAGCCTCTCGACGTTGGTGACGTAGAGGTCGTCGCCGACGATGATCGTTTCGGAAAGCCGGGCCGTCAGGGCGGCGAAGTCCGCGAAGGCCTCCTCATCGAAGGGGTCCTCGATGAGGATTATCGGATACGTCGACGCGAGGTCGGCGTAGAAGTCGATCATCTCGCCGCCGGAGAGGTTCTTGCCGTCGACGGCGTAGGTCCCGTTCTTGAAGAAGCTGGATGCGGCGGCGTCCATCCCGATCCCGATCTCTCCCTCGTAGCCGGTGACGTCGAGGGCCGCCATCAGGGCGTCGAGGGCGTCGCGGGTCTTGCTGAGGGGCGGGGCGTAGCCGCCCTCGTAGCCGACGTTGACGGCCCCGGCGCCGTACCTCCCCGAGAGGATCTTGCCCAGGGCGTGATAGGTCTCTGCGGCCATCCGCAGCCCCTCGGAGAAGCAGCTCGCACCCTTCGGTAGGATCATGAACTCCTGGATGGCGAGGTCGTTACCGGCGTGCTGGCCGCCGTTGAGGACGTTGAGGGAAGGTACGGGCAGGGTCGAAGTGTTGACCCCGCCCAGGTACCGGTAGAGTGGTATACCTAACTCGTCGGCGGCGGCCTTGGCGACGGCCAAAGAAACACCCAAAATCGCGTTGGCGCCGAGGTTCGACTTCGTCGCCGTCCCGTCGAGGGCCAGCATGAAGTCGTCGACGGCCCTCTGCTCGATCGCATCGATCCCCGCCTCGATCAGCTTCGGCCCGATGACGTCGTTGACGTTCTTGACCGCCTGGAGGACACCTTTGCCGCCGTAGCGGTCGTCGCCGTCCCGCAGCTCCAGCGCCTCGTGGGTCCCCGTCGACGCCCCCGAGGGAACGGCGGCCCGGCCGAAGCCGCAGCAGGTCCAGACGTCTACCTCAACGGTGGGGTTTCCTCGCGAGTCGAGGATCTCGCGAGCGTGAATGTTCTCTATTTCGAATGACATCTTATATCGCCTGTCGAGCCTTCGTGGCGGATTTATTTAACCTCTTTGGGAGTCTCATTATCAAAGAAATTATAAAAATATTCCTTTACTGCACTGGCGTGTCTATTTATGCTATCAATAGGATAGTCCAGTTCGAGTGTCCTCTTACGAGATTCCTCTAGATGTTTGTATACTTCTCTTGCCAAAGTTTCAACCTTACTCACTTCAACTTCAACAAGTGGAGTTCCCGAATTATCTTCCCACCACTTGTAAAGACCTGTTTGGAATCCTTTATCACTTCTATTCACTAATTGGGGTATGCTAAGCGCAGAACTATCAACATAAATCCCGAAAGGCGGAGCTAACCATTCGGCATCATAAGCAGCTTTCATTGCGGAACTTAGTAAAAGCATGGAACGAATCTCATTCAACTTAGATGCTTTGAATTCCTTTAAATGACTCGCATCGGCAAATGCACTTTCGCTAATATCAGCACCATGTAACGTTGCACCGTATGCAAGACCTCCGCGAACCATAAATTTATGCAACATTTTATCATCACGGTGTCGTACAAATTCATCTGTAAGTTCTAAAAATGCTTTAAGTATTATTTTGCGCATGTCTCTCTGACTGGATGTAGTAACATATACGCCATCCATAATCGGATATATTTTTACATCGGATATATCCGTAGTTGCTATTTCAAAAGCCCGATGTAGTTTGAATATAAAATTTGCAGCACGGCTGAGTGAACTGACCAATGCCCTTCCTGTGCCCATTCCATCGCACCAAAGAACGTATTCACCTTTTGGTGCATCAAGCTTGTCGGCATCGAAATATAGCATCATTCTTAATCACATCACATTTTGAACAAATGAGGAAACTCCGAGATCGCGATACAGTTTATCCTCCAATTACCGCTTAAAGAACTGAAATGAAATAAATCTTTTTGCTGCATCCGTGGAGTTCAAGGTGATTTCTGCACTCATTACCGAACATCACCATTCCCCAAGCCTCTTCTGCCCTCGATCATCAGCTCCGCCTTCGTCCATTTCCGGCACCAGGACCCCCAGCGTCTCCTCGAACCACTCCGCCACCAACCGTCGGTGGCAGAAGGCCCCCGCCCTCTCCCAGCAGAGGAGGACGGCGTCCTCGCCGAGGTCGGCGAAAACTTGTCCTGGGTCGAGCTTCGAGAGGACCTCCTCCCGAAAGCTGCGGGTGTACTCGGCCTCGTCGATCTCGCCGCTCTTCGCCGCCTGGACGAGGCGCCAGGGTGGCGCCAGCGGCTCGTATACGCGGCCGGTCCAGCCTTTCGGCCGGGTCCTGGAGATGGCGACGGCCCTGGGGTCGGCGCCGGTGCGGGAGAAGTTCGAGGTCTTCATATCTTCCTCGGTGGATCGAAGCTCGCGTCTTCGACTTTTTACGGGCATGATCTTTGCGCTTACGTCATCGATTCTATACGGAGATGATCCGCCGCCTTCCATCGGATGACGACACGGGCCAAAGGCTCATAGAAACTCTATCGGCATCGCCGCCCAGGTGAACCCCGCCCCGCTGCTGGCCAGGACCACCAGCTTTCCGGGCCCCGTCAGGCCTTCATCCATCGCCCTCGAGAGGTTGAAGAGGCCGTCGACGGTCCCCATGTGGCCGTAATCCTTTATCGAGGTGATGGTATGATCCCAGCCGAGATCCAGCCCCTGAAGGATATCCTCCAAAAGGCTTCTTTTCACCTGGTTTGTGAGGAGGAGGTCCAGATCCTCGAGGTCGCGGCCGCTCTTCTCCAGGGCCCTTCTGATGACCCCCATGTAATTTTCGAGGTAGGTCTGGGAGAGGATCCGGTCGAGGCCAGCGGGGTCGTCTATCCGGATGTACCCCCCTCTCTCGCCGGTGTTCTCAGGGCTGTGCCTTCCCACCGTCCCTCCATTGGGGACCTTGACGGAATCGACGGTGGACCCCTCCGTTATGGAGACGTAGGATAAGAGGCGGTTTGTCTCCTCGCCCTTCTTGAGGAGGGCGGCGGCGGCCCCGTCCCCGACCATAAAAAGGGAGAGGGCGCTTTGATCGCTATAATCGACGGATATGGAGAGCTTCTCGCTGCAGACGACCAGGGCGTACCTCTTATCAGGATCGTCCAGGAGGAGGGTTTTGGCTATGTTGATCCCGAGGTTTCCGCCGTTGCAGCCGTTCTTCACCTCGAAGGCGTAGCAGCCGTCGGCCCCCAGGGCTGCCTGGATCCTGGCGGCGGGAGACCAGATCTGGTAGTCGTAGAACCCAGCGGCGCAATAGACGATCAGGTCGATCTCCCCGGGGTCGATCCCGGCCCTCTCCACCGCCTCCTTCGCCGCCCTGATCCCCATCTCGGACGGATGCTCGTCCTCGGCGGCGACGTGCTTTCTCTCCATCCCGATCTTCTCGATGAAGACCTCCGCCGGGATCCCCGAGAGCCTTGCGATCTCATCGCTGGTGATGGTCCCCGGCGGTATGTAGCTGCCGATGGACGCTATCCCCACCGTCTCCCTCTCCCCTGGTTTCATCTTATTCATCATCCTCCCCCACCCCGGATCTTTGTCTTTACGCCGTCGCTTTATCGAGGTCTAGTCTACGGGTCGGCAGCTAACCGATCAAATACCTTCCGTCCCTTCTACCATCTCTGGAGGCCGGGGGCCGGGTTGGTTGGGGGATGGATACGGGTTTTGTGGATGGATACGGGTTTTGTGGATGGATCCGGGTTTTGTGGATGGATCCGGGTTTTGTGGATGGATCCGTTAGCGATCCGTCCACCATGAACCAGAATGGGCAGCTCATTGGGACTCCACGGCCTCGACCTCCCCCTCCTTCCACCTCAGGATCTGGGCTCCAGCCTCATCTATATAAATGAAGGTGTTGGAGTAACGCATCTTTCCGTCGATCTCCTCATCTTCTCCCACCCAGGATCCGGAGTTTATGAAGAGCTTCTTTTTGCCAGCCGCCCCCTGATAAGAGCTGGCAAAATGGGTGTGGCCGAAGACGACGACGTCTGCGGTTATGGTGTCCTTCTGCTTTTGGTAAAAATTCTCCTCAAGAATCTGGCGGGCGGTCTTGTCTTTCGGCTTCTTGATATCGTAGATCCTCCTCTGGCTTTTGGTGACGACGGCCGGAAGAGAGCTATAGATTAATAATCCAAATAAGAGCGCCGCAAGAGCTGTATACCCGAAATTTGAGGCGAGGAGATCCCGGTTCAAATACCATCCGATGAGAAGGGCGGCTGATAGGACGCCGCTCAGGATCCAGTAATTCTTGGTGAAGCTGGTGTTGTACTGGGAGTTAGACCAGTCGAGGGGGTCCCAGGTCTCTCCCAGGAATTTTGATACCTTCGTCAGTATCGACTGGGCTTTATCGAACTGGTGGCCGTGGAGGAAGTAGTAGGACTGGTCCCCGATCCTCATGCCGGCCATTTCGTCGGGATAATGCCTATTCCAGATATCCAGCTTCGTCCCGTTTCTCATGGTCTCGTAATCGATCTTCTCATCATAGCTGCTGACGGCGTTGTCGTGATTCCCCATCACATAGACCTTATCGCAGCCGAGATCCGATAATAGGGAGAGGGGGCGTAAGCACTGTTTTACGACGTTGTCCCTGTCCCCATCTTCCGGGTCCCACAACTCCAGGATGTCTCCCAGGAGGATGATCCTCTCGGGGCTTTTTATATCGACGACGCCATCTTTGAGAAGGACCTTCTTCGGAGAGCCTTTGAGGTCGAGGACCCACTCCAAGAAGCTGCAGAACTCATCGAAGTTGCATAGCTTGCTCCCCAGATGGACGTCGGATACAACGATATGAGACATGATGTATTCTTTCCACCCTTCAAATATTTAACTTCGATCCTTTATTAAAGCAGATGCCCCTCCACATGTTGATGGTCCTGCGGGCATGGCGGGATCAAAACTCCTTCCCATCCAGCCTCTCTCTTATCCGGGGCCAGTGGGTCCCCCGCCAGTAGATCTTCCCGCAGACTTCGCACCTCCAGGCCGTCGTAGCCTCCTGGCGGGAAGAGCCGCAGGGATCCGATCCTTCCACCTCTTCAAGGATTCCGTTACAGAGGGTGCACCTCACAGGAGAAAGCTCCAGGGATAGGCCTGCCTCCTTGAGCTGAAGGAGCTGCTCATCGAGCTTCGAAGACCTCACGAGAATGCAGCCTGCGCCTGCCTTCTCGCACCTCCTCGCGAGGAGCCTGTCCCTGGTGAGGAGGATCCTCTCCTCCTTCAGGGCGGCCTCGATGAGGGCGGAGTCGTCGACCTCTTGCGGGGGGCGAGAGACGTCCTGGCCTGCCATCCTCAGCCACCGGGCGAGGCGGATCAACATCAGGTCTGCAAGATAACGGTCTTTCACCACCCTCCTCTGGAACGGCCGCAACTATTTATCTGTCGATCGCCCTCTTTTTGCCACTATGAAGAAGGCGATGAGCAACGTGGACGTGGCGGCGGTCGTCGAGGAGCTGCAGGAGAAGCTGACGGGGGCCTTCGTCGGCAAATCCTACCAGCTCGCCCCCGACAGGGTCGTCGTCTCCTTCCAGTCGTCGGGGCGGGGGAAGCTCGACCTCCTCCTGGAGGCCGGAAGGAGGATCCACCTCACCGATAAGCCGAGGGAGGCGCCGAAGATGCCGCCCCAGTTTCCGACGATGCTCCGAAGCCGCCTCTCCGGCGGCAGAGTGGCGGCCGTCCGCCAGCACGGCTTCGACCGGGTGGCGGAGATCGAGATCGAGCGGGGCGACGACCGGTATATCATCATCGCCGAGATATTCCCCAAGGGGAACGTCCTCCTCCTCGACGATTATGGGAGGATCGTCCTGCCGCTGCGGCCGCTGGCCTTCCGGGACAGAAAGCTCCTGGCGGGGGAGAAGTACCAGTACCGGGAGGACCAGCTCGACCCCCGGACCGTCTCGAAGAACGACCTCGCCTTCATCCTCGCCTCCTCCGACTCGGAGCTGGTGAGGACCCTCGTGCGGGGTCTGAATATGGGGGGGACCTACGCCGAGGAGGTCTGCCTCCGGGCTGGCCTGCACAAGACGCAGCCGGCTCACAGCCTGACGGGCGAGGAGATCGACCGGGTCCACCGGGCCCTCGGCGAGGTCTTCGGCCTCGTCCAGACCGAACCCCACCTCGTCCTCGATCGCGAAGAGGTCGTCGACGTCGTCCCCGCCCCCCTCGCCGTCTACGCCGACCTCGAAAGGCGGGAGTTTGGAAGCTTCAGCGAAGCCCTCGACGAGTTCTTCTCCCTCGAGGAGGCGGAAGGTGAGGAGGCGAAGCCGAAGACCGCCCTGGAGCGAAGAAGGGATATGCAGGAGCGGTCGATCCAGGAGTTCCGGGATAAGGAGCGGGAGTACGCAAGCCTCGGCGAGAAGATCTACGAGAGGTACGCAGAGGTGGAGGCGGTCCTCGCCGCAATATCGAAAGGCTTCGAGAAAGGGTTCACCTACTCCGAGATCCTGGCGAAGATAAGGACCTGCGGCCTTCCCATCGCGGAGAAGATCCTCGCCCTCGACTACCAGGGAGAGCTGCGCCTCCGCCTCGACGACCCCGCCGACGGGGTCGGGGGCGGTGGCGGAACCGTCGGCGATACCGGGGGGAAGGGCGAGGCGATAGGAGCCGTTCTGGAGCTGAACTCAAAGCTCACCGTCCCCCAGAACGCCCAGAGGTACTACGACCGGGCGAAGGAGCAGGCAAAGAAGCGAGAGGGGGCGCAGAAGGCCCTGGAGGAGACGATCCGGCTCATCGAGAGGAGGGCGGGGCCCGAGAAGGTGAAGACGAGGGCGGTCTTCCGGCGGAGAAAGCCGAAGTGGTACGAGAGGTTCCGCTGGTTCACCTCCTCGGACGGGTTTCTCGTCATCGGCGGGAGGGACGCCTCCAGTAACGAGGAGATCTACGCCAAATACTTAGAGAAGCGGGACCTGGCCCTTCACACCGACGCGCCGGGCGCCCCCCTGGTCGTCATCAAGACCCTGGGGGAGGGGGTCCCCGAGGAGACCCTGACGGAGGCGGCCTCGTTCGCCGTCAGCTACTCCAGCCTCTGGAAGGCGGGTCTTTTCGAGGGAGACTGCTACCTGGTGGCTGCCGATCAGGTGACAAAGACCCCCGAGCCCGGCGAGTTTCTGAAGAAGGGGGCCTTCGTCGTCCGGGGCGAGCGGCGGTATTATAGGGACGTTCCCGTCGGCGTAGCCATCGGGATCGCGAACGATCAGCTCATCGGCGGCCCCGTCTCGGCGGTGAAGCCGAAGGCCGATCCGATCGTCGAGGTCGAGCCCGGCGAGTACAGCCCCGAGGACCTGGCGAAGAGGATCTACCGGTCCTTCGCCGAGAAGGAGGAAGACAGGAGGTATCTCAAGTCCGTCGCCTCCGTCGATCTGATCGTCAGCTTCCTGCCGCCGGGGGGGTCGAGGGTGAAGGGGTGATCTCTGGCATCGGTGATGGGAGTCTTCGCCCTCCTCCCCCAGGTATGGAGCGGCTTTGTGAATAGGACCGGGGCGATCGAGCCCGCCACCGCCTTGATGAACGTCGGCATCATGGTGGCGGTGGGGATCACCTACTACGATCTCGGCCTGCGGCGATCTGCGGCGGCGATCGGGGCCCTCGGCGCCCTCTGGGGCGTCCTCCTATACCAGAACGCGATCTATTGAAGCGGCGAGGTCGGGCGGCGCCCCCTCCAATATCTATGAAAAATTTTTATATATTTGATATCATCATTTTTTGATATAATCCATATTTTCATCGGATATCCAGCAGCACCTGTTGCCAGGTGAGCCGCCGCAATTCTATATAGTCTGCTATAATGAGAGTTGTCACAGGATTTCGAAGATGAAAATAGGCGATCAGGCAAGCTTTGGAACCATAATGGAGGCATGGAAGCGGTCCTTCCGATGTTCGGTCACATCAACCGAGCCAAATTCGAGGACCACCATAGTCGCGATCCCGTGAACGTTCTTCAACGCCTGATAGATCTTGGGAGGCTTCCTGTGGACTTTTGCCATCATTTTAACGGGATTCGCTGAATTCAAGGATTTAGTTTATATAGAAGTTCAAACAATC